>NZ_AHJE01000036.1 GCF_000243095.1 Cupriavidus basilensis OR16 | reverse complement strand
CGGTTCGCTGGGCCTGCGCGACCGGCTGCAAATGGTCTACGTGGAAACCAGCCGCGGACACGACGCCATCGCCTTCCGGCCCGATATCGGCGCCTCGCTGCCCATGCTCCCCACCGCCATCGGACGCGCCTGGCTCTGCCAGGCCTCTCCCGGCGAGCGCGAGCCGGTACTGGCAGCGCTGCGCGCCAGCGATGCCGAGCAATGGCAGGCGCACGCCGCCGCGCTGGATGCCGCGGCGCGCGATTTCGCCACGCTCGGTTTCTGCCTGTCGCGCGGGGAATGGCAGCGCGACGTGCATGCCGTAGCCGTGCCGATGCGCGCCGAGATCGATGGCGAGATACTGGTCTTCAATTGCGGGGCGCCGAGCGCCAGGATGACATGCGACGCCTCGCAAGTCACGCCGCGCGGCACGCCCGTGGCCGACGAACCCGATACCGGCGATCGCCAGTTCGCCACCACGCTCGCGCATGGCATCGACATCCTGCTGGCCTACCGTCCGGGCGAGTCCCTGCTCGGCAACAAGGAGTTCGCGCAGCGCACCGGCCAGTCCAGGCCGGCCGTGGCCAGGCTCACGCACACGCTGACCGTGCTTGGCTATCTGCGCCGCGACGCCGCGCAGGCAAAGTACCGGCTCGGCGCGCCCGTGCTCTCGCTCGGCTACCCGCTGCTGGCCAGCATGCATATTCGGCAGATCGCGCGGCCGCTGATGAAAGAACTTGCCGATCGCATCGGTGGCGCGGTGTCGCTAGGCATGCGCGACCGCACGCAGATGATCTATGTGGAAACCGCCCGCTCCACCGACAGCCTGGTCGTCACGCCGGATATCGGCGCCGCGCTGCCCATGCTCACCACCGCCATCGGCAAGGCCTGGCTATGCAAGGCGCCCGCCGAAGAGCGCGAAAGCGTGCTCAATCGCCTGCGCCTGCAAGACCCGGATGCCTTCCTGCGCTTCCAGCCGCAATTGTCCCGGCTGCGGCTGGATTTCGAAGCCAAGGGCTACTGCGTGAATCGCGGCGAATGGCGCAGCGATGTCTATGCCTTTGCCGTGCCGCTGTTCCGGCCAGTGGATTCGCAATGGCTGATCTTCAACTGCGGGGTATCGGCACAGGCCAGGCCATTCGCCACGCGCGAGCGCGAAGTCACACCGGGGCTGCTCGATCTGGCGCGAAACGTGGAGAGGCTGCTGGGCATGCGGTGACGACCGTTCAATGCTCGAAATCCAGCCCACCGAGCAGCACGGTGGGATCCGCCTGCGAACGGGTCCCGAAATCGATTTGCCGGGGCGTTTGCCAGGCGCGCATCTTGCCCGGAAGGGCAGCTAGATAGTGCTCGAATTTTTCCGCGCCACCGGCAGCGAACAGCGCCTCAACCTCAAGGCCGTCCCATGACAGGTAGACGTTCAACTGCTGCGCGAACCGCCGCGGCTCATCCAGGGGCTCGCCGGAAAGGTGGACGCGCGCAGCGCGGCCAGCCCTCTCGTCCGGCACCACCTCGACACGGATACGGCGCTTGAACAACGCCGCGATGGTTTCGGCAATCCGCGGGGCCAACTCCGCGTTGAAGCGCGCTGCAATGTCTTGGCTCACTGAGTGTCTCATCCCGATTGTTTATCGATCGTAGCATGGCGCCTTTGCCGCGACGGCATGGGGAATACTCGCGGGCGTGCCGTGTGCAGCGGGACTCACAAGCGCAATGGCCCGCCGGCAAAAGCCGTCCATGAGAGCCCCCGACATCCCGTCCTTAAACTCAGGTTGACCCCAACTTCTGCTGACCTATACTGGAGTCCTGCCGACTGAGACACGCAGTAGCAAAGCGAAGGTAAGTGGCAGATGATCCTCTGGCCAAGATGGCAGTGAGATCGAGCAAGCCGATTAGGCTTGCAAGTCCGAACCGGATCCCAATGAGTTTGCCGACCCGGTTCGGTCCCCTCCCCCTCTCAACCGCGGGAAATAAAAAAGCACCTGTTACAGGTGCTTTTTTTATGCGTGCCGAGTCCGCCCCTGCCAGTGCCCAGTGTGCGCTGCCCCTGAACCGGAAATAGCGCCCCTGACCTGAAATAGCGCCCCTGACCCGGAAATAGAAAAAGCCCTTGAATATCAAGGGCTTTTTCCGTTGTTCTGGCGGAGAGACGGGGATTCGAACCCCGGATAGGTATTAACCTATACACGCTTTCCAGGCGTGCGACTTAAACCACTCATCCATCTCTCCAGCAAGTCCGCGAGTATATCAGAGTGTTGTTTCGCAAATCTAGTGTTTCGTGACCGAAGGCCCTATCCGCGTCGCAAGTAGGTTACGAGACGGTCAATCACCGGTGCGTTGCGCGGCGTCAGCAGGCTGACCAGGATGGCCACAGCGAAGCCCGCGGGCACGCCGAACGCACCGGAGGCGATCGGGTCCACGCCGAACCAGCGATTGCCGAAAATGCCGGTCATGCGGGTAAAGAACGGGTAGTTGACGAAGATATAGTAGACCGCCACCCCGAGCCCGGCCACCATGCCGGCCACTGCGCCCGCCGCCGTGGTGCGGCGCCAGAAGATCGCCAGCACCAGCACCGGGAAGAAACTGGACGCAGCCAGCGAGAACGCCGCGCCGACCAGGAAGAGGATATTGCCGGGACGCAGCGAGGTGACGTAAGAGGCAAACAGCGCCACGCCCAGCAGCACGATCTTGGCGGTGGTGACGCGCCGCTGGTGACTCGCGGTGCGGTCGACCATGTGATAGAAAACGTCGTGCGACAGCGCGTTGGCAATGGTGAGCAGCAGGCCGTCGGCGGTGGACAGCGCCGCGGCCAATGCGCCGGCGGCAACCAGCCCCGAGACCACATAGGGCAAGCCGGCGATTTCCGGCGCGGCCAGCACGATCATGTCGGGCTGGATGAGGATCTCCGCCCATTGCACGATGCCGTCACCATTGACATCGCGAATGCCGAACACCGGCGGGTCAACCTTGCGCCATTGCACCACCCACTGCGGCAGTTCCGCGTACGGTGTGCCGACCAGGTGCTGGAAGAACTCGTACTTGACCAGCGCCGCAAGTGCGGGCGCGGAGACGTAGAGCAGCGCGATGAAGAACACCGCCCACGCCACGGAGTTGCGCGACTCCTTGACCGACGGCGTGGTGTAGAGCCGCGTCAGGATGTGCGGCAGGCTGGCGGTGCCTAGCATCAGGCAGAACACCAGCAGCACAAAGTTCAGCCGCTTGGTCTTGCGCTCCGCCTCCGAGGGCGACGGATAAGGCTCGGTCGACGGCGTGGAAGGCTGGCTGCGCGCGAGGGCTTCTTCGCGCCGCTGGTTCCATTGCTGCTGCGCCGCCGCTATGTCACGCGGAAACTCGACCCGTTCGCGCTCCACCGTCTTGATCTCGCGCAGCGGTGCGTTGCGCAAGCGCAGCTCCTGCAAGCGCGCGGACAGCGCATTGCGCTCCTCGTCGAACGAGTGCGGCAGCCGCGAGATGCGGTCCTGCATCTGGATGGCCTGCTGGCGGTAGTACTCGCGCACGGCCTGCTCGGCCGGGTCGCGCTCGATGCTGCGCTCGCGCGTGTCGAGCTGCTGCAGCAGCGTGCCGTAGCTCAGCTGCGGCAGCGGGTCGTGATGGTGCTTCCACGCGATCATGCTGACCGTAACCAGGAAGGCCACGATCAGCATGATGTATTGCGCGACCTGGGTCCAGGTCACCGCGCGCATGCCGCCAAGGAAGGAGCACACCAGGATGCCGGCCAGGCCGAAGAACACGCCGACGGCGAACTCCACGCCGATAAAGCGCGTGACGATGGATCTGCGCCACCAGGTAGACGAAGGAACATAGCGAAGCCGCCATCACCGCGATTGCGCGCACCGGCATGTTGCCGCCGGGCTTGCCATTGCCATAGCGTGCGGCGAGGAAATCGGGGATGGTGTAGCCACCGTACTTGCGCAGGTAGGGCGCGAGCAGGAACGCGACCAGGCAATAGCCGCCGGTCCAGCCCATCACGTAGGCCAGGCCTTCGTAGCCCGAGGCGAACAGGATGCCGGCCAGGCCAATGAAGGATGCCGCGCTCATCCAGTCGGCCGCGATCGCCATGCCATTGAACAGCGCGGGCACGCGCCGGCCGGCTACATAGTATTCATTGAGGTCGGAGGTGCGGCAGATCAGCCCGATGCACGCATAGATGGCGATGGTGACGAACAGAAAGACGTAGCCGAGCCAGAGGGCATCGCCGCTGGAATGCTCGAGCAGGCCCATCATGCCGATGAAGACAAACAGGCCTATCGTGAACAAGCCGTAGTACAGCAGCAGCCGTCGGCGAAAGCGCGACTGTTCGTCAGGCATGGGAGCAGTGATTGGGCAGGCGGGTTGGGCGAGCAAGGAACCTGCCGTCACGCGCAAGGCGTGCCGGCAGGGGGCGGATGACCGCGTTACCGCGTTATTGTGCCTGCTTCAACTGATCCAGGATGGCGGGGTTTTCCAGGGTGGACGTGTCCTGGGTGATCTCTTCGTTCTTGGCCAGCGAGCGCAACAGGCGCCGCATGATCTTGCCGGAACGCGTCTTGGGCAGGTTATCGCCGAAGCGGATGTCCTTCGGCTTGGCGATCGGGCCGATCTCCTTGCCCACCCAGTTGCGCAGCTCCGCGGCGATCTGCTTGGCCTCTTCCTCGTTCGGACGGGAACGCTTGAGCACCACGAAGGCGCAGATGGCCTCGCCGGTCATGTCGTCCGGGCGGCCCACCACCGCGGCTTCCGCCACCATCGGGTTGGACACCAGCGCGGACTCGATTTCCATCGTGCCCATGCGGTGGCCCGAGACGTTGAGCACGTCGTCGATGCGGCCCATGATGGTGAAGTAGCCGGTGTCCTTGTCGCGGATCGAGCCGTCGCCGGCAAGGTATAGCTTGCCGCCGAGTTCTTCCGGGAAGTAGCTCTTCTTGAAGCGCTCCGGGTCGCCCCAGATGGTGCGGATCATCGAAGGCCACGGACGCTTGACCACCAGGATGCCGCCGCTGCCGTTCGGCACGTCCTGCCCCGTCTCGTCGACGATGGCCGCGATGATGCCCGGCAGCGGCAAGGTGCACGAGCCCGGCACCAGCGGCGTGGCGCCCGGCAACGGCGTGATCATGTGGCCGCCGGTCTCGGTCTGCCAGAAGGTGTCGACCACCGGGCAGCGCTCGCCGCCGATATTGCGGTAGTACCACATCCAGGCTTCGGGGTTGATGGGCTCGCCCACCGTGCCCAGCAGGCGCAGGCTCGACAAATCATATTGCCGGGGATGGATTTTCTCGTCGGCCTCGGCCGCCTTGATCAGCGAGCGGATCGCCGTGGGCGCGGTGTAGAAGATGCTGACCTTGTGGCGCGCGATCATGTCCCAGAAACGGCCGGCGTTGGGATACGTAGGCACGCCCTCGAACATCAGCTGCGTGGCGCCGGCGGCCAGCGGGCCGTAGGCGATATAGGTATGCCCGGTGACCCAGCCGATGTCGGCGGTGCACCAGAACAGGTCGTCGGGCTTGATGTCGAAGCTCCACTTCATCGTCATCAGCGCCCACAACAGGTAGCCGCCGGTACTGTGCTGCACGCCCTTGGGCTTGCCGGTTGAGCCCGACGTGTAGAGCACGAAGAGCGGGTGCTCGGCGCTGACGGGTTCGGCTTCACAGGTTTCCGGCTGGCCGGCGGCAACATCGTCCATCCAGCGGTCGCGCCCTTCGGCCCAGCTGACCTTGCCGCCGGTGCGGCGGTACACGATCACGCTCTTCACGGCTTCGCAGCCGCCCAGCGTGAGCGCTTCGTCGGCGATGGCCTTGAGCGGCAGCGCCTTGCCGCCGCGCATCTGCTCGTCGGCGGTGATCAGTGCCACCGCGCCCACGTCCACCAGGCGTTCTTGCAGCGACTTGGCGGAGAAGCCGCCGAACACCACCGAGTGCGTGGCGCCGAGGCGCGCGCAGGCCTGCATCGCCACGACGGCTTCGATGGACATGGGCATGTAGATGACGACGCGGTCGCCCTTCCTGATGCCCAGCGCCTTGAGGCCGTTGGCGAACTGGCAGACCTTGGCATGCAGCTGGCGGTAGGTGACCTTGGTGACGGTAGCGTCATCCGCCTCGAAGACGATGGCCACCTTCTCGGCATTGCCATTGTCCAGATTGCGGTCCAGGCAGTTATAGGAGGCATTGAGCTCACCGTCCTCGAACCACTTGTAGAACGGCGCATTGCTCTCGTCCAGCACCTTGGTGAAGGGCTTGGTCCAGTGCAGCTGCTCGCGGGCGTGGCGTGCCCAGAAACCCTCGTAGTCGCGCTCGGCTTCGGCGCACAAGGCCTGGTAAGCCTCCATGCTGGGGATCGCGGCGGCTTTGGCGAACGACTCCGGGGGATTGAAAATGCGATGCTCCTGCATCACGGACTCGATGGCGGACATTTGCTTGTCTCCTGATATTGCGTGGCTGCCTGGCTGCGAACTTACGCTCGACGGCTTACTTAAACCTGACGCTGCCAAACCCAACCCGCTTGCGTGCCGGCGCTCGCGCGCCTTTTGCTGCGTCGCACCATGCGACGCACCATGGAGAGCCGTCGGGCACGGCGCGCGACCAGGTTCGCGGGTAGGGATGTGCAGTCTTCTCCATTAGGCTAGCACAGCTATAATGCCCCGAGCCCTATCCCGAACGCGGCGCTGCGGCATTGCGGAACTTCGCTGGCAGAAACGCTCAGCGCAACACGCCACCGCGAGCACCGGCCGGTGCTCGCCAAACCCTGGCCAGATCCCGGCCAAACCGCGCCGCCCCCCAGACCCCGTGCCCATCCACGCCCTCTTCCTGATTGCCGCAATGGCCCTTGTCGGCAGCAATGTCGGGCTGGGCAAAGCCATCGTTGCCTACGTACCGATCCTGCTGTTCGCGCTGCTGCGCTTCGCCATCGCCATTGCCTGCCTGGCGCCTTGGTACCGTCCGGCACGCATGCGCGCGGTGTCGCGCGGCGAGTGGCTCAATCTCTTCCTGCAAGCCTTCTTCGGAACGTTCCTGTTCACGCTGCTGATGCTGGGCGGCGTGAGGCTGACCAGCGCCATGGCGGCGGGCGTGATCACCAGCACCATCCCGGCCACGGTGGCCCTGCTCTCCTGGCTGATCCTGCGCGAACGGCTGTCCCGGCGTACGGTGTTCTCGGTATTGCTGGCGGTGGCGGGCATCGCGGTACTGAACGTGGCGCGTGGCACGGAGCATGGCGGCGGCGCCGGTGGCAGCGGCGGCGAGCATGCGCTGCTCGGCAACCTGATGATCATGGGCGCGGTGATCTGCGAGTCGATCTACGTGATCCTCTCGCGGCGATTGGCGCAGACCCTGGCCGCCATCGAGATCTGCGCCTACACCCACCTGATCGGTGGATTGCTGATGCTGCCGCTGGGCCTGATGCCGCTGCTGAGTTTCGACATGGCATCGGTGCCGATGAGCATATGGTGGATGCTGCTCTGGTACGCGCTGTCGGCCAGCATCTTCTCATTCTGGCTGTGGATGAAAGGCGTGCGCCACGTGCCAGCGCAGATGGCGGGCGTGTTCACGGCGGTGCTGCCGATCGCGGCCGCCACCTATGGCATCGTGTTCCTCGGGGAGACGCCGGGCTGGCCGCACGGCGTCGCGCTCGCCTGCGTGCTGGCGGGCATCGCCCTGGCGAGCTGGCCCGGGCCGCTGGCCCGCCGGGCATGGCTCGCCAGCAGGAAAGAGGCGCGCAATGCCGACTAGGCCCGCGCTGGCAAAGCCCCCGGATCTGCGAAATCTGCGCAGTGCACGATCCCGCCCCCCCCGCATTTGGGCAGCCACCAAAACGGACTGGGCACGGCAGGCTGAAGGGGTGCCGCCTTATGCCAGCGGCCAGCGGCCAGCGCCTCATGCCGCCGGATGAGCTGGCGGGTGCGGCACGGGCAGCACCAGGGAGACTTGAAAGCCGCCCCCTGCAGCATTACTAGCCAGGCATTGCCCTCCCATCCGCTCCACCAGGCGGCTGACGATCGCCAGCCCCAAGCCGCAATGCCCGTCACCGCCGCGCGACGTATCAAGCCTGACGAAGGGACGCATGGCCACCTCGACCTGCGCGTCCGGCATGCCCTCGCCATGGTCGCGTATCACGATATGCCAGCGATCGCCTTGCCGCCTGGTCTCGATCTGGATGGGCGGCATGCCGTACTCCAGCGCGTTGTCCACCAGGTTGGTGACCATCCGGTCCACCAGCGTGCGCGGCAGGACGCACTGCGGGCCGGCATCCAGGCGCAACTGGAACAATGCGCCGGAAAACTGCATGCGCAGGAAGGCGTCGACCTCGATGGCCGGCCCGGGATCGGGACTCTCGTTCGCGTATTCGAGAAACTGGTTGACAATATGGGTGATCGAGTCGATGTCCTGCACAAAGCCGCCGCGCTCCGCGGTATCCGCCAGCACGTCGGCGCGCAGGCGCAGCCGGGTCAGCGGCGACTTCAGGTCATGCGCCACGCCGGCGAGCATGACGGCCTGGTTCTCGCGGCTCTCCGCCTGCCTGCGCATCATGTCGTTGAAGGACTCGGCGAGATAGCGCAACTCGGACGGGCCCGTCACCGGAATCAGCGCCGCGCTCCCGCCATCGCCAAGCTCCCGCGCGGCACCGGCCACGCGGGCAATCGGGCGCTGCATCTGCCATGCCACGAACAAGGACAGCAGGATCGCTGCGACCAGCATGCCGGTGGTTTCAAAGACGAACGGCGGCAATGGCGGCGGCCGCATGTCCAGTGCCATGACGGCCCAGTGGGGCTGCCCGGGAAGCCGCGCCCACAGGTGCGGCGGCCAAGCCTGGTCCACCCGCAGCTCCGACCCCGCGGGAAGCCCTTGCCGAAGGTCGCGCAACAGATGGCGCAGCGGCCCATGCTCCGGCAGCGGGCCGGCGGCGGGCTCGGTGCCAGGCGCGGCAAGCCGGATGGCAGCGCCCGGCTTGCGCCCCGCGCCGGCGCCCGGCCGCCCGTCGAGCGTGCCCAGTGCCAGCACGATGCCCCGCGCCATGCCTTCCGCCTGGCCATGCGGGCGCAGGTGGAACATGAGCGCGGTCCAGCCCAGATGAACGATGACAAGCACGGATACGGATAGCACCGCCATGCGCCCGAACAGCGTATTGAACGGATTCTTCATGCGTCCGGCGCTTCATCGACGTCATCGGCTTCGTCAGCGCAGAACGCGTCGAGCCCGGGAACAAAGACATAGCCGCGGCCCCGCACTGTCTGGATATAACGGGGTACCGATGGATCATCTTCAATCACCCGGCGCAAGCGCCAAACCGGCACATCCAGGCTGCGGTCGCGGAAATGCATGTCCGAGCCATAGAGACGGTCATGCAGCCGGGCACGCGAAAGCACTTTCATGGGGTGGCCGGTGAAGACCTTGAGCATGGCGAATTCGGTATCGCGCAATGGCAGGCGCTCGCCGTCCCGCGTCAGGATACGGACGGAAAAATCGACGTCGAACGGGCCAAAGCTGTAAGAAAGGCGCCGCTCGGGCGCGCTACCCGGGGCCTGCGGGCGGCGGCGCAGCACCGCGTGGATCCGCGCCAGCAATTCGCGCGAGCAAAATGGCTTGGGCAGGTAGTCGTCGGCGCCAAGCTCCAGGCCCGCGGCACGGTCGGCGGCCTCGCCGCGCGCCGACAGAAAAATCATGGGCACATCGTCGCCGGCCGCGCGCACTTCCCGTAACGCGCTCAGCCCGTCCTTGCGCGGCATCATGATATCGAGCAGCACGACGGATGGCCGCTCTTGCGTGAGGCGGCGCGACAGGTCGTAGCCATCATGCAGCACCGACACCGTCATGCCGCTCGATAGCAGGATGCGTGACAGCAGATCACAGGCGACGGGGTCGTCGTCGACGAGAAGCACGTGAGGAGTCATGTACATAGTTTGGCGAGCCAGGCGCCTGCACGAAATGAAGCGGCTGCCTGTCCGTCGCCATAGGGGTTCCGCAGGTGAAGGCGTACGCACGCCGACCGGGAGCGGCGTGCGCGGCACGGTGGCCGGCAATGCCGGCACCGGCCATCCAAGCGGTGTTTTATGCCTGCGTGGTGACGAAGTTACCAACGGTGCTCATCGTACCCTTGCCACTGCTCAGGTTGGCCGACAGCGTTTGCAGGAACGACTGCAAGGATACCGTCGATCCCGAGCTACCGGATTGCTGTAGCGCGGAAAAATCCGTCTCGAGGGTCCCGAGCGTCGTTGCGGCCGAGCTGCTGGCGCCGTCCGCGCTGGTCCCGGTGGACGAAGTGGTGCTGGCGCCGGCCTCTTGCGCCAGGCTGGACAGATCCGAGCTGAGGCTTTGGTAATGGTGGTGATGGTGGTGATGTCCGGATGCGGCAGCCGGCGCCTGCGCCGTCTGCGTGGCGTCGGTCCCGGTGGCGCTGGCCACGGTGCTGGCCGTCGTGCTGGCGGCGCTGGCCGCGGCGCTTGTGCCCTGGCTCGCGGTGGTGCCGGCAGCCTGGGCAGCAAGTGCCTGGAACAACGCGCCGACAAAGGCCTGCACCGCGTTGCCGGACGCATCCGTGCTGTCCGTCGCGCTGGACGCGGTGGCGGCGTTGCTGGCGGCGGCGTCCGAAGCGGTGCTGGCGGAAGTGGCGGAAGTGGAGGAAATGGCGGACGCCGCGGTCGTCGAGCTGTCCGTGCTGGACGACGCGGTCGTGATGCCCAGCTGCGCCAGCGTTTGCTGAAGTGCCTGCATCAGCGCATCGGCTGGATTGCTGACCGAGTTGCTGGTGTCGCTGCCGCTCGTCGCATCCTGGCTACCGCAGCTTTTGGTGGTGGACTGCGTCTGGAACAGGCTGGACAGCGACGTGTTGCTGCCAATTGCGCTCAAGGTCATGATCACATCTCCGTTATTGAGGAGATGCCAAGATAACCGCCGGCCCACCGGGAACATTGTCCAAGGAGAAAACGGAATCGGGGCCATTTCGCCTCCCCGTAAGGCCCTGTAAGGCAAAGGTCCCAGGCAGGGAGGATGCGCTTCGCGGCAGGTGACGCGCATCGGCCGGCCATGCGCAGCAAAGCGCACCCTCAGTACTGTCGACAAGCGCATGCAATCCGGCATCCCCCCCTCGCTAGGTGTATGATTTCGGGCTGAATTTCCCCTCGACTGTCCTCCCCACAAAAATGACTGTCATCAAACAAGAAGACCTCATCCAGAGCGTCGCCGACTCCCTGCAATACATCAGCTACTACCACCCGATGGACTACATCACCAGCCTGGGCCGTGCCTATGAGCTGGAGCAGAGTCCCGCGGCCAAGGATGCGATCGCGCAGATCTTGACCAACAGCCGCATGTGCGCCGAAGGCAAGCGCCCGATCTGCCAGGACACCGGCATCGTGACGATCTTCGTCAAGGTCGGCATGGATGTGCGCTGGGATGGCGCCACCATGGGCCTGTCGGACATGATCAACGAAGGCGTGCGCCGCGGCTACACCAACCCGGACAACGTGCTGCGCGCGTCCATCGTGAGCCCGCCCGAAGGCGGCCGCAAGAACACCAAGGACAACACCCCTGCCGTGATCCACTACGAAGTGGTGCCGGGCAATACGGTGGACATCCAGGTGGCGGCCAAGGGCGGCGGCTCGGAGAACAAGTCCAAGTTCGTCATGCTCAACCCGTCCGACTCCATCGTCGACTGGGTGCTCAAGACCGTGCCGACCATGGGCGCCGGCTGGTGCCCGCCGGGCATGCTGGGCATCGGCATCGGCGGCACTGCCGAGAAGGCCATGGTCATGGCCAAGGAATCGCTGATGGACCCGATCGACATCCAGGACGTGATCGCTCGCGGCCCGCAGGACTGGATCGAGGAAATGCGCGTCGAGCTGTATGAGAAGGTCAATGCGCTGGGCATCGGCGCGCAAGGCCTGGGCGGCCTGGCCACCGTGCTGGACGTGAAGATCATGGGCTATCCGACCCACGCGGCTTCCAAGCCGGTGGCAATGATCCCGAACTGCGCGGCCACCCGCCACGTGCATTTCACGCTGGACGGCAGCGGCCCGGCCAAGCTCGAAGCGCCTGACCTGTCGGCCTGGCCGAAGGTCGAGTGGGCACCGAACACCGAGACCTCCAAGCGCGTCGACCTGAACACGCTGACGCCGGAAGAAGTCGCTTCGTGGAAGCCGGGCCAGACCCTGCTGCTCAACGGCAAGATGCTGACCGGCCGCGACGCCGCGCACAAGCGCATCGCCGACATGCTGGCCAAGGGCGAAAAGCTGCCGGTCGATTTCACCAACCGCGTGATCTACTACGTGGGCCCGGTCGATCCGGTGCGTGACGAGGCCGTCGGCCCGGCAGGCCCGACCACCGCGACCCGCATGGACAAGTTCACCGAGATGATGCTGGCCGAGACCGGCCTGATCTCGATGATCGGCAAGGCCGAGCGCGGCCCGGTGGCGATCGAGGCCATCAAGAAGCACAAGTCGGCCTACCTGATGGCGGTCGGCGGCGCGGCTTACCTGGTGGCCAAGGCGATCAAAGAGGCCAAGGTGGTCGGCTTCGAAGACCTCGGCATGGAAGCCATCTACGAGTTCGACGTCAAGGACATGCCCGTGACGGTGGCCGTGGACAGCGAAGGCACCTCGGTGCACAAGACCGGCCCCGCCGAATGGCAAGCCAAGATTGGCAAGATCCCGGTTGCTGCGCTGTAAAGGCCGGCCACGCCGTGACAGCCATGCTGTGAACAAAAAGCCGGGTCTTCCGACCCGGCTTTTTGCTACTCATCTTCCTGATTACGCACAACGCACTACGCAAACGTGAACAACGCACCTATCGGCATCTTCGATTCCGGCCTCGGCGGCCTGTCCGTATTGCGCGAAATCCGCGCCCTGCTGCCGCATGAATCGCTGATCTACGTGGCTGACTCGAAGTACGCGCCCTATGGCGAAAAGCCCGAGCGCTTTGTCGAGGCGCGCACGCTGCAGGTTTGCGAATGGCTGGTGGCGCAGGGCTGCAAGGCCCTGGTGATCGCCTGCAACACCGCCACCATGCATGCGATCCACACACTGCGCGAACGGCTGACGCTGCCGATCATCGGCGTCGAGCCCGGCCTGAAACCCGCCGCCGCAGCGAGCCGCAGCAAGGTGGTCGGCGTGCTGGCCACGGCCAACACGCTGAAAAGCGCAAAGTTCGGCCGCCTGCTTGCCTCGCTGGAAGGCGAGAGCCGTTTCCTCTGCGAGGCCGGCGTCGGGCTGGTACCGTTGATCGAGCAAGGCGATGTGGCCGGCCCGGCCGTGCGCGAGAAACTCACCGCCTACCTGTCGCCCATGCTCGAAGCCGGCGCCGATACACTGGTGCTCGGCTGCACCCACTATCCCTTCCTGTCCGAGACTGTGCGGGAGCTGGTAGGCGAGCGCCTTACGCTGGTCGATACCGGCGATGCCATCGCGCGGCAGTTGCGGCGCAAGCTGGCCGAGCACGGCATGGCCGCCAGCGCCGATGCGGTGCCGAACGACCGCTACACCTCGACCAAGGACGCCGCCCATCTGCGCGCCATGGCTGCGGCGCTGCTGCATGTGGACGCGCCGGCGCAAACCCTGGTGATCGAGCCCGCGCCGGCATTCGACTAAGACAACGCCATCCTGCGTCTGGTTATTGTTATTGTCATTGCAGGAACCCCAGCGGCCGGTGCTGCCGCACATCCGGCTTGACCGCATGCTCCTGGCGCAGTTGCGCGAGGAACTCATCGGACGTCAGTGTTTCGCCGAGCAGCACGCACTGACGTTTGACCGTGGCGAAATCGCCCGGCGTCAGGCAATCCATCTTCGCGAGCTCTTCGCGCACATAGTTGCGCACGGCGTTCTGCCGGCTTTGCATGAAGCTGTCGGCTTCGTCGAGCAGCAGGATTGCACCATCCTCCTCCGCACGGGCGAACATCGCGGCAATCTGCTGCTCGGTTTCCCCCACGTACTTGCTCATCAGGTCGGAGGCGCGCCGGATCATCAGCGGCTGCTCGAGCGCGGCCGCGATGTGCTCGGCCAGCGCCGTCTTGCCGGTACCCGGGGGGCCGTAGAAGCACAAGGTGCCACGCTGTCGCGCCTTGAGCGCTTGCACGATCTTGCCGACTTCGTAGCGCGTCTCCAGGTTCAGGTAATCCAGGCGGTAGTGCGTCACCACCGGGCGCCCCTCCACTTCCGGGCGCAGTCCCATGGCGCGATCGGCATGGTCAAGCTGCCGCAAGATCAGCGCCTCCACCGGCTCCGCCACGCCCGGGCCTGCCAATTGCACGAAGCGCGCGGCCGATTGCACCTGTGCCGGCGTCAACGTCTTGCGCGCCGCCAGCGACGCGATAAAGGCGTCGCTCACATCCAAGGTGCCCAGGTGCTTGCGGATGATGTTCTCGCGCACCAGCGGCGGCGGGATCTTCAGTTCCAGGTGAAACTGGAAACGCCGCAGGTAGGCCGGATCGATCTGGCGAATCGAGTTGGAAATCCAGATCACCGGCACCGGGTTCTGCTCCAGCGTCTGGTTGACCCAGGCCTTGCCGTTCACCGAGCCACGCGGGTCTTCCTGGCCAAACAGGCTGGTCAGTTCGCGCGCGCTGCCGGGGAACACATCCTCGACTTCATCGAACAGCAAGGCCGTGCGCGGCCGTCCGCGCAGAAACGCCTGCGACACCTGCAGCGAGCGATAGCGATCCTTGCCCGACAAGCTGTTGCCGTCGCGGTCCAGGCAGTCCACCTCGTACAGCTCGCAGCCGGCCTCGCGCGCCAGCAGCCTCGCGAACTCGGTCTTGCCGGTGCCGGGCGGGCCGTAGATCAGCACATTGACGCCGCAGGCATGCTGCCGCGTGGCATTGGCCAGCAGCGCCGAGAGGTAGCGTGCATCGGTCTCGACATGTGGATAGTCCCCGGTGCCAAGCGTGGGCGCCGCCGCCGGGCGCGTGAACACCGCCATCATCTCCGCTTCGTTCGCATAGTTGCCAAGCAGCACATGCAGCAGGCGATCTGACAGGCGCATCAGGTCGCCCAGGTCGGTCACGCTGTTCTCCGGCAATGGCTGCTCGATCAGGTTGAGCGTCTCCAGGCGCGAGCCCGGCCGCAGCGAGGCCGCCACCGCGGCCGGACTGGCGCCGGTCAAGCCGGCGAGGATCTGGAAGGCTTCCTGGCTGTGCGCCACCTTGCAGTCCACCATCACCGCGCGCAGGTCGCGCTTGTATTTTGCAAGCGCCGCATACAGCAGCAGCTTGCGCTCGTGCTCGGGCAAATCCAGCACATGGCTGAGCATGTCGATATTGCGCACCAGCAGCACGCGTTCGCCATCCAGCCGCGCCGCCAGCGCCGCCGCCGACGCGTCGAACACGGCGAACATATCCTTGGCGTGATGCTTGACGTACTCATCCAGGTAGTAGAACAGCGCGCTCTCGTCGAACGCGCTGTTCCATTGCCCGTGCCGCTCCAGGAATTCCTCGGGCGTAAGGCGCGCGGCGCCCTTCCAGGCGGGCATATCGGCGCAGCGCGCGGCGAGGAAGCGCTGGACGCGCAATACCACGCCGTACGGCCAAACCATCTCCTGGGCGCTGACCGTCAGGATGTCGTTGATATTGCTGCGCAGGTTGAATCTTGGCCCCAGCGAGCACACGACCCGCAGGGCGAACTGGGCGCACATCCAGTCGAGCGCGGAGGTGCATGGCGCGCCGGTAGCGGCACGCAGGAGGGTCGAGCGGTCGTCTTCGGCGAAACGGGTGAAGTCCATGGCCTGGTCCTCTCGCACGGGGGAGCGCCGTGGCCGGCGCGGCGAAATGCTCGAATTGCTCGAATGGCTCGTCTTTTTCCTATGCTAGCGCGCTTTGTGGCAGATCGGGCATTGCCGGCAACCCTGGGCCGTGCGAGAGCGCGCATTTTGTCGCAGCCGCGGGAAGCCGTCGCCAAATCGGCGTATAAAGACGGGTTCGCGGCAGCGATTCAATGCATTGCACAAAATGCTACCAAATAAGAATCATTATCGTTTATACTGGGCACCTGACACGCTGCCTCGAGAGCGGCGCTCCCACCGGCATCACTGTTGAAGGAGCGTTTATCATGGAATTGCTGCTTAGCTTGCTGGTCGGTTGTGGCATCTCGCTGATCCTGTTCTATCGCAAATAGGCCCTATCGCTAATAAAGCCGGCGCCGCGCCAATTCGCCGACATCTGCTGTTTTCTCATGTTCGATCAACGTTTTTTCAAGATCACGCTCGCCGTCCTGCTGTTCCACGTCGGCCTGCTTTACCTGATCCAGAGCGGGCTGGGGCGCAAGATCACGGAAGCCGTGATCTCGCCTGAAATCGTCGCCCGCATCATTCCGCTCGAGCCGCCCCAAAAGCCCGCCGTCGAGACGCCCAAGCCAAAACCGGAATCCCCGCCCAAGCAGGTGAAGGTCACCGCACCCAAGCCCGCACCGCCGCAACCGCGCCCCACGCCGACGCCGGTGGCATCGCTGCCGCCGACGCCCAATGCCGTGGAAGCACCGCCCGCGCCGCCTGCCCCGCCGGCACCGCCTGCCCCCGCCCCTGAGCCGGTCGCTCCTGTGTCGGCAGCGCCGCGCGCGGTCGGCATTGGCGAGATCCAGTGCAGCCCGCCGCAACCCACTTATCCGTCGCAATCGCGGCGCATGGGTGAAACCGGCAAGGCCGTGGTGCGTCTGACTACAGACGATACCGGCAAGGTGGTCAAGACCGCGGTCGTGACCTCAAGCGGATCCTCCAGGCTGGACCAGGCCGCCGAAGACGCGGTGCGACGCATGCGCTGCAAGCCTTATCTGGACAACGGTCGTGCCGTGGCGGTTACCGCCCAGCAGCCGATCGGGTTCGAACTCAACTGATTTCAATACCGACCTCACCAGGAACCAACATGCAGGACCTCGGACTTTCACACCTCTGGACGCAAGGCGATTTCGTCATGCGTGCCACCGCCATCAGCCCGGTGGGCGAGGCACTGATCATGACCGCGTTCGGCCTGGCCGTTGCAATCCCCGCCGTGCTCGGCTACAACGCGCTGACCCGCGGCAACAAGGGCGTGATCTCGAAGCTCAACCGCTTCGCCCACGACCTGCACGCCTACTTCGTCACCGGCGCCCGTATGCGCCCGACCAGCGCCCGCCCGGACGACACTAGCGTGCGCCTCGCCGTCAAGAACCAGTAAGGCCGTAGCAAGGCCAAGGCAACAAGGAAGTCATCATGGCATTCGGCACCCTCGACTCGGACGATGACGAAGTAATGAGCGAAATCAACATGACGCCGCTGGTCGACGTCATGCTGGTGCTGCTGATCATCTTCATCATCACCATCCCCGTGATCAACCACGCGGTCAAGATCGACCTTCCGCGTGCAACCAACACGCCCAACGATCCCAAGCCGCAGAGCATCAACCTGTCGATCGACGCCAGCGGCAAGGTCTTCTGGAACCAGGCCGAGGTCGACGAGCCCACGCTCGAGGCCAACATCGCCCAAGCCGCGCAGCAGCAGCCGCAACCCGAGCTGCATCTGCGGGCCGATCGCGACGTGCGCTATGAGCGCGTGGCGGAAGTCATGGCGGCCGCGCAGCATGGCGGATTGGGAAAGATCGGTTTCATCACGGAACCCAAGCACTAGCGTTGTTCGCGCCGCGCCCTTCGGGCCGGCAGCGCAGCAGCAAAAAGGGCACTCCATGGAGTGTTGCGCCGGCGCGGGTAGCGCTCGGCTGGCGAGATTGAAAATCTCTATTGTAATGATAACAATTCTCATTTAAGATGAGGCCAACTTGAACCCGGTCGTGGCAGCACGCAGTCCCGCGTTGCCGCCACAGACCACCGGACCGGAGCCCACCCATGAGCACCCTGACCCTGCCGCTGTCGCAACCGCATGAAGTCACCCGCCGCCGTCTTTCCCTGCGCCGGGTCGAAGTCAACCCCAACAAGGCTGCGCAAGCGCGGCGCGAGAACCCCGCCAGCGCGGCTATCGAATCCATGAAATCTGCTGTCGCGGCCCTGCCCGCCCGGCTGGAAGCCCTGGTGCGTGATAGCCTTCCCACAGCGCCCACTGGCGATGCCGTGCCCCTGGATTCGCTGATGCGCGGCACCAACCTGCTGCCGATCCTGCATAACGGCGAAGTCTACACGCTGCGCATTACGCGCTACGGAAAGCTGATCCTGACGAAGTGAGCGTGCACAAGCGTACACCCGCGCAAGCACGGGCCATGCCGCGGGAAACCATGCCACGCTGTACGGATTCCTAGGGATGCAGCGCCGGGCTACCGGAGCCGGCAGCCCGGCGCTGAAGCAGGTCGACAGACTTTAGCGTCAGGCAACACAAGCACTTCAGTCAGCAGTAAGCGGGAAGCAGGTAGCGCCTGGACAGTGAGCTACGCTCACTGCCGGCGCTACGCTCGCCTCTGCTTGCAGGCGTGTATCAGACGCCCAGCGCGGCAATGCCCGCACGCGCGATCTGGGCGTCTTCGGTCGACTTCACGCCCGACACGCCAACCGCACCCACTACCTGGTCATTGACCACGATAGGCACACCACCCTCCAACATGCCTTGCAGCACCGGCGCGGTCATGAACGAATGACGGCCGTTGTTGATCATGTCCTCGTAAACCTTGGACTCGCGACGGCCCAGCGACGACGTACGCGCCTTCTCGGTGGCGATGTAGCTCGAGATTGGTGCAGCGCCATCCAGGCGTTGCAGTGCCAGCAGGTGGCCGCCATCGTCCACAATGGCAATCGAAACCGCCCATTGATGATTCTTGGCTTCCAGTTCGGCCGCGGCCAGTACCTTCTTCACATCATCTGCCGTCAGCACGGTTTTTTGCTGCATACCACTCTCCTCGAAGATCATTTCAGTGAGCCGGAAGTATAGCGCCACGGCCCTTGGCATGACCATGCCACAACCGTCCCGGCACCTGTCCGCAAAAAGCAAAAGACCCGCTTTGAGCGGGCCTTTTACTGATTCACGGCGTTGCGGGATGCGGACTGCCGAAGCCCTCGGGGCTGCGGGCTTGTGTCCGGCAAACTCAGGCTCCGTCGCTGAACTGGTCGCGGCGATCGCCAACCTTGGCGCCGTCGGTGAACGGATCAACCTTGCGTGCGCCGTCGGTATACGGGTCAACCTTGCCAAGCTTGGCGCCATCGGTGTAGGGATCGACCTTGCCGATCTTGGCACCATCGGTGTACGGGTCTGCCTTGGCAATACCGGCTGCAAAGGCGGATGCGGAGAGTGCGGAGAGGGCGGTCAGGGCTGCGATCGCCACCAGGCTGTTCTTGATCTTCATGGGCGGATCCTCTTGGGAATTAGGTGGTGCTGGAGGGGCGCTGGATGATGAAGCTTTGCGGAATCTTGTCATCACGGCGTCACAGCAGCAGTATAAGGGGAAACCCTAATAACGATATGAGCGCTGGTTTGACCTGTCTCTTCAAATATTTTGACCCTTCTGCCGACTACGGAACCTTGTCCGTATTGCCGCCTACAGTTTGCCTCCCAGGGCTGCGCCCGGAAAACGAAAGGGCCCCGAAGGGCCCTTTTCACCAACCAGCGCGCGGCAGGTCGTTCATGCCTATCGCCAGTGGCGTCCATGTCCATGGCCGTAATAGCCCCGGCCGTAGCCCCGCTCGTAGTAACCGCGGCCATAGTAACGCGGGCCGTAGCCGTAATAGCCCGGGCCCGGACCGTAGTAGACCGGCGGCGGGCCATAGTAGACAGGAGCAGGCGCCATGATCACGGGCGGTGCGGCAATATAAGCCGGAGGCGGATAGTACGCCGGGAGAACGAGAGCAGCGCCTCCCTCGCCGCGCTGGGAACTGCAGCTGGTCCGAAGTTTGGCGATCTGCTGGATTCATTCGTCAAGGCGCCGCCGACCAAAGGCACCCGGTTCTGGGAGCCGGCTCATATTGACTTCTGGCGGGTTGAGCTTGGCGCCATGAAAACTGGCGAAATCACCAGGGGTGCAATCAACGCCTGCAAGGCGACGCTGCTGGTAAAGCCTGCGGTCAGGTTCACGCCGGCAGGGCCGATCACTCTGGACAAGCCACTAACCCCCGCGACGGTCAACCGCTACCTGGCGACGCTTTCCAGCGTCCTGAACTTTGCTCTGCAGCGTGGCGTTATTGACTCGCACCCCATGAAGGGTGGCGCGGTGGCCAAGGAGAAGGAATCCGAGGGCCGGCGCCGCATCCTTACGCCAGACGAAGAACAGCGCCTGTATGCCGCTTGCGACGCCAGCACCTGGCCGATGATGCGCCTGCTGTTGCGCGTTTGCCTTACGACTGCGGCGCGCAAGTCAGAGGTTCTAAATCTCCGCTGGCAGGATGTGGATTTCGACCGCTCCGTGGCGATGTTGCCCAAGACGAAAAACGATTCATCGCGCGCCCTGCCCCTGGTGAGCGATGTGAAGGCCGCGCTGACCGAAGCCAAGAAGGTGCGCGCGCTGAATTCGGACTATGTATTCTTTGACCCCAGGCACCCCGAGCGGCCCAAGAATATCGACATGCTATGGAAGGCCGCACGCAAGCGCGCTGGCCTATGGCAGGACCGCGACGACCCGCTGGACCAGGTGGTGCTGCACACAACGCGCCACACCACCGCGACCAAGCTAGTCCGTAGCGAAAAGAACCTTGCAAAGGTGCAGGCCGTTACCGGCCACAAGACGCTGGCGATGCTCAACCGGTACACGCACCTGGACACAGATGACGCCGTGGAGATTGCCGAGCGAACGTTCGGCAGCGGTGCTTAGATGTGCGTCGTTACAATTTGTTACAAGTTTTTTTGGGCACCTTCGGGTGCCCTTTTTATTCACGCGCGTGAATATTTTAAATCATTGCACTTCACGCTGAGTCATTGATTTAAACATCGCATCACTCATTCGTCCGCAGCGGATCGACGCACATTAGCAACGTGTTGACCCCTGTGAATATCGTTCTGTATTAACGTTGCACCCAACACAACTAATTCGTTGGGAGCAAGAAATCGTGCAGACCAATCAAATCGAACTGAACGACCTTTATAACGTGCACGACTTCGCTGCGCGTCATCCGAAGATTCTGTCGGTGCAAACCCTGCGCTACCAGCTTAGGTTCCGGGACTACAACGGCCTGGCCAAGGCTTGCGTGCAGCTTGGAAAAAAGTTGCTGATTTCCGAACGCCGCTATCAGGAATGGCTATCGGAAACTGGCGGCGTGGCCGTGGCTAAACAATAAAAAAAGGACCGTTCATATGGAACGATCCTTTAAGAAAAACACCACGAACACCGCCAATTATATGCGTAACACCGCATCGCCGCGTAGCTATATGCGTTATTTCAATCGTGTGGTTTTTGCGCACAACTATGTGCAGGTTCATGTCGCGCTGTTCGATCTAGTGCCACGACTGCTGCGTCGTGGCCAGTCGCCCGAGACGGTGGCGAATGACTTGGCGCAGTTGGCGAGCATCAACGGCTTTCACGATTGCGTTGCGACTGTCGTCAACGAACTGGCGATGCGGGGTGCGGCATGAGCGCGGCCGCTATCGACATTGACCGCGCACGCGCTGCGCTGTGGGCGCTGGATGCCGGCGTGGATCGCCGCGAATGGGTCCGCATTGGCTGCGCAGCGAAGGCTGCTGGCCTCACGTTCGAGGACTTCAACGACTGGAGCGCGACCGCCGGCAACTACGGCGGCCAGGGTGACACCAGCGACGCCTGGAAATCATTTAAGCGGGACGGCGGCGTGAATGCCGGCACCCTGTTCCACCTGGCGCGTGAAGCTGGCTGGGCTGACCCGGCAAGCGACCACAAGCCCCAGCGTGATGCGAGACGCGCCGCACCACTGCGCGAATGGTGGGAACGTGGTCCGGCAGCAACGGCGGATCATGGCTACATCACCAGGAAACACGGCACGCCTGACGGGCTGCGCCTGGTGTCGTGGCCGCTGCAGGGCTGGGCGGCGTTCAAGGGGCGCTGCCTGGAAGGCTGGCTGATGGTCCCGGTTCGCGCGCCAAGCGGCGAACTGGCGTCCATTCAGTTCATCGGCCCGAACGGCGGCGAGAAGCTGAACGCCTTTGGCTGCTCGATGGCCGGGACGTTCACCGTTGGCACGCTGGAGCATGGCGCGCCCGCGTACATCATTGAAGGCATTGGGCATGCCTGGAGCGTCAACGCAGTCACTGGCAGCGCCGCAGTGGTGTCGTTCGGAGCTAGCAACATCGAGAAAGCCACCGCCGCCATCAAGCGCGCTGGCGCCAAGCCGATCATCGTTCCTGACCGTGGCAAAGAGCGCGAAGCCGCCGCCGCTGCTGCGCGTCATGGGTGCGCATACGCCGTGCTGCCTGCCGACCTGGCGGACGGCAATGACGTGAACGACCTGCACCTTGAGCGTGGCGCCGATGCCGTGCTGGCGGTGCTGAAGCAGGCAGTGGAGGTTGCGGCGAACGACAATGCGCGTAACGATGCGCGCCGCCGCCTGCAGCAAGACGAAAACGCGAGACTGCAGGAAGCGGAGCACGACACCGAGCCGCCGTCGCTATCTATCGATGACATGCTGAACGACTGCGTGTGGATCGCATCGGGCAGCCAGGTGGGCCGAATCAGCAATCCCAAATGGGTTTTGCCGTTCAGCGAGTTCTGCGACCTGACTGCATCTTGCGCCAGCAAGGTGGAAGGCGACGATGGCCGGCGCCGTCGCGTGCTGCACGCTGTCACCTGGAAGCAGCACGCCGAGCGCAAAACGGTTATGACCCGCACGTTTTACGCTGGTGCGCCTGCCATCTGCGCAGACCCTGATGGCGCGACTGCGCTGAATTCGTGGCGTCCCATCGAGCGCCGCAAGGCCGCACGCGACGTGACCCCGTTTCTTGAGCAAGTCGAGTACCTGATCGGAGACGACACCGAGCGCGGCGCGTTTCTGGATTGGCTGGCGCACATCGAGCAGCGCCCCGGTGTGCTGCCGCATTACGGCTGGCTGCACATCGCCAAGAACACCGGCACCGGTCGCAACTGGCTGGCATCGGTGCTGGCTCGCTTGTGGCGCGGCTATGTGGCTCCCAACGTCGATTTGCCGGCGCTACTCGAAAGCCAGTTCAACGGCGCGCTTGCGGGCCGCGTGTTGGCCATGGTGGACGAAGTGCAAGAGGGCGGAGGCGAAAACCAGTTCCGCCACGCTAACCGCCTGAAATCTATCGTCAACGCCGAGGAACGCTCCATCAATCCGAAATTCGGCCGCCAGTTCAAGGAACACAATTCCTGCCGCTGGCTGGTGTTCAGCAACCACGACAACGCGCTGCCGCTGAACGATACCGACCGCCGCTGGCGTGTGGTGCGGCACGACGCGGCGCCACGCTCCCCGGAAGTCTACGCGCGCCTGTATGCGCTGCTGGATGATGGCGAATTCATCAACGCCGTTGGCGTGTGGCTGCGCGACCGCGATATCAGCGCATTCAACCCAGGTGAGCGCCCGCCGATGAGCGACGCCAAGCGCGCCGCCGTGGATGCGTCGAAATCGCTGATGCATCGCAACGCCGACGAACCTGGACGAGCGCCAAGGGGCACGATCTGGCGGCGGAAATCTGCCGAGCGCGCCCTGATGGGTTCAGGACCACACCGGAAGTCCTGGCTGCAGCCTGACCAATAGCCCGCCACCAAGGCGGGCTTTTTGTTGGCCGCACATTACGCGGGATTGAAGTGAGCTATAGCGCGTGACGTTCCATGATGCGGAGTGAAGGTAACGGTAACGGCAGGTAACGGCATTTCTAATAGGACTGAAATTCACCGGATTTTCCCAAGCCTATGCAGATTGCCGTTACCTACCGTTACCGTTACCTCTGCGCGCTAAGTCAGGAAGGTATATGCCCCGACCAACCACACTGCACCGCGCCCTGCACGACATGCGCAACCTGTCCATGGCACTGCTGGGGCAGCATCGGTTCGCCTCGCATGCCGGTGACGTGCTGCTGGTGTGCGCAGTGGCGGTTGGCGACCTGGAGGGCAAGCCCATGACCGCCTGGAAGCTGGCGGCCTATGTGGGCATGCCACGGCCCACGATAGTGCGCAGGCTTGCGAGGATGGCGCGCGCTGGGCTGGTGGCCAGGGATGGCAGGGGTAGGTACAGCCTCACCACGGAGGGGCGCAGGCGGGCCGCTAGGGCGGCTGGCAGGCAAATGTGATGCCGGGTCCTCTTTGAGGGGGTATGTCATGCGGAGTCAGTGGCTCCGCCGCACTCCAGGTGTCAGTGCCCCAAAAAACATCATTTCCGTTTCCGCATTGTGAAACGGAGACGCCGCAGCGCGGAAATCCCACATAAGGAAGTCCAGGCGCGAACGCGCAAGAATTCGCAGGACTGCAGCGCGAAGAACCCACAAGAGGAAAAACGGGCGCGAACTCTGCAAAATCTAAACCGAGATAACCGAAACCGAGCGACCGCATGCACAAAGACGTTTTTGACGAATACCTGAACCCGACCACGCCGGAATTTACGCGCAACGCCGACCTGCTGGAACGCATGGCCAATGCGCTTGGCAAACCCAGCGCCGGCGCACAGGCCAACCCGATCCGCATTGCTATCGAACAAGGTGGCCGCGCGCTTGGCTTCCGCGACATTGGCATGGGCGACGAGCCGCGCCGCGTTGCACAGCCGGCCGTCGCAACCGCCGCGATTGACCTGGCTCGCGCCATCGACCTGGGAGTGAATGGCGCAAATATTGCGCAATTGCTGGGCATCGAAAGCATCGCACCGGCAGGCGGCAATCCCGACACGAACGTTCCACTGCCCAGCGCGACCACCAAGCCTGCTGGCGAGACTAAGGCGGTTGACCCGCTGGCGACCGTACGCGAACACTCGCAGGCCGCACGCGCTGGCGCGTTCGTCTTCCTGCCCCCGGACGGGCGGGCGCCGGGATACAACGCTGCCACCAGCGGGTACAGCACAACGGCGCTCGGTCGCGTGGTCGATGCTGCGCAGTTTGCGCAGGTGGCTGACGGCGCGAGCGCGGCTGTGTCGCCAAAGCCGGTTCATGACCTGAGCTTCGGATACGCCGACATGCCGTCTTACGCGCTTCGCTTTACGCTGTCGCGAGCCGAGCAGCGCGCCCTGGGCGGCGATACGCTGCATGACGAACTGACCAACGCCATCTTGCGCGGCGTTGGGCTTGCTTGTGGACAAGCTGGTATTCGACGCCATCGACGCAGCGACCCCGGCAGCGTTCGATTTCGGGAGGCTGGCAGCCCGCAACGTCGGCCTCGGCGACGTCACCGCCATCCTGGGAACTGGCGGCCAGGGCGCAACTGTTTGGCAGGATGGCACGCTTCGTTCGAAGGAAGGCATCGCCGCGCGCCTAACGGCTGGTCATGCCAAGTCGTTCGCCGGTGTGTTCTCGCGCGCGTTCGTCGCTGTGTGGCCGACCGTGAGCGTCCACGCCAAGCGCATGGATGCAAACGGAAACCTGGACGTTAGCGTGTTTGCAAACGCGCGCGCCGTCCTGCCCACCGCTGCGCTGGACTTCTTCACGGTGGCGGCATGATCGGCAACCTGAAAAACCTGCTGGGCAGCTGCCAGGACGAAGCTGCTGCAGTGGCCGCCACAGCGCCCACCGACGCATTGCCCGCCGATGTGGCAGTCACCATTGCCGGCGCGCACGTAATCGGGCGTCCTGGTGCAGACGATAAATCTGCGCGTCAATTGATTACCACGGCGCGAGGCGCGTTCTTCTACGGCGCCGAGCAGCCGCGCGCCTGGTTGCAGTCGAACTGGCCCGACCTGACCGATGTGCAACGGCAACACGCCCTTGGCCTGATCGGCTCTCTAGTCATCGCGGCCAAGCGCGAGCAGGAAGCCGCCGCAGCTGCTGTGCGTGGCGGGTCAAGGTGGGCGAACTGGCAACCGATTCGGAGCGTTTAAACATGGAAAAGATTTCGCTTAGCCTTCCGGGCGAACTGCGCCAACAGATTGAAACTGCACGCCGCGATATGTCGCAGCGTGTCGGCGCCGAGCTGTCAATGAGCCAGGCCGCCCAGGCGCTACTGCGGCGCGCGCTGGACCACCAGCCGAACGACTCTCAACCCGCTGCGGGTTAAAGCAGACCAGGCCACTCGCGCCGCCTGGGTCCGGAAAGAGCGCGAGCGTGGGAGTAGGACCGCACCAACGACTTCGAAACGCGGTCCGTATCACCCGCCCTGGCGCCGAGGCCGGAAATATCGGCGCACCACCCAACAAAACATTGACCAATGCACGCAAAACCATTTTCGCAGCAGCTGAATATCATCATGAACGGCCTGCAAGTACAGCGCAGCGTCCTGTTCGGCTCACCCACTCTGTTGTCGCCCGCCGTCACTGACGTTGCTGGCGAACTTCGCCGCGCCGCCCAGGAAATTGAAATCCTGGCCATTGACCTGCTTGCCCAACAGCGCGCCGAGGCCAACGGCCACCGCGCAACGCTGGGGGACGAGTGATGTTTGGGAAATTGATTTCGCGCCTGCTTGGTCGAGCAAACGACGAAGCCACCCACTCGCCCGCACGCGAGCAAGCGCCGACCACACCAGCACCGCGCCAGGACCGCCGCAAATTACGCCGGGCCAAGCGCCGCGCTGCACCTGGTGCGCGCCGGATTGATCCTGCCGCGCCGTGGCTGGAGCAGGCACGGAGCGCCAAGCGATGAACGACCAAGACCTGTTCAGCCAGTTGGTCAGCGCAATCAGCACTGCCGACAAGATTGCAGCCGATACGCGCCTGGCAGCAAAAGACCGCGACACCGCCGGGCGCATCCGCGAAGCACTGAAGGTGTGGAAAGGCGCTGCCTTTCAATTCAAAGACTATCAACCCGCCGTAGAGGCCACCGCATGATTGATTTCGCAATGACCGCTCCGGAAATTGGCGCCATCCTGGGAATTACGGCGCGCCGCGTCACGCAGTATCGGGACGACAAGCTGCTGCCTGCCGTGGAGCGCGGGAAATTTGATCCCGTGTTCCTTCTGTACCTTCGTAAGGGCGAGCAGCGCGCTGACGGACTGCGCAGGCGTCCTGACCGCGACACGCTTCTGGCGCTGGGATGGCTTGGCGGGGTTCACGACAAACCGAGCGATGAAGACCTGGCGGCATTCGGCACGGTTTTCGAACGCAACGGGTTGACGCGTGATGCCGCCCTGGTGGCCATTGGCCGCGCCATGCAGCTGGTGACGCGATGAGCAAGGGCGACGCTTACCGCATGCCTACTGAGGCGCCTTGGAGCGACGCGGAAACCTGGGATGCCGCCGTTGCTCGCCTGCTGGGGCCGCGCCTGACTAGCGATCCAGCCTGCAAGCGCCGCCGCGACGCGCTGGCCCTGGCTGCCGCCGCGCTGCGGACTGCTGGCGAGAAAGACCTAGCCTGCAAAGCCGAGCACCGCGCGACCGTTTAAACAAGTTTCACAACCCAGCAACAACGAACCACAGCAACAAATGGAAGTTCTGACTCACTCTGACCACGCCCGCATCGCTCTACTCCAAGCACTCGCTGGAGAACTTGCCAACATGGCAGCCGACGCACTGGAACCCCACGCCGGATTGCCCATCGACACCGATTTGCGCGCAAAGCTTGCCGCAGACGTGTATCAAGCCCTGCGCAGCAGCATGCCGCCGCTGAGGAACGTGCAGCATGCGCTGGACGTGTTCCCGGCCACTGCCTGACCACACCGCCAAGCGCGGGCATTTTTGCAAGCCATCGCCCATGGCCGCCTAACTGTTGGTAAGTTGAGGGGCCAAGCGGCGTAAACTAGCGGATGCAGGCCCCAGGCATTACATTAACCCCTGTCTTGGGACTTGGGGGCTACTATGCCGGGGGTTATGCGGCTCCGCGTATGGGACGTGGAGCACGGCGCTTGCGCCATGATTCAGCATGTCACGTCCACGCTTCTGGGCGGTGATGTTGGCGGACGGCTGGCGATGATCGATTCGGGTGATACCGATTCGTGGCGGCCAAGCACTTTCATCCGCCACGGCCTGGGTCGGAACATGCTGGACTACCTGTTCATCACGAACGCCGACCAAGACCACATGAGCGACTTGCGGGGCATAGAGGACGCCGGCATCGTCGTCCCAGTCCTCTTTCGCAATCCTAGCTACACCAGCAACCAGATTCGCCAGGTCAAGCTTAACGGCGGACCGCTTACTGGCGACGCGTCTTGGTACGCAGATGCGTGCGCCAGCTACAACCAGCCCGCCAGCGAGCCGTTCAACCAGTACATGGGCGGTATCACGGCGACGGCTTTCTGGAACAGCTACCCGGTTTTCACAGATACGAACAATCTCAGCCTGGCCGTCTTCATCCGATACGGCCCCTTTAGCATTCTGTTTCCAGGCGACATTGAAAAGGACGGCTGGCGAGCACTGCTTCAGCGGGCAGACTTCCGACAAGCGCTGAGCAATCTCGATGTCCTGGTGGCCTCGCATCATGGGCGCGAAAACGGTTTCTGCCCCGAGCTTTTCAACTTCTGCACGCCCCAAGCAATCGTCATTTCCGATAAGCCGATCCAGCACGACACACAGCGCACCGTGCCGGACTATCGGGCCGTGGTGCGAGACACCGGCGTGCTGGTGAGGACCACGGGCAAGCGGCGCCACGTGCTTACCACGCGCCGCGATGGGACTATCCAGTTCGAGGTCTCCGAGGACGGCACCTTTCACATCGACACGGAGTGCCAAGGATGAAAGCCCGCTCACACGTCCTGAAGGACGCGAACATCAAGTGGCTGGTTATGCTGGCCGTGCTGGATGCGGCCGTGGTGCTCCTTTTCATCGCGCCCGAGTTGGTGGACGCCAGCAAGATGGCTATCCTGCGGGCCAGCGCATCGCCGCTGTTGCCGGTTGTGGTTCTGTTGCTCACCGGGCTTTTGTCGCATGAAGCTAAGGCGAGGCTTGTCTACTGGAGGATCAGAAACCCGCTACCAGGCAGCCAGGCTTTCACGAAATACGCGCCGGCAGATGCCCGCACCGACATGAAGGCGCTGGCAAGGAATGTCGGGGCCTTGCCGACCGATCCAGCCTCTCGCGCTGTGGTACGCAGGGGCACCCACTGCGAGTCGATGGATTGCTGGGGGCTTGTTCGCCCTACAGTACGTGATGTGCGCGATTGGCGCGCGTAACAGCGGCACGCGATTCGTGTGCAACGTGTTGGCTATTCACTCGACCACCAAGGTAACGACCAAGCCGGCAGCGCGGGGCGCAGCGAGCAGCGGCGCCTAGAAAGACAAAAGCCCTGTCCACCGCGATGGACAGGGCTGTTTGCTTTTGGTGTGGTGCCCGGAGCGGGAGTCGAACCCGCACGCCTTTCGGCTCCGAATTTTAAGTCCGGTACGTCTACCAGTTTCGTCATCCGGGCGAGGCCGCGAGTATAGCGCAGCTTGTGTAATCGGTGCGTAACGCACATCGCAACCGACCACAAGCGAGCGACACGAACGTGAAGCGACGTGAAGATATCCCCATAAAATCAAGGTGTTACGTTGTGCATGGTGTCGTTGCTTTGCGATTGTACTGGACTTAAAATCTGCCGCCTTTACGGGCTTACGGGTTCGACCCCCGTCGGCCGCACCAGCATCCACCCTCTCCCGGCCTTGCGTGCTCAGGCCACCGCCGCGCACAACAGCGCGCCGCCACACACCAGGAATGCAAACAGCAGGCCGGCCAGCACCAGGGGCTTGCGCCCGGCGCGCAGCAAGGTGCCGATGCGGGTGTGCAAGCCGATTGCCAGCATCGCGCAAGCAAGCAGCCAGTTATCGAAGGCCAGCAAGGCAGGCTTCCAGTCCTCGGGCACAAGGCCCGCGGAATGCACGGCCATCACCGCCACAAACCCAACCGCAAACCATGGCACCGCTTTCAGGATCGCGCCCCACGGCCGTGCGCCAGCAGCCTTGCCGGATTTGCCCTCATCCTCGAGGCCGAGGCCGGCCTTCGGCCACAGCGCCAGCACCAGCAACAAGGGACCCAGCGCCAGCACACGCACCATCTTGGTCACCACGGCCGCGTCCGCGGTGGCATCGCTGACCATCTTGCCCGATGCGATGACCTGGGCCACTTCGTGGAGCGTGGCGCCGGTATAGATACCGAAGGCGCGCTCGCTGATGGCCAGGTGCCAGTGCTGCGTGGCCAGCTCATACAGATAGGGATAGAGCAGCATGCCGGCCGTGCCGAACAACACGACCGTGGCCACGGCTACGGCCGTCTGACGGTCGTCGGTACGGACCACCGAGGCCACTGCGATGGCCGCGGCGGCACCGCACACCGCACTGCCGGCGCTGACCAGGATGGCCTCCCGTCGGCTCAGCCCCAGCAGCGACGAGCCGATCCAGACGCCCAGGAACATGGTCGACACCAGCATGGCCAGCGGCACCAGCACGCCCGCCAGGCCCAGGTCCACGATCGCGCCGAAGGTGAGGCGCAGGCCATACAGCGCCACACCGAGGCGCAGCAGTTGCTGGCGCGCCAGCAGCATGCCCGGCGCAAGCGGGGTGAGCCAGCGTTGCGGCAGCGTGTTGCCCGCCACCATGCCGGCAAACATGGCCAGCGTCAGGGCGCTCATGCCGAGGTGCGAAACCGCCGGGTGCGCCGAGAACACCATGGCTAGCCAGGCGATAAAACCCAGCGGCACCAAGGTCAGGATCCGGGTCGGCCACGAGGGCAGTTCGACAACGCGCGTGGCAGCGGCAGTCGTGGGAGTAGAAGACATGGCGGGGATCCTGCCCGTAACACCGGAGGGCTTCGGGGCGCATATTGAGTATGTCCGAAGCGTACTTAGCGGGCCAAAATCTGTAAAACAGGTAATATCGCTATACATTACCTGCTTTACAAATATGAACCAACGCCCGCTCCGCCTGACCTTACGCCAGCTCTCCGTCTTCGTCGCGGTGGCGCAGCACGGGAGCACCGTCGCGGCTGCCGATGCGCTGGCCATGTCGCAATCGGCGGTCAGCGCCGCACTGGCCGATCTCGAGTCCGCACTGGGCGGCGCCCTCTTCGATCGCGTCGCGCGTCGCCTCAGCATCAATGAAACCGGCCGGCTGTTTTTCCCGCGCGCGCTGTCGCTGCTGGACCAGGCACATGAGCTGGAGCGCTTCACCGTGCAGCCCGGGGTACAACTGCGCATTGCCGCCAGCAACACCATCGGCAGCTATATCCTGCCGGGCCTGCTCGCAGGCTTTCGCCATGCGCAGAGCGGGCCCTGCGCGCTTGACATGCGCATCGGCAACACGCGCGAGGTCCTGCAGGCGCTGCTGCATTTCGAGGCGGATATCGGGCTGATCGAGGGTACGTGCCACGAGCGCGACCTGCGCAGCGCCCATTGGCGGGACGACACCATGGTCGTGGTGGTCAGCCCGTCACACCCGCTGGCAAGCCAGCCTGGCGACCTGACCGCCCTGCGCGATGCCGACTGGGTGGTCCGGGAGCCTGGGTCAGGCACGCGCGAGATCATCGAGCAAAGGCTGGCGCCGTTGTTGGGCGAGCTGCGTTTTGCGCTGGAACTGGGCAACTCTGAAGCGATCAAGCGTGCCGTGATGAGCGGCTACGGGGTGAGTTGCCTGTCGCTGCAGGTGGTGGAAGACGAATTGCGGCACGGCACGCTGGTGGCGCTGCGCGAGGGCCTGCCCGACGTGGTGAGGCCGCTGCACCTCGTGGTCCACCAGGACAAGTACCCCACCCAGGGCTTGCTGGCTTTTACTGAATATCTCCGCCGCGATGCCGCGGCGCCCGGCACGTGAGCGGCCCGCCGCCCCTGCCTGCCGGCGCTCAGGCGGGCTGGGGATCGCCTTCGCCTGCATGCTTGGCGGTATAGCGATCGAGCAGATGGAACAGCAGCGGGTTAAGCACGATGGACAGCAGCGCGCCAGCCAGGATCAGTGCGTGGCCCCGTTCTGGCAGGATCTCCAGGTAGACGCCAAGGCCCGCGAGAATGAAGGAGAACTCGCCGATCTGGGCCAGGCTGACCGCAATGGTCATGCCGGTACGGGTGGAATGCCCGAATACCCGCACGATGCAGAGCGCGGCGAGCGATTTGCCCACCACGATGATGAATAGCGTGGCCAGTACACCCCAAGGGTCGCTGATCAGCACCATGGGGTTGAACAGCATGCCGACCGAAACAAAGAACAGCACCGCGAACGCGTCTCGCAGGGGTAGCGACTCCTCCGCCGCGCGGTGACTGAACTCCGATTCCGCCAACACCATGCCGGCAAAGAAAGCGCCAAGTGCAAACGACACGCCGAACAGCGAGTACGCGCCGAAGGCCACCCCTAGCGCCGTTGCCAGCACCGCCAGGCGGAACAGCTCGCGGCTCCCGGTCCAGACGATGCGCTCCAGCATCCAGGGAATAAAGCGACGGCCGATCACCAACATCACCGCGACGAAGGCGGCCACCTTGCCCAAGGTAGCGAACACGGCGAACACGACTTCACCTGAGTCCGGCGCGGCACCTCCGGACGGCGTGAGCAGGCCGGCCAGCGCCGGCAACAGCACCAGGGTCAGCACCATTGCCAGGTCTTCCACGATCAGCCAGCCCACCGCGATCCGGCCTTGCGGCGACTCCACCAGGCCGCGCTCCTGCAATGCCTTGAGCAGTACCACGGTACTCGCCACCGAAAGGGCCAACCCGAAGACCAGGCCCGGCCCCCACTCCCAGCCAAAGCCCCAGGCCGCGCCCATCCCAAGCACGGTGGCAATGGCGATCTGCACCACAGCGCCCGGAATGGCGATCGTTTTCACCGCCATCAGGTCCTTGAGCGAGAAATGCAAGCCAACCCCAAACATCAGCAGAATCACGCCAAGCTCAGCCAGTTCCGGCGCCAGCGCCTGGTCCGCGGTGTAGCCCGGCGTATACGGGCCGACCACGATGCCCGCGCACAAGTACCCGATCAGCGGCGGGAGCTTTAGCCGATTGGCCAGCGCGCCCAATATGAACGCCAGGACGAGACCGCCGACGATGGTGCTGATAAGCGGGGTAGCGTGATGCATGCGTTCTGGGTTCCTCGTGCTTGGCCATGGCGGCGGTGACTGGATGACCCGCCCGCCCCGGCGGCCATACGGCGGGGACCACAAGGCGACCCCTGGGCTGCGTTGCGGCGTCGAACGCCGGGCACAGTCCGGGAGGTAGCGCACTGATTGAGGGAAACGGAAACGGGAGTCTTACAGCAGCCCGGAGGCGAACAACGTGGCATAGGTCCATGCGGACGGCGATGGCACGCTGTTCAGGTCGGATATCCCCTGAACGCCCCGTGAAGACTGCAACGTGCAATGTAACACGATCACCACAATGACAAAGCGTGGAATCGCGGCGGGAAGTACCCCCAATCACTGCAAAAGCCCGCCGGGGCTGCCGCCCCATCCCGCTGACGCGCTATCGCCCGGCGACATGGAAAGTCGCGACCGTATCGCGCAGCTTGTGGGACTGCTCCTCGAGCGACTGCGCGGCCGCTGCCGCCTGCTCCACCAAAGCCGCATTCTGTTGCGTGGCCTGGTCCATCTGTCCGACGGCCTGGTTGACCTGCTCGATCCCGGTGCTCTGCTCGCGCGAGGCCGCGGCAATCTCCCCGATGATGTCCGACACGCGCCGCACGGCCTGGCGAATCTCGCTCATGGTCCTGCCGGCATCCTCGGCTTGCGCCGAGCCTTGCCGAACCGTGTTCACCGAGGTGTCGATCAGATCCTTGATTTCCTTTGCCGCACTGGACGAGCGCTGGGCCAGGCTGCGTACTTCGCCGGCCACGACCGCGAAGCCGCGGCCCTGCTCGCCGGCACGCGCCGCTTCGACCGCCGCATTGAGCGCGAGGATATTGGTCTGGAAGGCGATGCCTTCGATCAGCGTGGTGATTTCAGCAATGCGAGTGGAATTGGTGCTGATTGCACCCATGGTTTCCACCATCTGCTGCACGGCCGCGCCGCCCTGCTCCGCCACCTCGGCGGCATTGTCCGCCAGGCCGCTGGCCTGGCGCCGCATTGTCGGCGTTCTGGCGCACGGTCACGGTCAACTCTTCCATGCTGGCGGCGGACTGCTCCAGCGATGCCGCCTGCTGCTCGGTACGCGTGGACAGATCTGCGTTGCCCGCCGCAATCTGGTGGGCAGCCGTACTCACCGAATCGGTTGACAAGCGGACTTCACGCAGTGCCAATGCCACGCGCTCGATCAACTGGTTGAAGGCAACCGCCGTGCGCCCGATCTCATCCTCATGGCGCACCGAAGCGCGGCGATCGAGGTCGAGCGACTCGCTCACATAGCGCAAGGTCTGCTCGATCTCGGCCAGGCTGTTGTGGATGCGGCGGTAGAGCGAATAGCCAAGTGCACCGGCGACCAGGAAAGCGCAGGCAATGACCGCCGAGAAGACCTTCAGGGCCAGTCCGTACGCCTTGCCGTTGCTCGCCACCACCTGTTCGCCCAGCCCCGCGTTGTACGCCACGTGCTTGTCGATGGCAGTGCGCAGCGCCGAGGCCGCGACAAAGAGCGAGCCCCCGACCAGCATGCCCCGCGCGCCTTCATCGTCGTTGGCGGCGAAGCGCTCCAGGAAGCGCCCCCGCTCCGCGCGATATTGCCTCGCCGCGGCGCGGTCCGCCTCCAGCAGCTGGCGGTCGGTCTCGTCGGACAGATCGGTGCGCTCGTAGGTTGCGACCGTGCTGTCAAAGACCTCGTCCGCCTTCGCCAGATCCTGCACGGCCTCCGAGCGGCTGCTCGCCTCCGGCGACAAGGCATAGCGATAGAGCGACACGCGCATGGTGCTGACGGTATCCCGCAGGTCGCTCAGCGTGCGAACGCTGGTGAGCGTGTTGTCATTGAAGTAGGTAAAGCGCTCCTGCGACTCGCGCAGTTGCCAGAGGCCGCCGACTCCGACGGCAAGCAGGGCAAGCAGGGCCAGCGATAAGGTAGCTAGGAGGCGTTGCGTGATGTTCATGGCGCATAGTCGGCGCGCACGAGGGCGACACCGATTCCAGGAATGGTGGACGATGAATTGACGGCCGTTGGCAACGGGGCCAGGCAATCTGCTTTCGAAGCGCGCTTGCAACAATCTCGATATCGGGCGAGCCGTCTTTTGGACAGCCCTTACCTCCGCCTTTACGGCAGTTGCCGGGATAGCTGAAGTGAAATCAGGAAAGAAGGCAAAAATAAGCGACGATATTAGGACTAGTCCTAAAAATCGACGAGGATAAGCGAAAAAACAGGAGCCGGGACGTGCGGCCTGGCGGAAACTTGAGGGGAAGTTGGGGGGGGGAAATTGAAATCGCTGGAACGGATGGCGCCGCGATCGGATCACCAGAAAGCAAAAAGCGCCACCGGTGAGGGTAGCGCTCTGTGCTTGACTATCTTGGAGGCGGGGGTCGGAATCGAACCGGCGTACACGGCTTTGCAGGCCGCTGCATGACCACTCTGCCACCCCGCCGGGTGACGGCTGCTGGATTGTAGCCGCATTCGCCCGACCCTGCCGGGGCCGCGCTTGCGCTCTACCATCACAAACAAAAAGGGAAGCGGTGCTTCCCTTTGGGATTGGAGCGGGAGACGAGGCTCGAACTCGCGACCTCAACCTTGGCAAGGTTGCGCTCTACCAACTGAGCTACTCCCGCATTTACTACTCTGCGTGCCAATCTGGAATCACACGACAAACACCGTGGAATCCACATTTAACCGAAACCTGGAGCGGGAGACGAGGCTCGAACTCGCGACCTCAACCTTGGCAAGGTTGCGCTCTACCAACTGAGCTACTCCCGCAGGATCCTGCTAACTTCTTACTTGAAACGTAAGCTTCCGTGCCGATACCGCTCACTTCACGCTACGTTCTTGCTGCATTTCGCTTCGTTCGGTTTGTTTCGTCAGAAGCGAGAACAGGATTATTGCAAATCGGCGCCGTGGTCGTCAAGCATATTTTTCATTGGGTCATCACTTTTGTGCGGTGGCCTCGCCACTCAGGCCACTGCGCTCGCGAATCTGTGGCCACGCCAGCTTCATGTAATAGAACATCGACCACAGGGTCAGCACCGCGGCCACATAGATCATCCATGCGCCCAGCACCGAAGCATCGACGATGCCGAACAGGCTATCGTTGAAGAGCAGCAACGGGATCGCAATCATCTGGAAGGTGGTCTTGAGCTTGCCGAGGAAATTCACCGCGACGCTCTTGGACGCCCCGATCTGCGCCATCCACTCACGCAGCGCAGAGATGGTGATCTCCCGGCCAATAATGACAAGCGCGATCAGGTCGGCCACCCGGCCCAGCGCTAGCAGCGACAGCAGCGCGGCCGCCACCATCAGCTTGTCCGCCACCGGATCGAGGAACGCGCCGAAGGAAGACGTCTGGTTCCAGCGCCTGGCCAGGAAGCCATCCAGCCAGTCGGTGACCGCGGCCACGATGAAGAAACCGGCTGCCGTCATGTTTTTGGCATGCATCGGCAACCATGCTTCGGGCAGGTAGTACACGCCCACCACGAGGGGAATCATGGCAACACGGAGCCAGGTCAGCAGGATCGGTATATTCAGCGGCATGGGGGCTCGGAACGAGGCAACAGCGATGGGGACTTCGGGATTGTCGCCTATTTCAACCGGGGCCGAGCATTTCCTGCCACATGGGCCTCGGATTTGAATGCTTCAATGCAACTGCCGATAGATTTCCTCGGCCAGCGCATGCGAGATGCCATCGACGCTGGCCAGTTCGTCGATGCTGGCCGCGACCACCCCGCGCAGGCCGCCAAAGCGCGTGAGCAGCTTCTGCCGGCGCCGGGCACCGACGCCCTCGATCTCCTCTAGCCGCGAGGTGTTGCGCACCTTGGCTCGGCGCGCGCGCATGCCGGTGATGGCGAAGCGGTGCGCCTCGTCGCGGATCTGGGCCACCAGCATCAGCGCCGCACTGCCCTGCCCCAGCTCCAGCGAGGGACGGCCATCGGGCCCGATATCGAGGCCAAGCTCCTCGAACACCTGGCGCGCGACCTCCACCTGGCCCTTTCCACCATCGATCAGCACCACACTCGGGACCAGCGCCTGCGCACTGGACGCACTGGGCGCCCCCGCCTCGCCGCCCTCGATGCCGGGTTCCTGCGCCTGCTCCAGCATCTCTACCAGCTTCTGGTAACGGCGAGTCAGCACCTGGCGCATGGCGGCGTAGTCGTCGCCGGGCGTGATGTCCTGGATGTTGTAGCGGCGGTATTCCGCGTTCTGCATCTCGTGATGGTGGAAGACCACGCAGGACGCTTGCGTGGCTTCGCCAGCCGTGTGGCTGATGTCGAAGCACTCGACCCGCAGCAATGCCAGGTCTTCCATGTCGATGCCGATCGTATCGGCCAGCGCCCGCGTGCGGGCCTGCTGGCTACCCTGCTCCGCCAGGCGGCGCGACAATGCCAGTTCAGCACCCTTCTGCGCCATCTCCAGCCAGGACCGGCGCTGCCCCTGCGGCTGGCGCACCAGCGTGACCTTGCGCCCGGCCTGCAGCGACAGCGCCTCCAGCAAGGCCTTGTCCGGCGGCATGTGGCTCACCACCAGGATCGGCGGCACGGCCTGCTCCAGATAGTGCTGCGCCATGAAGGCGGACAATACCTCGGCGGCAATCCGCTCGACCGGTATGCCGGCCGGGCCGCCGAGCACTGCCGCGCCCTCGACACCGGCCTCGCCCGGCTCGACCGGCTCGATCACCGCGCTGGCACCGGCATCCTCGTCCTGGTGCTCGACAATCATCGCGCCTTCCTCGACATGCGCCGGGAAGTAGGCCTTGTCGCCAAGATGCCGGCCGCCGCGCACCATCGCCAGGTTGACACACGCGCGGCCCCGCACCGATCTGGTCGCGCACCGCCGCCGCCTGCTCGAACTCCAGCCTCCCGGCGTGCTCCTCCATCTTCGCCTGCAGGCCTTCGAGCACCTCGCTCTGACGGCCTTGCAGGAAGCGCGCCGCGTTACCGACGTCGCGCGCATAGTCCGCCTCGCTGATGGCGCCCACGCAAGGCCCGGTACAGCGGTGGATCTGATGCAGCAGGCACGGCCGCGTGCGGTTGGCGAAGACCGTGTCCTCGCAGGTGCGCAGTTGGAACACGCGCTGCAGGATCTGCATGCTTTCGCGCACCGCGTGCGCGCTCGGGAACGGCCCGAAGTACTGGTGCTTGCGATCGGTGGCGCCGCGGTAGTAGGCCATGCGCGGGAAACGATGGCCGGTCAGCTTGACGAACGGATACGACTTGTCGTCGCGGAACAGGATGTTGTAGCGCGGCGCCAGCGCCTTGATCAGGTTGTTCTCCAACAGCAGCGCCTCGGCCTCGGTGCGCACCACCGTGGTATCGATGCGCACGATCTTGGCCACCATCATGGCAATGCGCGGCGACAGCAGTGTCTTGCTGAAGTAGCTGGAGACGCGCTTTTTCAGGTCGCGCGCCTTGCCCACGTAAAGGACATTGCCCTGGGCATCGAAGTAGCGGTAGACCCCGGGCAGGCCGGGCAATTGCGCGATCACGGCCTTGGCGTCGAACGGCGCTTCCGGCACCGCTTCGGGAGATGCGGCGCACGGGGCCGCCAAGGACGCCTCGGTGGGCTGCTCGGGCAGCCCGTCCGGCTGGGCAGGCGCGGACGCGCCCTGATCGTGGGTTTCGGGTTCCTGCTGGGACATCGGTAGCAAATTGACCGTGGGATGGCACGTGGCGCGCATGACCGGCAGGGCCACGGCGCAACTAGCTCTAAAATCGCAAGTTTAGAGCAAATCCTTGCCGAATCACGCCACCATGCCAACTCAGCCCGATCGCGCCATCCGCTCGTGGGACATCTTTTGCACCGTCATCGACAACTATGGCGATATTGGCGTGTGCTGGCGGCTGGCACGCCAGTTGGCCCAGGAACACGGCCACGCCGTGCGCCTGTGGGTGGACGACCTAGCCAGCTTCGCGCGCCTCGCGCCAGGGCTCGACACTGCCGCACCGGAGCAAGCGCTTGCCGGCGTGACGATTCGCCCGTGGCAGCGCCCGGACCAGGAAAGCGCGCAGGCCAGCGCCGCGCGCTTCGCTGGGGTCACCCCGCACGATGCAGTGATCGAATCCTTCGGCTGCGACCTGCCGGAGACATTCCTCGCCGCCATGGCCGCATGCGAGCCCAGGCCGGCCTGGATCAATCTCGAATACATGAGCGCCGAGCCCTGGGTCAGGGAGCACCACGGCATGGCCTCGCCCCACCCGCGCCTGCCGCTGGTCAAGCACTTCTTCTTCCCTGGCTTCGAGCCCGGCACGGGCGGCCTGCTGCGCGAGGCCATGCTGGGCATGCAGCGCGAGCACCTGCGCACCAGCCCTGCGGCCCGGGCAGCGCTCTGGCACCGCCTTGGCTTCCAGCCCGTCGACGGCGCACTGAAAGTCAGCCTGTTCGCCTATCCCAACCCCGCGCTGCCGGCGTTGCTCGCACAATGGCAGAATGGTCCGGAACCCGTCCAGTGCCTGGTCCCGGCCGGCCTGGCGGCGCTACAGGCAAGCGAATGGTTCGGGGCGGCCGGTTGCGCCCCGGGCAGCGTCTTCGCACGCGGCAACCTGGTCGTGCAGGTAGTGCCCTTTGTGCGCCAGGAGCATTACGATGAACTGCTGTGGCTGTGCGACCTCAACTTCGTGCGCGGCGAGGATTGTTTGTTGGGGGGGCGTTGGGCCGGCCGGCCCTTTGTCTGGCATATCTACCCTCAGGCCGACGCGGCACACATGGTCAAGCTCGATGCCTTCCTGGCCTTGTTCCTGCAGCGGCTGGAGCGCAGCGGTCAGATTGAGGTTGCCAATGCACTTTCCAGCTTCTGGCACAGCTGGAACAAGGACGAAGAAGCACCTGACTGGCCGCGCCTGCGCGCCCATCTGCCCGTGCTTGGCGCCATTACCGAACAGTGGCAGCGCAGCCTGCAGCACCTGGGTGACCTGGCGGCAAATCTCGTGGCCTTCTGTGAAAACTGCGCAGTGTGTCGGCAGAGTCGGCAGAGCGCCTTCGCCATACCGAATTCCGAGACATACTTTTTCAGGAAATAGTTCAGATGAAAACCGCACAAGAACTCCGCGTCGGCAACGTATTCATGATCGGTACCGACCCGATGGTCGTGCAGAAGGCTGAGTACAACAAGTCGGGCCGCAACTCCGCCGTGGTCAAGATGAAGTACAAGAACCTGCTGACGGAAGCCCCGGGTGAATCCGTCTTCAAGGCTGACGACAAGTTTGAAGTCGTGATGCTGGAACGCCGCGAATGCACTTACTCGTACTTCGCCGATCCGATGTACGTGTTCATGGACACCGACTTCAACCAGTACGAAGTCGAGCAGGACAGCATGGGTGAATCGCTGAACTACCTCGAAGACGGCATGACCGTCGAAGTGGTGTTCTACAACGACAAGGCCATCTCGGTGGACATGCCGACCACGCTGGTCCGCGAAATCACCTACACCGAACCGGCCGTCAAGGGCGACACCTCGTCGGGCAAGGTGCTCAAGGGCGCCAAGATCAACACCGGCTTCGAGCTGCAAGTGCCGCTGTTCTGCAGCATCGGCGACAAGATCGAAATCGACACCCGCACCGGCGAATACCGCAGCCGCGCCAACTAAGCGCAGTTTGTTCGCCGCCATCCGCATCGTGGATGGCGCAACGAAAAAGGGCAGCTTCGGCTGCCCTTTCTTTTCCCAGCTGCGTGCCGGCGTTCGGCGAATGCCGTGTCAGGCAATCAGGCCGTGGCTCTTGAGCACGCGCATGGCGGCGGCGTACTCGGCCTCCTGCATCAGCTTGTTCCAGTCCAGCGGCTTGCGGCGTCCGAACAGCTGGCGGATGCGGGAGAAGCCGGCCGGGTGTGGGTCCACCTTCGGGTAGATCACGTGCGCCGGCATCACAGAAGACAGCGCCATGCCCATCCACTCGTACGGGCGCGCATCCTGCGAGAGGATTTCGTCGAGGCCACGCTCGTCCACCGGCACGGCCACATGCGAATCCGCGGCCACGAAGCCGTGTCCCGGAAAGTGCTTGCCGCAATTGGCCATGCCGGCCAGCAGCAGGCCGTGGGTCAGGTGGTTGGCGAGCATGGTCACCACGCGCGGGTCGGCGTGGAAGGCGCGGTCGCCGATCACGGCGCTGAGTCCGTAATCCAGGTCGAGCACCGGGGTGAAGCTCAGATCGATATCGCAGGCGCGCAACTCGGCCGCGAGCACATAGCCGCAAGCCATGGCCGCCTTGGTCGCCGCGAGCACATCCTGGTCCCACAACGCGCCGAGCCGGGCCATGGCCGGCAGGTGCGTGAAGCCATCGGTCTTGGCGCGCTGCACCCGCCCGCCTTCGTGATCGATGCAGATCAGGACGTCGTCGCGCACGGCACGGATCTCATGCGTCAGTGCCTGCAGTTGCGCGCGCGACTCGAAGTTGCGCGCAAACAGGATCACGCCGCCGGTCAGCGGGTGGGAGATGCGGCGGACATCGTCCGCATCGAGTTGCTTGCCTTTGACGTCGAGTACGACCGGGCCCGGCCGTTTGCCGGAAATCTTCTTGATCATTTGGAGTCTTCACTAGGCTGGGAGGCGAGCGGCAGGCTGGCGCTGACGCCAGCACCACCCGGCTCGGCGATCGCAAAAGCGATCGCGTAATCGTGTTCGTCGCTGACACTGACCCGTACCACCAGGCCGCGTTCGCGCAACCAGGCATCGAGCTCGCCGTGGCAATGCGGATACGGCTCGCCCGAGGGCAGGTTCAGCAGTTCCATTGCGCGCCAAGTCATCGGCCAGCGCATACCCAGGCCGATCGCTTTGGAAAAGGCCTCCTTGGCGGCGAAACGCGTGGCCAGGAAGGCTAGCCCGCGCTTTTCGGAGCGGGCCTTGCGGGCGTGGTATTTCTGGAGTTCCTGCGGGCCGAGCACCTTCTCGGCAAAACGGCCGCGCGTGCGCTCCATCACGCCCTGCACGCGATCGATCTGGATGATGTCGGTGCCGATGCCGTAGATCACGCTGCGGCGTCCGGGCGCGGATAAGTGGTGCCCAGACGCGCGGCCACCATGATGGCCTTCATCTCGCGCACGGCGTTCTGCCAGCCGACAAAGACCGCATGCGCAACGATGGCGTGGCCGATATTCAATTCCTTGATGCCATGCAGCGCGGCAACCGGCTGCACATTGGTGTAGTGCAGGCCGTGGCCGGCGTTGACCACCAGGCCAAGCCGCACGCCGGCATCGACGCCTTCGGCGACTCGGCGCAGCTCGGTGGCCTGCTCCTCAGGCGAATGCGCATCGGCGTAGCGCCCGGTGTGCAGCTCCACCACCGGCGCACCGCAAGCGGCGGCGGCTTCGATCTGCTCTGCCTGCGCATCGATGAACAGCGAGACGCGGATGCCTGCATCGGCCAACTGGCGGCAGGCGGCCTTGACCTGCTCGAAGCGGCCGGCTACGTCCAGGCCGCCTTCAGTGGTGACTTCCTCGCGCCGCTCGGGCACCAGGCAGACATCCTGGGGACGAATCCCGCAGGCGATGTCGAGCATTTCCTGCGTGATCGCGCACTCCAGGTTCATGCGCGTTGCCAACAGGGGCCGCAGCGCTTGCACGTCGGCGTCGCGGATGTGGCGGCGGTCTTCACGCAGGTGCAGCGTGATCAGGTCGGCGCCGGCCTGCTCGGCCTGCAGCGCTGCCTGGATCGGATCGGGATAGACCGTGCCGCGCGCATTGCGCAGCGTGGCCACGTGGTCGATATTGACGCCAAGGTCGATGACGCCGGGATGCGCGTGGAAGATCACTATAGTCGTCCTGCGACATGTCGAGCAGCGTCTGCCCGGAAATCACCGGCCAGGATGAAGGATCGCTGGCCTGTGCCCGGCGCACGCCTCGCTCGGGTTGGTAGACGTAGTCCAGCGCCGGCTCGACCGTCTCGCCCGAATTGGCGCACTCATCGAAGGCGACCGCAAAGCCAGTCTCCTGCAGCAGCACGCGCTCGAAGCCGCGCAGCACCAGGCCGGCAGGCTCGCCATGCGAGAGCCGGGTCAGCGTGGCCATGTACTGGCGGAACAGGGTAACGTGGGCGTCTTCGCGGGCGCAAAAGCGCAGCAGCAACTCGTTGAGGTAGAAGCCCGAGAGCAAGGCGTCGCTGGCCAGCGGCAGCATGCCGCCGACCCATTCCGCGCGCGTCAGCGTCTTGACCTCGCCGCGGCCGCTCCATGACAGGGAGATTGGCTGGAAATGCTGGAGCACCGGGCGCAGCGCCGAATGCGGACGCTTGGCGCCCTTGGCCACCATGGCCACGCGGCCGTGGTCACGCGTGAACACGTCCAGGATCAGGCTGGTTTCGCGGTACGGCCAGGCGTGCAGCACAAAGCCGGGCTGGTTGGCCACGCGCAGCTCCGTGCGCGCCGGCACAATGCGCAACGCGCGATCCATCATCGCGCGTTGCTCCGCCACTGCCATGCCAGGCACGGCGTGGCTGTCCAGCAGTTCGGCAGCTTCTTCCACCACCGGATCAATGCGGCGGGCCTTCAGGGCAGGCCCGCCCGCTCTCTCACTCATAGCCGTAGGCGCGCAATCCAGCTTCGTTGTCGGCCCAGCCGCTCTTTACCTTGATGAACATCTCCAGGTAGACCTTGCCGTCGAACAGCTTCTCCATGTCGATGCGGGCCTCCGTGGAGATGGTCTTGAGCTTGGCGCCCTTGTTGCCGATGATCATGGCCTTGTGTCCGTCGCGCTCGACCAGGATGGTGGCAAAGATGCGCCGCAACCGGCCTTCGGTCTCGAACTTCTCGATGATGACCGTGCTGGTGTACGGCAACTCGTCGCCGGTCCAGCGGAACACCTTCTCGCGGATGATCTCCGAGGCCATGAAGCGCTCGCTGCGATCGGTCATCGAGTCGGCGTCATACATCGGCTCCCCTTCCGGCAGGTAAGGCCGGATGATGGCGAGCAGGCGCTCGATGTGATCGTGCGTCTTGGCTGACATCGGCACCACTTCCGCGAACTGGAACTGGTGGCCCATCTTTTCCAGGAAGGGCATCATCACCTCGGCCCGGTCCGCGCCAAGGCGGTCCAGCTTGTTGGTGACCAGCAGCACCGGCACTTTCTTCGGCAGCAGCGACAGCACTTTCTCGTCGTCGGCGCCGTAATAGCCGGCCTCGACCACGAACAGCACCAGGTCCACCGACGACAGGGTCGAGGTGACGGCGCGGTTCAGCGAGCGGTTCAACGCGCTGGCATGGCGCGTCTGGAAACCCGGGGTATCGACGAAGACGAACTGGGCATCCTCGGTGGTCTGGATGCCGACGATGCGGTGGCGCGTGGTCTGCGCCTTGCGGGAGGTGATGCTGACCTTCTGGCCAACCAACGCATTCATCAGGGTGGACTTGCCGACGTTGGGACGCCCGACAATGGCCACGGTGCCGCAGCGAAACGCTGCGGTAGGGTTACCCGCGGCGTCTTGCTGCGGATCGGTAGATTCGGTCATTCCTTCAACCTGAGAGACAACTGGGGATCGGGTGGCACCGGTTGCTTGCGCGTCTTGCCGGTGCGCTCGGCCCGGCTGCGCTTGAGCAACTGGGGCACGAGCTTTTGCACCTCGTCGAGCGCCAGCTTGGCGGCGGCTTGTTCGGCCGCCCGGCGCGACGCGCCGGTGCCGAACACCCGCACTTCCAGTTTAGGCACGGTGCACTCGACTTCAAACTGCTGGTTATGCGCGGCGCCATGGGTGGCGATCACGTTATATTGCGGCAGGGCGATCTTGTGGCCTTGCAGGTACTCCTGCAACAGCGTTTTGGCATCCTTGCCCAGCGTGCGCGGATCGACTTGCTCGAGGATGGGAATATAGAGCTTGCGGATCAGCGTGCGCGCGCCGTCGAAGCCCGCGTCGAGGAAGACGGCGCCGACGATGGCTTCCAGCGCATCGGCAAGGATCGACGGGCGGCGGAAACCGCCGCTTTTCAGTTCACCCTCGCCCAGGCGCAGCGCCTCGGACAACTGCAGCATCTGGGCAATTTCGTACAGCGCCTGCTGCTTGACCAGGTTGGCGCGCACGCGCGAGAGATCACCTTCGTCGAGCTTGCTGAACATGCCGTACAGCATATCGGCCACGGCGCAGTTCAGCACCGAATCGCCCAGGAATTCCAGGCGTTCGTTGTGCAAGGCACTGTGACTGCGGTGCGTCAGCGCCTGCTGCAGCAATTCTGGCTTGCTGAAGCGGTAGCCGAGGCGTTGCTGCAAGGCATCGAGGTTCATGTCAGTACTGCGTTCCCGAATAGGTGATGATAAGGCTCAGAGGGCCGTATAACGGCACCTCGTTACGGTAGGAAAAGCCCACCGAGCGGATCGTGCCATTGTCGTCTTCGTGAATATCCAGATCATCGCTGCGTACAGCGGTGATACGGTCAATCTGTGCTTGCTTGTTGAAATAATCGGCCACTTCGCGCCTGTTGGATGCCTGTTGCTTGGCATAACTGATGGCGCGCTTGACCGAGAAATACTCCAGCAGGCTTGGAATCGCCCTGACCGCCGGGATCACGATGCCCCCGACGATCAAGATGACGATCAGCAAGCTGCCGAGGGAGAATCCGCGCGCCTTGTACCGCCCCGCCAGACGCGCCCTGCCTCTGCCTGAACCAACGTCCCGATTCAGTTGTTCCGCTTGTTTAGCTTGTTCCGTTTGACCAGCTTGACCAGCTTGACCCTTTTGACCCATGTTGCGCTTTCCCTCGCTTGACTGGAGTGATTTATACGCACCGCAGAAGGCTTACTTGAACGCCCCCACGCGTCCGATATTGCCGAGGTTCATCCAGATCAGGAATGCCCTGCCGACAATATTCTGATCGGGCACGAAGCCCCAATAACGTGAATCCAGGCTGTTGTCGCGGTTGTCGCCCATCACAAAATAGTGACCTTGCGGCACCTTGCAGGTCAGCCCTTGCTGATTGTAAGTGCAGTTTTCGCGGAACGGAAAATCGGGATCCGCGCCGGAGACAAAAGGCGGCCGGTCGGCGTCGTTGAGGATACCGTGCTCCGGACCGTCGGGCAGCTTCTCGCGGAAGTGCTTCGAATACGAGAGGCGCTCTTCATCCAGGTAGTCGGGCAGCGTGCTGTAGTCCGCGGCCTTGCCGTTGATGGTCAGGCGCTTGTTCTGGTAGCTCACCACATCGCCCGGCACGCCGATCACACGCTTGATGTAGTCGAGGGACTGGTCCTTCGGGTAGCGGAACACCATCACGTCACCGCGCTTCGGGTCGCCGACCGAGAGGATCTTCTTGTTCACCACCGGCAGCCTGATGCCGTAATCGTACTTGTTGACCAGGATGAAGTCGCCGATCAGCAGCGTCGGGATCATCGAGCCGGACGGAATCTTGAACGGCTCCACCACGAAGGAGCGCAGCACGAACACAGCCAGGATGACCGGGAAGAAGCTTGCCGAATACTCCAGCCACCACGGTTGGCGCAGCTTTTCCTCGGCCAGGCGGCTACGCGACGTGTCGATCTCACCGACGCCGTAGCGTCCCTGGAGATCGACCTTGCGCGCGTCGAATTCCGCCAGCGCGGACTGGGCGGAAAGCCGCCGCTGCTTCTCGAACACCAGTTTGTCGGCCACCCAGGCAATGCCCGTAATGACCACCAGCACAAAAAGGATCAGTGCAAAATTCATGTCGGCTAGATCTTCGTGTTGTTTTGTTAGAGTCCGCGTCAACCACTGCCAGGAGCCGGCCGGCGGCGCCGGTACGGCCCAGCCGGCTTACTTGTCGCCCACCTGCAGGATCGCGAGGAAGGCCTCCTGGGGAATCTCGACCGAACCCACCTGCTTCATGCGCTTCTTGCCCGCCTTCTGCTTTTCCAACAGCTTCTTCTTACGCGAGATATCGCCGCCATAGCATTTGGCGAGCACGTTCTTGCGCAGCGCCTTAACGTTCTCGCGTGCGATGATGTTGACGCCAATGGTGGCCTGGATGGCTACGTCATACATCTGGCGCGGGATGATCTCGCGCATCTTCGATACGACTTCGCGGCCACGGTACTGCGAGTTGGAGCGGTGCACGATCACGGACAACGCATCGACCTTGTCGCCGTTGATCAGGATGTCCACCTTGACCACGTCGGCGGCGCGATACTCCTTGAACTCATAGTCCATCGAGGCATAGCCGCGCGACACGGACTTCAGCCGGTCGAAGAAGTCCATGACGATTTCCGCCATCGGAATCTCATACGTGAGCTGCACCTGCTTGCCGTGGTAGCTCATGTTGATCTGCGTGCCGCGCTTCTGCGTGCACAGCGTGATCACCGAACCGACGTAAGCCTGCGGCATGTACAGGTTGACCGTGACGATCGGCTCGAGGATGTTCTCGATGCGGCTCGGGTCCGGCATCTTGGCCGGGTTCTCCACGATCAGCTTGGTCTTGTCGCGCATGTCGACCTCGTACACCACCGTCGGCGCGGTGGTGATGAGGTCCATGTCGAATTCGCGCTCCAGGCGTTCCTGCACGATTTCCATGTGCAGCAGGCCAAGGAAGCCGCAGCGAAAACCGAAGCCAAGCGCCTGCGACACCTCGGGCTCGTACTGGAGCGATGCGTCGTTGAGCTTGAGCTTTTCCAGCGATTCGCGCAGCGCTTCGTACTGGTTGGCTTCCACCGGGTACAGGCCGGCGAACACCTGCGGCTTGACTTCCTTGAAGCCCGGCAGCGGCTCGGCCGCCTTACGCGTCATGGTGGTGATGGTGTCGCCCACCTTGGCGGCCTTCAGTTCCTTGATGCCGGCGATCACGAAGCCCACCTGCCCTGCCTGCAACGACTCACGCGGCAGCGACTTGGGCGAGAACACGCCGACCTGCTCGACCAGGTGCTGCGAGCCGGTGGCCATCAGCAGGACCTTGTCCTTGGGCTTGAGGGTGCCGTTGACCACGCGCACCAGCATCACCACGCCCACGTAGTTGTCGAACCACGAGTCGATGATCAGGGCCTGCAACGGGGCAGCGGGGTCGCCCTTGGGCGGCGGCACGCGGGCGATCATCGCCTCGATGACGTCCTCCACGCCAAGGCCGGTCTTGGCCGAGCAACGCGTCGCGTCATGCGCGTCGATGCCGATCACTTCCTCGATCTCGCGGATCGCGTTTTCGGGATCGGCCGACGGCAGGTCGATCTTGTTCAATACCGGCACCACTTCCACGCCCAGCTCGATCGCGGTGTAGCAGTTTGCGACGGTCTGCGCTTCCACGCCCTGCGAGGCATCGACCACCAGCAGCGCGCCTTCGCAGGCGGACAGCGAGCGGCTGACTTCATAGCTGAAGTCGACGTGTCCCGGTGTGTCGATGAGGTTGAGGTTGTAGATCTTGCCGTCGCGCGCCTTGTAGCTCAGCGCCGCGGTCTGCGCCTTGATGGTGATGCCGCGCTCCTTCTCGATGTCCATCGAGTCAAGCACCTGCGCCTCCATCTCGCGATCGGACAGGCCTCCGCAGAGTTGGATGATGCGGTCGGCCAGGGTCGATTTACCGTGGTCGATGTGGGCGATGATCGAGAAATTGCGGATATGGTCCATCTGATGCTCAGGGGTGCGCCGATTCTGGCCACGAAGTGCCCGCGTGGGCACGCCGGGCGGCGCAGCAATTATGAACGACCTGGAACTGGCGCCCTGCGGGGCGCGCGCCGATCCCGGCCGCAGGTTGGTGACGCAGACTTTGCGCCAAAGTGCGATTTTACCGTATTTTCAAGGACTTCCGTATTGCGAAATGGGCCACGGCGCTAGCCCCGCGGCCAAAGCGGGCTTCGCCGGGCGCACTTATGCGCCATCCGCCGTCCCATTGCCCGCCCGTCCGGCCGTCAGCGGCCCCACATGTGCGGCCAGCCACGCCCTCACCCGCTTTTCATCAAGAAAGTAATGGCACAGCTCCCCGTCCGGGCCGTCCGGGGAGCCGGCCATCAGCACGGGAACCAGCTCGTCGAAACGGGCAACGGCCGCCGGGTCGGCATCCACGTCCACCTCGTGCAGGACAAAGGAAAAATCGCGCCGGAGCGGCTCCAGCGCGATTTTCATGTCCTCGCACAGATGGCAGTAGCTCCTGCCATATGGCCTTGTCGAGCGCCTTGACCAGCTCATTGAACTGCTTCGGGCTGGTCACATCGCTGTCGCCCAGCCGCAGGATGATGTCGCCCGGGCGAATGCCGGCACGCAACGCTGGCCCATCCGATTGCTCGACCTCGACCCCTGACTTGATCTTGAGCTCTTTGAGCTTTCCGTCGGGGATCTCGTTGACGATCAGGCCAAGTGCATTAGGCTTGGCCGCCGGCGGGCTGCTTTCGTCGCGCTGGCCGTTGCCGCCGCGGGTTTTCACCTTGGCATCCGCGTCGAGCTCAGCCACGGTGATGGATACCTCGCGCGTCGCGCCCTTGCGCCAGAGTTGCAGCGGAACGCGCGTGCCCGGCTTGATGTCGCCGACCATGCGCGGCAGGTCGGACGCCTTCTCGATGTCGCGGCCGTTGAACTTGAGGATGATGTCGCCAGCCTCGATACCAGCCTTCTCGGCAGGACCGCCCGGTTCGACGCTGCCGACCAGCGCGCCCCGGGCACGGCCCAGGCCGAGCGAATCGGCGACTTCCTTGGTCACGTCGCCAATGGCCACCGCGATGCGTCCGCGCGTGACCTTGCCGGTCGCCTTGAGCTGCTCGGTAACCCGCAAGGCTTCGTCGATCGGGATCGCGAAGGAGATGCATATAGCCGCCGCTGCGGCTGTAGATCTGCGAGTTGATGCCGATCACTTCGCCGCGCAGGTTGATCAGCGGACCGCCGGAATTGCCGGGGTTGACCGCCACATCGGTCTGGATGAACGGCAGGTAGTCACCGGTATCGCGCCCCTTGGCGGAGACAATGCCGGCAGTCACGGTGTTATCGAGGCCAAAAGGAGAACCAATGGCCAGCACCCACTCGCCGGCGCGGACCTTGTCCGAATCGCCAAGCGTCAGCTTGGGCAGGCCGGTCGCTTCGACCTTGAGCAAGGCGACATCGGTGCGCTTGTCCGATCCAATCAGCTTGGCCTTGAATTCCCGCTTGTCGGGCAGCGTGACGTAGATGGTTTCCGCATCGGCAACCACGTGGGCATTGGTCATCACATAGCCATCCTGGCTGATGACGAAACCCGATCCCACGCCACGACTCTGCTCCTCTCCCTGCGGCGGCTGGCCACGGCGGGGGGCTCCCGGTGGCGTGGGTGCGCCTGGCATGGGCACGCCAAAGAAACGGCGGAAGAACTCTGCCATTTCGTCGTCTTCCGTCCCCCCTGGCGTGCCGCGCGCGCGCACGCGCTCGGTGGTGCGGATGTTCACGACGGCCGGGCCGGCCTTTTCCACCAGCTCGGTGAAATCGGGCAGGTTGTAGGAAGGCGCGGCGGCCTGCGCGTGACTCAACTCGGCAACAAAGGGCGCAAAGGCGAGAATGGCAGCCATGAGCACGGTCCGAGCCAAGGCTGGAGATCTTGGTGACATCGTCGACTCCCGGGAAATCAGCGAAAAGAGGAAGGAAGCACAGGCAGCAGGGTTGCCGAGTGGCGGGGCGCCGGGAGGCATTGTTCACACCTCCGGCGACGCCGCGATCCGGTCTAGTGGGCCTTCGGTGGTTTGTATTCTACCGCCGAGGCAAACTGCCTCACTGTGGCCGGCGGGACTTCACCCACCACGGTGATCCAGAAGTCCGCCACGCGGCGCACCACCACCTGCGTGGCACCCAGCGAGGCGACGCCTTCGCGGCGCACGCGCTGCTCGGAAACCGGCTCGATGAAAACCGACAGGCCGGTCAAGCCATCGCTGTAGACGATCTGCAGCACTTCGAAGACATTGCCGCGCGGATTGGCCTGCGGCGCGCGCAGCTCTCCCAGCGGACGGCGAACCTCGCGGATCTTCAGGAATCCCTTGACCGGAACCGCGATGCTCCAACCTTCGTCGGCGATATTGGCCGGATGGTTGGTCACTTCGTAGTGATTCCAGGCGCCAGAGTTCTTGATGGCCGTGAGAATGCGCTGCTTTTCCGACGGCACGCCGATATCGACCTGCGAAAAGGCAACCTGTTCCAGCACCTTGCCGCCCTCGCCCAGGGTCTGGGCACGCATCAGCAAGCCGGAATTCTTCTCTGCCCAAAGCCGCACGGCGTAGCGAGCCGCGTCATGCGGCTCGAGCGAGAACACTTCGCACTCGACGCCAGCCACGCGCTCGCCAGGGAGCTTGCGCATATCGTAGATATCAAGCACGTCGCTCTTGTTGGTGGCCAGCAGCGCCGGGAAGCGATCCTTGGCCTCCTGCTTCTCCACCACCACCAGCTTGGCCTCGGGAATCAGGCTGTGGACGATGTCGTTCTGGCGCAGCACCTCGCGCGGCTTGCCGTCGAGCGTCTCAAGCCGTTCGTACTCGTTGTTGACGAGATCGCTGTAGTGCTGGATACGTGATGCATGCATCACGCTGCCACGCTGATAAATCAGCGTGCCGACATAATTCTCGCGCTGGGCCGCGCGATGGATCTTGTTAAGCCAGGCCGTTGCGTCGCGACGGGCCAGCGTATTGTCCGGCGGCTGCGCAGTTGCCGCAGCCGCAGTCAGACACAAGGCCAGAAAAAAGGACCTGCGAAGGGCCCCAATTCTGTGTGCGCCCGCTACGTTGGCGGGCGACCATCCTTTATGCATGTCCGGCATTATTCCTGCGAATTGTCCTGAGAGAAGTTTGCGCTGTTAGCCACTGTGCGCATGGTCGGCACTACCGCATCGGTGGCAACCGAGACGCGGTGGGCACGAAGGTATTCGTCCAGACGGGGATCGCGGATCATCTGCGCGTTGTCGGCGGAGACAGTCACGATACCGCCAGCCTTGGGCGCTGCGGGTTGCTCGACGCGTGCCACTACCGCATCCGGCGTGCCAAGGTCGGCGGCGCCACGCAGCTGCGGCACGGCCACCCAACTGACGGCGGCCACCGCGGCGGCAATTGCCGTGCTCGGCACGACGCGCCGCATCCACGACGGCTTGAACAGCAGGCGATGGGCCGACGACGCTTTGGCGACGGCAGGCACCAGCACATGCGGTTCGCTGTCCAGACGAGCCGAAAAGCGGGAAAGAAAATCATCGGTCGAGCCGGCATGCGTCAATTCTTCCGAACGCAGGGCATCGCCAATCAATTGAAAAGAGGTCCAGCTCGCCATGCCTGCCTCGCTCTTTGCGAGGTCCAGCACTGCGTTTACTTCGTGCGGCGCCAGCTCGCCATCCATCAGCACGGAAATTTGCTCCGCTGCTTCCACTTCATGAACCGACTGCTTATGAGCCTGACCCATTTCCCACCCCTAGAAAAACCATTGAACAACCGACAATCCCGTCTACTGCTTTGTCGTTCTTCGATGCAGGAATAGGCTGCAACGCTGGCCGCACGACATTTTATTTGCTGCTTACCACTACGTGTAACTACCTGCTACCACCGCTTGCCCTCTGCCGTTCCCAGCAGCGGGCGCAATTTATCGGCAATCGCCTCGCGCGCCCTGAAGATGCGTGACCGGACCGTACCGATCGGGCAACCCATGGCTTCCGCGATCTCCTCATAGCTGAGGCCCTCGATCTCGCGAAGGGTGATGGCGGTGCGCAATTCCTCGGGCAGTGCTTCCATCGCGCGGTTGACCGTCTCGGCCACCTGGCGGGTATGGAGCATCGACTCCGGCGTATTGATATCTCTTAGTTGCTCACCGTCCGCAAAAGTTTCAGCCTCTTCGGCATCGATATCACTGGAGGCTTCCGGCCGGCGTCCCTGGGTTGCCAGGTAGTTCTTCGCCGTGTTCACCGCAATCCGGTACAACCAGGTGTAGAAGGCCGACTCGCCACGAAATTGCGGCAATGCACGATACGCCTTGATAAAGGCATCCTGTGCCACATCCTCCACTTCCGCGGAATCCCGCACCAAACGCGAAATGAGCCTGATGATCTTGCGGTGGTATTTCACCACCAGCAATTCAAAGGCCCGCTTATCGCCCTGCTGGACGCGTTCAACGAGGAGCTGATCGGCTTCGCGTTCGCTCACGAATATTTCACCTGCAGTGTATCTCTTGGTATCGTCTTCACGACAAACGTTGTATTTTACCTACGTTGCAGGCCGCACGGTCAGTGCGTTGCAACGCATATTGTGAAGAATGGCTGAAATGGCCGCGCATCAATCGACCTCGCCGGCCGCCTGGCCTTCGCGGCGCGCGACCCGAATGGTGCGTCGCAGGGCGCGCAAAGCGCTGGCGCCGACAAATGCACCATTGACCACCAGCAAACGCGGTGGCCTTCCGGTCACGGGCTCCAGGGCCAGCACGAGCGCGAGCTCGCCCAGCTCCCAGCTGGATTCCACCCGCGCTATCGCGCGGCGGCCATCCGGCATGTCGACCAGGATGCCCGGCCGGCCGGTACGGTCCCGACCTTGGGCCAAACCGCCGTAGGTGCAAGCGGCCCCGCGCCAGAGTGCGGGCCAATGCCAGGCCAGCCAGCCGCACAATCCGGCCAGGCCGCCTGCCAACAGCCACTGCGTGAAATCCCAGCCTTGTGCCGAGCGCCCCAGTTCCTGCACTCCTTGCCGAGCCAGCAACGCGAACGTTGCCAACTCGCAGGCCAGGAACAGCGCCAAGGCCCACCGCAAGGGATGGGCCCTGACCGGACGCAAAGGGGAAGCCACCCGGCGGCCGCCGGGTTCAGGCGCGGCGGAAGACAAGCGTGCCGTTAGTGCCGCCGAAGCCGAAGTTGTTTTTCACCGCCACGTCGATCTTCAGGTCACGTGCCGTATTGGCCACGTAGTCCAGGTCGCACTCGGGATCCTGGTTGAAGATGTTGATGGTCGGCGGCGACACCTGGTGATGCAACGCCAGCACGGTGAAGACCGACTCAAGCCCGCCTGCGCCGCCCAGCAAGTGGCCGGTCATCGACTTGGTCGAGTTGACCGCCAGCTTGTAGGCGTGATCGCCAAAGGCCAGCTTGATCGCCTCGGTCTCGTTCTTGTCGCCAAGCGGAGTCGAGGTGCCGTGCGCATTCAGGTAGCCAACTTCGTCCGCATTGATGCCAGCGTCCCGAAGGGCGTTGGCCATGCAGCGGCGGGGGCCGTCCATATTGGGCGCGGTCATGTGGTACGCGTCGCCACTCATGCCGAAGCCAATCAGCTCCGCATAGATCCTGGCACCGCGAGCCTTGGCCGACTCGTACTCCTCCAGCATGACCACGCCGGCGCCTTCGCCCAGCACGAAGCCATCGCGATCCTTGTCCCAGGGACGGGAGGCGGCAGCGGGGTCATCGTTGCGGGTCGACAGCGCGCGCGCGGCGGCGAAACCGCCGATGCCCAGCGGCGAGACGGTGGATTCGGCGCCACCGGCCAGCATCACGTCGGCATCTCCCGCCTGGATCAGGCGAGCCGCCAGGCCAATACTGTCGGGAGATCCGGCGCGGACCGCGATTGGTCAGCTCCGCGTGGGTATCTTCGATCATCGGCAGGCCGCCGATGCCCGATCCGACCAGCACGCCAATGCGATCCGCATTGGCTTCGGTCACTTCGTAGCCGCTGTCCTTGAGCGCCTGCGAACCCGCTGCGATGCCATAGTGGATAAACGTATCCATATGGCGGGCTTCCTTGGCCGGGATGTAATCCTCGGCGTTGAACCCCTTGACCTCGCCAGCGAAGTGCACGGAGAGCGCGGAATGATCGAATTTAGTAACGGTGGCAATGCCAGACTTGCCGGCAACCAGGTTGGCCCAGCCTTCGGCAACCGTGTTTCCGACCGGAGACACAAGGCCAAGCCCAGTGACGACGACGCGACGACGGCTCACTATGATTTCCTACGGGTACGTGAAGCAAAACCGGATTGGGAATCGATGCCGGCCAATGGCCTGCACCTGGCTGCACCGACACCGGCGCAACGCATCCAATTGTGCTTCTTCGAACAGACGAAAGCCACAGAAAACAGCGCGACGGACCCATGGGCCCACGCGCCTGCCTTCTGTGGCTCGGAATTCAGATACGACAGGCTTAGGCCTTGACGTGTGCAGTGGCGTAATCGATTGCCTGTTGCACGGTCGTGATCTTCTCGGCTTCCTCATCAGGAATTTCCATGCCGAATTCATCTTCCAACGCCATCACCAGTTCAACCGTGTCGAGCGAGTCAGCGCCCAGGTCGTTCACGAACGAGGATTCGGTCTTGATGTCTGCCTCGGCCTATTGTCCATGTAGCCCTCCAGGGAAGTTCGACAAAAAGTGGGCGCATTTTAGCAGGTTTGGGCCATAAAAATGCCCCCCGCCGTCTATTGCAAGAACTGCGCCCGATCAGTTTTAAAAATAACCACTTCGCACAGCTTCTGTCGTCTTCTTCTTCGAATCCGACCACCGCACAAGGCGATCAATTCATGTACATGCCACCATTCACATGGAGCGTTGTACCAGTAATGTAGGCCGCCTGCGGGCCTGCCAGGAAGGCCACCGCATGTGCGATGTCCTCCGGCTGGCCGAGCCGGCCCAACGGGATCTGCGTCTTCAGTGCCGCATGCTGCTCTTCCGACAAGACCTTGGTCATGTCGGTATCGATGAAGCCCGGCGCCACGCAATTGACGGTGACGTTGCGGCTGCCGATCTCGCGCGCCAGTGCGCGGCTCATGCCTTCCACGCCGGCCTTGGCCGCTGCGTAGTTCATCTGGCCCGGGTTGCCGGTCGAGCCGACCACCGAGGTGATGTTGATGATACGGCCGCCGCGGGCCTTCATCATCGGGCGCAGCACGGCACGCGACAGGCGGAACACTGCCGTCATGTTCGTCTCCACGACCGCGCTCCAGTCGTCGTCTTTCATGCGCATCGCAAGTTGGTCCTGCGTGATGCCGGCGTTGTTCACCAGCACTCCGAGGCCGCCATGCGTCTTGACGAGCTCATCGATCAGCGCCTCGGAAGCCGCCGCATCGTTGACATTGAGCACGGCGCCGCGGCCCTTGCCGCCGGCTGCCGCCAGGTACTCGCTGATCGCGGCAGCGCCGGATTCGCTGGTGGCGGTACCCACCACCGTGGCACCCTGGGCGGCCAGTTCCAGCGCGATGGCACGGCCAATGCCGCGCGATGCGCCGGTCACCAGCGCGACCTGGTTTTCCAGAAATTTTGTCATTGCGTTGGTCCTTATTTACTTCAGCAGCGCCAGCGTGTCCTGCAGGGAAGCCGGATCGAAGATCGCCCCACCCACCAGGTTGCCGTCGATGCGCTTGGTCATGCCGGCCAGCACCTTGCCGGGGCCGCACTCGATCACGTGGGTCACGCCTTCGGCGGCGATCTTCTGCACGCACTCGACCCAGCGCACCGGGGCTGCGGCTTGGCGAACCAGCGCGTCCTTGATGGCTTGCGGGTCGTTGACGATGGCCACGTCGACGTTGTTCACCAGCGGAATCGACGGCGCGGCAAAGGCCATGCCGGCCATGCGCTCGCGCAGGCGATCCGATGCGGGCTTGAGCAGCGACGAATGGAACGGCGCGGACACCGGCAGCGGCAGTGCGCGCTTGGCGCCACGTGCCTTGGCCATCTCGCAAGCCTTTTCCACGGCAGCCTTGTTGCCGGCGATCACCACCTGCGATGGGGCATTGAAGTTTACGGCCTCGACCACGCCAGCACCGGTCGCCGATGCTTCCGCGCAAGCCGCGCGCACGTCGTCGTCGGACAGGCCCAGGATGGCCGCCATGCCGCCCTCGCCCACCGGGACGGCTTCCTGCATGGCTTGCGCACGGAAGCGCACAAGCGGCACAGCGTCAGCGAAGGGGATCACCCCGGCCGCCACCAGCGCGGAATACTCACCCAGGCTGTGCCCCGCCACCAAGGCTGGAGCCGGGCCGCCGGCGTCGAGCCAGGCACGGTAGATAGCCACTGCGGCTGTCAGCATCACCGGCTGCGTGTTGGTGGTGAGGTTCAGGTCCTCGGCCGGGCCTTCGGCGATCAGGCGGCCCAGGTCCTGCCCAAGGGCGGCGGATGCCTCATCCAGCGTGGCACGGACCACCGCATTGTCAGCAAAGGCGTTGAGCATGCCGACTGCCTGCGAGCCTTGCCCTGGGAATACAAAGGAGAATTTCATCGCAATCGAATCGTAAAGATGAATAGCGCCAGGCCGGTGCGGCGCCATGGCACCGCGGCACCGGCCCGAATGTTACATGCGCAGCAGTACCGCGCCCCAGGTGAAGCCGCCGCCCACACCTTCCATCAGCACGTGATGCCCTGCGCCGATGCGGCCATCTCGCACCGCCACGTCGAGCGCCAGCGGGATCGAGGCAGCCGACGTGTTGCCGTGCTCGTGCACCGTAGCCACCATGCGCTCCGCTGGCAGGCCAAGCTTTCTGGCAGTGCTTTGCATGATGCGGATATTGGCCTGGTGCGGTATCAGCCAGTCGACCTTTTCCGCCGGGAACTGCGCGCCGGCGAGTGCTTCGCGCGCGACCTTGTCGAGCACGGTGACCGCCAGCTTGAACACCGCCTGGCCGTCCATGTGCAGGAACGGGTTGCCGGTGATATTGCCACCCGAGACGTTGCCCGGTACGCACAGGATATCCACGTGGCTGCCGTCGGAGTGCATCGCCGACGACAGGATGCCGGGCTCCTCGGAGGCCGACAGCACGACCGCGCCGGCACCGTCGCCGAACAGCACGCAGGTGGTGCGGTCGTTGAAATCCAGGATGCGGGAAAACACTTCCGAGCCGATCACCAGCGCATTGCGATGCGAACCGCTGCGAATGAATTTCTCGGCCGTGGCCAGCGCGTAGACAAAGCCTGAACACACTGCCTGCAGGTCGAATGCCGCGCAGTGGTTGGTGATGCCAAGCTTCTGTTGCACCAGGCAGGCGGTGCTGGGAAAGACAAAATCAGGCGTGGACGTGGCCACGATGATCAGGTCGATGCTCTGCCGATCGATGCCGGCAGCCTCAAGCGCGCGCTCCGCCGCCTTGACCGCCAGGTCGCTGCTGGTGACGTCCGGCTCGGCCCAATGGCGGGCAGAAATGCCACTGCGCGAAAAGATCCATTCGTCGCTGGTTTCGATGCCCTTCTCAGCCAATTGCGCCGCGAGATCGTGGTTAGTGACCCGCCGCGGAGGCAAATAGCTCCCGGTACCGATGATTTTTGCGTAGCTTGTCATGTAATGTCGGATCGATCGTGTGGCCACGGGTCGTTGCCCGTGGCATCTACATCAGGACCTCAGGCGGCGTGCGGGCTTGGACTGGAATCCTGGGCGCCTGACTGCGGGCCGGTAGCCGGGGCGCTGTTCCCCGACTTGTTGGCGAAAGCCTGGATGGTGCGTTCGATCACACCATTCCTGGCCGCATCATACCCGCGTTTGATAGCCCACTCAAAAGCGTGCGCGTCGGCGGAGCCGTGGCTCTTGATGACCAGCCCGCGCAGCCCGAGCAGGGACGCGCCGTTGTAGCGCGCCGGGTCCAGGCGCCGGGACAAGCGCTTGAGCACTGGCAAGGCCAGCACGGCCAGCAGCTTGGTGAACCATGAGCGGGTGAACTCTTCCTTGATCATGTTGGCGATCATCTTGGCCAGCCCTTCGCTGCTCTTGAGCGCGACGTTGCCGACGAAGCCATCGCACACCACGATGTCGGTAGTGCCCTTGAAGATGTCGTTGCCCTCCACGTTGCCGTAGAAGTTTAGCTCGGAAGCGCGCAGCAGTTCACCGGCGCGCTTCACCACGTCGTTGCCCTTGATCACTTCCTCGCCGATATTCAGCAGGCCGACGCTGGGTCGCTCCTTGTGATCCACCACGGCCACCATGGCCTCGGCCATGCGTGCGAACTGCAGCAAGTGCTCGGGCTCGCAGTCGGCATTGGCGCCAAGGTCGAGCACCGTGGTGCCCCAGCCCTGTTCGTTGGGGATGGTGGTGGCGATCGCCGGCCGCTCGATGCCTTCGAGCGTTTTGAGCACATAGCGCGACACCGCCATCAGGGCGCCGGTATTTCCCGCCGAGATACATGCGCCAGCCAGCCCCTCCTTCACCTGGGTCACCGCCACGCGCATCGAGGAATCCTTCTTCCTGCGCAGCGCCACCTCAACGGGATCATCCATGGTGATGACTTCGGACGCGGTCACAATGCGCACCCGCGGATGGTCGAGCGCGTGCAGCTTCTTGAGCTGTGGCTCGATGCTGTCGCGCAAGCCAACCAGCACCACTTCGGCGTCACTATGGCTTGAGAGAAAACTGATCGCCGCCGGCACGGTCACGGCGACACCGTGATCGCCGCCCATGCAGTCGATAGCTAGTTTGATCGTCATTGTTTCCTGGTGCAGAAGCGCTTGTCGGTGTGACTTGAAATCCTGGCTCCCAAGCCGGGCAGGCATGCGCCCGGCCGGCCGGTGGCAACCCGACGGCACTCCCGGAGCGCGCCACGGCAAGATCTGGCGCCGCCCTCGCCACCGTGCACGGCACGTAGCCATGCACACAGCTTGAGCCGGCGGCGCAAATCGGCCTGATGCAAGCCTGCGCTACGGTTTGCGCTGCGAGCGCGCAACAAAAAAGCGGCAACGATTTTGCCGCTTTTTTGTTTTTGACCTACCAACGTGCGCGTACGAGACGCAAAGTCACGCCGAACGATCTGTCAGTCGTTCTTGGTCTTGATGACCTTGCGGCCACGATAGTAGCCGTTCGGGCTCACGTGGTGACGCAGGTGGGTTTCGCCCGTGGTCGGCTCCACTGCCAGCGCTGCCGTGGTCAGGTGGTCGTGCGAGCGATGCATGCCGCGCTTGGAGGGCGACTTCTTGTTCTGTTGAACTGCCATGATGACTCCTTCGAGAATTTTTCAATGGTAACACACGCATCCCGCACGAGGCGTAGCCGGGCCCGGCCGGATGCTGATCCTGATGCCTTCGAACGTTGCCGGATGCCGGTGAACCGGCTTCAGTGCTTCGTTTTCAGGCCAGCCAGCGCCGCAAAGGGCGAAGGCCGTTTTTCTTCTTCCGGCAGAACCTCTGGTTCAGGTTCCGCCTGTCCGTCCACCCCGGTCACGAGACTTTCATGCACCGTGGGGCAAACGTCATGCTTGGGCGCCACCGGCAATGCCAGCAGCACTTCATCTTCAATCAGCGTCTGCAGGTCGAAACGCTTGGAGCCGACAATCACATCGAGCCCGTCGTCGTCCATGGGCGCCGCATCGGCATCCGCCTCGCTGGCGACCACCTCGAAACACATGTCCGTGGCGATCGGCTGCTCGTAGACCCGCAGGCAGCGCTGGCAATCGAGCCAGACCCGGCCATTCACGGCCAGATCGACAAACAGGCGCTCCACCGCGGGCTTGCCGGGCTCGCCGGCCTCTTCCTCGACAAAGCCCGAGAGCGCATAGCTGAACACCTCGTCCGGCGCCGATGCTGGCGCTTGCGCCGCGGTCTCGGCTATGATGCGCGGCAAATCACGTGCGGCAACTTCGCCGGCGGCGTCGTCGCCAGCGCGGCAAAACGCGAAGAGATCGAGCGCGCGCAGGTCAATCGGCTGGGTCATGTCTTATCGTGCCGTCATGCCGGGAGGCATCCCGGAGGATCACGGTCTCGACGAATTTTCTACGTATACGTGTATACGCACCATCGAAACGTGACTCGGAAGCTACACAACACCGGAAAAAACACGGTATTGCGCCGGACTTGCTTGGCTAAACGCGAGATTATACGTCGATTCTTCTGCTGCGGTCAAAATATTGGAAGACGGCCATTCGCCGCTTTCCCTTTTCGCTCAATTACTTATGTCGCAAACATCACGCCCCACCCTGATCCTGGGCTCCAGCTCACGTTATCGCCGCGAATTGCTGGAACGCCTGCGCATGCCTTTCGAGGTGGCGATTCCCGACATCGACGAAACGCCGCAGCCCGGCGAAAGCCCTGAGGACACTGCGCTCCGACTCTCCCACGCCAAGGCATCGGCCATTGCCGAGCGGCATCCGGGCGCCCTGGTCATCGGCTCGGACCAGGTCGCCACGCTGGATGGCAAGCAGATCGGCAAGCCTGGTTCCCACGAGAAGGCCCTGGCCCAATTGCAGTTGATGCGTGGCCGCACCGTCACTTTCCACTCGGCGCTGTGCCTGCTTGACGGCCGCAACGGCGAGGCCCAGTTGGCGGACATCCAGACGCGCGCGACCTTCCGCGACCTGTCCGACCAGGAACTGGATGCCTACCTGCGCATCGAGCGCCCTTATGATGTTGCGGGCAGCGCCAAATCCGAAGGACTGGGCATCGCCCTGCTCTCGCATATGGAGTCCGACGATCCCACCGCGCTGGTGGGCCTGCCCCTGATCGCGCTGACCAGCATGCTGCGCCAGGCCGGCTATCCACTCTTCCAGGACTGAGGGCTTGGCCCACCCGGCGCCGAAGCCACAGAAGACAAAATGAGAACCCAAGCATGAGCGGCACCCTGTACCTGATCCCCAACACCCTGGGCAAACGCGACGAGTTCGACCCGCTGCCGGACGTCATTCCGGATGGCGTGCAGCAAATCGCTGCCGGGCTGGACTACCATCCTGCTGGCCGTGATGGCGTCCGGCCTCGCGAGCGCGCCAAGCGCCTGCGGGAACTGGAGCAGCTATCGCGCAAGGCGCACCAGACCCAGGTCTGGATCGAGACGCCTTACCGCAACGGCCCCTTGCTGGACGCCATGCGCCAGCATTGCGCGGGCACCAGCCTGCTGTCGATCGCGGTCGACCTGACCTTGCCGAGCGAGACCATCGTCACGTTGCCCATCTCCGAATGGCGCCCGGAGCGGCTGGAGCTGAACAAGCGCCCGGCTATTTTTTCGCTGCTGGCAGCCTGAGCGCCGGCCGGCGAACGGCGAAGCAAAAGAAAAATGGGGCGTTACCGCCCCATTTTTCTGCCCCGAACCCAGTTCGGATGCTTAGTGCATGGCCTGCACGCGCGTGCCAAACAACATGGTCTTCATTGCCGCCGTGCCCATCGCAGCGCCGAAACGCTTGGCCACCCGCTCGGCGATGTTCTCCTTGACCGTGTAGTCGACGATGTCTTCGGCCTTGAAGAGGTCACGCGCCACGTAGTCCGCATTGCCCAGGCCATCGGCCAGGCCCAGTTCAACGCTGCGCTCACCCGACCAGAACAAGCCGGAAAACAGGTCCGGATCGTCCTTCAAGCGATCGCCACGGCCTGCCTTGACCACGTCGATGAATTGCTGGTGGATCTGCTTGAGCATGGTTTCGGCGTATTGCTTCTGCCGCGGCACCTGCGGCGAGAACGGGTCGAGCATGCCCTTGTTAGCGCCGGACGTATAAAGCCGTCGCTCGACGCCCAGCTTGTCCATCAGGCCGGTGAAACCGAAGCCGTCCATCAGGACGCCGATCGAGCCGACGATACTGGCCTTGTCGACGTAGATCTTGTCGGCCGCCGCCGCCACGTAATACCCCCCCGAGGCACAGATTTCCTCAACCACCACGTAGAACGGCTTGGACGGATAGACGGTGCGCAAGCGGTGGATCTCGTCATTGATCATGCCGGCCTGCACTGGCGAGCCGCCCGGAGAATTGATCTTGAGGATGATGCCGGCAGCATTGGTATCGGCAAACGCAGCTTGCAGGGCCGCATTGATCGATTCGGCGCTGGCCGGAGTACCGGCTGCGATCTCGCCGTCGAGCGACACCATTGCAGTATGGCGGCCGCTCGTGGTGATACTGCCATCACCCTTGAAATCGAAGACGGCAAAGAAGATCAGTGCCAGCAGGGCTAGCCCGGCAAAGCGGAAGAAGATGCGCCACCGGCGCGCGGCGCGCTGCTCGCGCAAGGTCGCCATCAGCACCTTTTCCAGCACATCACGCTCCCAGCCGGTCCCGGTGGGGACCGGCCCCACATCGCCGCCGGCCAGGCGTGCCTTGCGCTGGCTGGCTTCCTTCTGCGAGGCCGCATCGCCGGCGCGCAATTCTTGCTCCAGCGGAAAATCAGCCTGGGAAGCCGTTTCCAGCCGATCATCCCCACCCCCCGGCGCTCCGGCGCTGGCAGGCGCCGCCGGATCCTGCGTCTTGCCAGAATCGTCGTGGGGCGGTTTTTGCTGTTCAGTCATGCAGTTGGCTCTTGATTATGAATAGATAGGCAGAGCGTGCGCCGGGTCTGCCGGCTGCCAGCTAGCCTGCGGGTGCTTCGTATGGGCTTTCCGGCAACCAGTAGACATTGCCGTCGCGCTCGTCGACGCGCAGCTTGGACAATGACGCGCCCCGACAGGGGCCGCCCACGCACAAGCCGCTGTCTGGCGCATAAACCGCGCCATGTGTCGCGCACATCAAGTATAGGCCCGAGGACTCGAAAAACTGCCCCTCCTGCCAATCGAGCTCCATCGGCACGTGGGCGCACTGGTTAAGGTAGCCATGGGCGAGCCCCTCAAAGCGCACGACAAACGCGCTCACCGCACGCCCGCCGATCTCGACCAGGAAGCGCACCCCGGCGCCGCCGTCAACCAAGTCTTCCGTCGCGCACAGGCGGCGCTCGCCCGCCATCTCCGGGCCTGTCGCGTCAGGCATGCGTCAGCAACCAATCTCTCAGGTCGGCGATGGACGACGCGCAATGCAGCGGCGTCATCGCACGCAGGGCGTCTGCCGGGTGGGCGCCATAGCCTACGCCGATGCCCGCCGCACCGGCATTGGCCGCCATCTGCAGGTCATGGGTGGTATCACCGACCATCACCGTGCGCTCCATATCCTGCCCCAGCTCCCGGGTCAACTCTTGCAGCATGGCCGGATGGGGCTTGGAAAAGGTCTCGTCGGCGCAACGCGTGCCGTCGAACAGGCGCACCAGGCCAGTCGCCTCTAGGGCACGCTGCAGGCCAACGCGGGTCTTGCCCGTGGCCACGCCGAGGAAATAGTGCTCGGCGTGCAAGGCCTCCAGCATCTCGCGCACCCCGTCGAACAGCACCAGTTCGGCGTCGCGGGTCAGGAAGTGAAAGCGGTAGCGCTCGGCCAGCTTGGGATAGTCGGCGGGATCCAGCGTCGGCACGGCGTACGACAACGCATCCTTGAGCCCTAGCCCGATCACGTGGCTGGCGGCGTTGTCGTCAGGCACTGGCAAGCCGAGGTCGCGGCTGGCCAGCTGGATGCACTTGGCGATGGTCGGGGTGGAGTCCATCAGGGTTCCATCCCAGTCGAACACGATCAGGTCGAAGCGTTGCCTGGCCATTGATATCCTTGTCTGCGCCTTAGTCGGCGGCGCGCTGGTTTCGGGCTTGCTGCAGGAACGCTTCGCACTCCGGCGGCATGGGCGCAACGACGGTGGTGATTTCGCCACTTATCGGATGCGTAAATGTCAGGCTATGCGCGTGCAGGAACATGCGCTTGAGCCCGGGATTGGCGCCGCTGCGGGCCAGCGCCTTGTTGAGGGCGTAGTCGCCGTATTTCTCGTCACCGAGGATCGGGAAGCCGGAATGTGCCAGGTGGACCCGGATCTGGTGGGTACGGCCGGTCTTCAGTTCGGCCTCCAGCAGGGTGAAACCCGGCATGACCTCGAGCCGGTTGAACACGGTATGCGCGGCAATCCCGTCATCCTGCACGCGCACGCGGCGCTCGCCTTCCGGGGTGGTGTATTTATATAGCGGGAATTTCACGTGCTGCCGGGCATTCTCGAAATGCCCCGCCACGCAGGCGAAGTAACGCTTGTCCAGCGCACTGCCGCGCATCTGTTCATGCAGGTTCACCAGCGCCGTGCGCTTCTTTGCCAGCACAAGCAGGCCGGAGGTCTCGCGATCGAGACGGTGCACAAGCTCAAGGAACCTGGCCTGCGGGCGCGCCCGCCGCAACTGCTCGATGACGCCGAATGCCACGCCGGAGCCGCCATGCACGGCCACGCCGGCAGGCTTGTTGATCACCAGCAGGTATTCATCCTCGAAAACCACCGGGAAGCTGGCCGGCGGCACGAATTTGCCGCCATCGGGTGCCGGAGCCGCCACACGCATGGGCGGAATCCGCACCACGTCGCCCAGTTGCAGGCGATAGGTGGCATCAACCCGGCCCTTGTTAACACGCACTTCACCCGACCTCAGGATGCGGTAGACATGGCTCTTGGGCACCCCTTTCGAGAGCCTCAGGAGGAAGTTGTCGATGCGCTGGCCATCGGCTTCGTCGCCAATCGTTACGTACGCCACCTGGGGGCCGGCCGCGGCGGGCCGCACCTCTTTTTCAATTTGATGGCGTAACTCATTCATTTTCAATATAATTTCCTCGCTGTCCCGGCCAAAGACCGGCAGCGCAAGTCAGGTGTAGGCGATTCGTCGTATTTTACACTTCGGGTTGCCGCCAGCCCTGCCAGCCTCCCGCTTCTTTGCGTACCACGCGAGCCCCGGGCTGGTGAATGGCAGCAAAAACGCAGCACGCACGGTATCGCCCGCGCAGGAAGTCGCCCAAAGGCAACTTCGGCGCTGACGGCGGTCACGTGGGAATAGAGTGTTCAGGTAGAACAGAATTTGATAGTGGATGCCCACCCGGCATCCACTCTGGTGAGAGAAGTCCCGCCCGCACCGGGAAACGGTGCCGCCGGCATGCTTCCAACGCCACCTGACTGGTTATACCGGCGCCCGGTCGCAGAACTCCAACAAGCAGTAGGTGCGCCCGCCAGGAGATGTCAGGTAGCGAAGCAGCATTGCCGTGACGACAAACTTGCTCTTTGACGCGTCTGGCCCTTCCGCGGCCGGCCGCAGTGTGATGGCGCCCCTTTGCGCCCGCACTGCCGCCAAGCCAGCCGGAAACCCGCTGGGTCGCTGCGCAGAGCAGCACACCGGCGTTCTCTCCGACCATGCGGACGGCGCTTTCGACGTCGTTACCTCTCTTTCACCCGTGCCCAGCCGGCCGCGCTCATTTGCGCGACGGCGCTTTTGGCAATTCTCGCGCCCTCACTCGCTCCCTCGCGTGCTCCACGGAACGAACGCCGCGGGCACCGCATGCCGGTGCAATCCGCGGCATTGAGTGAGAAACTGATCGATATCGACATCGAGGCCGCCGGGCGCGAACCCGGATCGAGCCGTCGCTGGAAGCCTGCTTCGTCAACTACGTGGAAGTAGCACGCGCCTTTTTCAAGGAAGGCGTGGACGTGCGCAACGCGCGCATCCAGGACGCGTTGCATGAAGGCCAGGAACTCATCGTCCAGGTGGAAAAGGAAGAGCGCGGCAACAAGGGCGCGGCGCTGACCACCTTTATCTCGCTGGCCGGCCGCTACTTGGTGCTGATGCCCAACAACCCGCGCGGCGGTGGCGTATCGCGCCGCATCGAGGGCGAGGACCGCCAGGAACTGCGCGAGACCATGGGCCAGCTGGCCGTGCCCGAGGGCATGAGCATCATCGCCCGCACTGCGGGCATCGGCCGTTCGGCCGAAGAGCTCCAGTGGGACCTGAACTACCTGCTGCAACTGTGGAAGGCCATCGACGGCGCGGCCGGCGACAACAAGGCCCCGCTGTTGATCTATCTCGAGTCCAGCCTGGTGATCCGCGCCATCCGCGATTACTTCCAGCCGGATATCGGCGAGATCCTGATCGATACCGACGAAATCTACGAGCAGGCCCGCGCCTTCATGAGCGTGGTCATGCCCGACAACATGAACCGCGTGAAGAAGTACCGGGACGACGTCCCCCTCTTCTCGCGCTTCCAGATCGAGCACCAGATCGAGTCGGCTTATTCGCGCATGGTGATGTTGCCCTCGGGCGGCGCCATCGTGATCGACCACACCGAGGCCCTGGTGTCGGTGGACGTGAACTCGGCCCGCGCCACCAAGGGCGCCGACATCGAGGAAACCGCGCTGCGCACCAACCTCGAAGCCGCCGACGAGATCGCCCGCCAGCTGCGCCTGCGCGACCTGGGTGGCCTGATCGTGATCGACTTCATCGACATGGAAGCCAGCAAGGCCCAGAGGGACGTGGAAACGCGCCTGAAAGATGCCCTGCGCCATGACCGCGCCCGCGTGCAGATGGGCAAGATCAGCCGTTTCGGCCTGATGGAGCTGTCGCGCCAGCGCCTGCGCCCGTCGCTGTCGGAAGGCTCGCATATCACTTGCCCGCGTTGCAACGGCACCGGCCATATCCGCGATACCGAATCCTCCGCCCTGCAGGTGCTGCGCATCATCCAGGAAGAAGGCATGAAGGAAAACACCGCCGCCATCCACTGCCAAGTGCCGGTGGAAGTGGCTGCGTTCCTGCTCAACGAGAAGCGCCAGGACATCAACCTGATCGAGATGCGTTTCAAGGTCAACGTGCTGCTGATCCCCAACAAGCACCTCGAGACCCCGCATTACAAGCTGGAGCGCCTGCGTCACGACGACCCGCGCCTGGAAGACAGCATGGCCAGCTACAAGATGGCCGAAGCTGCCGCCAAGGAGCTCGAAGCCGACACCAGCTACAGCAGCCGCAAGAAGGAAGACGCCAAGCCGCGCCAGGAAGCCGCAGTCAAGGGCATCACCCCGGAACAGCCGGCGCCCGTCTCCGTGCCGCGCGCCGAGCGCGCCCCGCGCCCGGACGCCGCGGCGGCTGCCGCACGCCCGGTGCCTGCTACCCAACCGGTGGTCGGCGGTGGCTTTATCGGCTGGCTGAAGAACCTGTTCGGCGCCAAGCCGGCGGCGCCAGCCGTCGAACCGGCCAAGCCGGTGGACGCCGAACAGCGCAGCGCCGAGAACCGTCGTGAACGCGGCCAACGTGGCGAACGCGGCGAAGGCCGTGGCCAGCGCGGCGAACGCGGTGGCGAGCGTGGTGAGCGCGGCGGCGTGGCGAGCGCGTCGAAGCCCGCGGTGAGCGTGGCGAGCGCGGTGCTGAGCGTGGTGAGCGCGGCGAACGTGGCGAGCGCAACACCCGCGCCCGCGCCAGGCCGCACTGGAAGTCCAGCCGGCCCGCCAGGCCGAGGGCGCACCGGCCGAACGTACGGAAGGCCGTGGCGAAGGCCGCCGCGACCGTAACCAGGAACGCCGCGAGCGCCAGCGCGACCGCCAGCGTGAACGAGGAGACGCGCCGCGCGAAGGCGAAGCCACCGAAGGCCTGGCTGCCGAAGCGGTAGCCGCGACCGCAGCCGTTGTTGTTGCAGCGCCGGCTGTCGTCGCGCAAGTTGCTTCGCACGACGACGCCGACAACGCACGCGCCGACCTGCCGGAAGGCACGGAAGGTGCCGAAAACGGCGAAGGTGAAGAACGCCGCCGCCGCAATCGTCGTGGCCGCAACCGCTATCGCCGCGAGCGCGATGACGGCGTGCAGGCAAACGAAGGCACTGAAGGCGCCGAAAGCGAGTACGCGGCGGAAACCCGCGAAAGCGCCCAAGCCGCCGCTCCTGCCGTGGTCGCCCAGGCTACCGTGGTGGAAGCCGCTGCGGTAACGGTTGCCGAAATTGCTCCGAGCGCGCCCGCATACCAGCCCGCCGAGGCGGCCGTTGTGACGCAACAGCCCGTCGAGCTGCCGGCCGAGCCGGTGTTCGTGCAAGCTGCCCCCATCGCCGCCCCGGTCGCTGCGCCGATCGTGGAAACGGTGGCTGAACCGGTGATCGAAACGGTCGCGGCAAGCCCGGCCGCCTACCAGCCGGCCCCTGCTCCGGTCGTGGCAGAAGCCGTCGTGCAAGCCCCCGCTGATGTGGCACCCGCCGTTGAAGTGGCGGTAGCCGCACCCGTGGCCGCACCGGCACCCGTGCCGGCCGCAGCCCCGGTGGCAGTGGAAAACCTGCAGCCGATGCTGGCTTCGGCCGGCCTCGAGTGGGTCAACACCGACACCAGCAAACTGCGCGCCGCGCAGGAAGCGGCCGCCAGCATCCCGCCGGCACCGCGCGTCGTGCGGGAGCGCAAGCCCCTGCCGCCGTTGCCTGAAGGTCCGATGATCCTGGTCGAGACCGGTGGCGATGCCGCAGAGACGACGCCGCAAAAGTAAGCGGTACCCTCGCGGGTAGCAAAGGAAAGGGACGGCGATGCCGTCCCTTTTTCATGCCCGGGGGCATTGTCCCGGGTGATGCCGGCGGTACCATGCGCGGCTCGGCTAGAATGACAGATAGATGGCACCCGAAAGATGGTGCCCGGAACGGGCGTTGCTTGCCCCACGCAACCGCGCCAGAGCCGCCCGTCACCTGCACTGCCAAGCCCCCAGGCCATGACCGAATCCGTCATCCCCATTTTCGACCTGCGCGACCATCGCTACCGCTCGATGACGCCAAGCATTCCGGCCGTGCTCACCGCGCCGTCCGGGCTGGTTGCCGACACCCGCGGCCGGCCGCTGCATGACTTGCGCATCTCGGTCACGGATCGCTGCAATTTCCGCTGCGTCTACTGCATGCCCAAGGAAGTGTTCGACAAGGACTACACCTTCCTGCCGCACTCCGAGTTGCTGAGCTTTGAGGAAATCGAGCGCGCCGCCCGCCTTTTCGTGGCGCACGGCGTGGAGAAGATCCGCCTGACCGGCGGCGAACCGCTGCTGCGCAAGAACATCGAGAAGCTGGTGGAAATGCTGGCGCGCATCGAGACCGTGTCCGGCAAGCCGCTGGACCTCACCCTGACCACCAATGCCTCGCTGCTGGCACGCAAGGCGCGCGCGCTGCGCGACGCCGGCCTCGCGCGGGTGAGCGTGAGCCTGGACGCCATCGACGACGCCACCTTCCGCCGCATGAACGATGTCGACTTCGCGGTAGGCGACGTGCTGGACGGCATCGAGACCGCCCAGGCGGTTGGGCTGGCGCCGATCAAGGTCAACATGGTGGTCAAGCGCGGCACCAACGACGGTGAGATCGTGCCGATGGCCGCGCATTTCCGCGGCAGCGGCATCATCATGCGCTTTATCGAGTTCATGGACGTGGGCGCGAGCAATCACTGGCAGATGGACGAGGTACTGCCCTCGGCCGAAGTCGTGCGCCGCATCCACGAGGCCTTCCCACTGGAAGCCATCGCCGCCAACTATAGCGGCGAAACCGCCGAGCGCTGGCGCTATCGCGACGGCGCCGGCGAGATCGGCGTGATCTCCAGCGTGACCCACGCCTTCTGCGGCGACTGCAGCCGCATCCGCCTGTCGACCGAAGGCCGGCTCTACCTGTGCCTGTTCGCCACCGAAGGCTACGACCTGCGGGCGCTGCTGCGCGGCGAGCACAGCGACCTGGAAATCTCGAACGCCATTGCCGGGGTCTGGCAAGGGCGCACTGATCACTACTCGGAACAGCGCAGCGACCCCGCAGTGAGGCAGGCGCGCGCCGAGAGCAAGATCGAAATGTCGTATATCGGCGGCTGACGGCAGCCGCCTTGCCTAACGCATCACCCTACCCTCCCACCCCCCGATGATTGCACGCGAAGACATTACGGGCTTGATCCTGGCCGGCGGCAGGGGCAGCCGCATGGGCGGCACCGACAAGGGCTTGCAACCGTTTCGCGGCGCGCCCATGGCCATGCATACGCTGATGCGCCTGTCGCCGCAGACCGGGGGCATGCTGATCAATGCCAACCGCAACCTGGCCGCGTATGAGTCCTTCGGCGTGCCGGTGGTCACGGATTCGGTGCCCGACTTCGCCGGCCCGCTCGCCGGCATGCTGGCCGGGCTGGAACAATGCCAGACGGGCTGGATGCTGAGCGCCCCCTGTGACTCGCCTTTCCTGCCGACCGACCTGGCCGCACGCCTGGCGAGCGCCATCGACAGCGAAAATGCCCAGATGGCCATCCCGGTCACCATCGACACGGACGGCCACCGGCAGGTCCAGCCGGTGTTTTGCCTGATGCCTGTCACGGCGCTCGATAGCCTGCTGGCTTTCCTCAACGGCGGCGGCCGCAAGATCGAAACCTGGGCCGCCTCGCACCGCCTGGCCGAAGTGCTGTTCGAAGACGCCGGCGCATTCGCCAATATCAATACCCTGGATGAGTTGCGCACGCTGGAAGCGCGCTGACAACCCAAGCCAGGCCGCAGCCCCCTCCCGGGAACGGTCCATGCCATCACTACATTCCGTTATTTCCTGCCTGTCCGACTATGACCCCGGCGCGTTGCCGGTGGCGCAGGCCAACCAGATCATCGGCGAGGTGGTCGAGCCGGTGCGCGGCACCGAGCAGGTCGCCCTGCGCACCGCGCTCGACCGCGTGCTGGCCGAAGACGTGGTCTCCACGCTGGATGTGCCTGCGCACGACAACTCCGCCATGGACGGCTATGCGTTCGCCAGCAGTGAGTTGGCCGCGGGTGGCAACGTGACCCTGACGGTGGCCGGCAGCGCCTTCGCCGGCGCGGCCCGCGAGCAAGCGGTTGCGCGCGGGCAGGCGGCCCGCATCATGACGGGCGCCATCATGCCGGCCGGCTGCGACACCGTGATTCCCCAGGAATTCGTCGACGTCGAAGGCGAGCTGATCCGCTTTGACGCTAAGGCGGTACGGGCCGGCGACAACCGCCGCCTGCGGGGCGAGGATCTCGCGATCGGCCAGCCGGCGCTGGCCGCCGGGCGCATCCTGCAACCTGCCGACCTCGGGATGCTGGCGTCGCTGGGCGTGGCCGAGGTCAAGGTGCGGCGCCGCCTTCGCGTGGCGTTCTTCTCCACCGGCGATGAACTGCGCTCGATCGGCGAACCGCTCGACGCGGGTTGTGTCTACGACTCGAACCGCTATACGCTGCACGGCATGCTGCGGCGCCTGAACGTCGACCTGATCGACATGGGCGTGGTGCGCGATGATCCCGCAGCACTGGAGGCCGCGTTCCGCAGCGCGTGCGAAAACGCCGACGCGGTCATCACCTCGGGTGGCGTCTCGGTGGGCGAAGCCGACTACACCAAGCAGATCATGGCCCAGCTGGGCGATGTGACCTTCTGGAAGATCGCCATGCGCCCCGGCCGGCCCATGGCCTTCGGGCGCATTGCCTCCCATGGCCGCGAGGCGCTGCTGTTCGGCCTGCCGGGCAACCCGGTGGCGGTGATGGTGACGTTCTATCATTTCGTGCGGGCCGCCCTGCACCGCCAGATGGGCGCCAAAGTGCCGCCCCTGCCACTGATGCGCGTGCGCAGCGCCCAGGCGATCCGCAAGAAACCTGGCCGCACCGAATACCAGCGCGGCATCCTGGCGCCGGCCCCGGAAGGCGGCTGGCAGGTGAGCATCACCGGGCAGCAGGGCTCGGGCGTGCTGCGCTCCATGAGCGAGGCCAATTGCTTCATCGTGCTTGGGCACGAACAGGGCATGGTGGCCACTGGCGACGAGGTGGAGGTCATGCTGTTCGATGGGCTGATGTAAAGCCTCCCACGGTACGCAAGCTTCACCTTTGTGTCGTTTTTGCGCAGCAGTTTTGCCTGGGTTTAGCAAGCAGATCGGCGGTTTTCCATACCCCGCGAGTGCCGGACTATGCGCCGCCTCCCCCATTGGATACACTTGCGCAACATTACTTTGCTTACTGCCCAAGCTGTCATGAATCAGGAGATTGCGTACCTCCACCCGGTCAAAACCGCCCGCGCGCTTGTGCTCGTGTACCTGTGCTTTTCGGTACCCATCGTCTCGCTGGGCCTGTTCGTGGCCTTTATCCGCTATGGCGACCTGCCCGGCATCACCGTCTTCACGGCACTGATTCTCAATGCGCTGATCGGCTTCGGCCTGCTCTGGCTGGCCTGCAAGGCCTACAACTGGGTAGCGGCGCGTTTCGGCGGCATCGAGGTGACAATCCGCGACTTGTCCTGAAACGGCCAGCCGCCGAAAAGTAAAAAAGCGCATCGAATCGATGCGCTTTTTTTTGCCCAGCGTACTTTGCCGCTCAACCGGCTGCGGCCTCGTCATCGGGCACGGCGGCCAAGCCAAGCAGTTCCTGCGCATTCTCGCCCGGCAGCGCTTCCACGGTGCGCAGCTTGCGCTCCATCTGGCGTGTACGCACCTCGGCCTGCTCGATATTGCGGGCAGCGCGTTCCAGGGTGTCGCGGGTCTTGGCCAGCACATCGCCGAACTTGCCGAACTCGGTCTTGACCGCGCCCAGCACCTCCCACACTTCGCTTGAGCGGCGCTCCAGTGCGAGCGTGCGAAACCCCATCTGCAAACTGTTGAGCAACGCGGCCAGCGTGGTCGGCCCCGCTACCGTGACGCGGAAGTTGCGCTGTAACAGGTCGGCCAGCCCCGGGCGCCGCAAGACTTCGGCGTACAACCCCTCGGTAGGCAGGAAGAGAATGGCAAAGTCCGTGGTCGCCGGCGGCGACACGTATTTTTCGGAGATCGTCTGGGCCTCGCGCTTGATCGCGGTTTCCAGCTCGCGCCCGGCCAGCACAACACCATCGACATCGCCACGCTCCTGCGCGTCGAGCAACCGCTCGTACTGCTCCTTCGGAAACTTGGCGTCGATGGGCAGCCACACCTGCCCGCCGGCAGCGTCCTTGCCCGGCAGGCGAATCGCGAACTCCACGCGCGCGCCGCTATTACGCACCGTCTCCACATTCTTGGCGTATTGCTCGGCGGTCAGCACCTGCTCGAGCAGCATCTCGAGTTGCACTTCGCCCCATGTCCCGCGCGATTTCACATTGGTCAGCACCCGCTTGAGATCGCCCACGCCCTGCGCCAGCGCCTGCATTTCGCCAAGGCCCCGGTGCACCTGCTCGAGCCGGTCCGAGACCAGCTTGAAGGACTCGCCCAGCCGCTGCTCCAGCGTGGCGTGCAGCTTCTCGTCAACGGTGCGGCGCATCTCCTCGAGCTTGGCCGCGTTATTGACCTCGATCTCCTTGAGCCGCTGCTCCAGCGTGGCACGCACCTCGCCCAGGCGGCGCTCGTTGCCCTCCGACATCTGCGCCAGCTGCTGCTGCAGCCCGTCGCCAAAGCGGCGCAGCGCGCTGCCCTGCTCGTCGCGTGCCTGCTGGCCCTGTTGCAGCAGGTTTTGCCGGACCTGCTCGAGCTGCTGGGCATTGGACTCGGTCAGCTTGGCAAGCTGCTGCGCGAACATGTCGATCTGGTTGTTCTGCAGCGTGGCAATGCTGGTGAGCTGCGAGGACAGCGCCTGCTGGAAACGCATCATCTGCTGGCCGGCTTCGCCGCGGCCGACGCGCGCGCTCTCGGTCACCTCGGTGCGCAGCTCGCGCTCCAGGCGCTCATTGCCGCGCGTGCCTTCGGCACGCAGTTCGGCAAGCTGGCGCAACAGTTCCGGGCCGGCACCGTCTTGTGCAGTGCGTGGCCGCAACAACAGCACGAGCAGCATCAGCACGGCTGCCAGCGCAAGGGCCAGGGTCAACAGGGGGAGCAAGGTCATGAATGAGTTGGCAGCGAGAGGATCAGCGGCGGCGCGCCATCACTTCGGGATTGATCACTGAAGGCGGATGCCCTGCCTGCGGTCCCGCGTCGAGCGCCGCGATCAGGTTGTCGGCAGCGAGATCGGCCATGGCGCGGCGGGTCTTCTCCGAAGCGCTGGCGATATGCGGGGTCAGCACCACGTTGGGCACCGTCAGCAGGCCGGGATGGACCTGCGGCTCACCCTCGAACACGTCGAGCCCGGCGGCGAAGATGCGCCGCTCGCGCAGCGCTTCGGCCAGCGCGGCATCGTCGACCACCCCGCCGCGTGCCAGGTTGACCAGCGTAGCCGACGGCTTCATCTGCGCCAGCTCGGCGGCGCCGATGCTGTCTCGGCCTTGCTGACATAGCGCGCGTTGAGCGCGCGCTCGGTGTCACGGGCCAAGCGGCTGCGGTTGTGATAGAGCACCGACATGCCAAACCCTGCCGCGCGCCGCGCCAGTGCCTGGCCGATGCGGCCCATGCCAAGGATGCCAAGCGTGCTGCGGTACAGGTCCATGCCGAGGAACATGTCGTAGCTCCACCGCTCCCACTTGCCGGCGCGCAGCCAGTGCTCGGACTCGGTCACGCGGCGCGCCGTGGCCATCAGCAAGGCCCAGCCGAAATCGGCCGTGGTCTCCGTGAGCACGTCGGGCGTATTGGTGGCCACGATACCGGCGGCGGTCAATGCCGGCACATCGAGGTTGTTGTACCCCACCGCCATATTGCAGACCGCGCGCAAGGCCGGCAGCCCGGCTACCAGTGCGCCATCGACACGGTCCGCGGCGTTGGCCAGCACGCCGGACTTGCCGGCGAGGCGCGCCTTGAGCGCGGCGCCGTCCAGCGCCACATCCTGCTGGTTGTCGTCGACGTCGAAATACTGCGCGAGCCGGTCGATCACTTCGGGAAAGACGGCGCGGGTCACAAGAATGGAAGGCTTGGTCATGCTCACACGCGGAAAAAGATCAAGGTCATTATCAGGAACAGCGGCACCAGCACGCAGATCGACCACAGCATGTAGCCGAAGAAACTGGGCATGCGCACGCCACGGCTTTCGGCGATCGCCTTGACCATCAGGTTGGGCGCGTTGCCGATGTACGTGTTGGCACCCATGAACACCGCGCCGGCCGAGATGGCGGCAAGCGTGGAGGCATCGCGCGTCATCAGCGTGGCGGGGTCGCCGCCCGCCGTGTTGAAGAAGACCAGGTAGGTCGGCGCATTGTCCAGGAAGGACGAGAGAATACCCGTGGCCCAGAAGTACATGCTGTCGATGGGCTGGCCGCCGGCATCGCTGACCAGCCGGATCACGCCGGCAAAGGCGCCGCCGGTGCCGGCCTTGAGCATGGCGATCACGGGAATGATGGTGAGGAAGATGCCGGCGAACAGCTTGCCGACTTCCAGGATCGGTTCCCAGTTGAATTCGTTGCCCGTGCGCGCCGTGATCGGCGTGATCAGCAGCGACACCAGCGCCACGACCACCAGCAACACATCGCGCACCGCCGCTGGCAGGCCGACCATGGTGCCCATCACGTTGAACTCGATGCCCGGCTTCCACAACCCGCTCATCAGCACCAGGCCCACCACCGCCAGCAGCAGCACGAAATTGCGCTTGCCCTCGATGCGGATGCCCGCGGAATCGGGCGTGGGGTCCGATGCCTGCGGCAGCTCTTCTTCCTTGTTCAGGTAGTAGTGGCGATCGACGAAATAGAAGATCACCAGCAGCGCGACGCAGATGAACAGCGTCTCGGGCAAGATGTTGCGCAGGGTCCAGAAGAAATCCACGCCCTTCAGGAAGCCCAGGAACAGCGGCGGATCGCCCAGCGGCGTCAGCGCGCCGCCCGCATTGGCAGCCAGGAAAATAAAGAACACCACCACGTGCGCCACATGCCTGCGGTTATCGTTGGCGCGCAGCAGCGGCCGGATCAGCAGCATGGCGGCGCCGGTGGTGCCCATCAGGCTGGCCAGCACCGTGCCGAGCGCCAGCAGGCCGGTATTCAGGCGCGGCGTGCCGTGCAGGTTGCCACGCACGCAGATGCCGCCGGCCACGATATAGAGGGCGGCGATCAGCGCGATGAAGGGGATGTACTCTGACAGCAGCGCGTGCACGGCATTGGCGGCGGCGGCATGCACGCCGAAGGCCTGCGCGAACGGCACCAGGAACAGCACCGCCCAGCCGGCAATGATCTTGCCATAGTGGTGATGCCAGAAGCGCGGCGCGATCAGCGGGAACAGTGCGATCGACAGCAAGGTGCCGGCGAAGGGCAACGCCCATATTGGCGATAGCGTGGCGCCATCGAGATCGGCGGCATTGGCCGGGCTCGGCGCCAGCGTGAACAGCAGGGTGAACAACAGCGGGGCCAGCAAGGATAGCGGTGCGGGGGCACGTCGCATCGGGCGGGATCTCCTTGTATCGGATTGCGTCCCCCGGGCCTGACAGCGGCCGCGAGCGGAGAAAGCGCACGAGCCCGCGTGGCCCGGCGAGCGGGCCGCGGGCGCGCGGCGAGACCCTCAAGTGTAAAGCAATCGCCGCGCGGCCCGGCCGATTCCGAACGCCCTGGACTGCCGCGCTCAGTCCTGCTCGACCAGGATCACGTGCACGCGGTACGGGCCGTGCGCGCCCAGCACGATGGTCTGCTCGATGTCGCCGGTGCGCGAAGGCCCGCTGATGGTATTGGTGGCACGGGGCAGTTCCCCGCGCTCGCTGCGCACCAGCGCGAAGGCGTCTTCCAGGCCATCGACGATGCGCGAGACCGGCACCACCGCGATATGCGTCTCCGGCAGCAGCGCCGCCGAAGCGAAGGTCTGCGGGCCGGACAGCAGCATCAGCGAGCCGGTCTCGGCGATCGCGCAAAAGCAGCCCGTGATGCCGACCATGTCGCCATGGTCGTGATCGGCCTGCACATCGCGGATGGGCGGGCGGCACTCCACGGCCAAGCCCTGCGCGTGCCAGTCCAGCGCTGCCAGGGTGTCCCAGGCCACGGCGCGGCGCGCGAGGCCGAGGCTGTCCAGGTAGCGCGCGGCCGCGGCCGGCACATCGGCCATGGTGGCCACCCGCTCCACCGTGGAGGCGGCCTGGATCCGGTCCGCCGGCGCCGGCGGACGGGGGCCGGCGGGATGCCGCGCGAGATAGTCGGCCACCGCCGCGCGCTCGCCGTTGCTCACCCCGGGCGCGCGGCCCTGGGCAGCGCGGATGCGGGCAAAGATGCGATCGCGGGCGGAGGTGGTATCCATGAGTCGGTTTCCGGAGGTTGGATGCTTGATGGCTTGATGGCCTGGCAGGAGCAGGGGCTTCGATGCCGGCGCGCTGGAATCGATCGCTACGCCGGTGCCTTGATGCCAAACACCTGCCGCAGGTACGCCAGGTAGGCGGGATCGTCGCACATGGTCTTCTCGGGCGTGTCCGACAGCTTGGCCACCGGCTGGCCATTGCAGCGGGTCATCTTGATGACGATCTGCAGCGGCGTGTAGCCAAGGTCGTTGGTCAGGTTGGTGCCCACGCCAAAGGCAAGCCGGCAGCGCCCGCCGAAGCGTTCGTACAACTCGATCACGCGCGGGATGTCGAGGCTGTCGCTGAAGATCAGCGTCTTGCCCAACGGGTCGACGCGGCCGGCGGCGTAGTGCGCCAGCATGCGTTCGCCCCAGGCAATGGGGTCGCCGGAATCGTGGCGCACACCGTCGAACAGCTTGCAGAAGTACAAATCGAAATCGCGCAGGAAGGCGTCAAAGCCATAGGTGTCGGACAAGGCAATGCCGAGGTCGCCGCGGTACTCCTTGGCCCACACTTCCAGCGCGAATGCAAGGCCAGTTTGTCTTCCAGGCGCTTGCGTCCCTCGCTCCAGTCCGGTTGGGGCTGGGTGCGGCGGAAATAGACCTCGTTGACGATGGCCAGCAACGGCACCTCGAACAGGATGGTATGCAGCCACGGCCCGCGAATGGTGATCTCGATCTCGCCACTGCCGGGAGCGGCGGGCGCAATCGTCACGTATTTCTCGTTGAGGTGGAACAGGCCGAGGAAGTCGACGAAATCGCTCTTGATAAAGCGCAGCTCGCGCAGGTATTGCAGTTCATCCGGCGTAAAGCGGACCTGGCAGAGCTGCGCCACTTCTTCGCGGATCTCGTCCACGTAGGGTGTCAGGTCGACCCCCGCGTTACGGCATTTGAAGCGGTATTCGACCTGTGCCGCCGGGAAGTGATGCAGCACCACCTGCATCATGGTGAACTTGTACAGGTCGGTGTCGAGCAATGAGGTAATGATCATGTCGGGCCAGACGGCAGTGCCGAGTCAGAGCGCCATGCTAACCCAAAGCGCGGCGCTCAAGCTATGAAGCCGCATCGGCCATGCCGGCCGGCTTCATGCGCCATCGAGGAAAGGATCAGGCTGGCGGCCCCGCGCGCTGCCGCGCAGGCACCACAGGACCTGCCCGCGATAGCCAGGGCAGCCAACCAGCGTGGCCTGCGCCCGGGGCACTTCGGCGGGCAGCGGTTCGGCGAAGGTCGCCGAACGGGCCGTGATGCGCTCCTGGTAGACCCGCTGCGTGCCACGCCGGAACACCAGCACCTGCACCGGCGCGCCGCGCTCGGGCTGCAGGCTGGCGTCGCATGGCAGGAAGCCGGCCTGGCCGCAGTTGGCCATGCCCTCCCCCGCCACCTCGACCACCACGCCGAAATCATCCCACTCAAAGAGCGCCAGCGCGCTCAGGGATACCGGCCTGTCGCTCATCGTGCGCCAGGCCATCAGCCGTGCCACCACGCTGTCCGGCGGCCCGGCCTTGGCCAGCGTCTGCGCATGCGCCGCTGGCATGGCCAGCGCCGCCAGGCATAGCAAGGCGCTCGCCACCTGGCTGAAACGGCAGCTGCGCAACAACTCCCGGACTGGTCTTGGCCTTGGCATGGCGCACTCCTCATTCGATTAGGCACGCGGCAATACCGCGCAGACAAGCTCAGGCAGCATACAACGCCAACACCGCACCGGCCAGTAAAGCACATCGGCAGACGTGGCGCCGGCTGTCTTGGATCAAATGCACATAAAGAAATAAGAAAACTATCTGATCTGGCTATATAGAGCGGCTACCCTTGCTTTATGGCTCAGCTACAATATCGCTCTTTGATAGGCCACGGCCTTCGCTCGCGCCGCGTATGGTGAACCCGCTGAACCCCGGGTTGGGCCCGCACCGGCGTGATGAGCAAGGCACAGCAGGCCAAATCCATTCCCATCGAAGCCGATCCCGTTTTTTCTGGAACCGAAATGACTCACGTTGTCACCGAATCCTGCATCCGTTGCCGCTATACCGACTGCGTTGACGTGTGTCCGGTCGATTGTTTCCGCGAAGGCCCCAACTTCCTCGCCATCGACCCGGATGAGTGTATCGATTGCGCGGTGTGCGTGGCGGAATGCCCGGTCAACGCGATCTACGCCGAGGAAGATGTGCCGGGCGACCAGCAAAAGTTCATCGACCTGAACGCCGAGCTGGCACGCAACTGGCCCTCCATCACCAAGACCAAGGCCCCGCTGGCCGAAGCCGAGGAATGGAAGGACACGACCGACAAGCTGCAGTACCTGCAACGCTGATACCTGCAACGCAAAAAGACAGGTCAGGAAGCCGTCCCCACCCACGCGCTTTCCCGTAATGCCGGGCACGCCTGTGCCCACAACGTATCAGGACGAATATGGATTTGAGCATCCCTAACCCCGTCGCCGACGCCACCAACCACGTTGCCACCGGCAACGCTGGCGGCGGCCACCCGCTGGAAATCGACGCGCTGATCGTCGGTGCCGGTCCGGTCGGACTCTTCCAGGTCTTCGAACTGGGCCTGCTCGAAATCAAGGCGCACGTGATCGACTCCCTCAAGGTGGTCGGCGGCCAGTGCGTGGAGCTCTATCCGGACAAGCCCATCTATGACATCCCCGCCGTGCCCATCTGCACCGGCCAGGACCTGACGGACAACCTGCTCAAGCAGATCGAGCCGTTCGAGCCGACCTTCCACCTGGGCCAGGAAGTGGCCGTGGTGGAGCGCCGCGAAGACGGCCGCTTCTTCGTCGAGACCTCGCTCGGCACGCGCTTCATCACCAAGACCATCTTCATCGCCGCCGGCGTGGGCTCGTTCCAGCCGCGTACGGTCAAGGTGGACGGCATCGACAAGTTCGACGGCAAGCAGCTGTTCTACCGCGTCAAGGATCCGAGCCGCTTCCACGGCCGCAACCTGGTCGTGGTCGGCGGTGGCGACTCTGCGCTCGACTGGACGCTGGACCTGGTCGGCAAGGCCGAGTCCGTGGTGATGCTCCATCGCCGCGACGGCTTCCGTGCCGCCCCGGCCTCGGTCGCCAAGATGAAGGACCTGTGCGAGCAGATGGAGATGCAGTTCGTCGTGGGCCAGATCAGCGGCTACGAGGAAAAGGACGGCCTGCTCACCGAGATCAAGGTGACGGGCGCGGACGGCGTGACCCGCCGCCTGCCGCTCGATGACCTGCTGGTGTTCTTCGGCCTGTCGCCCAAGCTGGGCCCGATCGCCGAATGGGGCCTGGACCTGGAGCGCAAGCAGATCAAGGTGGACACGGAGAAGTTCGAGACCAACATCCCCGGCATTTTCGCGGTGGGCGACATCAACACCTACCCCGGCAAGAAGAAGCTGATCCTCTCGGGTTTCCATGAAGCCGCGCTGGCCGCCTTTGGCGCCGCGCCCTACATCTTCCCCGAGAAGAAAATCCACATGCAGTACACCACCACGTCGCCGAAGCTGCACAAGATCCTCGGCGTCGATTCACCGGTGTTCGACTGAGCCCGGGGCCGCATTCGACTCCCGAACGCGGCATCATTTTTTTTATGGCAAAAGCTTCGATGGCTGCCTATAATGTGGCCCTGCCATCGGACACCGTCCGCGCGAAGCCAGTATCATCGGCTTGCACCAACGGATACGTTCCGGCGGAACCAGAAATTTCGCAGCACCTGCAGCAGAAACTTGCCACCAGGGTGTTGACGAATAAAAGAGAGACTGGTTATAATCCTTTTCTCAGCTGTTCCCTGATAGCTCAGTTGGTAGAGCGACGGACTGTTAATCCGCAGGTCGCTGGTTCGAGCCCAGCTCGGGGAGCCAAAGAATGTGAAAGGCCCGCAAGAAATTGCGGGCCTTTTCCATTTGTACCCCAGCATTCATTCTGACCTCGATCCCGCCTGCGGGAGTCGCCGCGGGACGCAATGCCCGCAGCCGCATCCCGCCGCGCTACGCCCTACTCGATCGTCATCCCGCTCTGCTTGACCAGCCGCGCCCAGCGCGAGAGCTCGGTCTGCAGGAATTGCCCAAAGGCCTGCGGGCTGCTGCCGACCGGCACCACGCCCAGATCCAGCAGCCGGGCATTGACCTTGGGATCGTTGAGCGCGGCCCGCACGGCCGCGGCTAGCCGCTCCACCACCCGCGGCGGCGTTCCCTTGGGCACGAAGAAACCATTCCACTCCAGCACATCGAAGCCCGCCAACCCGCTTTCCATCAGCGTGGGCACGTCGGGCAAGGCCGGCATGCGCTTGGCGGAGGTCACCGCCAGCGCGCGCAGCTTGCCGGCCTTGGCGGAACCACCAGGATATTGGGCGCCGTGACCGCTAGCGAAACCGGCAGGAAATCCCTGGCCGCATCGAACGGCAGCTTGCGCAGCGCCGGATTGACGACAAAGGTGGATGCATCGTACAGCACCACGTAGCCATCGGCCGGCGCCTGGGCAACCGCGGCGGCGCCGATGGTACCGCTCGCGCCCGGCTTGTTGTCGATCACCACCTGCTGCTTGAGCAGCACGCTCATTTGGGTCGTGATCACGCGCGCCGCGTTGTCCGCGCCGCCGCCCGCTGAATACGGCACCACGACGCGAATCGGCCTGGAAGGATAGCCATCCCCGGCCTGTGCCGCCGCCAACACCGGCAGGCCAAGCAGCGCGGTAGCAAGCCACGTGCCAATTTGCCAGCGCCGGGCGGCATGCGCGACGGCGGACGATGAGGGGGAACCAGCCGGGAAGGAAAACAAGAAAGTAGGCACAAGCGATGACACGATAGCCGGCAAACCCCGCTCCATGAATTGTCTCCAATGTCTTTTTGTGGCGCGGCAAGACGCCGCGCCGAAGTGATTGCGCAAGCGTACAGGATGCAGCGGTCAAGCGTCGCCTGGGCGCTCTTGCGCCTAGGCTGGCGCTCGTCCTGAAGATTTCCCGAACAGGCCGCACTCGAGATCGCTCTCGAACTCCCCGATCCAGCCGGGTCCTTCGCTCGCGTCGTAGGCGCACTGCGCATCGGTCGCGGGGCGGCGCACGCTCACCTGGCGTTGCGCCGGGTCGCCGTCATCCGGCTGAAAGCCCTCGTCGGTGATCTCGAAGTCGTCCGGCACAAAGCCTAGCCGTGAGCAGACGGCCGCGACCTCGCGTTGCTCGTCCTCGGGGAATTGGGAAAACAGATGCTTGGCCATTGCACTCTCCCATCAAGTCGAAGCGGCGCCGCATGGCGCGCGGCGCCTTTGCCCTGCCCTTGCCCGGCCATTCAATGCGCGCTAGCGCGTGTGCCGGCTGTTGATGACCGCCTCGGCCACGCTCGCCGGGGCTTCCGTGTAGTGCTTGAACTCCATGGTGTAGGTGGCGCGCCCCTGGGTCAGCGACCGCAGCGAGGTCGAGTAGCCAAACATGGTGGCCAGCGGCACCTCGGCGCGCACCGACTTGCCGCCGCCACCCGCGATATCTTCCATGCCATGCACGATGCCCCGGCGCGAAGACAGGTCGCCCATCACGTTGCCGGTGAACTCTTCGGGTGTCTCGACTTCCACCGCCATCATCGGCTCGAGCAGGATCGGCTTGGCGCGGCGCATGCCCTCCTTGAAGGCCATCGAGCCAGCCATGCGGAATGCATTCTCGTTCGAGTCGACATCGTGATAAGAGCCGAACACCAGCGTCGCCTTGACGTCCACCACCGGATAGCCGGCCAGCACGCCCGACGCCAGCGTTTCGCGGATGCCCTTGTCCACGGCGGGAATGAACTCGCGCGGCACCACGCCACCTTTGATGGCGTCGACAAACTCATAGCCCTTGCCCGGCGCCTGCGGCTCCAGATCCAGCACCACGTGGCCATACTGGCCGCGCCCGCCGGACTGTTTGACGAACTTGCCTTCGATGTCTTTTGCCGGCTGCTTGATGGTCTCGCGATACGCCACCTGCGGCTTGCCGACCGAGGCCTCCACGCCAAACTCGCGGCGCATGCGGTCGACCAGGATTTCCAGGTGAAGCTCGCCCATGCCCGAGATGATGGTCTGGCCCGATTCCTCGTCGGTATGCACGCGGAACGAAGGATCTTCCTGCGCCAGCCGATTCAGCGCCAGCCCCATTTTCTCCTGGTCGGCCTTGGTCTTGGGCTCGACCGCCTGGGAGATCACCGGATCCGGGAAACTCATGCGCTCGAGGATGATCACGTGATCGGGGTCGCACAGCGTGTCGCCTGTGGTCGCCTCTTTCAGCCCCACGGCCGCGGCAATGTCGCCCGCGCGCACTTCCTTGATTTCGCTGCGCACGTTGGCGTGCATCTGCAGGATCCGTCCCAGCCGCTCCTTCTTCTCCTTGACCGGGTTGTAGACCGTGTCGCCGGAGTTCACCACGCCCGAATAGACGCGGAAGAAGATCAGCTGCCCGACGAAGGGGTCGGTCATGATCTTGAAGGCCAGCGCGGAGAACGGCTCGTCGTCATTGGGATGGCGCTCTGCCTCCTTGTCGTCCTCTGTATGGCCGAGAATCGCGGGCACGTCCGCCGGCGACGGCAGGTAGTCGATCACCGCATCGAGCAGCGTCTGCACGCCCTTGTTCTTGAACGCGCTGCCGCACAGCATCGGCACGATCTCGTTGGCGACGGTGCGCTTGCGCAGGGCGGCCTTGATCTCGTCCTCCGTCAACGGCTCGCCGCCCAGGTACTTGTGCAGCAATTCGTCGTTGGCTTCCGCCGCGGCTTCGACCATCTTCTCGCGCCATTCCTTGGCGAGGCCCAGCAACTCGGGCGGCACCTCGCGATACTCGAAGTGTAGCCCCTGGCTGGTGTCGTCCCAGACCGTCGCCTTCATCTTGACCAGGTCGATCACACCCTGGAAAGGTCGATCACACCCTGGAAGCCTTCCTCGGCGCCGATCGGTATCTGGATCGGCACCGGCGTGCCCTTGAGCCGGTCGGCAATCTGCGAGCGCACCCGGAAGAAGTCCGCACCGACACGGTCCATCTTGTTGACGAAGGCGATGCGCGGCACCTTGTACTTGTTCGCCTGGCGCCAGACCGTTTCCGACTGCGGCTGCACGCCGCCCACCGCGTCGTAGACCATGCAGGCGCCATCGAGCACGCGCATCGAACGCTCTACCTCGATGGTGAAATCCACGTGCCCCGGGGTGTCGATGATATTGATGCGATGTTCTGGATAATTGCCGGCCATCCCCTTCCAGAACGCCGTGGTGGCGGCCGAAGTGATGGTGATGCCGCGCTCCTGCTCCTGCTCCATCCAGTCCATGGTGGCCGCGCCGTCGTGGACTTCGCCAATCTTGTGGTTGACCCCGGTATAGAAGAGGATGCGCTCGGTGGTGGTGGTCTTGCCGGCGTCGATGTGCGCGCTGATACCGATGTTCCGATAGCGCTCAATGGGGGTTTTGCGGCTCACGGTGATCTCCTGGTAGGCACCACTCAAAAGAGTAACACTTCTACAGGCGCCGCATCGTACGGCCCGCCACAGGCGGCTCGCCGGGCCGGCACAGCCCGTGGCAGGCCGCGTCGCGCCGGCACATCAGCCAGCCGAAAGTACCGCAAACATCACGTTCGTCCCGAATCGTTCCCTGCCACGGCTAGCCGGGAGCCCGTCATGCCTTGAAATCCCAGCTCATCTGCTCGAGCAGGCCGACGCCGCGCGAGGTGCGCATGCATTCGCTGACGTAGTCCGTGATCGACAAGGGCTCGAAATCGATCTCCTCCCGGATGCGCCCGTTGTCAAAGACATAACCGAGCTCGGCAAAGCCCGCGTACAGGCGCAGCGCGCGCTCGATCAGGCGCCGGTTGCTGATGCGCTCCGTACGCGCCACGTCGCTCGCCAGGCCGGGCAGTTCGCTGGCCGGGCACCTGCGGTAGGCGGGCACGCCATCGCTCAAGGCAGCCTCGTCCATGGCGGCGATCACCTGCGCGATGGTGGGTGCGCGCTCGCCAGCCGAGAGATGATAGGCATCGAAGCCCAGCTCGGGCTTTACCGCTAGCCGCAGCAGCGCCCGCGCGCAGTCGTCCGCCGCGATCACGTCGATGCGGGTATGCGGGCCCGCGGTATAACGGCGCGACTGGTGGATGATCCGGAAGAGCCAGAAGATACTGGCCGAGGGCTGCGTGCCCAGCACGGTGTGGCCCACCACGATGGAGGGGCGCGCCACCACCAGCGGCAGGTCGGGGAAGCTGCTGCGCAGCAGTTCCTCCACTTCCTGCTTGCTGCGCGTGTAAGGCACCAGGTGGCTGGGATAGCTGGTGCCCCCTTGACCGGCGTCCCGCTCTGAAATCCTCGTCCCGCGCTGCGTGCCGCAGGCCATCGCGGTACCGACATGGATGAAGCGCCGCAAGGCCGCGCTGGCGGCAAAGCGCGAGGCAAAGCGCAACGTATCCCCCACGTTGACGCGCGTGACCTGCGCATTGGCGGAAAACGAGGCCATCGCGGCGCAGTTGATGACATGGGTGACGCCAGCCAGCCGCGCCTGTGCGGCTGGCGCGAAATCGCTGTCCAGCGCGCCGAGCAACACGTTGTCCTCGGTCAGCCATTGCACGCGGCTGCGCAACAGGCCGCACTGGATGGCGTTTTCGCGCAGGCGAGCCAATGCGTCCGCGGCATCCACGCCGCGCACCAGGCAGAGCAAGCGCCGTGCAAGGCCAGCGTTGATGGCGGCCACCATCACATTGCCGCCGATAAAGCCGGTGGCGCCGGTCAACAGCAGCGCGCCGACGCCGGGCAGGCGCCGGTCGCAGGCCCGCGCGCGCGCGGCAAGATCCTGCGCGGGCAGGCTGGCGTGCCAATCCCACATCATGGCGTTCTCCTCAGAACGTGTAGTTGATCGAGCTCATGCCGAAGTACGACTGCTTGCTCTGCACGATCGGGCTCTTCGCGGCATCCCCGAGCAAGCGTGTCGCCGCCACCAGGCTGCACACCGACCACGCCTTCGAGAGCGTGTAGTTCCATGTGAGCGACAGCGTCGCGGCATCGAAGCCCGCCTTGGGGGCGTACTGGCTGAAGGCACTATTGGCGGCCTGTGCATCGGTCACGCCGAAGAGGGTCTGCATGTAGCGCCCCGAGCCGTAGTGCACGCTCGGCCCCAGCGTCACCAGGTGCGCGCCCGACTGGACCACCGGCACCACCAGGTCGATGTGCCCGCTTAAGCCACGTTCGCGATGCGTCAGCGGCGCGTCCAGCGTCACGCTCAGCGTGGTGTCGCCGTACACGCGCGCGCCGAGCTGGAACGCGCCCATCAGCGAACCCCGGATATCGCCCATGCCCTTGAGGTGATCGGAGCCCGGCAGGTCCACGCGGTTCTTGTCGGTACGGCCCAGCGCGTAGCCGAGCGAGGCCGTGGCGAACATGCCGTTGCCGAACTTGTAGGTATAGCCAGCGCCTTGCAGCACATCGATGAAGGCACCATTGCCGAAGTCGGCGCGCAGCACCGGCGCGCCCACCGCCCGGTAGTCGCGGCTGCCCGCGTAGCGCGGCGCGGCACCGGCGGCCAGGCCAATGGAATAGGTTCTCTCCGCGTGCGCCGCCGGGCAGAGGCTTGCCAGCGCGGCCACGAGAAACGCGCCCTTGCATGCCACCGGCAACCTTGCCACATCCCATTGATTTCTTGCTCGCTGTTCCACGGATGCTCCGCCTTGATATCGAAGCACGCAGATTAGGGATGGCGCCCCGGGCTGTCTGTCCTGAAATCGCGCGAAATCTTGTTCAATTGTGCAAATTTGTCTTGAAGCGTCTCGGGCAGCCAATGGGGGACGCTGGCCGGATAGAATCGGCACTTTTCTGCCCACGGGAGCCCTGTCATGAGCGATGCCATGGCCAAATACAAGGTATTGCTGGTCGAGGACGATGATCGCCTCGCGCAGCTTGTCAGCGAATATCTGGGCAACTACGAGTTTGTGGTGGAGGTAGTGCGGCGCGGCGACATCGCGGTAGCCGCGGTCCAGGCCGTCCGGCCGGCGCTGGTCATCCTCGACCTGATGCTGCCGCATATGGACGGCATGGAGGTTTGCCGCGGCATTCGCGCGTTCTCGCGCGTGCCCGTGCTGATCCTGACCGCGCGCGTCGATACGTATGACCAGGTGGCGGGGCTGGAGATCGGCGCCGACGACTATGTGGTCAAGCCCATAGAGCCAAGGCTGCTGGTGGCGCGCGCCCGCGCCCTGCTGCGGCGCGCCGCCGCAGAGCGGGTTGCCGAGACCGCCGCGCCCGCGCAACGGGACCATGAACTGGTATTCGGCGCCCTGGTGATCTCGCCGCCGAACCGGCAGGTGACATGGCGCGGGCAGGAAGTAGACCTGAAGACCACCGAGTTCAACCTGCTGCTGATCCTGGCGCGCGCCGCCGGCACCGTGCTGAGCCGCGACGACATTCTCAAGGCATTGCGCGGCATCGAATTCGACGGCATCGACCGCACCGTCGACTCCGGCATCTCGCGGCTGCGCCGCCGCTTCGAGGATGCCTCGCCCGAGCCGCACAAGATCAAGACCATCTGGGGCCGCGGCTACCTGTTCAGCCCCTCGGCATGGGAGGAATGAATGGTCCGCTCGCTACTCAAGCTCTATCTGCTGGTGATCCTGGCCGCGGCCGCCGCGGTGACCGCCATCAATACCACCTTCATCCCGCTGTTCCATGAGCATTTCACCGCGACCGAACGGGAAAACCGCAGGGGCTATGCCTTTACGCTATCCCAATACCTCGGGCCGCAACGGGGCAAGGACCGCGACGCCGCGCTTTCCATCCTGCAAGAGCAGGCGCGCGAGAAGTTCGACCTGGTGGACGCCGCCAGCCTGACCCACCTCGATGCACAGCAGCTTGCCGACCTTGCCGCCGGCAAGCTCGTGCTCGGCTACGACGCCAAGGATTACTACCTGCCGCTGCGCGACGGACAGATCCTGCACGCGCTCAGCGAGGAAGAAGACCACACCAACATCTCCGTGCTGGCCTATGCCTTGATCGCCCTGGCCACCTTGCTGTCGATCATCGCCTGGGTGTGGTACCACTGGCGCGACCTGGACAAGCTGCAGCAGGCGGCAAGGGATTTCGGCGGCGGCAAGCTGTCGACCCGGGCCAACCTGCCAAGGCGCTCCAACATCGCCGCGCTGGCGACGCAATTCAATGAGATGGCCGAACAGATCGAGGCGTCGATCGTGCACCAGCGCGAAATGATGCACGGCATCTCGCACGAGCTGAAGACGCCAATCGCGCGGCTGGAGTTCGGCATCGCCTTGCTGCAGTCGGCCGGCACCGGCGACGCCGAGCGGGCGCGCCAGGCACTGCGGCTGGAAGACCTGCGCCGCGACGTGCGCGAACTCGACGAGCTGGTCACCGAGCTGCTGACGCTCGGCCAGCTAGAGCAAGGCGCGGCGCCGATGATGCTGATGCGGGTCTCGGTCAGCGAGTTGATCGACAGCGTCGCGGCCAGCCTGGCCGACGAGGTGGCCGACAACAAGCTCACGCTGTCCGTGCACGTCACCGGCCCCCGCCCCCACCACGTCTGCGATCCGCGGCTGGTGGCCCGGGCCCTGCTCAACCTGTGCCGCAACGCCACCCGCTATGCCCGCAGCGCCATCCACCTGCGCGCCGAGACCGACGCGGCTGGCCGCTTGCGCCTGACGGTGGAGGACGATGGCCCTGGCATTGCGCCGGAGGAACGCGCTCGCATTTTCGAGCCCTTCCATCGGCCCGATTCCAGCCGCAACCGCCACACCGGGGGCTTCGGCCTGGGGCTGGCCATTGTGCGACGCATCGCGTTGCTGCATGGCGGCCAAGTGGGGCTGGACAGTGGCAGCGAGGGCGGCGCGCGTTTCGTGATCGCCTTGCCGCCCATGGACGAGCGCGCCATGCCCGGCAAGCCGTCGATTTGAGGAGCCGCCAATGAAATGGTCGACGATCCTCGCCGTGCTGCTCTCGTGGATGGGCGCGTGCGCCGCCGCTGGCTGGCTGGCGATGGCGTTCTCCGGCCTGATGCCGCAGTAGTGGCGTGGCAGTGACGTAGTCTGCCCACGCAACAAAACAAAAAGCCCGCCGGGACTGCTGGCGGGCTTTTTAGTAGAATACGTCTGGTTGCGGGGGCAGGACTTGAACCTGCGACCTTCGGGTTATGAGCCCGACGAGCTGCCAACTGCTCCACCCCGCGTCAGAGGGGCGTACTATACGCCACCCTGACGGATTTGCAAAGCTTTTCCAGCACACTTTCTTGACAGCGTTTACGTAAACGTGTAAAAGCAAGTGGGCGCATTCTTTGCGCTCAAAAAAGGATTTTTCCATGGAAACTGGTACCGTCAAGTTCTTCAACGCCCAGAAGGGTTTTGGCTTCATCACCCCGGACGCTGGTGGCAAGGACTTGTTCGTCCACATCTCTCAGGTTCGCGGGGGTGCTCCGCTGCAAGATAACCAGCGAGTGCAATACCAGTCGCAACAGGGCAAGAAGGGTCCTGAAGCGGCCAATGTTTCCCCCGTTTGAACCCGCCGCTTTGCGGCAAAGCTAAAGGACAGAATTGACTAAGATCGTCTTGAAACCAGGTGAGCCCGTTGAAGTTGCAATGCGGCGTTTCCGTCGGGCCATCCTCCAGACCGGCCTGATCGTTGAACTCAAGAGCCGTACCGCTTACGAGAAGCCCACGACCGAGCGCAAGCGCAAGAAGAAAGCCGCGGAATCGCGCCTTCGCAAGCGTCTGCGCATGCAGATGTTGCCGAAGAAGATGTACTGATTCGGCACAGCAAGCGGCGAGCGCGCTTCGACGCGTTTCTGCCGCAGGCCGCATAAATCCGCCAGTCATTGCCTGGCGGATTTTCTCGTTTTAGCGGCACCGCCGGATGTCCGGCCCTCTGTGGCCAGACACCCGCCGACCGGCCCTGATATCGCCCTGCCCTTCGTTCTACCCGGATCGAGCGCGGCCGGCGAATAGCTCCCGCTCGCCTTTTGCGCGCGACGCAGCTGTCACTTTTACCCCTCCCGACTTTTTTGCCTGGCCCCGGACACCGCTGCGTCTTGCCGCCGCATTGCGTTTGACGTTTGACCTCGCGCGCCTGCGCGCTGGCGACCGTAAAAAAGGCCGCGCAATGGCAGCCCGCACTGCCTGCAGGGCAGCGGCTACATCAGGCCCCCCTCAGCTGCGCGCCGCAATCAGCGCACCTGCGCCAATCAGCGTGATGCCGCCCGCGCGCTGCACATTGGCCTGCGCGCGCCGGGTGGTGAGGCGCGTGGCCAGCGCACGTGCCAGCAGCGCGTAGATCGCGGCGTTGGCGGTCGCCATCACCACGAAGGTGGGAATGAGCACTACGGCCTGCGGCCAGAAGGCCAGGCGCGCGTCGAGGAACTGCGGCACGAAAGCCACGAAGAACACGATGCTCTTGGGATTGAGCGCGGTGACCAGCCAAGCCTTGGCAAAGCGCTGGCGGCTGCTGCCCGACTGGGCCGTGACCGCCATCGCGCCAGCGCGCGAAGCGCCGCGCAGGGCCTGGATGCCCAGGTAGACGAGGTAAGCCGCGCCAGCCCACTTCAGCGCCGTGAACAAGGCTGCGGATGTGGCCAGTACCGCGCCAAGGCCAGCCATGGACAGCGTGAATGCGGTCAGGTCGCCCGCGGCGACGCCAGCCACGGTGGCATAAGCAGAGCGGCCACGATGGGCAAGCGCATCGCCGATCACCAGCAGGATGGTCGGGCCGGGAATGATCAACACGACGATACTTGTCAACACAAAGGCCAGCCAGTGCTCGAAGGACATTGCGACTCCAGGTTTCGTTGATGGGTCACACTACGGGTGACGCGCAAGTATAGGCAATACAGCCTGCCGCTGGCAGCGGCGTCGGCCCGGCCTCGTATCAGCCAGCCGGCATCGGAAAGACCAGGCAGGTGGTAGTGGCATAAGCGTACAGCTTGCCCTGCGTGTCGACAATGCGGCCCTCGGCAATGCCGATCTGCGTGGTCAGGCTGATGACCTTGCCCTCCGCACGGATAAGCTTGCCGGCCAGCATATCCTCGAAGAACTGCAGCCCGGCACGTTCGCTCAACTGCGCGAGCGTTGCCACACCCGGCCCTCCCAGCCTGGCGCGCGCCAGTCGCTCGGCTTCCTGCCACTGTGCCAGTGTGTCTTGCGCACTCATCTGCTTTGTCTCCATGATCCGCTCCGATCTGCTTTTGTGTGCCGCGCACGCAGCAACGCCTGCCAGCATGCGCGCCCCCGCGCGAACCAGCACGATAACCGCATCCGCGAACTCTTGCTGCGGCGCGCCACAAAGCATCCGCGCTACTGCCTGCATAATGGCGGATATTGCGCCCGCGGCGCGCCTGACTCCCGCTCCTGCCTTGACTGCCATTCTTGAACTACGCAATGTAAGCAAGCGATACGGCGACACCGTCGTGGTCGACGATCTCAGCCTGAGCGTGCAACGCGGCCAGTGCTTCGGCCTGCTGGGCCCGAACGGCGCCGGCAAGACCACCACGCTGCGCCTGTTGCTGGGACTGACCACGCCGGCGTCCGGCACGCTCACGCTGTGCGGCGAGCCGATTCCGCAACGCGCGCCGCAGGCTCGCATGCGGGTGGGCGTGGTGCCGCAGTTCGATAACCTCGATCCCGATTTCACCGTGGTGGAGAACCTGCGCATCTTCGGCCGTTACTTCGGCCTGGAGCGCGCCGTGATCGAAGAGCGCGTGCCGGCGCTGCTGGAATTCGCGCGGCTGGAGAGCCGTGCCCAGGCGCAGGTACGCGACCTGTCGGGCGGCATGCGCCGGCGGCTGACGGTGGCGCGCGCCTTGATCAACGACCCCGACCTGCTGGTGATGGACGAGCCAACCACCGGGCTGGACCCGCAGGCGCGCCACCTGATCTGGGAGCGCCTGAAGTCGCTGCTGGCCAACGGCAAGACCATCCTGCTGACCACGCACTTCATGGAAGAAGCCGAACGTCTGTGCAACTACCTGTGCGTGATCGACAGCGGCCGCAAGATCGCCGAAGGCAAGCCGCATGAACTGATCGACAGCCAGATCGGCTGCGACGTGGTGGAAGTGTATGGCGACAACCTGGAACCCCTGCGCAGCGAACTGCACCCGCTTGCGACGCGTACCGAGATGAGCGGCGAGACGCTGTTTTGCTATGTAAAGGAGCCAGCGCCATTGCTGGCGGCGCTGCACGGCCGCAGCGGCGTGCGTTACCTGCACCGCCCCGCCAACCTGGAAGACGTCTTTCTCAAGCTGACCGGCCGCGAGATGCGGGACTGAGGCCAGACTGACAACGGAATGAACATGAGCGAACAAGACCCCCGCCCCGCTGTCCCGCCGGCCGCCACCACCGCTGCGCGGCCTGGCGCCGCGCAGCGGCAGCATTACCCGCAACCGCTGCTGCCAATGAACATGCGCAACTGGACCATGGTCTGGTACCGCAACTTCATGGTGTGGAAGAAGCTGGCGATTCCCTCGATGATCGGCAACCTGGCCGATCCGATGATCTACCTGTTCGGGCTCGGCCTTGGGCTTGGCCTGCTGGTGGGGCAGGTCAACGGCGTGTCCTACATCGCCTTCCTCGCGGCCGGCACCACGGCGTCCAGCGTGATGATGTCGGCGAGCTTCGAGTCGATGTATTCCGCCTTCTCGCGCATGCATGTGCAGCGCACCTGGGAAGCCATCATGCATGCGCCGCTAACGCTCGGCGACGTGGTGCTGGGCGAGATCATGTGGGCCGCCAGCAAGGCGGTGCTGTCGGGCCTGGCCATCATGCTGGTGGCCGGCGCGCTGGGCTACGCGCGGTTGCCGGGCGCGTTGCTGGCGCTGCCCGTGATCGTGCTGGCGGGCATCGCGTTTGCCAGCCTGGCCATGATCGTCACGGCGCTGGCGCCCAGCTACGACTTCTTCATGTTCTACCAGACGCTGGTGATGACGCCGATGCTGCTGCTCTCCGGCGTGTTCTTCCCGCTGGAGCAATTGCCCGCGGGCGCGCAGGCCGCCACCCAGGTGCTGCCGCTGGCGCATGCCGTGGCGTTGATCCGTCCCATCATGCTGGGGCGCCCGATCGACAACCTGGCGCTGCACCTGACCGTGCTCGGCGCATACGCGGCCGTGGCGCTGGTGGTGGCGCTGATGCTCCTGCGCCGACGCTTGCTGCGCTGAGGCCAAGAGACGGGATTGCCGCACGCTCCCGCGCCGAATAGGGATCCGGGCCCACTGACGTAGCGGTAGCGGGCGCTTAGGGAAGAGTATGATGCCGGGCACGGTGCAAGGTGTCCGGTGTACCCGGATACCCAAGGCCGGCCGCCCATATCCCCCACAGCCCGCGAGGGCAAGCAGTGTCCATGCCATTTCCAATGAACGTCCGCATCGCGCCAGCCGAGAGCGTTACGCCAGAGCGCGCTGTCGTGCCTGTGATCGCGCGCGCTGCAGCCACGCTCGCCGCGCTCGGCCTGTGCGGCGCACTGGCCGCTTGCAGCGTAGTGGGCGCCACCGTCGCGGTGGGCAGTGCCGCGGTCTCTACCGTGACTACGGTCGGCTCCGCAGCCGTGAGCGTGGGATCGACCGTGGTCGAGACGACCTACGATGTGACCAAGGCCGGGGTCAAGGCAGTGGCCGGCAGCGGCGATCAAGCCGTGCCGGCGCCATGAGCGCCAGGCCGCCTGGCGCTCATGGCGGCATAGCTACTTAGCCCTGCAGGCCGCGCAGCAGGTCCGCCTTCAAATCCGCCACCGATTCCAGGCCGACCGCCAGGCGGATCAGCCCTTCGCTGATGCCCGCTGCCGCCTTGGCTTCCGGGCTGACGCGCGCATGCGTGGTGGTATAGGGATGGGTCACGGTGGTACGCGTGTCGCCCAGGTTGCCGGTGATCGAGCACACACGGGTGTTGTCGATCACGCGCCAGGCATTGGCGCGCTGCTGCTCCGGCGACGCCCCCTTGAGTTCGAACGAGACGATGGCGCCACCGCCGCTTTGCTGGCGCTGGGCGACTTCATATTGCGGGTGGGACTTCAGCGCCGGGTGATACACGCGCGCAACCGCCGGATGCGACTCCAGGAACTCGGCCAGTGCCAGCGCGCTCTGGCTGTGGCGCTCCATGCGGATCGCCAGCGTTTCCATGCCCTTGAGCAGCACCCAGGCGTTGAATGCCGACAGCGTCGGCCCGGCCGTGCGCACGAACGGGAACACCTTGCCCATGATGAAATCGTGAGAGCCCAGCACCGCGCCGCCCAGCACGCGGCCCTGCCCGTCGATATGCTTGGTGGCCGAGTGCACCACGATGTCGGCACCGAACTTCATCGGCTGCTGCAGCGCCGGCGAACAGAAGCAGTTGTCCACCACCAGCAGCGCGCCGGCGTTGTGGGCGATATCCGCCACCGCGGCGATGTCAGCCACTTCGGTCAGCGGGTTGGACGGCGTCTCCAGGAAAAACAGCTTGGTGTTCGGCTTGACCGCCGCGCGCCAGGCCGCCAGGTCGGTGCCATCCACGAAGGTGGTCTCCACGCCGAACTTGCCGAAGATGTTCGAGAACAGCGTCATGGTCGAGCCGAAGATGGCGCGCGAGCTGACGAGGTGGTCGCCCGCCTGCATCGACGACATCACGATCGACATGATCGCGCTCATCCCCGACGCGGTCGCCATGCACGCCTCGGCGCCTTCCAGCGCGGCCAGGCGGCTCTGGAACATCGCCACGGTGGGATTGGTGAAGCGCGAGTACGTGAAGCCCGACTCCGAATTGGCAAAGCGCTCCGCGGCCTCGGCAGCACTGTTGAAGCAGAAGCTGGAGGTCAGGTACATTGCCTCCGAGTGCTCCATGAACTCGCTGCGCTTGGTGCCGGCGCGCACGCCGAGCGTATCGATGCCGAGGGAGTCGAGAGGAAGCGGTTCGTTCATGATGGGAGGCGGTAGTACCCGCGCGGTTATCTGTGTAAGAGGTTGCTTGTGTTCTTTGGGATAGGCCCCGCGCTGCGGCGGGAATCCGGCTTGCCATTGTGCCCGTGGTGCGCACTACCGGGAAGCCGGCGTTCCGCTTTAGCTGTTTCGGGCTTTTCCCTGTGACGGGCAATTTCCTGTTCCGGGATCAACGATCAACACCGCGCTCCGGCAGGACCCGCGTCCGCAAGCTGACAATCAAATCGACGCCCGGCAATGTTACGGCCGGGCCTCGCTTCTCGTCAACTCCGCGGCACTATTTGCGGGCGTCGCGGACGCGCGCCGTCTTACTCGTTGCCGCCTGAACGCTGCAAGTGCAGTTGCGAGCGCTCGCCGTCGCCAAGGCCACCAGTGCCGTCGCGATCAGCCTGGCTGCGCGCGGTTTCCAGGCGCTCCAGGTAGGCTTCGTCGATATCGCCCGTGACGTAGCGGCCATCGAAGCACGAGGCATCGAAGTCGTTCAGCTTCGGGTTGATGTCGCGCACGGCCTGCTTCATGGCTTCGACGTCCTGGTAGACCAGCTTGTCGGCGCCGATGATGCGGGCAATTTCTTCATCCGTGCGGCCGTAGGCAACCAGTTCGCTGCGGGTGGGCATATCGATGCCGTACACATTGGGGAACTTCACCGGCGGCGCGGCCGAGGCGAAGATCACCTTGTTGGCGCCAGCTTCGCGCGCCATCTGCACGATCTCGAAGGACGTGGTACCGCGCACGATGGAATCGTCCACGATCAGCACGTTCTTGCCCTTGAACTCCACGCCCATGGCGTTGAGCTTCTGGCGCACCGACTTCTTGCGCACGGCCTGGCCGGGCATGATGAAGGTGCGGCCGATATAGCGGTTCTTGAAGAAGCCTTCGCGATAGTTCACGCCCAGCTTGTTGGCCACCTGCATGGCGGCCGGACGGCTGGAGTCGGGGATCGGCATCACCACGTCGATGTCGCCGGCGGAGACTTCGCCGCGAATCTTCTCCGCCAGGTAGTCGCCCATGCGCAGGCGCGCGTCGTACACGGGCACGCCGTCGATGCACGAATCCGGGCGAGCCAGGTAGACGTACTCGAAGATGCAAGGCGTCAGCACCGGATTGTCGGCGCACTGCTGGGTGTAGAGCTTGCCGTCGAGGTCGATGAAGATCGCCTCGCCGGGCGCCACGTCGCGCTCGAGCTTGTAGCCGATGCCTTCGAGCGCCACCGATTCCGACGCCACCATCCATTCCTTGCCGGTCGGCGTTTCCACGCTGCCCAGGCACAACGGACGGATGCCGAACGGATCGCGTACGGCCAGCATGCCATAGCCGGCGATCTGCGCGGCGATGGCGTAAGAACCACGCACGCGGCGGTGCATGCCGGCCACGGCCCTGAAGATCGTGGGGGGATCCAGTGCCATGCCGCTGCTGGCGCGCTGCAGCTCGTCGGCCAGTACGTTGAGCAGCACTTCGGTGTCGGAGTGCGTGTTGATATGGCGGCGATCGCGGCTGAACAGCTCCTCGTGCAACTGCTTCCAGTTGGTGAGGTTGCCGTTATGGGCCAGGATCACGCCGTAGGGCGCATTGACGTAGAACGGTTGGGCTTCTTCCTCGCTCGAGGCCGAACCAGCGGTAGGGTAACGCACCTGCCCGATGCCGGCGGCACCAGGCAAGCCGCGCATATTGCGCGTGCGAAACACGTCGCGCACCAGGCCGTTGGCCTTGTGCATGTGGAAGGTGCTGCCGTTTGCGGTAGCGATGCCGGCTGCATCCTGTCCGCGGTGTTGCAACAGCAGCAGGCTGTCGTAAATCAATTGGTTAACGGGCGTGGATGAAACCACACCGACGATACCGCACATGCCAAGCTCCCAGGAAAGGCGTTTGAATCAGGGGGCGGCCCCGCCCTGCAGGGAGGAGCCCGCGTACTTCCAGCCGGGCTGGTCTGCCCGGCCTCATGTCATGTCTTGACGTACTTGGCGACTTCGGGAGGCAGCCAGGGCCGCAGCGACTCCATCGCCTGCATCACGTAGGGCCGGGACAGCGCATCGCGCCAGAATGCTTCCTCAGGCAGCTTGGTGAACCCGGCCACGGTCACCACGAACATCACTACCAACGCGCCGCGCAGCAGCCCGAACACCAGCCCGAGGCCACGGTCGGCGGGCTTGAGCCCAGTGCGCTCCAGCAACTGGCCCAGCACCGTGCCGGCCAGTGCCGCGGCGATCACGGTGCCGATGAAGACCACCGCGAAGCCCAGTGCGCTGCGCGCCAGCTGCCCGCCGGGCACCGATTCGGGAATCCAGCCAGCCGCGGTGCCCGCGAAGTGGTAGGCCACCAGGAACGCCACCACCCAGCCGATCAGCGCGAGCACTTCCCGCACCAGCCCGCGCAGCACGCCGATCAGGCCCGAGGCGATGAGGATGAAAACAACGCTGTAATCGAAAAAAGTCGGCTGCATGCGAATACGGTGTCCCGGTGCGGCGGCTGGGTGGTGAGGATAGTGGGGCTCATGGGGCAACCAGCCCGCGCCGGGCATTACTGTTCGACCACCTTGGCGGTCAGGCCCACGGCGCGCACCCGCTTCTCGGCGGCGTCAGCCGCGTCGCGATCCGAAAAAGGGCCGGCACGCAGCAGCACACGCTCTCCGTCGGCCAGCACCTTCTTCTCGATATAGGCGGGCACCTTGCCGGCCTTGAGCTTGCTCAGCCAGAGCTTGGCCTTATCCTCCGAAGAGAACGCGCCGATCAGCACCAGGAACTTGCCGCTGCCCGGCTTGGCCGCCGGGGTGGCCGGCTTGTCGGCGGCTTTCTCCGCAGCCACTGCCACAGCGGCTGCGACAGTGGCCGCGGCGGCCGGCTTGGCCGCAGCCGAATCGGCAACCAGTTCCTCGCCGGCATCAAGCGCCTGGCTATCGAGCTTGGATTGCGGAGCAGGCGGCAACGGCTCCGCCTTGCGGGCATCAGGCTTCACCTTGCCCGCGGCGCCGGCCGGCCCGCCATCGATCTTGACCGCGATATTGTCGACGACCGGCCTTGGCTGGGTCTCGAAGACGATCGGCAGCACGATGACGGCAGCCGCCATCAGCACCACCGCGCCGATCAGGCGCCGGCGTGCCCGTTGCTTTTGCGGAAACTCCGGGTCAAGCGTGTCGTCCGCGTACTCCTCGGCCAGACGCCGCGACGAAGCGATGCCTGCACCCGGATCCGAACGCGAGCGGCGCCCACGCTCCGGTGCCGGGGCGTTGCCCTTGCGGGAAGAAAACAGCGAAAGCAGGCCCATAGATTGGTTCGGTGCGACGGCCGTAAAACCGGCCGTTGAAATTGTCGCTCAGATTGCGCGGCGATTTGCCCCGGTGTTAGCCCCGGAAAACTGCCCGGCGGCCGCGCGACTCAATTTGCCCGGGTGGCGCGATAAGCCATCACGCCCGCCACGGTGTAGAACGATCCGAAGACCAGAATTCTATCATCCTCGGTCGCTCTCCCGAGGGCATCCCGGTAAGCCGCCTCCGGGCTGGCAAAGCAGGCCGCCGTGGCATCTGGCCCCGGACGGAAACCGCCCTCTTCCAGCTTCTCCAGCAAGTCCGCCGCGCTGGCCGCGCGCGGCGTCGGCAGGTCGGCCAGGCACCAGTGGTCGACCTTGTCGGCCAGATGGCGCAGCACGCCGGCGATGTCCTTGTCCTCCATCGCGCCAAACACCGCGTAGGTGTAGCGGAAGAAGCCCATGTTGTCGAGGTTCTGGCCAAGCGTGGCGGCCGCATGCGGGTTATGCGCCACATCCAGGATTACCGTCGGGCGCCCCGGCATGACTTGGAAGCGCCCCGGCAACTCCACGAAGGCCAGCCCGTTGCGCACTTCCTGCGCACTCACCGGCAGCCGCGGGCGCATCGCCTGCAGGGCAGCCAGCGCGGCCGAAGCGTTGAGCAATTGGTTGGCACCGCGCAGCGCTGGGTAGCCCAACCCGTTGAGCTTGCGCTCGCGGCTGCTCCAGTCCCACTGCTGACGCTCCTGGCCCTTGGAAGCCTGCTGATGGAAGTCCCGGCCCACCAGCCAGAGATCCGCGCCGATCGCCTCGGCATGATCGATCAGCGACTGCGGCGGCACCGGATCCGCCACGATGGCCGGCACGCCCGGGCGGAAGATCCCCGCCTTCTCGTAGCCGATCTTCTCGCGCGTATCACCCAGGTAACTTGTGTGGTCGATATCCACGCTGGTCACGATGGCGCAATCGGTATCGATCACGTTCACCGCATCCAGCCGGCCGCCCAGCCCCACTTCCAGGATCATGGCATCGAGCCCCGCCGCGGCGAAGGCGTGAATGATGGCCAGCGTGGTGAACTCGAAATACGTCAGGCTCACCGGATCCGCAAAGCTGGTCCGCGCCCGCTCCACCGCCTCGAAATGCGGCAGCAACTGCGCGTCCGTGGCGAACTCGCCATTGATGCGCGCACGCTCGTTGAACGCCATCAGGTGCGGCGACGTATGGCAACCCACCTTGTAGCCCGCCTCAAGCAGGATGCGCTCCAGCATGGCGCAGGTGGAGCCCTTGCCGTTGGTGCCGCCGACGGTGAACACCACCGCATCGATACGCAGCCCCAGGGCCTCCTTGACGCGGGTGATGCGCGCCAGGCCCATGTCGATGCCGACCGGATGGGCGGATTCGAGATGGGTTAGCCATTCGGGGAGGGAGGGGAAGATGGGCATGATGGGGAGACGGCGTTAATCGGGGGGGGGGGGGGGGTGGCTAATTGGAGCCGGTTTTGGGGTAAGTGGTTCTTTTTGCGAGGTGGATTGGTTGGATTTAGCTTTACTTGGGGGGATATTGGGGCGGGTTGGATTAAGTCAAAGGCTTGGGGTCAAGGCAACTGCAACTGCAACTACAACTGCAACTTCAGCGGCTTAACGTCAAGGGCAACGGCA
>NZ_AHJE01000037.1 GCF_000243095.1 Cupriavidus basilensis OR16 | reverse complement strand
CCCGCAGGGGTGGTGAAACTGCCGTTGAAGTTGCCCTTGACGTTAAGCCGTTGAAGCTGAAGTTGCAGTTGCAGTTGCAGTTGCAGTTGCAGTTGCAGTTGCAGTTGCAGTTGCAGTTGCAGTCACCCCCTCCCAACAGTCTCCGACGGCAACTCCCCAAAAAACACCCGATACTGTGCCGCAAACCGCGGCAAATGATTAAACCCCCACCGCGCAGCCACCACTCCCACCGGCTCCTGCCGCTCGCCCAATGCCCGCCTCACCCCATTCATCCGCAAGGCCCGGACAAACTCCAACGGTGCCAACCCGGTAACCTCATTGAAACTGTATTGCAGCGTTCGCCGCGAAACCCCAAGCCGTTCACACAAAGCCAGAACACTCCAGGGCGCCTCGGGCGCGGCGCGCACCATTTCATACGCCTGCGCGACCAGCCGCCGCCGCGCAGGCGGCGTAGGCAGCAGGGCATCCCCAATGTCATGCGTCAGCGTGGACACCACCGCCATCAGCAGCGCATCCCGCATGGCGCTCTCGACAAAGCGCTGGTTGAACACTTCGCTCTGCATGGCTGACGCGGCCAGCACGGCCAGCATCGCCGCCCGGAAATCCTCGGATGCGGCGCGCCGCACCTCCGTGGCCGGCTGCAAGCGCGTGATCAACTCCGGTACCCCCTCGCGCTCCATCACGCGTTGCAACGCGGGCAGCGGCAACGTCACGCCGAGCAGGTCCAGCGAGGGCGGGGTGCGCATGGCCAGTGGCTGGCCGTTGCCGGCGCGCAGCACGGTGTCGCCGCTCATCCGGTAGCCGGAGAACCAGCCATCGGCACACTCGCGGTGGGGCAAGGCAATGGAAAGATAGCCGCGCCGCGCCTCGCCTTCTTCCAGCAACGCCTGGTTGGTGCGTTCGCGGAAGACGTGGACGTCGCCATAGGTAGCCTGCTGCACTTCCGCCAGGAATTGGCCGGGCGTGAGCTGCGGGTAGCGCTTCTGCCAGCCGTCCAGGCCCCCGGCCGCCATGGCGGCCTCGGTGGCAACCAGGTGGCGTACCGGGCGCCCGCTGGCGCCCGTGTCGAGGGGCTCGGTGTTGCTGTGCATCGGTGGCAGCCTGTTGGGGCGATTGACACCATCGGCGGCGGGTTGGCTTGGCCCGGCGCGCAAGGGCTCTTGTGCAAGCACTGCGCGATGATTGTATCGCTGGGCCAGGCGAGCGTCGATGCGCGGCGCAGCAGCGCCCGGCAGCCCCTGGCAAGCGTCCTTGCATTTGTTGACAATAGCCGACGCGGCCTCGCCCTAGAATGCTGCGCTATTCATGGCGAGCTTAGATATGGGATCCGGATCCGAACGGTACAGGTTGCTGGGCTACCTCGCGCTTTGCATGGTGGCGTTCGCACTCGTCACCGTGCTGTGCGTGACGCTGCAGGACGGCAACGAGCAGCGCGCGGCGCGCAAGGTTCGCCAGATGGACAGCCGCGCCACGGCTACCGCCACCGCGGGCCACGCTGAACAAACAGCGGCCACGCGCGCATCGCGCTGAGCGCCAGCGAGCGGATCAACAGGGCAGGAAGATCGTGAAGGTGGCGCCGGCACCCGCGGCGCTGGTCACCTTGATCTCTCCGCCGTGACGCTCCACCACCGTCTTGACGAACACCAACCCCAACCCGCTGCCGGCGGGTGCATCCTGCTCGGTGTCGCGCAGGCGCGCGAAGGGCTGGAACAGGCGGCCCTGGTCTTCCTCGGCGATGCCCCGGCCCTGGTCCGTCACATCGATCGCCAGCCCCTGCGGCATGCGATACAGGCGCACTGTCACGGTGGTTTGCGGCGGGCTGAACTTGATGGCATTGCTCACCAGGTTGGCAATCGCCCGCACCAGCAACACCGGCTCGGCCAGGAGCTGCGACTGGTCCTCTTCCACGTCGACTTCCACCTTCAGCTCGATCCGAGCGGCGCTGGCCAGCGCCCATAGTTCGTCGGTGGCGTCCAGCACCACACCGGCCAGGTCGACCTTGATGAAGTGAAGGTGCGTCGCTTCCGCACGGGCCAGCCGGATAAAGTCGTCCGCGAGTTCCAGCGTGCGGTTGGCGTGATCGCCGATGCGGGCCAGCAGGGCTGCCTCCGGCAGCGCCCGGCCAGGCTCGTTCTGCAGGTCGATCAGGGCCAGGATGGAGGACTGCGGGGATCGCATGTCGTGCGAGATGAAGCGCAAGGATTCCTCACGGCGCCGCTCGGCCATGCGCACCTGGGTGATATCGATGACGCTGACGATCAGGCCGGCGACACCGCCGGTGTCGCTGCGCAGCGGCGCGCCGCGCAGCAGCATCGGGTGTTCGTCGCGCGCTTCGAGCTCCACCCCGGGCGGGGCCTGCACCGGGTGTGCGGCGTCGGCGTCGGCCTCGCCCTCGGCATAGACGCTGCGCAGCTGGTCCCAATAGTCCAGCCCGGCCTTGGGCTGGACGAATACTTCGTTGATCAGTTCGCGAATGCCGGGGCGCGGTGCGTTCATATCGGCCAGCGACCCGAGCGTGCGCGGCGCCAGCAGCAGGCCGCGCCGGTTGGCCAGCAGTACGCGGCCGCCGGGATCGCAGATCACCGTGGCTTCGGGCAGGCCCTCGAGCCCGTCCGCCAGGAATTGCCGCAAGTCGCGCAGGCGCGTGGTCATGCGGTAGACCGCACGCATGCGGGTATCGAGGTTACGGCCCGATTCGCCCGCGCCGGCGGGCATGGCCAACAGGCCGGGCTCTTGCTCGAGCTGCGCGAGCTCGTCGGTGAGGAACTGCAGCGCCGCTTCCTGGCGCCGCCAGCTCCACAGCGGGTAGAGCAGGCTGCAACCCAGCACGGCGCTGGCCGGGGCGAACCAGAAGCGGCCAAACACCACCAGCAGCAGGCTGGCGGCCAGCGTGCCGGCCAGCAGCACCACGGTGACCAGCAGCGCGTTGCGCGGCGTCAGCATCAGCGACGCCAGGCTCGCCAGCAACACAGGCAGCAGCGTGCACAGCCAGAACCAGGGCGCCGGCAGGGTGACGATGGCCGCATCGCGCTGCAGCGTCTGCATGGCGTTGGCGATGATTTCCACGCCGCTCATGCCGTGGCCGTTGCGCGATACCGGTGTGGGAAACACGTCGCCCAGCCCGCTCGCGGTGGCGCCTACCAGCACCGACTTGCCGCGGAAGAAATCGCGTGGCAACGTGCCGCCGAGCACGTCGAGCACCGAGACCTGCGGGAACGTCCCCGGCGGCCCGGCAAACGGAATGCGCAACCGGTAGTCCCGGGTCCAGCCATCGGCGGTGCCACGGTCATCCGCGGGACCGTCGTGCCGGTAGGCGGAGACCGGGCGCGGCGGCTTGCCGAAGCCGACCATCGCGGCCGAGAAATGATCGAGCTGGCGGCCCGGCAGCCCCTCCTGCAGGAACACCTGGCGGGCAATGCCGTCGAGGTCCACCGCGATATTGATATGCCCCACCTCGCTGCCCAGGCCTGTCAGCGGATAGCGCACCAGCAAGCCGTCCTGCCCCGCTTCGGCCAGCGCGGGCAACACGACGTTGCCAGCACGCGCCATGCTGCCTGCCAGCGTGCGGTCGTCCTCGGGATGCAAGGTGTCGGGCTCGGAGAGAATCACGTCGACCCCGATCACGCGAGGCGCGTCGGCGGCGATGCGGTCGATCAGGTCGGCCAGCACCCGGCGCCGCCAGGGCCAGCGGCCAATGGCGGAGATGCTGGGGTCGTCGATGGTAACGATCACGATCTCGTCGCCGGGCGCGTGATGCTGGGCCGCGACCGACAGGTCGTAGACCGCCTTGTCGGCGCGTTCGCTCCAGCCCAGCACGGCGCACGCGGCCACCAACGCCAGCACGGCGGCCGTCAACACGCTCCATTCGACCAGCGTACGGCGCTGGTAGCCAGCCATCATGCGGCCGGGCGCCCGGCGCAGCGCGCGTGCGCGCGCTGCGAGTCGCGCCAGGCTAGTTGGCACGATTGAGCCAGCGTGAGCCGGCGCTCACGGGCTGACCTTGCGAGTCGCGTACGTACTGCATCACCTCGATACGCTGGGGCGCTGAGAAATGCGGCTCACGGGCCGGATCCTGGCGAGCCACCCGCACAAAATACGTGCCGCTGCCGGGCCGCGGCAGGCGGGCCGAATTGGTCTGGGTGCTGACGTCCGCCACGATCTGCGTAAAGGCGTCGTCGGATGCCATCTGCACGCGGTAGGCTTGCGCCGCGCCGTTAGCGCTGGCTCCGCCGTCGGCCGGCCATGCGAGCCCCAGGGTATCTCCGCCATCGTCTTCCAGGCGCGGCTGCGGCGGCGACGGCTCCAGCGCGAACGCCACCGGCTCGCTCCAGGGGCCGGGCTGCCCAGCGGCGTCGACCGAGCGCACACGCCACCACCAGCGGCCGGGCGCAAGCGCCTGGCTGTCCGAGGGCGCCGTGCCGCGCGCCTGCATGACGCCTTGCGTGAAGTCCGCGTTGGCCGCCACCTCGAATTCATATTGCGCCGCGCTGTCCACTTCGGCCCAGGTGAACATCGGCGTCTCGCCGTAGGCGATCGAGCGCGCTTACGCCCACGTACAGTTCGCCCTCGGGCAGGTCTTGCAGCGCGGCCTGCGTGCCGTCCACGGCCTGGGAGGACAGCAGCTCCGTCTGGGCCGCATCGCGTGAAACCACCACGCGGTAGCTGGCGGCCTTTGCCACCGGCCCCCAGCGTACGGTGGCATGGCTTGCCAGCAGCGGACCAGGCAGCGGCACCAGCACCGGCGCCGGCAGCAGCGCGGCGGGCCGCGCCAGGGCACCCGTGGCCGATGCGCTGACGCCGTAGCCGGCATTCACCACCGCTTGCTGGCCGCGGCGCGAGCGGGCCTGCACCTGGCCTTCGAGGACGGCGCTCTGGCTGGCGCCGTCCTCGGTGCCCGCGCGAAAGCGCGTGCCGCGCACGCCGGTCACCAGCGACGGGGTACGGATCTCGAAGCGCCCCACGCCGGTGCCGCGCGGCGCCACGCGGGACTCCACCTCGCCCTGGCCGATGCCGATCACGGCGTCGGTCAGGCCTGTGCGGGCGAATGCGCGCAGCCGCTTGACTTCCATGGTGGTCGCTGGCGGCAACGTCACGCGCGAGCCGTCGCCCAGTTCCATGGTGACGGTGCCGCCAGCGCCGGTTTCGATGCGGGCGCCTTCGCGCAGCTCCATGCCGGCCTGCAGCGCGCGGCCATCGGCGCGCGCCGGACCCGTTACGAAGACCACGCGGGCCATGCCGTCGGTCACCGGGATGCGTGCCAGCGGGATCCGCAGGCGCATGCCGGGCGGCAGGCGGTAAGGATCCGCCACCTTGTTCAGTATCTGCAGTTCATGCCAGCCGGCGGGATTGGCCATAAAGCGGTCCGCCACGCCGATCAGCGTATCGCCCGGGCGCACCTGGTAGATAAAGTTGGTGCCCTCGGTGCCTGCGGGCTGCGCCGCGGCGTTTGCGGACCATGCGGCGCCAAGCACGCCAACCAATCCTGCCATGCCAATCGTAGCGGCCACCCTCATCACACCAATCGCACCCATCGTGCATGCCGTACGCGAACGCGCTGCGATGCCTGCCTTGCTGCCTGCTGCCATGTCGAACCGCTTCATAAACTCAGTCTTCCTGCTTGTCCTGCAAATCCTGTGAATCCAGTGAATCCTGCTTATCTCCATCGCCCGCAGCTTCGAAGCGGTAGCCGTGCGAATACACGGAAGTCAGGCGCACGCCGTTCTCGGGCCGCAACGCCAGCTTGATCCGCAGCCGCGAGATATGGGTGTCGAGCGTGCGCGAACCGGCACCGATGGCGCGGCCCCACACGGCTTGTTCCACCACCTCGCGCGACACCAGGCGCCCGAGGTTGCGGAACAGGAACAACGCCAGGTCGAACTCGCGCGGCGACATCTCCACCCGGTTCTCGCCGACGGTCACGGTGCGCGCCTGCGGATCGACACAGTAGTTGCCCACCCGGATCAAGGCACTGTCCTGCTGCGCCTGCGGATACGTGCGGCGCAGCAACGCCGACACGCGCGCCGCCAGCTCGGCGCGGCGGATCGGCTTGATCATGTAGTCGTCGGCGCCCGCGCCCAGCCCGGCGACGATGTCCTCTTCCTGCGAGCGGCTGGTCAGGAACAGGATGGGGGGATTGCGCCCGGAGTTCTGGCGCACCCAGGTCACTACCTCCAGGCCGCTGGTATCCGGCAGTTGCCAATCCACCACCAGCAGGTCGAACGTCTGCTCGCGCAGCGCCCGCAGGAACGTGCTGCCACTGGCGAAGCACTCGCACTCGTGGCCCGCCGAGACCAGGATCTGCTGGATCAGCTCGGACTGGCTCTTGTCGTCTTCCACCGAAGCTATTCTCATACTTACCTCTTGCTTGCCACGTCTTCTCTTCCAGATGCCACCACGCGCTTTCTGCGCCGCCGCGAAGGCAAAGGCGCAATAACCCGGGCAGGCCGGGCACCAGGTACGCAAGGGGGAATGGTACAGAATCAGGCGTCGCCGCGCCAAGGCCGGCGCGGGAGGGTATCGCACCGCCGGCCACAGGGCCGGCGCGTGCGCCTTCTACTGCAGCATGTACGTTTCGTACTCGAGGCGGTCCAGCTTGCGGTCCAGCAGGTAGATCGCCAGGGCCACCACGATCAACAGCGATACCGCGAAGCCGTAGCCGTACCAGGCCGGTCCCAATTGGAGCGTCACGGCCGTGAAGGCCAGGTTGAGCATCACGAACAAGCCGCTGAGCAGCAGCACTTCCCGCCGGCGGTCGAGGTAGAAGTAGATATTAAGCACCCCGAGCAGCACCACCTGCAGACCACCATGGCCGTCAGCAAGCACATCTGGCCGGCGACAAACCCCAGCAGCAGCCCCTCCAGGTCAAAGTCGCGCAACACCAGCGCCGCCACCACCGTCAGCGTATAGCCCAGCAGGAAGGTCCAGACGATGGCCTTGTACTGCTTCATGCTCGTCAGGAAGATCACCGCGATCCAGATATTGCTCATGACCACGAACCCCGCGGTCATCAACAGCCGGTACAGCACCGACTGCTCCGGGAACGCAAAAAGCGCGCAGCCGATGCCGATGGCGCCCGCGAGCGCCGTGACCAGCAGGGCCACCGCGTGGTAGTTCGACAACACCAGGCCATCGCGCTTCTCGAACAGGCGGTCCGAAGTAAAGCGGGTAAAGGCCAGCTGCATCGGCCCGGTCAGGATCAGGCTGACCGCGATCAGGTAGGTCACCGAGACCTGGAACTGCGTCACCAGGCTGCCCGGCACCACGAACGGCAGGCTCAGCACACCAATCAGCAAGATCCCGACGATCGACAGCACCCACGGCCCGGAGCTGATGATACCGGCATAGGCGTACGCGCCGAGCATGCCGGACAGGTTGTCCCGCCGCAGCATCTTGCGCAGTTCGAATCCAATCCCCGCCATTTCAGCGACCTCCCTTCATGGGGCAGCCCGCGGCCTGCGCCGCCTTGGCCGGGGATCCGCCGGCGGACGATTCCACCCGTGGCTGCGCCATCAGGCGCGTGTACAGCTCGCGGTAGCTACCCACCATCATCTCCTGCGTGTAATACCGCTCCACGCGCCGGATGCCGGCTTGCTGCGCGGCGTGCCAAGCGTCGGGCGAACCCAGCAGGCCGATCGCCTTCTCGGCCAGCGCGGCCGGGTCGGCGATGCGCACCACGTCGCCCGCCGCGCCCAGCGCCGCATCCTCGCCGGGCAGGCCGAAGATCAGTTGCCGGCACGAGCCGACATCGGTGGTCACGCACGGCACGCCGGCGGCAAAGCCTTCCAGCACCACCAGCGGCAATGCCTCGCTGATGGAGCTGAGCACCAGCACGCCCACCTTGGGCAGCAGTTCATCGATGCGCTGGAAGCCCAGGAACTTGACCTTGCCGGCCAGGCCCAGGCTTTCGGCCAGGCTGCGGCATTCGCGTGCGTATTCCGGATCTTCGTCCTCGGGGCCGGCGATCCAGCCTTGGGCATCGGGGTATTGCCGCACCACGGTCAGCATGGCGCGGATAAAGGTCTTGATGTCCTTGATCGGCACCACACGGCCGATCAGGCATAGTACCGGCGGCACGCCGGGGGCGCGCTGCGCGCGCAGCGCGGCCAGCCGCGGCAGGTCGATGCCGTTGGGAATGTTGCGGGTCCGCTCGGCGCGGGCACCGTCCATGACCTGGCGCAGGCGGTTGCCTTCGTAGAGCGCGACAATGGTGTCGCCGGCGTCGTAGCAGACACGGCCCAGCGTTTCAAAGAAGCGCACCCACAGCTCCCGGAAATAGCTGATCTGAGAGATGTCGCGCTCGAACACGTTGCGGTTGTCGCGAATCCACTGGCTCTGGAACAGGTCGATCTTGCGTTCCTTGGTGTAGATGCCGTGCTCGGACACCAGCAAGGGGCGTCCGGTGCGGTAGTGCAGCATGGCGCCGAGGAAGCCGGCATAGCCGGTTGACACCGTGTGGTAGACCTGGGCCGGGATCAGCCCCTGGGCAATGCGCGCGAGCTGCCACAAGGGTTTGTGCATGATGCGCACGGTCCAGAAGTAATCCGTGAAGGACGGGTCCGTGCAGTACTGGCGGTACTGCTCGGTGATGGTCCGCCACGCATTGCGGCTGTAGAGGAACGCGTCTTCCGACAGGCTGCCGCCGTCGGTGAGCTCAGGGACCAGCTCGCGGATCAGCTCGCCGGCTTCTTGCTCGCGCCCAGGCTCGCGCAGCACCTCGTGCAGCTGCGCCGAGGTGGCGAAGGCGACGGGATCGCCTTCGCTGCCGTGTACCAGCGGAGGCGGCGGGAAATCGTAGAGAAAATGCGTTTCCAGGTGCACGACGTTGTCGGGCAGCGCGTAGGCCATGTCGCCGTAATCTTCGCGGCGGCTGCCGATGAAGACGATGGCGAAGCGGACCTCCGGAAAGGCCCGGATCATCTGGTTGACCCAGCTCGACACCCCGCCGCTCACATACGGAAAGGTGCCCTCCAGCAGCAGGGCCACATCGGCCGAGTCGGCGCGGGGCAAGGGGGTATCGCTCATGATTGCCAGTAACGCAGCAGGGGCCGTACCAGTGGCAGCGGCGATGGGCTGTCGAATGACAGCAAGATGGCGCGCACGGCGGCGTAGTCGCGCTCCAGATAGGCGGCTTCGGCCATCAGCGGCAGCGTGCGCTCGCGCGCGAAGCCAAGCTGCTCGGCCCGCTCCAGCCACGCGCGTGCTTGCGCGGGCTCGTGGCGGGTGAGCGCCAGGCGGCCGCGCATGTACCACAGGCCGGCCTGGTCGGCGTCGACCTCCAGCGCGGCGCGCGCGTGGCGCTCCGCCTGGTCCGCGGTGTAGCGATAGACGTCGCCCTGCACCAGGTTCTGGTAGATCAGTTCCCAGTACAGGTCGGCCAGGCGCTTGTTGATCTCGCCGCGCTCGCGATCGTCCTGCGCGTCTTCCAGGCGCGGCAGCTCAACAAGGATTTTCTGCGTCAGCTGCTTCTCCGCGCCGTCCAGCATGCCGTAGGCCAAGAGGCGCACGTCGTCGGCGCTGTCGGCCAGCAGGTCACGCAGCACCGGGCTGGAGGTACGCGCCGGCATCGACTGCATGGCCACCAGCGCGGTCATGCGCTCGGGCAACGGCGCACGCGTGTTGCCCAGCTGGGCGCGCAAGCGGGCGCCGCCGCCGTGGGTCACGCGCGAGACCAGGTGGGTGACGAACTCCGGCAGCCCGACCAGGCCGATGCCGGCCGTGGGACGGCGTCCCGGGAAGAAGCGCGCGATCAGCAGGCTGCCGACGCAGATCATGCCGCCGGCCAGCGGCACCAGGAAGCAGAAGGCGAACAAGTAGCCGTAGCTCCACGCGAAGGGCACGCGAAAACGCCGGGGCAGCAGGCGCCACAGCACCATCGCGATCATCGCCGCGGCGAGCCCTTGCGTCAGCAGGAAACTCAGCAGCAACGCGGTGCTGTGACCGGCGCGAGCCAGCAGCGCCAGGGCGGCGATTTGCGCGGCGATGCCGCCGATGCCGAGCTTACCCACGGCCAACCTCGCCCAGTGCCACCGGCACCGGCACTGGCGCCGGCTGGACATCCACATGGCAACGATGCAGCAAGCGGATCAACGGCTCCACCGGCGCGTTGGCGGGCACGGCCAGCATATGCACGCCGACGCGCGCCGCTTCGAAATCGGTGCCGAACTGGGCCCGCAGCATGTCTTCGATACGCACCAGGTAGGCCGAGGCCGCCTCGTTGCCCGACAGCGGCATCAAGGTAAGCAGGGCACGCTGGTGCGCGCTGGTCAGCGGCCAGGCCACGTCAAGCGCGCGGCGGCTGCGGATGACCTGGTCGAACAGCGCGTCGCGCGATTCGTCCAGGTCGAACACCAGCGCCACGATCGTGCTGTTGATGCCGCTGTCACGGCGCAGGCGGGACAGGCGAGCGTAGTCCAGCGCGAAGTCGTACGGGCAGCCGGGAATCGCGGCCGCGATGGCGCGCGTGGACACGGCGTGCTCGACGCCATCGGCGTAATAGCCCATCAGCACCATCAGCAACTGCAGGTTCTCGTAGCTGAGCGACAGGAACGGCATGCGCTCGACCACCAGCAGGCCCACCAGCTTGTCGGCCCCGGACAACACCGGTGCCACCGCCACGTAACGGGTCTGCGGATAGTCCAGCGACTGGCGCGACACCCCGTCGGCCTGCAGGTGGGCCAGCTGGCGCGTCTCCAGGCAGTGGTGCACCAGCACATCGTCGGGATCGAACTCGAATGCCGGGCCGATCTGCGCCGACGCCGTGGTGGATACCGTCTCGCCATCGACAGCGTAGAGCGCGGCCGCTTCAAGCTGGCACGCTTGCGCCACCACTTGCAACATGGGGCGCGCGCCAACCAGCACGCCACCCGGCGCGGCATCTTCCAGCGCCACCGCACGCATTTGCGACAGCGTGTCGCGCAGCGTGGTGGGCTTGGCCAGCAGGTCGTTCTCCAGCCGCGCATGGGACACGCGCAGCAGGTAGTGGTTCTTGGTGAGGGCCGCGAGGCGCTCTTCCAGGTAGCGGTTGACGGCGCGCGCGCGCGCCAGCCGCGTGCCCCAGACGTCGCCAAACTGCCCGGCAACCAGCACCATGAGCAGCCCGCCCAGGAAGAACAGGCGCGGGAACTCACCCGGCTGGGCGCCGATCTGGTGGAAGAAGAACCAGCCGCCCAGCATCATCAGCACGCTGCCCACGCCAATCAGCGTGCCGTAGCGCAGCGCCAGGATGACCGGCAGCAGCCATGCCCAGGGAAAGCCCAGGCCCAGCAGCAGGGGGTTGTTGGGCAGGAGCAGGTATCCCAGCCCCATCGCCAGAGCCATCGTCACCACCAGCTCGACCGCGGAGACCGGTCCGCTCGCGGCGGGCGCAAGCAACCGCAAATAGCGGCCACCCGCGCCAATGCCCTGTCCTTCCCGTATCTTGTCGGCTGTATTGGCCACGATCATGCTCTCCCGCGGTTCAACCCTGGCGCAGCGGCGCCAGCAGGCGGCGCAGCAACTTTTGCGCGGTACCCGACAGCGACTCGCGGCTCCAGCCACTGTCGCTGCCAGTGGCGGACCAGACGGCTTCGCCCGTGCTCACGTCCAGCAGTTGCAGCGAGATGCCCACGGCGGGCTCGCCATCCACACCCACCTTGTAGCGCCATTCCTGCACCGCGCCGGTGAGGGCGTAGCGCATCTTCTGGGTACGTGCCCACTCCAGCGCCTTGCCCACCGACTCGCGCTCCGCCGGCTCGAACAACGTTTCCGGGTTCAGGTTGGCCGGGTAGCGCTTGACGTTGGCGATGCCGCCGGTCTTCAGCAGGCTTTCCGCGATGGCCTCGGCGCGCAAGCCTGCCTGCGGCGTCTCGGTGTAGTTGACGATCGGCAAGATCGCCACCGACTCACCGGCCGGCAGCGTGGGGGCGCGACCAATATCGGTCACCGCGCATCCGGCCAGCCACAGCGCTGCGCCCAGCGCACCGCACCAGCCCAGCAGTCGTGCCGCGCGGTTCCGCTTCGTGCTAGTTGTTTCCATGACTCTCTCCCCTTCTCGATTGCATACAGTGAACCGGCACGCTCGCGTGCCCGCCCGGATTAAAAAAGCCATCTGTACCGAACACCCACCTCGGTCAGCGGCGTGCCGCCATTGCGCGCCGCGGTTTCGTGCTGCACATACATGGACAGGTGGTCGTTGCCGAACACCTTGCCGGCCACGCCCAGTTGCGCCCGGAAGTTCTGCCCCGCGCGGGTGTCGTGTAGCAGGCCGATTTCGGCGAACGGCCGCCACTTGTGCGTGTAGTCGTCGATCAGCTCGGTGCCAAAGCCGAATATCACGCCGGCCTGGGTAAAACCCTGCGGCATGTAGAACCCCGGCGTGGCCTCGCCGTTGGCCGGCACCAGCGTGGCCAGCTTGTTGCTGAGCGTGCCGCCGCGCGCGTTGTAGGTGGCGTGGGTGCCGACCAGGCGCACCGTGTAGTCCGGGTAAGCGGTACGGATGCGGTAGCCCAGTTCCAGGTCGTACACCAGGCCGTGGCCCAGCTGCGAGCCGTCCTGGCCGCGGAAGCGGTCGTACTCGATGCGAGCGTCGGCAAATTCGCGCAGGCTGAAGTTGTAGGTTGCGCCCAAGCCGAGCACATCCTTGACGCCGCCGACCCGCAGCGCCGCCGATTCGTCGGCGCTCTGGTTGATGCCGGCCAGCGTGGTGAAACGCAACCGGCTGGCCTCGCGCCACTCGCCGGTGAAGCGCGCGGTGGTCACGCTATCCAGGCCGTCGCGCCGGCCCACGCCGAGACGCCAGCGCAGGTGCTGGTCGCGGTAGCCGAGCGACAGCTCACCGCGCTTGTCGGACGAGGGCACGCCGCTCAGTTGGGTCTGGTCCACGCTGTGCTGGGTGCGCCAGGCGCCGCGCAGGTTGAGGTCGTAGCCATCCCACAGGCGCACGCCGCCAGCCAGGCTATAGTCGAAATAGCTCAACGGGCTCTGGCGCTGATACGTGACGCGCGGCTCGATGGCTTGCGCATTGAACAGCAGCGTGTCCTGCAGGGTTTCCTGCAGGCTGTCGTCGGTGCGGGTGGTGTCCTGGGTTTCGTAGGCCAGCGTCTGCGCGGCGCCGAGCCGGTCGAGCTGCACGTTGGCTTCGATCTGGTTGTCCACCGGAATGCGGCCGGCCTGGCGCTCCAGCACACGGTCGAGCGCGGCCAGGTCCTGGTTGGCCAGCGCCAGCGTGATCTCGGCATAAGCCGGGCGCAGCAACTGGCGAGCATATTGGCGGGCCAGCCAGGCACGCGCCAGTTCGTTCGATTCGTTCGACAGGGCCCAGGCCAGCGCCACTTCCTTGGCGGCGGACGAGACCACGGCCTGTTGGCGCGCCTCGCGTTGCGCCATGCCCGGTGGCGTCTTGGGATCGAGCGCCGGCAGGCCGGGAATCTCGCCCAGCCGTGACGCCGGATTGGCGGGACCGGGCCCGTTGGCGGCATTGCTGCCGGCCATCACGGCGCGGTCGCCGCGCAGCATCTCGATCACCAGGCGCTGGGACACGTCGCCCGAGGCAAAGATCTGCCCGAGCGCCACGGTCTGGCGGCGCAGCTCGGCCGGCGCGGGACCGCCCTGCGCGTCCTCCTCCTCGGCGGCCGGATCCATGCTGCGGGGATCCGAGGCACGGCGCCCGGCCGCGGACTGGTCCTTGTGCAGGTCGACCCAGGCCTGGCGGCGCAGGCGCCACCCGGTGCTGGACTGGCCGATCGCATCGTAGGCATCGGCGGCAAGGCCCAGCCAGAGTGGATCGGCGTTCTTGCCATCGGCCATCTTGCGCAGGTAGTGCAGCGCGGTGCGGCCGTCCCGGAAGCGCATGCTGCTGGCGGCAAAAGCGCCCCACAGGTCCGGGTTGTCCTCGGCCTCGCCCTTCAGGCGCCGCATCATGGCGCGCACTTCGGTATCCGAGCCGAGATCGACCAGCGCCCACATCAGCGCGGCCAGCGTCTCGCTGCCGGCGTCGGCCAGGCTGGCGGCACGGCGCAGGTCGGCCAGGGCCAGCTCGCGCTCGCCGCGGGCGCGCTGGTACTCGGCTCGCATGGCCAGGAAGCGGCTGGATTGCTCGGCCTGCTCGAGCTGGGCAGGGGTCATGCCTTGCAGCAGCGTGGCGACGCGGCCGTAAGCACGCGCGCGGGTGTAGTAATTGATGGCGAGCTCAAGCGACACGAGCTTTCCGCTCTTGCGCCAGCTGGCTTCGGCGATGCGCCCGGCATCGATGGGCGAGCTGTCGTAGAAGTCCATCAGGTTCGAGAAATCCGATTCCTCGGTATAGCGCACTTCGGCCAGGCAGTTGTTGCGCCCGGCGCCGGGCGGCATGGCCATGCAGTGGTCGTCATGCGATTCGGCCATGGCCAGCATCAATTGCCGGTAGCCCTGCTCGAGCAGGTCGCCGCGCTGGTTCAGGCGGGCCAGCTCGGTCAGGGTGCGCCAGAATTCGATGTCGGTGGAACGCGCGGTGCGCATGGACGGCACCATGGCTTGCAAGGCCTCGGCCAGCTTGCCGCGCACATAGAGCAGGTTGGCCTGCTTGAGCGCGTACTGCGGGCGCGGGCCAAAGCGCTGCTGCAATTCGGCGTAAAGCTCGAAGGCGCGGGCATCCTTGCCGGCGCGCTCGGCCAGCTCCGCCTGGCGCTCCATGACCGGGCGCGCGTTCGGGCCGTGGCTCAGGCTTTGCAGGAAGGCCAGGCCTCCTCGGGCTCGCCCAGCCGTTCGTAGGTGGCGACCACCTGGTCGACGGTGGCGAGATCGCCCGTGCCGGCGCGATGGCGCAGCGCGGCCAGGTAGGCGCGATCGTCGCTCAGGCCGGGCGCCAGGCGCAACACGGCCTTCCAGGCGGTCTCGTCATTGCTGGCCTGGGCATATTCCAGCCAGCTCTTGAGCGCTACCGTGGGTTGGCGATTCCACTCGGCAACCTGGGCCAGGCGTTCGCGCCAGCGCGCCGCGCCGGGCTGGCGCCGCACCGCGGTCTCGGCAACGCGCTGGGCGTCGTCGAGCTTGCCGGCGGCCAGGAATACCTGGAACGCAAGTTCGTAGTCATCGGCGTTAAAGGCCCGTTCAGCCGCGCTCGGAGCGCCGGCAGGGGCTGCCGCTGGGGCTGCCGGAGCCGCGGCGGCAGCCCGGGGCTGGCCCGCCGCCGCGGAAGCGGCCATGCCAGCGCCTGAGGTATCCGCCACGCGGCGCAGGTGCGGCATCGCGGCGTCGCCCATGGCGCGGCGCAAGGCCAGGCCACGCGGGCCGTCAAGGAAGATCACGCCCTGCGCGGCCCATGGCTGGGTGGCCGCTACGCGGCGCACTTCGGCGCGTTGCAGCGATGCGCCTTCGGGCGCGGGCTGCAGGCTCGGCGGCAGGCGCAGCAGCCGCTGCACATAGCGCGCGGCCTGCTCGGGCCGGTTGGCGGCCAGCGCCAGCCGGGTCAGGTAACGCAGGACTTCAGCGCTATCCAGCAGCTTGCCGCCGTGCTGCTCGGCCTGGGCCAGCGCCTTGTCGAGCTGGTTGCCGGACTGCAGCGTCTTGAGCGCGGCCAGGAAGAGCCGGCGCTGCTCGGCCGGATCGGTGGTGCGGGCCTGCGCGGCAAACAGCGCGTCGGCCGCCTGCTGGTAGTCGCCGCCCGCGAGCGCCGCTGACGCAGCCTGCGCGTCCCACAGCGCCGCGCGGCCAGGATCGCTCTTGGCCAGCGCCTGGTAGAACACCTGTGCCAGCTTGAGCGCGTTGATCGAGCGCGCGGTGGTGGCCAGCTCTTCCAGGTCGGCGCGCCCCCACTGCATGGTCACCGCCTGGTCGAGCAGCCCACCGAGCTTTTCAATGTAGTGCTCGCGCTCCGGGGTGTCCGGCAACGCAGCAAACGCGCGCTGCTGCGCGATCTCGATGCGGGTACGCAGGATCTGGCTGGGCAGCTCGGCGTCGGCGGCATTGGCATTGCGCACCGGCCCTTGCCGGCTGGCCGCGGAGCTGGCCGCAGGACTGGCCGCATAGCGCGCCTCCAGCCGGGACAGCATGCCCTCTGCCTCATCCAGCCGGCCCGTGCGCGCATATTGCTCGGCCAGCACCGCCGCGAAGCTGCTGTCGTCGGGCGCGGCCCGCCACCAGGCTTCCAGGTAGGCCAAGCTAAGGCCGTCCACCGCCCGGCCCTCGCCCAGCAGGCGTTCGCGCAAGGTTTCGCGCGGAAACATCAGCGCCAGGCCGATCCCCACCATCGCGGTGAAGGTCAGCACGAACGCTGGCGGCAGGAGCCGCTCGCGCTCAGGCGGCGCAGGTGATTTCGACGCTTTGCTTGGCATTGTTGGGATTGGGAACGGGTGTGGTATTGAAACGCAGCGTGCCGCGCTCCTGCACGCCCTGCACCGGCTTGCCATCGATGGCAACCCGGCAATGGTCCGCGCCTGCGAGGCGGAAGAATGGCTTGAAGTAGCCGCTGAAGTCAAAGCCGATGCGCTGCGCGCCGCCCTGGCCGGTGCGCTGCCAGTTGCGCACGAAGCCGCTGGCCTCGGCGATCTCGGGGCCGGCGGGAGCCGCGGCGTTGGCTGCGTTCGGGGCGCGCATGACGATGCGCGAGGCACCATCGGCCAGGTGCACGTAGACACCGCCGCCAGGCGCCGGCGAGGTGCCGGTCACGCCTTGCGAGTTAGCCACGTCGGGCACGTCCGCGCCGGTCCAGCGCACGTTGCGAAGGTTAGCGTCGCCGCGCACGATCCAGGTGGCCGGCTGCCTGGCGTCGCCGCCCAGCTCGCGGGCCACCGCCATGCCTTGCCAGTCGATCACCTTGCGCACGTAGTCGGTGGCATGCACCGGCATCAGCGGCTGGCTCAGCACGTAGTCATAGACCTTGCGCAGCGCCTTGAGCGAGGCAGCCTTGGTGCCGGAGTAGTTGTGATAGTAGATGTTGACCGACTTGAAGCGGTACGGCCGGTCGGTCAGCTCAAACGTTTCGATCACGCGCTCGAAGCCGTAGTACGGGCCATGCCAGAGATTCGTGTAGACGTTCTCGTTCTGGTTTGGCGCGAAGATCTGGAACGTACCGTCGGCCTTGTTCACGCCGATCGGCGAGATCGCGGTCCAGGTCGGGTTGCTGCGCGTGATCAGCGTATCGCCGCCGTTCATGTTGAGCACGCCAGCCTGGTCGGTCAGCTTGATGGCCTCGGCGGCGGCTGGCAAGTCGCCCGACCACAGCAGCATGCTGACCGGCTTGCCAGGGGGCGCCAGGGTACGGTTGATATAGTCGATCGAGCCGCCGATCTCGCGCTTCAGGTCCATCGTGTAGCCGGGAATCGCCAGGTGGAAGTCGTCGCTGCCTTCCGTGGCATTCTCCGAGTGCGTGCCGCCGGGCACCGTGCGGCCCCACTCGAACGGATGCGAGAAGGTGTGGCTCGCCACCTCGACATAGGGCTGCGCGAAGATCTTGCGGGCGATCGGCTCGAGCTGCGCGGTCAGCTTGGGATACATGCCGTCGCTGGCCACTTCGCCCTCGATGATCGACATCGTCATCGGCAGGCGATAGCGGTCCCAGATCTCGCGGAACAGGACTTCACCGGAAAAGCCGCCGCCGGGAATCTCGGCACGCGAGGCAAAACCGTCGCCATCCACGTGCACGGTCAGCAGGCGGCGTCCGTTTTCGGTAGTGACATCGGGCACCGGCATGGCTGGCAGGCGCAGCGCTTCGCGCAGGAAAGCCAGCGGCTGCACCACCCAGCGGTCCTGGTCATTGGCGCTTTCCCGCACCGCGTAGGGCCCGAGCACGTAGCCGCCCCAGGGGGTGATCGCGGCGGCGTCGTAGGTCAGCGTGCCCGAATTCAGGCGCAGCAGGGAGCGAAAGCCCGGGGCATCGCCCACCTGTACCGGCACTGCCTGCGTGCGGTCCGGCGCCACCGGCATCTCGAAGCCCATCATCGGGTCCTTCGACACCACGTCCGCCTTGACGCCGATTTTGCCCTTGACCGAATTGAGCTGCAGGCTTGACGCCAGCGCTCCGTTCATGCGCGCGCCGAAATCGTTCATGAACACCACTGGCACGCCCTGGTCGATATTGTGCTGCACCCAGCTGAAGAAGCGCCCGGGCTGGTCCCGCACGTTGCCAGCCATCCAGATCACCACGCCGGCGTAGCGGTCCGGGCCGATCTCCGGCAGCGGCTGGCTCGCTTCGGCGAAGTCCACGCGATAGCCCAGGTAGTTCAGCGGCATGGAGACAAAGCGCACGCCGGAGGAGTTGTCGATCGATACGCCCGGCTCGCGCTCCTGCACCACCAGCACGCGGCGTGGCATGACCTCGATGTTGCCGATGCCAACCGTCTGCAGGCCGGGATCGGCCACGTAGGGGATGATATCCAGCGCACGGATCTGCGCGGCGGTGTCGCGCGCGCACTTGCGGTCGGCAGGCGGGCAGTAGTCGATCGAGATCACCGGCAGGCGGTACTTCTCGCGGATCGTGCGGGCCTGGCCGAGCAGCCAGTTGCGATCGGCCTCGCTCACTTCGGTGTAGCGCTTGCCGCCCTGGTCCCAGCCGCGGTACAGCGATTCAAACGCGACCGCGTACGCCAGCTGGTTGACCTGCGGCAGGATCTCGAAGCCACGGTTGAAGATCAGCCTGGCCTCGGGATAGCGTGCCTTGATGGCACGGATCACCGCCACCATGCCGGCCTCCTGGCGTGCGCGCTCGGCGTCCGTCTTAGCTGCAAGCTGGTAGGAGTCGAGCGTGTCGAGGAAGAAGCCGCGATAGCCGCGCTGCCATAGCGGGGCAATGACCTTGTCCACGTAGAAGGCGGGCCAGCCGTCGGCGGCCTGATCGACCACGCGCGCGCCCCAGGCATCGTTATTGCCGATCAGCCAGGCCTTGGGAATATCCTTCAGGTAGGCGCGCGACGGCGCGACCTCGCCAATGCTGACGTAGGAAAACCATTGCGTATTGGGCGTGGCGGCGGTGCGCGGATCGAAGCCGCTGTCGGGCTCGACCACGGCGATATCGAAGGCCTGCAGGGAGTCCACCGGCGGCTTGCTGCCGTAGTGGAAGGCAATGTTGGGGGCGCGAGCGCCGGAGGCCTGCGCCTGCGCCGGGCACAGCCAGGCTGCAGACACGGCCAGCAGTGCACCAAGCCAGGCTCTCATCATCGGCGTGCCCCAGCTTGCTTGCCGCAGGCCTGCCACGCGGCGCATGACGCCATCCAATCGCAACAAATTCACTTGTTGGCCCCTTGTTTCTTCATATTTTTATGTCCCGCCCCGGAAGCGCTCGCTTTGCTTGCCGTCGATGCGCTGGTCGCGCTTGAGGCCGCCGGGCGATGCCTTCCGGGCATGGCTGTTCCATCCGCTGCTGACTACGTCGTGCTACTTACACTTCCTGCGCTGCCTGAAAGCTTCCAGGCAGTCCCTCGCAGGCTAGCGCTCAATGTGCAGATTCAGGCACTATGGGCGAGGATTCTGAGGCATGCGGGTAATCGTGCATATAAGCATTTAGGACTAGGGAATATGCATTAGAGCAAATGCAGGTTGGTGGCGTAAGGGTTAGCAGCGCCGATTGGCGCTCGATCGCCGCCCATTCCCGGATTTCGATCGCTGCGAAAACGCGCTATCGGAACTCGCCGGACCCCGCTGCGCCGCTTGGCCGCGCCTGCGGTGTTTCATTGCCAGGCCAGGGAATGCAAGAAGATTCCTGTCTCGATACTTTCTACATTTTTGTAGTTTTACGCACCGATAAAGTATCACAGTACGTGCCGGAAACTTGACGCAGATCTGCTGCTAGGGTGCGAAAAAAAGGAATCGTGCGGTGGCAAGAGCCGGATTGTAACGGCCCGCAACAGCCCGCCAGAAGCCCGCCAGATAACGAAGAGAATCTTAGATCACGCGCCGCGAATCCAATGTCAACAATTGTTACTCTGGCCGGATACGGAGCATTTGCAACGCTGCGCTGTGTAGAATTTTCTCAAATAAAAATACCTATTCACCACGGCTGCAACGCACCGGACAAGCACCGGCAGGCACGCCGCATTCGGGAATGTCGCAGGTCACGACCTGGCGCACAGACGGGCTTTCGCAGCGTGCGCGAACCCACGTTCGAAGGCCAACTCCTGCGCAGCGATGCTGCGCCGAACTCGATGGGGATCTCATGCAGTCAGATGAGGGCAGTGCCGTGATCGCACTGCTTGTCCTGTTTACCGCCACTCAGATCATCCTCGTAGCCCTGATGCTGGCTTTGCGCGAGAGCGCCGTGGGCCGCGCGTGGGGCGCCGGCCAGGTGCTGGCCTGCGCCGCGGGCCTGCTGGTGATCGACGCGCGCGGCGGGTCCACCTGGTTCCTGCTGGTGGCGCCAGCCTTGGGCGTGGCCGCCCAACTGCTGATCCTTCGCGGCGTATCGCTGACCGATCACCGCCCTTCGGTACCCGTGCCGCTCACCGCCAGCGTGCTCGCCATCGCCGCCGTACTGGCCGCCGCGCTGGGCAGCGGCAGCAGCCTGGCCGAAGTCACCGGCTACGTGGTGGCCGCCATCATCGCCTGCTTCACCTTGGCCCGCCTGCTGCAGCGCCCGTTTGCCCCGACCCGGCGCAGCCGTCCGCTGGTGCTGGCCGCGTGCGGCCTGCAACTGCTGGCGCAATACTGCGGCCTGTATGCGGTGCTGGAGGCCGGCGCCCCGGAGCCAGCCCTGAGTGCCGAGGCCTTGTTGCAGCTGCGCCTGCTGCCTGCCCTTGTGGCGATCCTCGCTGGCCTGGCAGGCTTCACGCTGATGGCCATGGAAACCATCCTGGCCGAGCAGGAGAAGCAGGCCCGACTCGATGCGTTGACGGGGCTGCCGAACCGCGGCGCCATGGATGCGGCGGCGATGACACTGGCCGCCGAATTCAACCGCCACGGCCATCCGCTGAGCTGCCTGGTGATCGATATCGATCGTTTCAAACGCATCAACGATAGCAGCGGCCACCGCGCCGGCGACCGCATCCTGCAGCAGATCGGCCGCGTCCTGAAGGAGACGCACCGCGCCACGGACCTCGCCGGCCGCTACGGCGGCGAGGAATTCTGCGTGCTTTGCCCGCACACCACCGAAGCCGACGCCATCCTGCTGGCCAACCGCATCCTGCGAGGCATCCGCGCCATCGCATTGCCCCGCGAGCTTGGCGGGTTCGCCAGCGCCAGCATCGGCGTCGCGCAGATCCGCGAGCGCGAGCGCGAGAACGGCGGGAGGGCCACCTGGGACAAGCTGTTTGGCAGCGCGGACCGTGCCTTGTATGAAGCCAAGCGGCGTGGCCGCGGCCGGATCGTGCTTGCCTCCAAGCTGGAAGCGCTGCCGGCGCATGCACTCTGCCGGACCGCGCGCGCCGAAGCCTGCCACTAAGCCGCTCGCCAATATGGCGTGGAAATCTCATTGCTGGCCCGCCGCCCGGCTAGAATCCCCCAGTGCATGCTTGTCCGGACCCGCTCGCAAGTCCGGTTCGAAACCATTCCTGGAAATCCTAAATGAAGGCCGACAACATCCTGCAGACCATTGGCAATACGCCCCATATCCGTGTCCAGCGGCTCTTTGGCGATAGCCATCAGGTCTGGATCAAGTCCGAGCGCGCCAACCCGGGAGGCTCCATCAAGGACCGCATCGCGCTGTCGATGGTCGAGGCAGCCGAGCAATCCGGCGTGCTCAAGCCGGGCGGCACCATTATCGAGCCCACCTCGGGCAATACCGGGATCGGCCTGGCCATGGTGGCGGCGGTCAAGGGCTACAAGCTGGTGCTGGTGATGCCGGACAGCATGTCGGTGGAACGCCGCCGCCTGATGCTGGCCTACGGCGCCACCTTCGACCTGACCCCGCGCGAAAAGGGCATGAAGGGCGCCATCGCCCGCGCCGAGGAACTGGTGGCTGCCACGCCGGGCGCCTGGATGCCGCAGCAGTTCGAGAACCCCGCCAATATCGAGGCCCACGTCAACACCACCGCGCTGGAAATCCTGGCGGATTTCCCGCAGGGCATCGATGCCCTGATCACCGGCGTGGGCACGGGCGGCCATATCACCGGCTGCGCCCGCGTGCTCAAGCAAAAGTGGCCCGCGCTGAAGGTCTATGCCGTCGAGCCGGTCGCCTCGCCGGTCATTTCCGGCGGCGCGCCCGCGCCACACCCGATCCAGGGCATCGGTGCCGGCTTCATTCCCCGCAACCTGGATACCGTCCTGCTCGACGGCGTGATCCAGGTCGACGCCGAGCCGGCGCGCGAAATGGCGCGCCGCGCCGCGCGCGAGGAGGGCATGCTGGTGGGTATTTCGTCGGGCGCCACCCTGGCCGCGATCGCGCAGAAGCTGCCGGACCTGCCGGCCGGCGCCACCGTGCTGGGCTTCAACTACGACACCGGCGAGCGCTATCTCACCGTGGAAGGCTTCCTGCCCGCCTGAGGTTAAGCGGCATTGCCGGATTCTCTTCGGGCAGCGAGGCGCGCCGTGAGCCATACTGGAGATTGACCGGCGCCAGCGCAACGGCAAGCGCGGGCGGCCGATATGACCAATATGGCATTGACACAAGCGTTGACACAATGACAAGGAGCTGAGATGACCATCCCGAGTTATGAAGTCGCCCGACTGGCGTCCCTGGCGGTGCGGCTTGCGCTATCGTCTGGCCTGTCGCACGAAGAGATGCAGGCTGCGCTCAGCCTCGCGGCCACCATGATCGAGCAGGACGAAGGCGCGACGCCTGAAGGCGCGGCAGCGGCAGCGGTGCCGCACGCCAAGGTGACACGCACAATCCACTAACGGCGCGCCGCGGCGCCCCTCAATCCAGCAAACCTGCCCAATACAGCTCCGCCGCTGCCAGCACTGCCCGCATCTGGGTAGTGTGCGCCAGGCGGAACGCATCGCCATAGACCGTCTGGTCCGGGAATTCGGTGACCAGCGTGAACGGCACCGTTGAGCGGTGATCCTCGATGATCATGCAGGGAATGCCGTTCAGCACCGGGAACGGCACTTCACCGGCGTGGCGGCTCCAGGTCGCCAGCTGGCGCGCATTGAACCCAGCCAGATCCGACGAGGCCGCAAGCTGCGCAGTCAGCGCCTGCATGAATGCCATGCCATCGCGCCCGGCGTGGTGGCGCAGGATCAGGAAAAAGCCCTTGGGAATGGTCCAGGTCTCGAAGCCTGGCGGTACGTAGCCGGTGAGCGGCCGCGTCCATTCGTGGGCGGGGTATCCGTGCAAGCTCATGTGCAACCCGGCGCCGGTGCGCTCGATGGCTTCCAGCCGGGCCGCTTTCTCCACGAACGGCGGTGCCGTGCGTGCCTCCAGGTCGTCGCCCAATGCGGTGTAACGCGCGGCATGCGACATATGGCGCGGATTGTCCTCGCGCAACTGCACGTGCAAGGCCGCGCCGTCCGGGTTCTCCATGGCGATCAGGGCGAAGTTCGCCTGCGGACGCAGCTTGAGCGCGTGCGCCGCGCGCAGCGCCCCCACCACGCCGGACGTTTCGTTGGCATGCTGGCCGCCGGAAATCACCAGCCCTGGCAACGCGCCTTCGATACAGGTGCCGTGGACCTCGCGCCCCTGCGTGGAAAGCACGCTGAAACGCTTGCCGCCCAGGGCATGCATCTCGACAGCGGCCTGCTCCGGCGTCAGGGGCTGCGAGAGCCCGGCAAGCGCCTTCGCGCTCAGCGGGGACGCGGCCGCGGCGGCCGACAAGCGAGGGTGCGGCAGCAATTCCACCCGCACCCGCGTGGCGCCATCCGCTCGGTGCACGTCGGGAACGATCTGGCCGGGCTGCAAGGTGCGATCGCCGCGCGGCAAGCCGGCGCGGTCCTGGAAGAATTCCAGGATGGAGAAATACAGGTCCTCGTGCAGGGCCTCGCGGGTACTGATGCATTCGTCCTGGTAGGACAGCCGGCGCTCGATGCCGCCCGTGCCGATGGCGATGCGCAGCACATCGAAATACGGTCCCTGCCGGCCCCAGGCATGGCCGCGGATCGCCCCCATGGCTGCGGCGAATGCCAGTTCGTACTCGGTGGCGAGCGGGCCGTCCTCCAGCACGGCGCCATCGCGCCGCAGACGCAGCCACCCGCAAGGCGCGCCCGAGGCCGCGAGCGGCACGAACACGCGGTGGGCAACGCCCTCCAGCTCGACGACGTAGTGGCCTTCGTCGTCCCCTTCGCTAAGCCGCAGGCTGCCTTCGGGCAGCATGCCGGCGAGCGGATAGGCTTCCAGCCGGAAACGTTGCGACTGCGCCGCCGATGTCGCCGCTGGCAGGCGCACGGATATTTCGCCCGCGGCAGCAAGACGGCCGCCATCGTGCTCCAGCGCCAACGCATCGAGAAAGAAATGCAGCAGCGGCTTGTAAGCGCTGTGGATGACCGCCGGCACGCCAGCGGCGGCAAGCCGCTGCTCGGCCGCGCGGCGCGTTGCGACGTCCTCGAACAGCCAGGCTTGCACGCGTATGCCCGGCATTGCCCCGAGGCGCTCAATCAGGGTATCCAGTGTGTGCGCAATGGCGGTATCGAGCAGGATCGTCATGGCTGGCCTTGGCGCCGCGCGCGGCGGACTGGGTGTCGGATCCGGCATTATAGGCAGGCTCCCGGTTGCCCGTGCGAGCGCCAAGGGGCGCGCTCCGATAGTTGGTCCGGGCGGCAACGGCGTTCACAGGCAATGCCGGGCCGCGGCACATTTGCTCGTGCACATTTCCTTACAACCCGGACATACATTGACGTCATAGGATCGCTAAGCTGCCCCCCTTGAGCAAGCCTTGTCTTGCCATTCCAAGGAAAGTACGCATGATCCGCTCCCTTTCTAACGCAACACGACTTCCTGCCACGCCTGCGCGGCGGCCCCGATGAAGTGGTCCACCATCGTGTTGGTGCTGCTCGGCTGGCTGGGCGGATGTGCCGCCATCGGATGGCTGCTGATGGCCTGCTCGGGCATGTTGTCCCGGTAAGCCACGCCAGCGCGCGGGCGGGCAATTCACCGCTCGGCCATCGATTCACCAAGCCGTCGCGCCACCAACCACACGCCATTTCGTAACGGGGTATTTCAGTGGCGTGGCCGGATCCCGCTGCGCACCCCGACCATCACCGGCCCATTTCCAAGGCAAGGAGAGACCATGTACGATCACGCCGCCATGCCGCGCGAGAGCCACGGCGCCCTCACCACAGGCGCCATGCAAGACACGACCACACCGCGCACGAGCCCCACGCGCCATGCGCGCGCCGCGCGGGCGAACGTTGCCTCCGGCGACGTCCTGATGTCGGATATCGGCCTGCTCAAACTGTGCCGTCACTGCGCAGAGCACTGGCCGGCTGACGGCGAGTTCTTCGCGCGGGACACACGCCGCCAGGACGGCCTTGAACACATCTGCAAAGCTTGCCGCAAGGAGCAGCGCTCCGGCCGCTGAAGCGCAACGACATGTACGGAATGTGAAGGCCTGTGCGTGCGGACGGCGCACTAGGGCGCGTCTCCGAGCACACCGACAGAATGCACAATTCCGGCTAAATTCAATCGAAAACCTAGGGTTTTCCCCAGACTCAACAGGATATTTCGGCACATTCCGCGCTAAGCCAGAATGTTCGTTTTGTCCTGTTGATGGTTCGTTCCGTCTATTCCCTCCCGTGCCTGGCGCAGCTATTGTTATGTTCAAGAACAATCCCTATCCCGCACCAGGAGACACGCGATGCGTACACAAGTCGCCATCATCGGCGCAGGCCCCTCCGGCTTGCTGCTCGGGCAACTGCTAGCCAAGGCCGGCATCGATGCGGTCATCATCGAGCAACGCAGCCCCGAATACATCCTCGGCCGCATCCGCGCCGGCATCCTTGAAAGCGTGACCGCCGATGCGCTGGAGCGCGCTGGCGTGGCCGAGCGCCTGCGCCACGATGGCTTGGTTCATCACGGCATCGAGCTGTCCTATGGTGGCGAGCGCCATCACATCGACTTCCAGGCGTTGATTGGCCGCTCGGTCACGGTCTATGGCCAGACCGAAGTCACCCGCGACCTGATGATCGCCCGCGCGGCCGGCAATGCCGTCACCGTGTACGACGCGCAAGACGTGAGCGTGCACGATTTCGATACCGCCACGCCCGTGGTGCGCTATCGCAAGAACGGCCAGCAGCATGCGCTGCGTTGCGATTTCATCGCGGGCTGCGACGGCTTTCATGGCGTCACGCGGCGCAGCGTGCCCGAGCCGTCCAAGCGCATCTTCGAGCGGGTCTACCCCTTTGGCTGGCTGGGCGTGCTCTGCGACACGCCGCCGGTGGCCGATGAGCTGATCTATGCCAGCCACGAGCGCGGCTTCGCGCTGTGCAGCATGCGCTCGCTCACGCGTAGCCGCTATTACGTGCAGGTGGGCGCCGACGAACGGGTCGAGGACTGGTCCGATCAGCGCTTCTGGGACGAACTGCGCGGCCGCCTCGACGCCAGCGCCGCCGAGGCGCTGGTGACCGGCGCGAGCATCGAGAAAAGCATCGCGCCGCTACGCAGCTTTGTGTGCGAGCCGATGCGCTTTGGCAACCTGTTCCTGGCGGGCGACGCTGCGCATATCGTGCCGCCCACCGGCGCCAAGGGCCTGAACCTGGCCGCCAGCGATGTCCTCTACCTGGCCGACGGCCTGATCGCGCGCTACCTGCACGACGATGCCAGCGAGCTGGACGCGTACTCACAGAAATGCCTGCGGCGGGTCTGGAAGGCGGAGCGCTTCTCGTGGTGGATGACATCGCTCCTGCACCGCTTCCCCGATGCCGATGACTTCGCGCTGCGCATCCAGCAAGCCGAACTGGACTACCTCACGGGCTCGCGCGCGGCCCAGACGTCGCTGGCGGAAAACTACGTCGGCCTGCCTTACTGAGGCGATGCGCGAGGCCAAGCGGCCAAGCGGCCAGCCTCAAGAAACCAGAGCATTCGCCGCCAACGAGCGGCATAGCAGGAGACCCGCACCATGACGCCCCCAAACAGCGGCCAGCCGGCCGCATCCCCTGACCGTGCACGCCATCCCGGCGCCGGCATCGACGTCCAGCAGTTCATCGACAGCCTGCCGTTCTCGCGCTTCCAGTGGCTCATCCTGATCCTGTGCTTCCTGATTGTCGCGGCCGATGGCTTCGACACCGCAGCGATCGGCTTTATCGCGCCGATGCTGGCCAAGGAATGGGGCGTCAGCCGCGCCCATCTCGGGCCGGTGATGAGCGCGGCCTTGTTCGGCCTGGCTGCCGGCGCGCTGGTAGCGGGGCCGCTGGCCGACCGCTTTGGCCGCAAGTTCCTGACCGGCCTTGGCCTGGGCGCGGCCATGCCGAACGCGGTCACGCTGATGTCGGAGTACGCGCCCACGCGGCGCCGCTCGCTGGCGGTCAACGCCATGTTCTGCGGCTTCACGCTGGGCTCCTCGGCCGGGGGTTTTGCCGCGGCCTGGCTGATTCCGCACTATGGCTGGCATTCGGTGCTGCTGGTGGGCGGCGTCGCGCCGCTGCTGCTGGCCGTGTTGCTGATCTTCTTCCTGCCGGAGTCCGTGCGTTTCCTGGTGGCGCGCAAGGCCCCGGACGCGCGCATCGCCGCCGCGTTGTCCAAGGTCCACCCGGGCGTGCTGCGCGGCGACGAGCGCTTCCAGGTGCAGGAGACCGTGCCCGCCGACGCCGCGCTCACCGGTGCTTCCTCGCTGCGCACCATCCTGATGCCGCAGTTCCGCGCCGGCACCGTGTTGCTGTGGACCACGTACTTCATGGGGCTGCTGATCTTCTACCTGCTGACGAGCTGGCTGCCGACGCTGTTCGCCGACGCGGGCTACCCGATCGAGAAGGCCGCGCTCATCACCGCGCTGTTCCCGCTGGGCGGTGGCATCGGTACGCTGACCGTGGGCTGGCTGATGGACCGTAGCCATCCGTGGCGCATCGTGGCAGGCACCTACGCGTTGACTGGCGCGCTGGTCTATGCGGTGGGCCACGGCGCCGGCGATGTGTTCCTGCTCGGCGTGCTGGTGTTTGCCGCCGGCACCTGCATGAACGGCGCGCAATCCTCCATGCCCACGCTGGCCGCCGGCTTCTATCCCACGCAATGCCGGGCCACCGGTGTGGCCTGGATGCTGGGCATCGGCCGCTTTGGCGGCATCGTCGGCGCGCTCTTGGGCGCGCAGATCCTCGGATTGGGATGGAGCTTCAGCAAGATCTTCAGCCTGCTCTCGCTGCCCGCCTTTGTTGCCACCGCCGCGCTGCTGATCGCCTCCATGCGGCCCCGGACCGCGCCGCGCGCCGCCATTGCCCAGCACGATGCGGCTCACTGATCCGCACGCTGCCCCTGCGGCTTTCTAGTATCACGTTCCGGTGAATCCTCGCCAAGCTCTACCAAGCTTGGCGAGGATTGCATCGGCGCAAGCCGTGCCATGAAATGCGATTGCCCGGGCAACCCCCGTTGCGTCCATCCTTCATTGGGATGATGCACCGGCGCGATTGGTTCGCTGGCCCACACACCTTGTGTTGCCGCGGGCAGGAAACGGCACCGCCCGCTTTGCCCGCGGCTCGGCCGCGGCTTACCATGCCAGGAAAGACAAGCCCGGCAACAGGGCAGCTATACCTGAGAGAAATCGCAGTAAGGCGGGGACATTTTGGCGAATTACCTGGAAGAGTACTGCGCGCGCATCAGGCGCGGAGCGGCAACGGCCGTGATCGACAAACCGGTGCTGGTGGCTCGCGATGGCATCTACGCGATGTGCTACGTGCCGTTCGAGCACAGCCATGAGAGCGCGCGGCTGGTATTGGTAGGCACCACGCCCGGGCACACCCACGTGCAGCTGGCGGCGGAGCTGACCGAGAGCCTGCTGCGGCGGCATGCGCCCGGCCGCACCATCCAGCGCGAGAACAAGCGGCGCGCGGAGCTCGGCGGCCCGCTCGTGCGGCCCAACCTGATTCGCATGCTGGACCACTTCGGCATCGCGCAACTGGTCGGCCTGCCCGGCGCCGCGGCGCTCTGGGACGAAGGCTTCGAGCGGCTGCAGCCGCTGGCCTTGCTCCCCTATGCCACCACGCGGCGCGGCCTGGCCTTCGATGGCGACCTGGAAGAACTGATGGCGGTGCCGATGCTGCGCAGGGTGTTCGAGAACCTGTTCCTCGACGCGCTCAGGCAGATGGATGACAAGGTACTCTTCCTGGCGCTGGGGCGCACCGCGTGGTCCGCGCTGGGCCATGCGGCCGATCGCGGCCTGCTGCAGCGCCGGCAACTGCTGGGCATGCTGCCCGTGCCCGCGCGCGCGGGCAGCATGGTGAAGTACTTCCTGCGCGAGGTCAGCGCCGATGCACTCTCCCCACGAGACCCCGTGCGCCATCGCACCGCATGGCTCGACACCGCGCACGACGAACTGGCGGCGGCCGTGCGCAGGCAAAGCCGGCATGACACGGGCGCGTGCCTGCCCGGCACGGCGGCGACCTGCCTGGAGCCATGAAGCCGGCCACCGGCAATCTCCCGATATGCCGAAGCCATCACCCCACGTCGGTGGGGTGCATGTTCCACTTTGGCGCGCCGTTAGCCTTCTGTGAGGGAATTGCCTCCCTCGACATTCCCGATCGGCGGCCCCTTGTGGCCGCCTCTTTTTTTGTGCGCGCGCTCAGGCACGCGGACGCTCAGACCCGCAGGTGCCAGGCCCGCAGGTACTGGAACAGGTCCAGCCCGTGCGTGCCGTGGAACCACACGTGCCGCGACAGCGCCAGCGCGCCCATCCACGAGGCCGCGACCACCAGCAGGTCGCAGCGGCCACTCTTCCACCAGTTCAGCGAGTGGCGTCCAAGGACCCAGGGCACGCCAAGCGGGTTGGGCCAATCGGCCAGCAAGTGCATCAACCCGCCACAGGCAAACCCGAACGCCGGCGCGGCCAGCGCATGGGTGCCCAGCGAGCGGTGCGCGAACACCAGCAGCGCCAGCCAGGCGATGCCCCAGTGCGTCCAGGTGCGGTGCGTGATCCACAGGCGGCGGGATCTGGACCACCAGGCCACCTCCAGCCAGTCGGGCGCGCCGCCGCCGGCCACGCCTGCAAGAAAGGCCAGCACGGCGGCCAGGTGATACGGGCCGCCGGCACCGGCCTGGGCGACCACCGCGGCGGCAATCAGGCCTGCCGCCCAACCGGTGGCATGGTGTGCTTTGCTGGAAGCCATTGCGTCAGTGCGCTCATCGGGAGCCATGAAATGAAGGGGCGCAATGGTGGCAGATCGCATCGCAAAAGAACAGTGCTCGGCGCGCCGCTTGCGCGCCTGCGCCGCGCGCACTAAGTTGGAAACAGCTTGCGGCGTCGGCGCCGCGCACCCTGGGAGGGGTCATGAGATCGCAAATTGCCCGGCAGGCCAGCGCAATCCTGGCGGCATCCCTGTGGCTAGCCGCGGCGGCGCATGGCCAGCCGGTGGAATCCGGTCCGCTCACCATTGGCGGCTCGCTGGTAGTGGAAGGCCCCCTCACCGTGCATGGCACGCTGACCGTGGACGGCAGTGTGCTTGCGCACGGGCCCTTGACCGCAGCCTGGTTTGCCAGCCGCCCGCCGGCTTATGGCCGGCCACCTGGCGCAGGACGGCAAAAGGTGTTTCACGGCCCGCTCACCGTGCACGGGCCGCTGGTGGTGCAAGGCGACGTGCTGGTCAACGGGCCGGTCAACGTCGATGGCCCGCTTGACGCGTCCGGCAGCATCGATGCAGACGGCCCCATGCGCGAGCGGCGCCATGGCCCCTGAAGGCGACCGCGCCAACGACGCACATGCGGCTCAGGCGGCATGGCAGGGGTGTCCAGAGCAAGCGCGAGACACTAGCGACCCGCATGGCCTGCATCGTGGCAATAGCCTGGGCGCCTGTCTTGGCGAATACGGCTGCTCGGCGGCCGCGCGGTTTGACGATTTGACGATTTGCGCGGAAGAATAACCGGGGCTTCCCAGGGAGAAAAAAGGGCGCTATAATCGCGCCCCTCGCGACACGAAATGCACATGACGTTGCGAGCAAGTTCAGGTCCCCATCGTCTAGAGGCCTAGGACATCACCCTTTCACGGTGAGTACAGGGGTTCGAATCCCCTTGGGGACGCCAGTTTCGAGAGCAACGCCACCAAGCGCAGCCTCAACACGAGCGTCGGAAGCCGCAGCAAGCGGGTTCCACAGCCACTGCGGAGTGGTAGTTCAGTTGGTTAGAATACCGGCCTGTCACGCCGGGGGTCGCGGGTTCGAGTCCCGTCCACTCCGCCATTCGAGTCCCGTCCACTCCGCCAGCATTGCCTGGATACCGCTCGCATGCAGCGTATCCAGGAAAAAATATAGCCCGCCATCAGGTGGGCTATTTTTTTGCTCGCCGTCTTTGCCCGCCGTTTTTGCCCCCCTTCACCCGGCGGGTCCGCAGCGAACACCCGCCAGTGCGCCTGCGCTATGCCCCGCCGCCATCAACCGCATCGGAATTGTCGATCGCCTGCACGATGATCTTCAGCGTGTCATCCAGGTGATGGATGGTCTGACGCTTGGCGGATTCAGCATCGTGTTGCCTGTACTGGGACAGGATTTCGGCATGCTCGGCATTGCTCTGCGCGATATGTTCCGGGCTCATGTAGAGCGACAGCGAGATATACGGCGCAGCCGAATCGCGTAGCGTCTTGACCAGGTGGCCAGCCTGCTGTGTTCCTGCGACGCCCAGAGCGCCGCGTGGAACTCCAGGTTCAGCTCGGTCCAGCGCATGACATCCTGCGTCTGCAGCATCTCCTCATGGAACGCCTCGGCCCGGGCGATATCTGCCGCGGTGATGCCGCGGATCGCCTCTTCGACCATCATCGGCTCCAGCACCATCCTCAGCCGGTAGATCTCCTGCACATCATCCAGCGTCAGACCGCGCACCACCGCGCCGCGATGCGCGTCGAAGAACACCAGCCCTTCGGAGATCAGCGTGCGCAATGCTTCCCGAACCGGCGTGGTGCTCATCTCCAGCCGCTTGGCGAGGTCATCCTGGCGCAAGCGCTCGCCCGCGGTCATGCGGCCTTGCAGGATGTCGGCGCGCAAGGTCTGCACCGCATACTGATAGGCAGTCAGCCGGCGCGAAGGCGCGGCTTGCACTCTGGACGGGGGATTCGGCGAAGTCTTCAAGGAACGGGCTGCTGTCTGATGGGCGAATGGCGTGGCAGTGTACCCCACTTCGCAAGTGCTTCCGGGATCTGCTCGCGCGGCGTGCCGGCGGCCAGCAACGCCCCTAGCAACAGTCGCGCCTTCAACGGATGGAGCCACTTCGAAAGCATGGCGCCGCGCCGTGCCAGATCGACTTCGGAGCCGGCGAAACCATAGGTTTGAGAGGCCGTTGCCCCAGCCCCGGTGCGGCTCGCGATCACCACGGGCACCACCTTGGCCAGGCGCTCGACATGCTCGGCGAAGCCGAAGGAGACGTGCCCGGCCCCGAACGCCGCGACCACGATTGCCTCGTAACCGAGATCAAGCGCGGCCACGGCCAGATCGCCATCGTCGCCAAGCAGCGCCGGCACAACCGCCACCTTCGGAAATCGCCGCGTGGGCGGGCTGACCAGCGGCCTGTCGAGCGGCGGATGAAAGTACTCGGGCTGCCCCTCGACCACCCTCCCCGCGGGCCCGCCGTCGGGCGATACGAAGGTTTGGACGGAGAGGGAATCCGACTTGCAGACCCAGCGCGCCCTGTGCACGGTGTCGTTCATGACAACCAGCACTCCCGCGCCCGCGGCTCTGATCGTCCATGGCGACCTGCACGGCGGCCAGCAAGTTGGCAGGGCCATCCGCCCCCGCGGACAACGGCGTTCGCATCGCGCCGGTGATCACCAGCGGCTCGGGACGGCGCCAATACAGATCCAGGAAGAAGGCCGTCTCCTCAATGGTGTCGGTGCCCTGGGTCAGGACGACACCCTGCGCACCCGCGGCAATCTTGCCCTCGGCCCATGCCAGGCAGGCCAGCAACTGTTCAACGCCTAGCGAAGCGCTCGGCAACTGGAATAGCGATTCGGCGGAGATATCGGCCAGATCCCCCAGCCCCGGCACGGCCGCGACCAATTGGCCGGCGTCCAGCCTGGGGACGACGCCGCCGGCGGCATCCGAGGGCGTCATGCTGATGGTGCCCCCAAGCGAGGCAATGGCAATGAATGGGCGTGACATATGGGTTTTCCCGTATCCTTAGGTTATGCATTGTGCATTATATATGATATACAATTTGCAAAACAACCTCGGGCTCTTTACCCAACCCGCAACCCGTTACCCGTTACGGAGACGCAAGATGCACCAACCCCCGCCGCCCACCCGGTATCGCTTCACCATCTTCTTCCTGATCGTCGTGATTGCCCTGGTCAACTACATCGACCGCGGCGCCATTGCCTATTCGGCCGGACAGATCATCGAGGAGTACGGCTTCGACCGCGCCGGCTGGGGCGCCGTGCTGGGCTACTTCGGTTACGGCTATATGTTTGGCGCGCTGATCGGCGGCGCGCTGGGGACCGCCTGGGCGCAAAGCGGGTCTGGGTGATCGCAGGCGTGGCCTGGTCATTGTTCGCCATCTGCATGGTCTGGGCGGGCGACATCGGCCTCGCGGTTTTCGGCGGCTCGGCCCTGAGCGGATTTGCCATGGTGCGCATCCTCTTTGGCTTCTCGGAGGGGCCGGCCTACTCGATCATCAACAAGACCATGTCCGCCTGGGCATCGCCGGCTGAGCGCGGCTTCGCTGTATCCATCGGCCTGCTGAGCACGCCACTGGGCGCGCTGCTTACCGCGCCGGTAGCGGTCGGCCTGCTGCTGTTCACCGACAGCTGGCGTGCCATGTATGTGGTGCTCGGTGTCCTGGGCCTGGTGCTGATCGCCCTGTTCTCGCGCGTGTACACCAACCGGCCGGAGGATCACCCGAAGGTGAACGCGGCAGAACTCGCCCAGATCCAGGCCGGACGCGCGCACCCCCCCAAAGGCGCCGCAAGCGCGAGTGCCGCCTTACCGTGGTGGGCGTTTTTCAAGAGCCGCACGCTGGTTTTCAACTCCATCGGCTATTTCTCCTTTATCTACGTCAACTTCATGCTGCTGACGTGGACGCCGAAGTACCTTCACGACGAGTTCAACTTCACCCTCTCATCCCTCTGGTACATCGGGATGATTCCCTGGGTTGGCGCGTGCTTCACCGTATTGCTGGGCGGCCGTATCTCCGACTGGCTGCTCAAGCGCACGGGCAAGCTGGTCATTGCAAGAAGCTGGTTTGCCGCCGCCTCGCTGTTGCTGACCACCCTGTGCTTCCTGATGGTGTCGCAGGCGCACAGCGTGTGGACCGTCATCGCCCTGATGACGTTGGGCAATGCCTTGAACGCCTTGCCCAACTCCGTCTACTGGGCGGTGGTGATCGATACCGCGCCCTCTCGCGTCGGCACGTTCAGCGGCATCATGCATTTCATCGCCAACATCGCCGCGGTCCTGGCACCCACGTTGGCCGGCATCCTGTCGGCACGCTATGGCTACTCGTCAATGTTCATCGCCACCTCGGTCGCGACGGCATTGGGCGTGTTCGCCATGCTCCAGGTCCGCCCGGGCGTCGGTCCCCGCCTTGAGGGCGATGCGGGGATCGTTGCCTCGGCAGAATGATCCAGGCCATCGATGTCCTTGCCCGGGCATCTTCCTCGAATCCAGCCCACGCCTTCAACCCGATGCCGCCGCGCGCGGCAGCCGGACCACAAAGCTCGACCCCCGCCCTTCCTCGCTGGCGACCACGACCTCGCCCCGGTGCAAGTCGACTGCCAGCCTGACCAGGTACAGGCCAACGCCCGCGCCCGCCCGTGCCGGCGACATTGCCGCCGCGCACAAAGCGCTCGAAGATATGTTCGCGGTCCTTGTCCGGGATGCCCAGGCCGTGATCGGACACGGACACGCGGATCACGTCGGCATCCCCGGCCACCTGGACAGTGACCGGGGTGCCTGCGGGCGAATACTTGATCGCGTTGCCAACCAGGTTGCTGAAGGCCTGGAACAGCAGCTTGGCGTCGCCATGGAAGATTTCATTCAAGCCAGGGGCGACGATCTCCTCGATGACAGCCGCCGGGGAACTCTCCCGGTGCATCTCGCAGACTTCGTGCACCAGCAGGGTCAGGGAGAAATCGACGCCTTGCAGCGTGGCAAGGCGCCCGCCGTCCAGCAGCTGCGAGGAATCGAGCAGGTGGTCGATCAGGTTGGTCATGCGCCGCACTGCAACCCGGATCCGGCCGCAGCGCTCGCCGAGGACTTCGGCGGACGGCGCCTCCTTCATGCGCATGAGCCGCTGCGCGTGGCCGTCGATCACATTGAGCGGCGTGCGGAACTCGTGCGAGGCCATCGAGACGAAGTTGCGCTGGAGCACCGCCAGGCGCCGTTCGTTCTCCAGCGTGTCCAGCAGCATGGTGGTCTGGGCGGCCAGCGCCGCCTTGCTGCGCTCCAGTTCGAGCGTATTGTCGCGAAAGCGCACCACGGCGCGAGCGATTTCGCCGATCTCGTCCTTGCGCCCGGCGCCGGGGATCTCCACGTGAGGATCGTTGTCCATGATGCGGTGCATGCGATCGACCAGCCCCGCGATGGGATTCGACACGGCCCTGACCAGATAGATCACCGCCGCGATCACGAGGAAACCCGACACCAGGATGGCGCCGGCAATCAGTTGCCGGGCCTCGCGATAGGCGTCCGCCTCGCGCTCGGTCGCTTGTGCGGCGCCAACGACATTACGCTCGGTCAGTACGCCCAGCGTGCCGTTGGCCTGCTCGAAGGCGCGGCGCGACTCGCCGCGATAGAGCGCCACGGCCTGGGTCGTGTCCTTCTGGTGAGCCAGCGAGACCACGCGATCGACCAATTGCCGGTAAGCCGACCACTGCGTCATGAACTGCTCGTACAGCGCCAGCTCGGCCGGATCATGCTCGATCTTGCCGTAGCGGGCCTCGACCTCCTTGATCACGTCGTCGAGCTTGCTGATCTGCCCCTCGGCCGCGCGCAGGTCGGCGCGCGTGGTCGCGATCAACGCGTCGCCCTCGAACGCGCGGTAGTCCGAAATATAATTGTTGAGGTCGCCCAGGATGCGGTTGCTCTGCAGCCAGCGGCCGCTGATCTGCGCGGACACGCTATGAAAGTTGCTGAGCCGGTTGATGCCGAACAGGCCCACGCCCACCACCAGCAGCAGGAACATCACGAACACAAGCGACAGCCGGACGCGAATCGGCCGGAGCATGGGCACCGAATCGGGCAGCCCGACCAGGCGCCGCCCCAGGCTGCGGCGCACTCGCCGGCTGGCGGGCGCCGGACGAATCGAGTGATTCATAAGATTTTTATCCAGAATTTCGCTACGCTGTACGCTGGCGGGCCGCAAGACGCCGCTCGCCGCCACCAAGGACCACCATGACCGATGCCCGTCGGAAAATCCTCTGCATCGAGGACGATGCCGAGACGGCCGCGCTGATCGCCGAAGAGTTGATCGAGCGGGGCTTCGCCGTGAGCATCGCGCACGATGGCCAGCAGGGTTTCGCCGCCATCCTGCGCGACACGCCGGACCTCGTCCTTTGCGACGTGAGTATGCCAGTGATGACGGGCTTCGAACTGCTGGAGAAGATCACTTCGCTGGCACCGCGCTTTGCCGACATGCCCTTCGTGTTTCTCACGGCGCTGGCGCAGCGCGAGGCCGAGCTCAAGGGGCGCAGGCTCGGGGCCGACGACTACGTGGCCAAGCCGGTCGATTTCGACATATTGACCAGCATTGTCGAGGCCCGCCTTGCCCGGGTTGCGCGCACGCGGCCGGGCTTGCCGGCCGTGCAGCTCAGCGAGCGCGAGGTGGAAGCACTGGTCTGGTCGGCACGGGGCAAGACCTCGGGCGAGATCGCCACCATCCTGGGCCTGTCCAAGCGCACGGTCGACTTCCACATCGACAACGCCCGCCAGAAGCTGGGCGTGGCCACCCGCATCGAAGCGGTCGTCAAGGCCGCGTCCGCAGGCATCATCAAGCCCTAGCGGCGCGGCACCGCCCGCCCTACTGTGATCAATCACAGTACTCGGCGGCGGCCAACACACATAGAATCGGCGCAATTTGATCGCTCCCGGAGCACGGGTAGCAGGATTTTATGACCAGGGCACCAGCCCCGGGGCCCACGGCGTCAAGGCCGGATCCACCCGCGCCGACGATATGAGCAGATTCCAGCAGCAACGGCCCACGCGAGCCGAGATCGATCTCCCGGCCACGCGCGCGAGCGCGAACGTGTATCCCCATGTGGACGACCTGCGCCGCGCCACGACGCTGATCCATGTGCGCGCAAGCGGCGCGGCAGGCGTCTTCGATGCCGACCTGACCGCCTTCCTGCTGGCCGCGTGGCGTAAGCTGCATAGCACCAGCCACCGGCCGCCGCAGTGCCCGCGTTGCCACGCCCGCAAGTCGACCTATGACGGCAGCGACGGCAGTGGCCTGCCGACCTTTCATTGCGCGGGCTGCCGCCAGCGCTTCAGCCGGCTGACCGGCACCCCCATGGCGCGGCTCAGGCTGGAGGACAAGGCGGAAGCCTTCTTCAACCTGGCCTCCCAGCAGGTGTCGGTCGCCGAAGCGGCGCGGCGCCTTGGGATCAAGAGCGAAACCGTCAGGCACTGGTCGATCCAGACCCGCCTGTGGCTGCTGAAGCTCGATCGGCAAGGCGACTGGGAGCGGCGCGTGCAGCTCGGCGTTCGTTACGCGGTACTGCCGGCAGGCTCGCGCGGCGAGCCCGCAAGCGCGGTGCGCGAATGCAAGTGCATCATCGCCTCCGACGATAGCGACGCGCTCGCCGAAATGGAAAACGCGCCCCTGTTGATCCGGGTGTGCCCGCTATGCGAACAGACGGCGCACTAGCATGGCATAAAACAGCGCAATAAAGGGCAGGCGCCTCTTTCAAACGGCCCTCGACCTGATTCAATGCCAAACATCATCGATCTGTATTTATTTCGATGCTGATATTCTATTTACTTTAAATACATCCATGTATTTAATTCGCACGCCTTTTATAACGCGTATCGCGAAATAGTTAGTCCCGGCCACCTCATCCGCCCCATTTCTCGGGTAATCGCATGCCCGCAAGCGCCAACACGCCTCAACACGCGCCAGCCGGCTTGCGAAATAACATGACGCCCCGATGGATTTCGATAGCGATTCTGCTATCGAAATCCCGGATTGTCTACGCTGGATCCAAATACCTAATACGGGTAATCACCTAAATTTCCGAAAGCTATTTGCAATGTTCCGAAAGCTATTTGCAATGCTATGGAAGGGCGATTGAAAGACTTCCCTGTCATAACTGTTACAAGTAGCGATGGGAGTGTTCATGATTAAAAAACCAACTAATAGAAAAGTTGGAGCAGCCGTCATCCTGGTCCTTTCAGCTCGGGTCGCATGGGGTGTCCAGCTGAGCGGAGATACCGATCCGGTCCCGCTTGTTCCGCCTGTACAAAAAACGCCCGCTGCCGGCAAGGCGCCAGCCAGCGGGTGGGATCAGCCAACGCCACGCGGCGCCGGCGCGAGCGCCCCGCCAGCGGCCACGCTCAGTGCCGAAGAAAAGTCCAAGGGCCTCGTTGGCCCGGGGTTCTCCTTGTGGGAGCTGTCGGAGGAGTTGCGCGCCAGCAACCCGCAACTGATCCAGGCACGCTCGCTCTATATGGCGGCCAAGGCCACGGTGCCGCAGATCGCGGCGCCAAACAACCCGCAGGTGGGCTTTATCTGGGGCAACCTGCCCAAGAACAGCCCGCTGGCGCTGGCGCGCGCCGAGAGCTTCAGCTATACGCTCACGCAGTCGATCCCGTTCCCGGGCAAGAAGGCACTGGCCGCCGATATCGCCAACACGCAAGCCGAATCGATCGACGCGCAGCGCGACGCGCTGTACCTGCAGCTCTACGCGCAATTGAGCACGACCTACTTCCAGGCGCTGGCGCAAAAGGCGCAGCTCGACGTGCTGCGCCTCAATCTCGACGTGCTGCGCCTCAATCTCAAGCGGCTGGAGCAGGTCAAGCAGGTCGCGCGCATCCGCTACGCCAACAACGCGGCGGGCTATGTGGACTACCTCAACGCCCAGGTGGCGCAGAGCAGCGCGCAGAACGATATGTTTGGCCTGGAGCGCCAGCATGACAACGCGCTCAAGACCATCAACACGCTGATCGGCAAGAACCCGGAGTTCCCACTGGAACTGCGCCCGGACGCCGGCGCGGTGCGTCTGCCGCCCACACCGCTGCCCGAGCTGGAAGACATGGCGCTGCGCGAGCATCCCAATGTGCGGGCGTCGCGCTTCCTGGTGGAGGCGGCCGAGAAGGGCGTGCGCCTGGCCCGCAAAGCCTATCTGCCGGACTTCCAGATCATCGGCACCTTCAACGGCAACAACCCGCCGCTGGGCTTCAAGCCGGCCAGCTACGGCATCGAGTTCGACGTGATCATCCCGCTGTTCTTCTTCACCAAGGAAAAGTACGGGGTGGATGAAGCCGTGGCCAACAAGGTGGCCTCCGACGCCAATGACCAGTCGGTGCGCCAGCAGACGCTGCTGGCGGTGGATACCGCGCACAACAACCTGCGCCAGTCGGTGAACCAGGCCGAGTTCCTGCGCCAGCGGCAGTTGCCGGAGGCCATGACCGCCTACAAGATGGCCTTCACCAACTACGCCAACAACAACGCCGATTTCACCGACCTGCTGACCGCCAGCTCCGCGCTCAAGAATGCCGAGCTGGCCGTGACCCAGGCTGAATCCGATGCGCGCCAGGCGTACTACACCCTCGCCGCTGCGGTGGGACATGAGAAATTCTGATGGTCGCGAGGCCTTGAACCTATGAACAAGAATCTGATGATCGGCGCCGGCTTTGTGGTGGTCCTCGCCGGCGGTATCTGGGGCGGGAAATACTGGGCCCAGACACAACAAGTGCAACAACCGGAACCGGCGCAGACCGCAGCGCCCTACGCCAAGGCGCCCGAGGCTGCCAAACCGCGCCGCGTGCCATCACAGCTGACCCTGCCCGAAGGCGGCTTCGACCCGAACGCGGTCAAGTCCGCGGTGTTCAGCGCGCAAGCCGTGACGATCGACACGCCCACGCCCGGCAAGCTGGCCTACAACGTGCAGCAGGCCAAGCTGGCCTCGGCCCGCGTGGCCGGCCGCGTCGAGCGCATCCTGGTGTTCGAGGGCGCCGTGGTGCGTGCCGGCCAGCCGCTGGCCGAGCTGTACTCGCCCGAGTACATCTCCGCGCAGAACGAGTTCCTGCTCTCGCATAACGCCTTCAAGACGCTCAACAACAGCGACCTGAAGGAACTGGTGGACGATGCCCGCCTGACCATGCAGTCGTCCGAGAACAAGCTGCGCGTGCTGGGCGCGACCACCGAGGACATCGCCCGCATCCGCGAGCGCGGCGTCGCCTCCGACACGCTGACCATCCGCGCGCCGATCGGCGGCACCATCGTCAAGCGCGACATGGACCCCGGCTCCTACCTCAATGTCGGCGACTCGCTGATGAGCATCATCGACACCCGCTCGATCTGGTTCACCGGCAATCTCTACGAGAACGACATCAAGAACGTGCGCCTGGGCCAGGTCATCGAGATCGAGACCCCGGCCTACCCGGGCCGGCACTATCGCGGGCGCGTCAGCTTTATCGCGCCCAATGTCGACGCCGATACGCACACGCTGCAGGTGCGCTGCGACGTGCCCAACCCCGATGGGACCCTCAAGCCGGAGATGTACGCCACCGCGCGCATCGTCACCGGCAGCGCGCAGGCGCTGGTGGTGCCGCAATCGGCCATCGTCAAGGACCAGGGCAAGCTCTACCTGATGACGCAGCCCGACGACAAGCACATCGAGCGCGTGGCGGTGCAGGGCACGCCGCGCAGCGACGGCACCTTCCAGGTCACCGAAGGCGTGCCGGGCGGCGCGTCGGTGCGGGTGGTGACGCAGGGCGGCATGCTGCTGAACGAAATGCTGCTCAAGCAGGAGGCCTGAGATGGTCTTCTCGCCTATCAAGAGCATCCTCAAGCGGCGCCTGGTGATCGTCTTCCTGGCCGTTGGCCTGCTGGCGGCCGGCGTGCTGAGCTTCCTGCAGCTGCCGCTGCAGGCGTACCCAGGCGTGGCGCCGGTCACGGTGCAGGCCATTACGCAATGGCCTGGCCGCAGCACGGTGGAGGTCGAGCAGCAGATCACGATCCCGGTGGAGAACGCGCTGGCCAGCGTGCCGGACGTGCAATCCTTCCGCTCGGTCTCGCTGTTCGGGCTGTCTGTTGTGACCGTCAAGTTCAAGGAGGGCGTGGATAACTTCAAGGCCCGCCAGAACTTCGTCACCTACCTGTCGCAAGCCAGCCTGCCGCCGGGCGTGCAGCCCAACCTGTCGCCGGACGGCGACGCCACCGGCGAGATCCTGCGCTACCGGATCGAGGCCGATGGCATCGACGTGACCACGCTGAAGACCTACCAGGACTACAACGTCTACAAGGAAATCAAGCACGTCCCGGGCGTGGCCGACATCACGGCCTTCGGCGGCAAGGTCAAGCAATACCAGATCGTACCGACGCCCGAGAAGCTGCAGGCCTACGGGCTTTCGCTCAAGCAGGTGGTGGATGCGGTGTCGAACGCCAACGCCAACGCCGGCGGCGGCCTGATGAAGGCCGGCGAGCAGCAGTTCGTAGTGCGCGGCGTGGGCCTGCTGCAAACGCTCGACGACATGCGCAATGTCACCGTCTCGGTGGCAAACGGCGTGCCGGTGCGCGTGCGCGATATTGCCGAGGTGCGGGTGGGCAACACGCCGCGCCTGGGCATGGTGCAGTTCGACCAGCACGACGATATCGTCGAAGGCATCGTGCTGATGAAGCGCGACGAAAACGCCACCGAGGTGCTGGCGCGGGTGCGTGACAAGATCGCCGACATCAACCAGAACGTGCTGCCCAAGGGTATCCAGGTCAAGACCTTCTACGACCGGCAGAACCTGCTCGACATCACCATGGGGACCGTCGAGCACGCGCTGTTCGTCGGCATTTCGCTGGTGCTGATCGTGCTGTTCATCTTCCTGGGCAGCTTCCGCGCCGCGGCGGTGGTGGCAGCGGTGATCCCGCTGGCGCTGTGCGTGTCGTTCATCAACATGGCCCACTTCAAGGTGCCGGCCAACCTGATCTCGCTCGGCGCGATCGACTTCGGGCTGATCGTGGATGCCGCGGTGATCGTGATGGAAAACATCATGCGCCACCTGGAAGAAGGCGAGACCAACGTGGAGGATGGCATCGTCAAGGCCACCAGCGAAGTGCAGCGGGCCATGATCTTCTCCACCGGCATCATCATCGTGGCCTACTCGCCGCTATTCTTCATGGGCGGGGTGGAAGGCATCATTTTCAAGCCGATGGCCTTCACCATGGGCTTCGCGCTGCTGGCCTCGATCGTGCTGGCGCTGACCTTTGTGCCAGCGGTGACATCCTTTGTGTTCCGCGGCTCGCTGCGGCCGCACTCGCCGAAATTCATCGCCATCATCCTGAGCGCCTACAAGCCGCTGCTGCGCAAGCTGCTGAAAAAGCCTGGCCTGGTGTTCCTGGCCGCGTTCATCGGCCTGGCCGGCACGCTGTACAGCTCGCGCTACCTCGGCACCGAGTTCCTGCCCACGCTGGAGGAGAACAACCTGTGGCTGCGCATCACGCTGCCCAACACCGTTGACCTCGACTACTCGGCCTCCGTCGCACGCGACCTGCGCGGCTTCTTCCGCGAGCAGCCCGAGGTGAAAACCGTGTCGGTGCAGATCGGCCGCCCGGACGACGGCACCGACTCAACCGGCGTGTTCAACCAGGAATACGCGCTCTACTTCAAGCCCCCGGCCGACTGGCCAAAGGGTGCCACCAAGCAGCAGGTGGTGGAGCGTTTGTCCAAGCACCTGGATCGAATCCCGGGCATCGAGTACAACTTCTCGCAGTACATCCAGGACAACGTCAACGAGGCACTATCCGGGGTCAAGGGCGAGAACTCCGTGAAGATCTACGGCTCCGACCTGGTGACGCTGCAGGACAAGGCCAAGGAGGTCGAGTCCATCCTGAAGAAGGTGCCGGGCCTGGCTGACGTGGGCATCTTCAAGGAGCTCGGCCAGCCCACGCTGAACATCACGGTCGATCGCGAGAAGAGCGCGCGCTTCGGCATGAATGTGAGCGACATCCAGTCCGCCGTGCAGTTCGCGATCGGCGGCGATGCGGTGACCAACGTCCTGGAAGGCGAGAAGACCTTCGGCCTGTCGGTGCGGCTCAACGACCAGGCGCGCAACAACCCGGATGTCATCAACCGCTTGCTGGTGGATACGCCGGACGGCCAGCGCATTCCGCTGTCGATGGTGGCCAAGGTGGAAGCTACCGACGGGCCGTTCTTCGTCTACCGCGAGACCGGCAAGCGCTATATCGCCATCAAGTTCGGTGTGCGCGGGCGCGACCTGGGCAGCGCGGTGGCCGAGGCGCAGGACAAGGTGGGCAAGGCGATGACGCTGCCGGCGGGCTACAGCATTTTCTGGGATGGCCAGTTCAACCAGATGAAGATCGCGCAGAAGAAGCTGGCGGTGATCGTGCCGCTGACCATCCTGGTGATCTTCCTGCTGCTGTACAGCACCTTCGGCAACTTCAAGGATGCGCTGATGGTGGTGCTGAACGTGCCGTTCGCCGCCATCGGTGGTTTGCTGGCGCTGCATATCGCGGGAGAGACCTTATCGATCTCGGCGGGCATCGGGTTCTTGTCGCTGTTCGGCATCGCGATCCAGGACGGGGTGATCCTGATCTCCTACGTCAACCGGCTGGCGCAGTCCGAGAATCTGCATGCAGCCGTGGTCGAGGGCGCGGCGCTGCGCCTGCGCCCGGTGGTGATGACGGCCATGCTGGCGGGCCTGGGCCTGCTGCCGGCGGCGCTGTCGCACGGCATCGGCTCGGAAGCGCAGCGGCCGCTGGCGCTGGTGATCGTGGGCGGCATGGTGACCACTACGCTGCTCACGCTGCTGGTGCTGCCGGTGGTGTTCTCCTGGGTCAACCGCCATCGGGGGCGCAAGGGCGGCCCGGACGCGGCCTCGCTGACGCCGGCCGAAGGCATTTGAACCGGAATCTGGTCCGGAAGCTGAACCGGCCACGCAATGGGAGTCAATCATGAGCATGCGAAAAAATGCACCGGCGGCACTGCTCGCCATCCTGCTTTGCGCCGGCGTCGGGGTAGCCGGCGCCGCGTCGCGGAAGTCGTCGGCCAGCGGCAAGGGGCAGTCGGCGCAGTCAGGGCAATCCGCCAGGCAGTCCAGCCGGAACTCGGTGCTGCCGTCCAACGTGCGGAAATAACTGGCCGGCGCGCCTCAGGCGCCGATGGGAATCAAGCCCTGGTTCCCATCGGCGCCTGCCTCGAACACTTCGCGCAACCACTGCACGAACACCCGCACCCGCATTGATAGCTGGCGGTGCTGCGAATACAGCACCGAGACCGGCATCGGCGGCGGCGGCAGGTCCGCCAGCACGACCTGCAAGCGGCCCTCCCGCAGCTCCCTTGCCACGCGATAGCGCGGCACCTGGACCAGCCCCAGCCCGGCCACTGAGGCACCGGTGTAGAGATCGGCGCCAGTGACCGAAATAGAGGCCGCCAGTTGCACGGCCGTCACGCGGCCAGCTACCGTAAATTCCAGCGGCACCGCTTTGCCGGTGCCGCTGGAGATGTAGTTGACCGCGCGATGCGCCGACAACGCATCAAGATCCGCCGGTTCGCCATGGCGGGCCAGGTAGGCCGGACTGGCCACGGTCACCTGCTCCAGCAGCGCAACCCGGCGCCCCACCATCGACGAATCCTGCAGGTTGCCCGCGCGCAGCACGCAATCGATGCCCTCGCGCACCAGGTCGACCAGCCGGTCGTCCTCACCGATATGGATTTCCAGCTCAGGGTAGAGCGCCAGGAAATCCGGTAGCGCCGGCACCACGAAATGCCGGGCCAGCGTGCCCTGCAGGTTCACGCGCAGCAGGCCCTTGGGCGCGGTATCCCTGAATGACCCCTCCGCTTCTTCCAGGTCGGCTATCAGGCGCACGCAGCGCCGGTAGTGCGCTTCGCCGTCGTGTGTCAGCCGCACCGTGCGGGTGGTGCGCTCCAGCAGCCGGGCGCCAAGCCGCTGTTCCATGCGCTTGATCAGGTTGGTGATCGTGGCGCGCGGGATCCGCAGGTCCTCGGAGGCCTGGGTAAAGCTCTGGCGCTCGGCAATGCGCACGAAGGCCTGCATTTCCTGGAATCGGTCCATGCGTAGCTGAGCGGGGCCAGAGTGGGCAATGAAAGACCCAAGGCGCCCTATTGTTAAAGTAAATGGAGCAATGATATCAAATCTCCACCAATTATCTTTACGTAGGAATGGTCCATTATCCGTTTCACCAACCCTCCACCTGAAAGGAAACGGATCATGCGCAACGCCAACCCCACCCAAGTCGCCATCGTCACCGGCGCATCCCGCGGCATCGGTGCCGCCGTTGCCAGGCGCCTGGCGCAGGACGGCTTCGCCGTCGCCATCAACTACGCGGCCGGCGCGGCCCAGGGCGACGCCCTCGTGGCCGAACTGAAGGCGGCCGGCGCATCGGCCATCGCGGTGCAAGCCGATGTGTCCAAGGCCGGCGATGTGCGCCGCCTGTTCGAGATCACCGAGCAGCAACTGGGCAAGGTAGACGTGCTGGTCAACAACGCCGGCGTGCTCAAGACGGTGCCGCTGGCCGATACGAGCGACGCGCTCTACGACCAGACTTTCGACATCAATGTGCGCGGCACCTTCAACACCCTGCGCGAAGCCGCCGCGCGGCTTGCCGACGGCGGGCGCATCGTCAACTTCTCCAGCACCACGCTGGCGCTGAACATGCCCGGCTATGCCGTCTACAACGCCACCAAGGCAGCGGTGGAAGCGTTCACGCACGTGTTCGCCAAGGAACTGCGTGGCCGCAACATCACGGTCAATGCGGTGGCCCCCGGCCCGATCGCTACCTCGCTGTTTCTCGACGGCAAGACCGAAGAGCAGATCCAGGCCTTCGCCAAGATGCCCCCGCTGCAACGCCTGGGCCAGCCGGAAGACATCGCCTGCGTCGTCGCCTTCCTCGCCGGCCCCGATGCCGGCTGGGTCAACGGCCAGATCCTGCGCGCCAACGGCGGCGTGGCCTGATCGCTTGCACAACGCGTCACCAAGCATCACCACGTGTCACCAGGCGCAACGTAAAAGGGGAATCACCATGCAAAGCACCAATCAACAAGTCATTGTCGTCACCGGCGCTGGCTCGGGCATCGGCAAACTGAGCGCGCAGGCGCTGGCTGACGCTGGTCACATCGTGTACGCGACCATGCGCGATGTGGACGGCCGCAACCGCGAGCGCGCGGACGAACTCCACGCGCTCGCCAGATCCAGGAACATCCAGCTGCATCCGCTTGAGCTCGATGTGCTGTCGCAGGAATCGGCCGACGCCGCCGCGGCAGCCGTCGTCCGCGCACAAGGCCGCATCGACGTAGTGATGCAGAACGCCGGGCACCTGGTTGAAGAGATGATGCGCGTGTTCGACACCAACCTGTTCGGCGCCCAGCGCGTGAACCGCGCGACGCTACCTTACCTGCGCAAGCAGGAAGCCGGGCTGATGCTGTGGATCAGCAGCACCACCACCAGGGGCGGATTCCCCCCGTTCATGGGGCCGTACGGCGCGGCCAAGGCGGCCATGGATTCGCTGGCGGTCACGCTTGCCTACGAGATCGCACGCTTTGGCATCGAAACCTCGATCGTGGTGCCGGGCGCGTTCACCCGCGGCACCGCGCACTTCCCTAGCGCCGGCAAGCCGGCGGATGCCGCCACCGCCGCAGCCTACAGCCGCTATGACGGGGTGATGGACCAGATCGGCGAGCGCCTGAGCGCGCTGACGCCGCACGACGCCGACCCGAAGGCCGTGGCCGATGAGATTGTGCGGATCGTGGGCCTGTCCGCCGGCACCCGCCCGATGCGCTCGGTGATCGATTTTGTGGGCGATGGCGCGCGCGAGGCGCTGGAAGTCTCGGAGCGCGTGCGGATCGAGTTTGCCAAGCGCATCGGCATGGAAGACCTGCTGCAGGCCAAGGTCACACGTTAATCACCCCGCATCAGGCACGGGCCCAGCGCGGCCCTTGCTCACCGGCAGGAACGACAATGAAACGATGGATCCAACTCGCGTGCGCCGCGTTGCTGCCGGCTGTCCTCGCCGCTTGCGAGGCGCAACCGGCGCAACCGGCGCGGCATGGCGATGCCGCTATCGCCCAGGGCAAACCCATGAAAGCCTCCAAGACTTATCTCTACCTGCTGAGGAAGACCCCGTTTTTCACCAGCCTGAACACCTCGCAACTGCGCTGGACCATCGATCATTCTCGCGAATGGGAGGTGGAGCGCGGCACCGTCATCACCCAATGCGCGGGCGCGAGCGCCGCCGATGCCTGGGTACTGCTCGACGGCGGCTGGCAACTCGAACACGAAGGCCGCGCCTATCCCGCCGGCCATGCCGATCCCGGCAAGTGGTTCAGCGCGCGCCAGGCCAGCGGCACCTGCCGCCTGGTGGCGACCGGGCATGGCTACGTGATGCAGATCGCCCGAGCCGAGTTCGACGCGATGCTGGCCCAGGGCTTTGCCTTTGACAAGCATCTGGACGCCGGCTGCCGCTACTACGCCGAGATCTTCGGCAACGCGCCGGCCGGCGCGCAAGGCCCGCTGGCAGCGCCCTAGGCCGCTGCCGCGAACGGCAACACGCCGCACATGCAAAGGCCCGGGCCGCTGCCTACAATGGAGACCATAAGAACAATGACGGCGACCATCGAGCAAGCGATCATGACTTTCCATCTGGCTTTGACGCATTCCGCCCGCTCGGTGGCACCTCGCGCGCACGTGCTGGCCGCCCTGCTGGCCTGCGGCCTGCTGCTGGCGCACGCCACGCCGGCCGGGGCGCAGGCATCGGCAGCACCGGCGCAGGCGGGAGCCCCCACGGCCCCCGGCGCCGCCTTCTCCGCTGGCACGCCCGGCGGCCCGTTGCCGGCCGGCTGGAAGAACCTGCCGGTGGCGCGCGGCAAGGCGTCGACCCACTACAGCCTGGTGACAGACGACCACGCCACGGTGCTCGAAGCCGACGCGTCCGCCTCCGCCTCCGCGCTGATGCACAAGGGCAACAACCTGAACCTGGAGGCGACCCCGCAGGTCAGCTGGCGCTGGAAGGTGGAACACCCGATCGACGAAGCCGACAACAGCGTCGCCGCCAAGGAAGACGCGCCGGCGCGCCTGGTGTTCATGTTCGATGGGGATACGGACAAGCTATCGCTAGGCGAGCGCACCGCCATGAAGCTGGCCAAGACGCTGGCGGGCGAGGAGCTGCCCTACGCCACGCTGATGTACATCTGGTCCAATACCGCGCCGGTCGGCACGGTCGTCGACAACCCCCACACCTCGCGGGTCAAGATGATCGTGGTGTCAGGCGGGCCCGACGCCACCGGCAAGTGGCTCACGTTGAGCCGCAACGTGGAGCAGGACTTCGAGCATGCCTTCAAGGAAAAGCCCGACAAAGTGACCGCCTACGGCCTGCTCACCGATACGGACAACACGGGCGGGAGCGCGCGCGCGTGGTATGGGGATATCCGGTTCGGGGCAGCGAAGTAGCGTCGCGTGCCACGGCAAACGCGGATGGCAATCCGTCGCTTGCCAGTCATTCAAAGGGGTTCAGAACACGCACCCCGGTATCAGCAAAATCGCCAACGTTGCGCGTCGCTACGGTGAGGTCGTGAATCAGCGCCGTCTCGAGCACCCTTGTCGGGCAAGCAACCCGCCTCAGCCTGCCAAGAACCCGCAAACCGCCTGCGCGAACCCCTCAGGCTGCTCCCAGTTCGACAAGTGCGCCCCATCCAGCTCCACGTAGCGCGCACCGGCAATCCCTTGCGCCACCGCGCGGCCTTGCGCCGGCGTGGTGGCCAGGTCGTGCATGCCGGCAATCACCAGCACCGGGCGGGAGACGCGCTGCAGCAGTGCGCGCAGGTCGGCGTCGCGCACGGCGGCGCAATTGGCCGTGTAACCTTCGGCCGATGCGTCCAGCAGCATCTGGCGCACCGGCGCGATGCGCGCAGCGTTGCCGGCCAGCCAGGCGGCGCTGAACCAGCGTGCCAGCACAGCATCGACGATGGCGGCCATGCCCTGGCTGCGCACGGTCTGGATGCGCGTGTCCCAGCCGCTGGCCGGGCCGATGAGAGCGGCGGTATTGGCCAACACGACGCGGTCGAAACGCTCGGGGTGATTGGCCGCCAGCCACATGCCGGTCATGCCGCCCATCGACAGCCCGCAAAAGTGCGCGCGCCCGATGCCGGCGTGATCCATGATGGCGAGCACGTCCTGCCCGAGTTCGGCAAACCCGAAGGGCGCCGCAAGCGAGCCCGATAGCGGCGCCGGCAGGCCCGAGCCGCCATGGCCGCGGGTGTCGTAGCGCAGCACGCGAAAGCGCGATAGCAGGCTATCCATCTGCGGCGCCCACATCTGCAGGTCGGTGCCCATCTGCAGGTCGGTGCCCAGCGAGTTGGACAAGACCAGCACGGGCGCGTCCGGCGCGCCCTCGATCTCATAGTGCAGCGCGATGCCTTGGTGGAATGCGGTGGCCATGGCGTTCTCAGTCGGCGCGGATGCCGCGTTCGCGGATCAGCTTGCCCCATTTGTCGGTTTCAGCGGCGAGGTGCTTGCCCAGTTGCGCGGGCGTGCTGCCGATCGGCTCGGCACCGATGGCGGCCAGGCGGGTACGCACCGACGGCTTGGCCAGCGCGTCAACCATGGCCTGGTTCAGGCGCGCGACCACGGCGGGCGGCGTCTTGGCCGGGACGAAGGCGGCGAACCATGGCGACAGGTCATAGCCCTTGACGCCGGCTTCGGCCAGGGTCGGCACGTTCGGCAGCGTCGACGAGCGCTTGGCGGTGGTCACGGCGATGGGCGTGAGCCTGCCGGAATCGATATGCGGCTTGGCCGAGGTGATGCTGTCGAACATATAGTCGACCTGGCCGCCCAGCAGGTCCGTCATGGCAGGGCCGCTGCCCTTGTAGGGCACGTGGAGCATCTTGACGCCGGTGAGCGAAGTGAACAGCTCGCCGGCCAGGTGAATCGAGGTGCCGTTGCCGGCGGAGGCGTAGGTGTACTTGTCGGGCGTGGCGCGCGCCGCGGCGATCAGGTCGGGCACCGTGGCGGGCAGCTTCTTGGCCTTGCTGGTGACCAGCACGTTAGGCACCACCGCCAGGAGCGAGACCGGCGCGAAATCCTTCACCGGGTCGTAGCTGAGCCGGCCGTACAGCGCCGGATTCACCGCCATGCCGTTGGCCACGATGATCAGCGTATAGCCATCCGCGGGCGAGCGCGCCACCATCTCGGCGCCGATATTGCCGCCGGCGCCGGGGCGGTTTTCCACCACGATGGACTGGCCCAGGCTCCTCGACATTTCCTCGCCCAGCGTGCGGGCGATATTGTCCATCGCGCCCCCCGAGGGGAACGGCACTACCCAGCGGATCGGGTGATCGGGATAGGTGTCGGCGTGGGCGGACGGCAGCACGGCCAGGGGGGCCAGCGCACAGGCGCAGGCGGCCCACGCGCGCAGGAATGGCAAGCGCATCAGAGTCTCCTCCAGTTGGATTCGGAGTTGGTGTTGGGGTTGATGTTGGAACGCGGCCATCGAGGGCCGCGGCGGTATTCAGGGTAACGACGCTCGGCCGGCTTACTTGATCGACGACGGGTGCTTGGCCAGCGGCGTGACATGGATTTCCATGTACGGGAACAACGGCAGGCTGGAGAGCATGGCGTGCAGTTCGTCGTTGGACTCGGCATCGAACACGCTGTAATTGGCGTACTCGCCCACCACGCGCCACAGATGCGGCCACTTGCCCTGGCGCTGCAGGTCCTGCGAGTACGCCTTCTCGCGCGCCTTGATCTCGTCGGCCAGCGCGGCCGGCATGTCCGCGGGCATCTTTACGTCCATTCTCACCAAAAACAGCATGCTTGAATCCTCGGTCTATGTTTGCCTGGGCAGCGCCTCAGGCGGCGCGGCGGTAATGGGCCAGCTTGTCTTCATCCAGTGTCAGGCCAAGCCCCGGGCCAACCGGCAGGTGCAAGGCAAAGTCACGGTACTCGGGGCGTGCCGTCACCACATCATCCTTGAGAAGCAGCGGGCCGAACAGCTCGGTGCCCCAAGCCAGCCGCGGCAGCGTGGCGAAGCCGTGGGCGGCAGCGATGGTGCCCACGCTGCCCTCCAGCATGGTGCCGCCGTACAGCGCGATGCCGGCGGCATCGCCTACCGCCGCCGTGCGCAGCATCTCGAAGATGCCGCCGGATTTGGAGATCTTCAGCGCGAACACGTCCGCGCCGGCGATGCGCGCCAGCTCCATCGCATCCTCGGGACCGCACACGGCCTCATCGGCCATCACCGGCACCACGAAGCGCGCCGCCAGCCGGCCCAGTGCGCCACGCTGCTCGCGCGGCACCGGCTGCTCGACGAGATCGATGCCGGCGGCTTCCAGCATGGCGATGCCGGTGGCGGCATCGGCTTCATTCCAGGCCTGGTTGACGTCCACGGTCACGCGGGCACGGTCGCCCAGCGCGCGCTTGATGGCGGACACATGGGCCACGTCGTCGCGCACGCTGCGACGGCCGATCTTGAGCTTGAAGGTGTTGTGGCGGCGCTCGGCCAGCAGGGTTTCGGCTTCTTCGATATCGCGGCCGGTGTCTCCGCTGGCGAGCGTCCACAGGCAGGCCAGGCTCGGCCGCACCGCGCCGCCCAGCAACGCGGACAGGGGCAGGCCCAGGCGCTTGCCCTGCGCATCGAGCAGCGCGGACTCCAGCGCCGACTTGGCAAAGCGATTTCCCCGTGCCACCGAAGCCAGGCGCTGCATGGCGGCGTGGATATTGCACGCGTCGATGCCGGCCAGTGCGGGCGCCAGATAGGTATCGATGGTCAGCTTGATGCCCTCGGGGCTTTCGTCGCCGTAGCTCAGGCCGCCGATGGTGGTGGCTTCGCCAATCCCCTCGATGCCGTCGCTGCAACGCAGCCGCACGATCACCAGGGTCTGGCGCTGCATGGTGGTCATGGCAAGCTGGTGCGCCCGGATGGTGGGCAGGTCGACCAGGATGGCTTCGACGGAGGTGACGGTTGCTTTCATGCTGGATGTCTGCCAAGTAGGGAATACGTTGAGCAGCAGTATGTGGCTTGACATCCAGGGTGTCCAAGACCGAGTATGTCCCGATCAATACCTTTAAAGTATGAAAGGACGAGGTCATGGAGCTACGCCACCTGCGTTATTTCCAGGCCGTCGCGGCCGAACTCAACTTCACCCGCGCGGCTGAGCGCCTGCATATCGCCCAGCCGCCGCTGTCGCGCCAGATCCGCCAGCTGGAGGACGAAATCGGCACCGTGCTGCTGGACCGCTCTTCGCGCACGGTACGGCTGACCGAGGCTGGCCGCTTCCTGCTGGAGCAATCGCTGCAGCTCAACCAGCGCATCGACGAGATCGTGGAAGGCACGCGGCGCATCGGCCGCAATGAAAAGCGCTGGTTCGGCATCGGCTTCGTGCCGTCGGTGCTCTATGGCTTCCTGCCGGAGTTGATCCGGCTGGTGCGAGGCTCCGACGCGGCGCTGGAGGTGGGCTTGTCGGAGCTGACCACCGTGCAGCAGATGGAAGCGCTGAAAGCCGGCCGCATCGATATCGGCTTCGGCCGCATCGTGCTGGACGACCCGGCCATCACCCGCACCGTGGTGATGGCCGAAACGCTGGTGGCCGCCGTGCCCAGCGGCCACGCGGCGCTCAAGAGCCCGCCCATGACGCCGGCGCAACTGGCGGCCCACCCCTTCGTGCTCTACCCGGCGCGGCCCCGCCCCAGCTATGCCGACCACGTGCTGGCGCTGTTCCGCACGCAGGGCCTGCAGTTGCGCGTGGCGCAGGAGGCCAATGAGCTGCAGACCGCCATCGGCCTCGTGGCCGCGGGACTTGGGATCTGCCTGGTACCGGCATCGGTGCAGCGGCTGCACCGCGACGACGTGGCTTACATGCCGATTGATGCACCCGGCTTTACCTCACCGGTGATGATGAGTTATCGCAGCGACGACAGCTCGGCGCTGCTGGCCGAGGTGGTCAGGCGCGTCGGCGAACTGGCCGGGACACCGCCATCGGCTGATATCCCGCACCGGGCCTGAGAAAAACCAGCGGCATCCCATGATTGGGTGATGCGCAAACGCCGGCCGGTTTGTAGAGTGCACGGATAAAAAAGAGACGGGGAAATCGTGCCATCGATGCGCTCAGGGTCACTATCGGGCCACGCCGTGCCACGGCGCGGCAGCAGGACAGCCAGGCAACGGCCGGGCGGCCTGCTCATTGCGCTGCTAAAAGCGTGCGGGGACATGCTACGCAAGGCCTGGAGCGGCGAGCAAGGTGAGGTAGCACTCACCTTGCTCCACCCGCCCACGGCGCGCAACGCCACCTCCGGCCGGGCGCCGGACTGTGCGCACCGCCTGCAACTCACCTACGCCGACACGCCGCTGACACCCGGCGCGACCCGCATCACCGCCACCGCCGCAGTACTACGGGGCGACGGTACCGACATCACCGCCTCCCTGCCTCCGTCCGCATGGACCTGGCGCCAGGCTTGCGGCCTGTCGATGCGGGCCGGCTATGGCGCGGTCACGGTCGATACCGAGGGCCAGGGGCATGCCGTGTGCGTTAGCCCGCAAGGTGCCAGCGTGTCGCTCTCCGGCACCAGCCGCGCGGCCTGCCAGGCCATGGCTTCGGGGGTGGAAGTGAGCGTCCTGCTCGGCAACGGCGAGCGCTTGAGCCAGCGCTTCCAGCTGGGCCTGGCGGGGTTGGAATAAGTCAGGCAAGCCCGGACGGGACAAGAGCGCGGACTGCCCATCGGCAGCGGCCGGTCATCCCTTCAGGTACATGTTCAGCCGCTTGGCAGCGTTGCGAAGGTGGGTTTCCGCCGCCTCCGCCGCCCGCTCGGGATCGCCCGCCGCGATCGCGTCGTAGATGATCTTGTGCTCTTCCTGCACGGCCTCGACCATGTCCGCGTGATGGCTCTTGGTATTGCTCCTCGCCTGCCGGATCACGCGCCGCGCACCGTGTTCAAGGTGCTCGCTCAACGCCTGGAAGTGCGGGTTGTGGGTAGCCTCGACAATGGCTTGGTGAAAGGCGAAGTCCTCTTCATCGCCCAACCTGTCGTTGGCGATCTCGTACTCCATGCCGATCAGCGCGCGCCGGATCCGCTTGAGGTCTTCGGGCGTACGGCGCATGGCCGCGAACTTGGTGGCCGCCACTTCGATCGTCACCAGCAGCTCCATCACCATCGCCAGCGAGTCCTTCTCGTCGATGGCCACGTCCTGCATGCGAAACGCCTGCCGCTGGCTGCGCTCGGTCACGAACACGCCACTGCCCGCCTTGGGCGCAACCAACCCCTCCGACTTGAGCTGCGACAGGGCCTCGCGCACGACCGCGCGGCTGACCGAGAACTGCTCGCACAGCAGGCGCTCGCTGGGCAGGCGGTCGCCCACGGCGAACTCGCCTGCCTGGATCGCCTGGATCAGGCGCCTGGCGATCTCGTCCGGCAGGTGTTTGGGCTCGGGATGGAACGTGGTTCCCTCCGGGCGCTGCGTGGGCGGCGCCGCTGCGGCACCGGGCACTGTCTTGTTCAATACGGGCTCCCTGGCGCCAAACAGCCTCTGCTGGCGCTCGATCTTTAATTGGTCTTACAGGTCAATGTAGCACGTCTTAGCGCGCAGGAAACGTGTGGAATGTACCAGCACGAAGCGGCACCGGCTCCTATTACTCGCCCGCAAGCCAAGCTCAGCAAGGACAAAATCCCCTCACCCCGTTTCGCGGATACACGTTCGATCGGGCTCTCAGTAGAAACCCTCACTGCCGGCAAGTCGCCGTTGACGATCGCCGTCCATCTCCCTATAGTAAACCTGTCAGACCACTTTTTTAACAGGTCAGACCACTCTGGCAAGCCAGTTTCGGCGCCCGCCAGACGAATCCAACAATAGCCAGGAGACACCCATGAGCGGTAGCCGCATTACCCGTCCTTTGTTCGCAGCCGCGGCACTCTGCATGCTGGCTGGCACGGCATCGGCGGCGCCGGTAAAGATTGCGCTGGTCGAGACGCTGTCTGGCCCGCAAGCATCGACCGGCCTGATGTTCCGCGCGGCGGCGCGCTATGCGATCGACAAGATCAACGCCAGCGGCGGCTGGGGGGGCGAGCCGCTCCAGCTGGTCGAGTACGACAACCAGGGCGGCCCGGCGGGCGCGGCGGACAAGTTGAAGGCGGCCGTTGCCGACGGCGCCCAGATCGTCATGCAAGGCTCGTCTTCGGCCGTGTCCGGCCAGATCACCGAGGACGTGCGCAAGTTCAATCTGCGCAATCCGGGCAAGGAAATCCTCTTCATGAACGTCGGCGGCGAGGCGATGGAGCTGACCGGGGAGAAGTGCCACTTCTACCATTTCAAGTTCGCCACCAATGCGCAGATCCGCGTCAAGGCGCTGGTGGGCGCGATGAAGCCGCTCCATGCGCTGGGCACCCGCGTGTACTCGATCAACCAGAACTACTCCTGGGGTGTCGACATGGAAAAGGCCATTGGCGATTACGCTGGCGCCGGCGGCTACACGGTCGTGGAAAAGACGCTGCATGACGTGAACAAGGTGCAGGATTTCTCGCCCTACGTGGCAAAGATCGCCGCGGCCAAGGCGGACAGCGTGATCACCGGCAACTGGTCCAACGACCTGCTGCTGTTGATGAAGGCCAGCAAGGCTGCCGGCCTGAAGACGCGCTTCGCCACCGTATTCCTCGACCAGCCGGGCAATATCGGCAACGCGGCCGAGGTGGCGCTCGGCCACTATGTCGCCCACCCCTTCAATGCCGAGGCGGGTGGCGCCGAGAGTGAGCGCTTTGCCAACGACTTCAAGGCCAAGCAAGGCCATATGCCCGCCTACATCGAGCCGCAGACGGTATTTGCGGTGGAAATGCTGGGCGAAGCGCTGAAGGCCGTGAAGCCGGAAGGCGGCAAGCTCAACACCAGCGCGCTGGCCAAGGCGCTCGAAAACGCGAAGGTCAAGTCGCCGCTGGGCGAGATGAGCATGCGTGCCGCCGATCACCAGGTGCTGCTGCCGATGGTGGTGTCCGTGGTCGCCAAGGAAGCCAAGTTCAAGGTCGATGGCACCGACATGGGCTTCAAGCCGGTCAAGACCTTCGCCGCCGCCGAGGCCGCTACGCCGGCCCAGGCCAGTTGCAAGATGCAGCGCCCCAGCTGATTCCCCAGCTATTGCCTTAGCAAGACCGGCCAGGTCCGCGCCGCCCGGCGCTGACCTGCCGGGCACGGCCGTGCGCCGTAACGGCTCGTTCCAAGGAAGCCTTCATGGAATACCTCATCGTCTCACTGCTTAACGGCACCATCTACGGCCTGCTGTTGTTCATGGTCTCCGCTGGCCTGACCCTCATCTTCGGCATGATGGGCGTGCTCAACTTTGCCCATGCGTCGTTCTACATGCTGGGCGCCTACTTTGCGATGCTGGGCGCCTACTTTGCCTACACGCTGCAAGGTGCGATCGGCTTCTGGCCTGCCATCGTGGCCTCGCCGATCCTGGTCGGGCTGGTCGGCGTAGCGGTGGAGCGTTTCTTCCTGCGCCGCGTCCATCACCACGGCCACGCACACGAGTTGCTGCTGACCTTTGGCCTGTCTTTCATCATTGCCGAGCTGATCAAGCTGTTCTTCGGCAATTTCCCGGTGGACTACCGCATCCCGTCGTCGCTGGACTTTGCTGCCTTCCACCTGGGCGTGTCCTCGTATCCCTTCTATCGGGTGTTCATGGGCGGCATCGCCGTTGCCATGTTCGCGGTGATCTACCTGATGCTCACGCGCACCAGGGTCGGCATCGTGGTGCGCTCGGCCATCTACAAGCCGCGCATGGCCGAGGCGCTGGGCCACAACGTGCCGCTGGTCTTCATGGGCGTGTTCGGCATCGGCGCGGCACTGGCGGGTCTGGCCGGCGCGGTGGCGGGCGCGTTCTACACCACCAACCCGAACATGGCGCTCGAACTTGGCGTGATGGTCTTCGTGGTGGTGGTGGTGGGCGGCCTGGGCTCGTTGGAGGGCGCCATGCTTGCCTCGCTGCTGATCGGCCTGATTACCTCGTTCTCGGTCGGCATCGACCGCAGCCTGGCAGACCTCTTTGCCGTAGCCGGCGCGCGCGCCTGGGCCGAGGAAGTAGGAGGGCTGATGACCCTGAAGCTCTCCAGCCTGGCCGGGACGATCCCATTCGCGCTGATGCTGCTGATTTTGCTGGTCCGCCCTTCAGGGCTGATGGGCGAGAAGGAGTAACCATGACCAATGTCTCCAGTATTTCCACCACGCAGAAGACACTGCTGCTGCTCGGCGCAGCCACACTGCTCGCATTGCCGCAGGTACTGTCGCAATCGCTGGTCAATGCATCCATCCAGATGCTGATCGCGGTGCTGTTCGCCGCCTCGTTCAACCTGCTCAGCGGCCAGGGCGGCATGCTGTCGTTCGGCCACGCCGCATACTTCGGCATCGGCAGCTTTGCCACCGTGCACGCGATGAACGCCTTCGGCGGCAACGGCCTGTTGCCCACGCCGCTGCTGCCGCTGGCCGGTGGCGCCCTGGGCCTCATCGCCGGTCTTGCCGCCGGCTGGTTTGCCACCAAGCGCGCCGGCGTCTATTTCGCCATGATCACCCTGGCGCTGGCCGAACTGCTGCATTCGCTGGCGCCGCACCTCAAGGGCTGGTTTGGCGGTGAAGCGGGCTTGTCCACGATGCGCATGCCGGCGTGGGGCCTGACCTTTGGCGACAGCAACCAGGTGTACTACCTGACGCTGTTCTGGGTGCTGCTGTCGCTGGCGCTGTTATACCTGTTCACGCTAACCCCGATGGGCCGCCTGACCCTGGGCCTGCGCGAGAACGCCAACCGCCTGCGCTTTCTCGGCTACGACACGCACCGCCTGGGCGTGCTGGTGTTCGCCATCTCGGCCATGTTCGCGGGCATCGCGGGCGCGCTGCAGGCGCTCAACATGGAGGCTGCCAACTACGTGGTGTTCGAGTCATCGGCCTCCGCGGCAGTGGTGCTAAACAGCTATATCGGCGGCGTGAAGCTCTTCCTCGGGCCCGCACTGGGCGCGGCGGTGATGACCTTCTTCGGCTATGCGGTGTCCGACCTGACGCGCTCATGGCTGCTGTACCAGGGCATCGTGTTCGTGCTGGTGATGATGTTCATGCCGACAGGCCTGGCCGGGCTGATCAAGTCCTTCGCCACGCATGGCAAGACCTATGGCCTGCATGCGCTGCTGCCCATTGCGCTGGCATTCGTCATCGGCACGTTGCTGCTCGCAGGCGCCACGGTGTTCACCGTGGAGATGCTGCAGCGCTTCTTCTCGCAAGACTACCGCTCCATGGCTGCCCTGAATGGTGGTGGCTGGCCCGCGATTCCGCTGTTTGGCCGCGAGTGGGATCCCGTCTCGCCGCTGACCTGGCTGGTGCCCGCGGCATTGCTGGTGGCAGGTATCGCCGCGGTGCGCCTGGCCAACGGCCGCTGGCTGCGCCTGAAGGATGCCACCCCCTCTACCGCCACCGCCGCCGCCAACGTCCGGAGGAACCCGGCATGAGCACGCAAGCGATTCTCTCCCTGCGCGGACTGCGCAAATCCTTTGGCGACGTCGACATCATCCGTGGCGTGGACCTCGATCTGGTCAGCGGCGAACGCCACGCGCTGATCGGCCCGAACGGCGCAGGCAAGTCCACGCTGTTCCACCTGATCTCCGGCCGCCTGCCGCTGACCAAAGGCGAGATCGTGCTCAATGGCGAGCCAATCCAGGGCCTGTCGCCGCAGCAGATCAACCATCGCGGCCTGGCGCGCTCATTCCAGATCACCAATATCTTCGCAGGCCTCACCGTTTTCGAGAACCTGCGCCTGGCGGTGATGCAACGCCACGGCCTGCAGTACACGCTGTGGAAGTTCGCCCACAAGCTGCGCGCCGTGCGCGACGAAACCCAGCACCTGCTCGAACAGGTGCGCCTGGCCGAACGCGCGCAAACCATTGCTGGCGAGCTGTCCTACTCGGAACAGCGCTCCCTGGAAATCGCGATGACGCTGGCCTCGGACCCGAAGGTCATCATGCTCGACGAGCCCATGGCCGGCATGTCGCAGGAAGAGACCGACTACACCGCCGCCCTGATCCGCGAGATCGCGCAGGGCCGCACCCTGCTGATCGTGGAGCACGACATGGACGTGGTGTTCTCGCTCAGCGACCGCATCAGCGTGCTGGTCTACGGCGAGATCGTCGCCACCGGCACGCCCGACGAAATCCGCAACAACGCACGCGTCAAGGAAGCCTATCTGGGCGAGGAGGTCACCGTATGAGCGCACAGTCCATGCAATTCGCCGACCCGCTGCTCAGCGTGCAGGGCCTGCACGCGCACTACGGCAAGAGCCATATCCTGCACGGCGTGGATTTCCACGTGGGGCAAGCGGAAGTGGTGAGCCTGCTGGGCCGCAACGGCTCGGGCCGTTCCACCACGCTGAAAGCCATCATGGGCCTGGTCCCGCCGAGCGCTGGCCACATCAGGCTGCGCGGGCGCGATCTCGCCGGCGCGCAATCCTATGCGATTTGCCGCAAAGGCATTGCCTACGTGCCGGAAGAACGCGAGGTCTTCGCCAACCTGAGCGTGGACGAGAACCTGCGCATGGGCGAGCAGCGCGCCACCGAGGGCGCACCCAAATGGACCTTCGAGCAGATGTTCGACTACTTTCCACGCCTGAAGGAACGCCGCAACACCAAGGCTGGCAGCCTGTCCGGCGGCGAGCAGCAAATGCTGACGATGTGCCGCTCGCTGCTGGGCAACCCATTGGTGATCCTGATCGACGAGCCGACCGAAGGCCTCGCGCCCAAGATCGTGGCGGTGGTCGGCGAAGCCATCCAGGACATCCATCGCCGGGGCGTCTCGGTGGTGCTGGTGGAGCAGAAGCTCGCCATCGCGCTGAAGGTATCAACCCGCGTCTGCGTGATGGGCCATGGCCGCATCGTCTTTGAAGGCACGCCCGAACAACTCACTTCCAATACCCAACTTCTGAAGGACTGGTTAGCCGTATGAGCACCTCTTTGCCTATTGGATATCCGAACGCGCAACCGTTCGCGCGCGCCAGCTACCCCGGCCTGGGCGGCAAGGTCGTACTCAACACCGGCGGCGCCAGCGGCATCGGCCGTGCAATGGCGCATGGCTTTGCACGGCATGGCGCGCGGCTGATGCTGCTGGACCTGGATGCGGAAGGACTCGCCAGCGCCAAGGCGGAACTGGAAGCGGCTTACCCGGAAGTGCAGGTCGAAGTCGTGAAGGCTTCGATCACCGATCCCGACGCCGTGGAGCACGCCTGTGCCGCTGCCGAAGCCCGCTTCGGCCGCATCGACATCCTGCTCAACAATGCCGGCATCTCGATGAACAAGCCCTCGCTGGAACTCCTCGCTGGAACTCACGCCGGACGACTGGCGCCGCGCCATCGATATCGACCTCTCCGGCGTGTTCTTCTGTACCCAGGCAGCGGCACGCCGC
>NZ_AHJE01000038.1 GCF_000243095.1 Cupriavidus basilensis OR16 | reverse complement strand
GGTCTTGGTCATGATGTTCTCCAATATCTTAAAATTCGTTGAATTTCGTTGATTGTTCGCTGCGCCTGCCAGAACGTTGCTTTGTTTGTGTGCGCCGTCCATGTAACGAACTATAGGAGAGTCATCGGTGCGTTAGACCAGCCCTATCCGGATATATTATTCAGTATTTTTGAATATACGGGCAGGCGCTGCGCTGCGGTCCACTACTTCACAAGGCCAAGCACCTCCCGGAACCGTTCATGCCGGCTCGTACGCATCCATTCAAAGGCAAGCATCTCGACCGTGGCCGCGCTTGCCCCGGCGCTGCGCATCCTGTCGATTGCCGCCTCCCGGCTGGAGGCCTGCCGCGAGCCGATGGCATCCAGCACCACGGTGACTTTCAAGCCGTGCCCTAGCAGCCCGGCAACGGTCTGGAGCACGCAGACGTGGGCTTCGCAGCCGGCCACCACCACGTTTTTCCGGCCTTCGGGCAGCATGCCGAGCAAACCGTCCCGGCAGCCGTCGAAATAATCCTTGGCCAGGGTCTGATCGCACAGGCGCTTGACCGCATCGAGATTCCCGCCCAGGCTGCCGGGGCTTTGCTCGGTGCCGATCACAGGCACGCCTAGCACGCGCGCGATGCTGGCGAGACGGACAGCCTCCCTTGCCACGCGATCGCCTTCGTGGATCGCCGGCATCAGGCGGACCTGGAAATCCACCAGCACTAAAACAGATTCGTCGGCGTTGTGCAGCATGTTCATTTCCTTTGGCGCGTTGGCGAGTTGGCGTACCCATCATTTCCCGCATGCGATTCCCGGTGGGATGCAGTCTCAAGTCGCATTGTCCTGCTTTGCGGCCGGCTCGGGCAGGTCGATCATGACCGGGGCGCCGGTCACCGTGCAGCCTTGCGAGCAGCACTTTCCGGGTTGCGTGTTGCGCGTGATCGCGCGGTTGGGGTCGTCCGCCAGGCCGCGCTCGAGCAGCCGTTCGACGAGCTGAACCTTGGAGCCGACCGGATAATTCCTGTAGATCTCGCGCTTCATCGCTTCCGGTGAGCCGCCCCCGTGCAGGCTGATGACCGAGTACCAGCCGCCCTGATAGGACGCGGTCAGGTCTTCGATGAAACGGGCCGTCTCGATGCGCTTGGCGTACGGCACATCGGGATTTGCCCTCAGGACGTCCTGGAGCGTGGCCGCGGTGAGCGGGTTGTGGTCTTCGTCCGGGCCAGGCAGCGCAACGATCAGGCCGCCCGACACATAGTGGGCGATCTTGTGCATGTCGTAGATCTGGGTAGCCAGCAGCAGCTTGCCGATGTTCGAGAACACCGGGTCCGGCACGAAACTCTGCGCCGCCGCGTCCTGCTTTGCGTAGACGGATGCGGCGACGCCGCAGGCGTAGAAGCCTTCCGTGATCTTGATCAGTTCCACCATCTGATCGCGCAGGTGCGATTCTTCGCCCGGGTCGAAGCCGTTGGCCTCGCACATCAGCGCGCCCGCGCCGATCAGCAGATCGCCAAAGCCGGCCCGCGCGCCGATGCAACTGTGGCGGTGATGCGTGGCGTAGTTGTAGGTCATGTAGCCGCTGTGCTCCCACTCGCCGGCGTAGAACACGCGCTCCCACGGCACGAACACGTTGTCGAACACCACGACCCCGGTCGACTGTCCGTACTTGTTGGAAAACAGCGCCGCCTTCTCGCCCGGGCGGCCGGCGGGACGGGCGATGATCGTAATGCCTTCGGCGTCCACTGGCACCGCGCAGCACACGGCAAAGTCAGCGTCTGCCTGGGGCATGTTGCGGCAGGGCATGACCAGGAATTCGTGCACGTACGGCGCGCCAGTCACGATGGCCTTGGTCCCCGATATGCGGATGCCCTTGCCGTCGCGGTGCACGACGTGGACGTAGGTGTCGGCATTGCCCTGTTGGTGAGGCCGCTTGCTGCGGTCGCCCTTCGCGTCGGTCATCGCCACGCCGAGCGTCAGGTCGCGATCCTGGACGTCGTGCAGGTAGCTGGCGAAGCGGTCGCGATGCACGGTCGTGCCCTTGGCGTCATCGAGCCGCGCGCAAACCTGGTGGATCGCGTTCAGCGCATCGTGCGTCAGGTAGCGCTGCGCGCAACCCGTTTCCTGGCAGACCAGGCGCACGGCTTCCAGCTTGTTGAGCAGGTCTGCGCTGCTGGTGTTGATGTGAAGCAGCCGGTTCACGAGCTTGCCGCTGCTGCCCTGGGTCGCGGTCATGATCGGGGCGTACTCGGGCCGCAGCGCATAGTCGTAGGTCAGCCCCACCGCGTTGATGCCTGGGCGCAGTGCCGGCTCGTCGGCCACGCTTTCGATCAGGCGGCCGTCAACGAACACCCTCGGACGGTACTGGCGCAGCGACGCTTCATAGCCTTGTGCGGACATCATCATGGCGGTCTCCTGTGGGTTTGGCTGCTCTTTTTTGTGCTTGTTTGTACTTGTCTGTATTCGTGTTTTTAAAATTAAACGATGTTTAATGTAATTGTCAAGCGTTCGATTTTGTGACACGATGCAGCCTCAAAGGAGAGTCCATGACCCTGGCGGTGGAAGAGCGCGATCAGCAAAGGCGCGACAGGAAAGCGGTGGTGAGCGACGCCAAGCGCGCCCACATCCTGGCGGCGGCCCGGCACGTGTTCGAGGAGCGCGGGCTGGACGGCGCCAGCATCCGCGAGATCGCGAAGCAGGCCGGCTATACGCCGGGTGCGATCTATTCGTACTTCGAGGCCAAGGAGGAGATCTACGGCGCACTGCTGGGCGAATCGCTGGAGCGCTTGAACCATGCGGTTGCCGGGAGCCTGGACGCCGCTGCCTCGGACGAGGAGCGGGCCAGACATGCCGCAATGGCGTTCTACAGCTTTTACGCCACCAATCCCCGGGACCTCGACCTTGGCTTTTATCTCTTCGGTGGCATGAGGCCGCACGGGCTCACGCCAGCGTTGAATGCCCGTCTCAACAGCCGGCTGCGCGACGCGCTGACACCGTTCGAGGCGGCGCTGCGGCGTCTTGGCGCGACGGAGGACACCGCGCGCGCCGAGGTGACGGCCTTCTTCGCGCACTGCGTCGGACTGCTTCTCCTGGCACACACGAAACGCATCAGGATGTTCCAGGAGGAGCCCGGCCCGCTTTGCGCAAGCTATGTCGATCGTGTCGTCGAACGCATCGGCGCGAGCGCCAGCTTGATTTCAACCGCCCCCAAACAGAACGCATTGAACCCATGAGCTTGCAATCCGTAATGGCCTTCCTGACGCAACACGCGCCGCAGATCAAGATCATCGAGAAGGCGACCAGCACCGCGACGGTGGCCGAGGCGGCCGAGGCCCACGGCGTGGCACCCGCCCAAATCGCCAAGACCTTGTCCCTGAAACTAAAGGACGAAGTGGTCCTGCTGGTGATGGGTGGCGATACCAGGATCGACAACCGCAAGTACAAGGACCAGTTTGGCGGCAAGGCCAAGATGCTGGATGCCGACGACGTGCTGGCGTGGACCAGCCATCCGGTTGGCGGGGTATGCCCGTTCGGCTTGCCTCATGCGCTGAAGGTCTTCGCGGATGTCTCGCTGAGGAAGTTCGACGAAGTCCTGCCGGCGGCCGGCGCAACCAATGCCGCCATCCGGATCTCGCCCGAGCACCTTGCGCAGCTGGTCAAGGCACAGTGGGTCGACGTGGCGCAGGGCTAGCGGGCGGCCATGGACAAGGGCGCCGGCCTGCGCCCGTGATGCGATTCACGCTGGCACAGCCTGCCGCAGTGCCAGGAAGGTGCCATCCGGCTGGTAGAAGATGACCGCGTCCACAATGTCTGGCGAGGGACGGCGAAACTCGACACGATGCCCCTGGAGGCCTTCCAGGTCAAAGGTCCGCCCGTCAAACGGCCGCAGTGGCCAGCTCTGCTGCCCGCCGATGCGCAGCAATAGCTGGCCCGCCGCGTTGAGCGTGACGCCGATTTCCTGTGCGCCGTGCATGAACCTGCCAGCGCAGAGGGCGCGGAACGCAGGGTCGAGCACGTCGCCGCCTGCCGCGCGGCGAAACACGATATCTGCCACCATTGGTTCCAGAGGCGCGCAGATCCGGTCGATGTTGCCTTCCCGGTCATAGCCGAAGCTCAGTGCGAGATGGTCGGGGTTGATCTCGGCCGGCTTGTCGGGGGTGGTGAACACATCGTAGTGGCGGTGTTCGAGCTGGCCCGACATGCCGCGCCAGCGCCATGCCAGTGCGTTGTTCTCTTTCGTGATGCCGATCCGCCCGTAGGCCGGGTGTTCATACTCGCCGGCATAGTCGTCGAGCGGATGGCTCGGCGCGGTGCCGGTCCGGCGCAATTCGCCGCGCGCCTGCTGGTCGACCTTCTGCTGCGCAAGCGCCTGGCGGCGCATGGTGCGGAACCGGTCGAACCAGTCGATCGGCTCGTGGCCGCAAAGCTGATCGAGCGCGGCGTAGGTCAGCAGTTCGGTGACGGCGCTTGGGGCGCGATTGGTCAGCACCGCGACGCCGACCCGGCGTTGCGGCAGCATCGTCATGGCGTTTCCCCAGCCGACCCAGCTTCCGGTGTGGGAGGCCTTCCGCTCGCCGCGATAGTGTTCCAGCGACAAGCCGAGCCCGTAGTGGAACTCGCCCACCTCCTTGAACACCGAGCGGCCCACGTGCACGCGCGGGGTCATCATGTGCCGGACGATTTCCGCCGACAGCAGTGGTTTGCCGTCCACGGCGCCTTCATCGATCAGCACGCGCATCCACTTTGCCAGGTCCGACACGCAGGCATTGAGCCCGCCAGCGGGCAGCGCGCGGATTGGCGTCAGCATCGCACGCTGGCGCTCGTCGCCTTGCATGATGTGTGGATGCGCATGGTCCGGCGCGGCGGCGAGCGCTTCGATGGAGAGCCCGAAGTGCGCGAAGCCCAGCGGACGGAGCAGGCGCTCGGTGGTGAAATCCTCCCAGCGCTGCCCGCTGACGCGCTCCGCGATATGCCCGGCCACGAGATATCCCAGGTTCTGGTACTGGTAGGCCTCGCGCACGTCCCGGCTCGGCTCCAGATGGCGCAAGGCCGCCAGGATCTGCGCCATGGACAGGTCGCCCGGCGCGTGGATCCAGTCGTGGCGCGGAACGCCACTGTGATGGCACAGCAAGTCCCGCACGGTCACGCGCTCGGTCGCAACCGCGTCGTGCAGCCGAAACTCCGGTATGTAGTCGCGCACGGGCCGCGTCCAGTCGAGCTGGTGCTCGTCCACCAGCAGGCCAAGGCCGGCGGCGGTGAACGACTTGGTGAGCGAGCACAGCAGGAACTGGGTGTCCGCCGTCACGGGCGCCGGCGCTTCGGTGTCGCGCACGCCATAGCCTTTTGCCAGCACCGTCTCGCCATCCCGGACCACGGCGAGCGCAAGGCCCGGCACCTTCCATTCCTGCATCGACGCTTCGACGAGATCATCGAAATCACTGAGCATTGCGTGCGGTCCTTGTCTCTGCAACGGCATGGATTATTGGGGGGTGGCGCGATCTACGTTGCGCGTTGAGCGTGGATCGTCCGTGGGAATGGCAGCGCCAGACGTTAGCACCGGCCCGGCAATCTGTTATCGCCCCGAAGGAGGGTGTGTTGTGGCTTCGCGACGGGCAGGACGCAGTGCGATCCTGCGAGCCTCCCGGCCAGATTGATTTACCGCCGGGATCGCGCTACGATGTTTTGAACGTCGTTCAATAATGTTCGTCGTTCATATATATGGATGACATGATCGCCCCCGACACACCAGGCCGCCGTGCCCGAAAGCGCGCGCAAACGCTGGATCTGCTGGCCCAGGCGGCCATGAGCCTGTTCGAAGCGCAGGGCTATGACGCCGTGACGATGGAGCAGATCGCGGCCGAGGCCGACGTTGCCAAAGGGACGCTCTACAACCACTTCCCGACCAAGGAATCCGTGCTGGCGCACTGGATCCATACGCAACTGGCGGCCGATCTGGCGCATCTGCAGCCCGAGGCCGAACGGCTGGCAAGCTTCCGGCCGGCCATCTCGCTGCTGCTCGATGCGTCCGCCGCCTGGTGCGAGGCGCATCGCGCCTACCTTTCGCCTTACCTGCGCTTTCGCTTCCTGAGCCTGCAAGCCGCGCCACCGCCGGAAGAGGCCGCGCAGGCCAGCGACATGATCGATGTGTTCGGCCTGCTGATCGCCCTGGGCCAGCGCTCGGGCGAACTGCCAGCGCTCGGGCGAACTGCGGGGCGATCTCGACGCGGCGCATCTGGCGTCGCTGTTCCATCACCTCTACCTCGGCGCGCTGATGCGCTGGCTGACCTTGCCGGGGCGCACGCTGCGCGAGGAGTTCGCGGTGGTGGTGACGCTGTTCGTGGAGGGCAGCGCCGCCCGCCCGCCCGGGCCTCGTGCAAGGAGCCGCAAGACACCATGAACATCATCGTTGCAACCTATGGCACGGAGGGAGACGCCCGTCCGCTGGCCGCGCTGTGCCGCGCATTGATGGATGCCGGCCACCAGGCCCGGCTACTTGCCGACGGCGCAACGCTTGGCACGGCCAGGGTCCTCGGCGTGCCGGCGACCGCGCTGGCGGGAGATATCAAGGGCGTGCTGCAGCCGCAGCTCGCCATCTCCGGCGTGGTAGCGCGGAACCGCCGCTTCACCAGCACGGCGAGCGCGCTGGCACGCATTGCCAACGCCAATGCCGAGGCATGGCTGCGGGAGATCGTGGCGGCCGGCGAGGGCTGCGATGCCATCATCGTCTCCGGCCTGGCGGCCTTTGTCGGACTGTCGGCCGCCGAGCATCTCGGCGTGAAGGCGATCGGCACCGGGCTGATCCCGATCACCCCGACGGCGGACTTCGCCTCGCCGTTCCTGCCGCTGGCGCGTACGCCGGGCTGGCTGAACCGCGCGAGCCACCACTTCGTCAACGGGATGTTGTGGCGGGCGTTTCGCAAGCAGACCAACGCGGCGCGCGCGGCCGTATGCGGGCTGCCGCCGCGGCGGCAGCTCTGGACCCGGCATCCGATGCTATACGGGGTTTCGCCCAGCCTGTTGCCCCGGCCGGCGGACTGGCCGGGCAATGCGCGTGTCTGTGGCCAATGGATCGTGCCGTCGACGGACTGGAGCGCGCCGCGGCCGCTTGCGGATTTCCTCGCCGCTGGGGAGCCGCCGATGTATTTCGGCTTCGGCAGCATGGCGGGGTTCGATCGGGCAAAGCTGCTGGCGGCGGTGATCACGGCGTGCGCGGGACGGCGGGCGCTGTTCTATCCCGGGTGGAGCGGGGTGGGCACGGCCGGGCTTCCGGCGAATATTCATGTCGTTGGCGACACCCCGCACGACTGGCTGTTTCCCAGGACCTCACTGGTCGTTCATCATGGCGGCTCGGGCACGGCCCATTCCGCCGCGCGGGCGGGTGTGCCATCGGTGGTGGTGCCGTTCGCGGGCGACCAGTTTTTCTGGGCGGACCGGCTCAGGCTGGCGGGCGTTGCCGCCGGCGCCGTGAACGCAAAGCAGCTGCAAGCTTCGGCATTCGAGCGCGCCATCGCGTTCGCCCGGAGCGCCGAGGCACGTTCCCGTGCCCGCGAACTCGGCGCCCGGATGGCGGGCGAAGACGGCCTGGCCGATGCGGTCTCGGCCATCGAGGCCATGCTGCTGGATGAAGGCGCGATGGAGACAATGCCAGCGTGACGCAGCGGCTCATGATGTTACTGGTGTCCGCGCGGCGATAGGTATCGGGGTTTTTCCGTGTCCGCTATTCTCCGGATCGTTGGCAGGCGCGACTAGAATGGATTCTCCGGAGCGCAGCGCGCTTCGCTCCGAAGTGCCCGCCACGTCCCACACCGCTCACGTCGTTCCACCCGAGGAGCCGCCCATGTCCCTGCCTCATCTAGCTTCCGGCCAGGTGGCCAGCGTGCTGCCGCTAGGCGAGCGTCTCAGCAAGACGCCCACTACCGCCTTCTTCAAGGAAAACCGCCTGGAAGTCATGCGGCTGGTGCTGACCGCTGGCAAGCATATGCCGGCCCATGCGGTAGCCGGGCCCATCACGGTGCAGTGCCTGGAGGGGGACGTCGATATCGGCGTGGAGGGCGCGCACCGGCTGTTGCGCCAGGGCGACCTGATCTATCTGGAGTCCAACGTGATGCACGACGTGACGGCGATCAGCAACGCGTCGCTGCTAGTGACGCTGGTGCTGCTCTAGCGCAAACGCTCAATGCCTGGCCGGGCGCGCGTGCAATAACCAGAGGACTTCAAAATCCTCCGGCGCCATCGCCGCGCCGTCGAACTCCGGATCCGCGTTGATATCGGCAAGCGCTGGCACGGGTACCAGCCCGAGGTTTGTGCTCCCGGTTGCCGCATCGGCGCACGCGAAGCCTACGGTTCCATCCCGGAAGAATTCCAGCTTCCGGGTTTCGAAGCGCTCGCCGTCAAGCTCCGACACGAGCCGGACCGGCTCCGTGCAAAGCGCATGCCGCCAGATGACGTCGATGTATTCCATCGGGGCCTCCCCTCAAGCCGGGTGTCGCCAAACAAAAACCTAGTCCTTGGATAGCTCGCAGAACCGCAGGCGGTTGCCAAACGGATCCGCGACCTGCAACTGCCGTCCCCAGCCCACCGTCTCGATGCCTGGCTTCGCGTACGGATACTGTTTGGCATCCAGTTCGCGATGCAGGGCATCGATGTCTTCCATGGGCACGAACACCGTCGATCCTGGCGTGGCGTCTCCATGGTGCTCGCTCAGGTGCAGCGTCAGGCCGGATCGCCTCACCTGGGCGTAGAGCGGAAGCCCCGCTTCGAAACGATGCTCCCAATCGAGGGAAAAGCCAAGATAGTCCAGATAGAATTCCTTGGCCTTGTCGACCGAGAAGATCCGGATGATGGGGATGGCGGGGGACAGGTTCATGGCGCGGCGCCTGCGTCTTCCTCTTACTCTTACGCTTCGACCAGGTTGGGAATCTCCACGGCGGGATTCACGTCGGCCGCATAGTCCACGCCGTCGATGCCGAATCCGAACAGGCGCAGGAACTCCGCCTTGTAGCCCGCGAAATCGGTGAGCGCGTAGATATTGTCGTTGTTGACCTGGTCCCACAACTGGGTCACGCGGGCCTGGACATCCGGGCTGAGTTCCTTCTCATCCGTGCGCAGGCGGCCTTCCGCGTCCTGGCGTGGCGACTGGCTGTACAGGCAGTCCCGGTAGAGCGAGTCGACCTGTTCGATGCAGCCTTCGTGGGTGCCGGTTTCCTTCATGACCTTGAACAGCAGCGACAGGTACAGGGGCATCACCGGGATGGCGGAGCTGGCCTGGGTCACCACGGCCTTGAGCACCGCGACGCGGGCGTCGCCGCCAGTGGCGGCGAGCTTGCCGCGCAGGTCCAGCACCTTCTGGTCCAGGTCCTTCTTGGCGGCGCCAATGGAGCCGTTCCAGTAGATGTCGTGGGTGATCTTCTCGCCCAGGTAGGTGAACGCGGTGGTCTTTGCGTTGTCGGCGAGGACACCGGCGGCGAGCAGGGCGTCAATCCACATTTGCCAGTCTTCGCCGCCCATCACGGCTACCGTGTGATCGATTTCTTCCTGCGTCGCCGGCTGCAGGTTGATTTCCTTGATCACTTCCTTGTCGGTGTCCAGGCCGCGTTGCCGGATTTCCTTGCCAATGGGCTTGAGCGTGGAATTGAAGATCTCCCCCGTCTTCGGGTGCTTTCGCCGCGGCGCAGCAAGGCTGTAGACGACCAGGTCGACCTGGCCGAGATCGCGCTTGATGATGTCGATGGTTTGCTGCTTGATCTCGTCGGAGAAGCCGTCGCCATTGATGCTCATGGCATAGCGGCCCTCGGCCGTTGCCGCCTTGTGAAAGGCCGCCGTGTTGTACCAGCCCGCGGTGCCAGGCTTGCTCTCGCTGCCGGCGCGCTCGAAGAACACGCCGAGCGTGTCGGCGCCGCACCCGAACGTTGCCGTGATGCGAGCGGCAAGCCCGTAGCCCGTCGAGGCGCCGATGACCAGGACCTTCTTGGGTCCGTTGGCAACCGGGCCGTTCGCTTTCACGTAGGCAATCTGCTGGTTGACGTTGGCTTCGCAGCCGGTGGGATGGGCGGTGACACACATAAAGCCGCGCACGCGGGGTCCGATGATCATGGTAGGTTCCTTGCAATTTTGCTGGATTGTAATGGAACCCCGCCACCGGGCGGGCGTCGGCTTGCTTCAATCGTCCCGCGTCAGCACTTCCAGCAACGCGATCTCGAAGACCAGGTTCGAGTTCGGCTTGATATGGGCGCCGACCTGGCGTTCGCCATAGGCAAGGTGAGCCGGCACATGGAGCTTGCGCTTGCCGCCCACCTTCATTCCCATCAGGCCCAGATCCCAGCCCTTGATGACGCGCCCGGTGCCGATCACGCACTGGAAGGGCTTGCCGCGATCGTAGGACGAGTCGAACCGGGTGCCGTCCTCCAGATAGCCGCTGTACTGGGTGGTGATCAAGGCGCCTTTGACCACTGTCTTGCCGTCGCCGAGTTGAATATCTTCAATCTGTAGTTCGTTGCTCATCCGCCGCTCTTGTTCATGGGTGCAGTTACCGGGGAAGCAGAGTTTACCTCCCGTGGCTATGTCACCAGAAGGGGCGCGGACGGATTTTCGCGCTCTGGCCGGCTATCGGCGCTCGGGAGGAATCCCGCGAATGGCGGCTGAAAATTGCGCATGCGTGGCCGGATCCACCGGGCGGTGCTTGATGTTCGTGCTCGCCGGATTGTTGCCGAGAAAGTTGTTGCCCTTCCACAGCGACGCTGGCGGGAGCGCCTTGTTGCAGTGCTCGCAGCTTGGCCTGAGTTCCAGCATGTTCTGTCTCCTCCGCTATGGCATGTCATGTCAGTAAATTCCCTGCCATACTAATCACAAGAGGATATCGCGGCAATTCGAAAATATGACAGGTATGGTAAAAATCGTGCCATCGGAATGTGAACGATCTGGGGCAACGATGAAGCGTGTCTTCCTTGTGCTGCCGCCGCAGGTGCATATGCTGGATCTTGGCGGGCCGATGCAGTTGCTGGGTTCAGTGGCCGCGCTCGGGATCTCGCCACTGGCGCTTCACTGCGTCGGGCCGCTGCAGGCGCTGACAAGCTTTCAAGGCCTCGCCTTGAGCGGGGTAAAGGCCTTGCCGGCACGGCTGGCGCCCGGCGACGTGGTGATCGTGGTCGGTTTCAAGCTCGTGCTCAGCGCGCTGTCCACGCCGGCGCACCGGCAGATCGTTGACTGGCTCCAGGCCGTGGTGCAGCCCCGTCTTGGCCAGGTGACGCTGGCCAGCGTCTGCACCGGGGCATTCCTGCTTGGCGCGGCCGGCTTGCTCGACGGGCGCAGCTGCACGACCCACCACGAGCACCTGGCGCGGTTGCAGCAGCGCTATCCGCACGCACGCGTGCTGGCCAGCCGGGTGCTGGTCGAAGATGGCGCGCTGATCACCTCGGCCGGTGTGACGGCGGGCATCGACCTCGCATTGCACCTCATCCGGCACGCGTTCGGTGCCCCGGCCGCGATCCAGGTCGCGCGCGAGAACGTCGTGCCATTCCGCAGGCTGGGCCAGGATCCGGCGCTCGATGTGCCGCTGCGCTACCGCAATCATCATCATCCGGTCATCCACGCCGTGCAGGATTTCCTGAGCAGGCAGCCTGCCTGCGAATTGCCGTACAGCGAGCTAGCCGGCCGCTTCGCGCTGAGCTATCGGCATCTGGCGCGGCTATTCCAGCAGGAGTGCGGCGTCACGCTCAAGCAGTACCAGCAGCAATTGCGGCTGGATCTGGCACGCAGGTTGCTGAAGGACAGCGACTGGGCCGTCGAGCTGGTTGCGCAGCGCTGCGGCTTTGCCAGCCCGCAGGCGTTGCGCGCCGCGTGGCGGCAGGAAGAGGCTGTGCCGCCGTCCCGTTGGCGGTCGCAGGCTTGAACGCTGCCGATCAGAACCGGTGGTGCAAGCCCACCGCGACCCCCGGCATATTGTCCTTGCCCGCGCCGGGGCGGCGCCTATTGGGCTTCAGCGCGAGGCGAACGGCTTTGCCGCATATGGCATCCGGGTTCTCGCCCGAGCTGGCTTTGCGAATCACTTCGGCAAAGCGGGCAGCATCACGCAGCGTGCTGTTCATGCATGTTCTATCGTTTGGCCTAGAGTCCTACCCAAAGCAATGCGTAGCCAGTGCTACCCGTTGTGTTCGCCAAGCGCGGGAACGTGATCGTCGCTTGCGGGCAGTCCAAGGGAAAACTTGACCGGGAAGTTCAGCGCGATGGCATTCTCCGAAGGCACCTCGCGGACCATGTTTCGCGCCTTGACGTGCGGGTCAGCGAACAGCTCCCGCGCGCTGAGCGCGGGGGAGAAGGGCAGGTCGAAGGGTGCGAAGACTTCCGCCCATTGGGCGAGAGACCGCGACAGGAAGATCCCGTTGAGCAGGCCGTTGACTTCCGGCTTGTGCTGCTGGCGGCCGGGCCGCGACGCGAACCGGGCATCGAGCAGTGCTGGAAAGTCGGCGCCAATCGCCTCGCACAGGTTGAGCCAGAACTTGTTCTCCAGGATGCCCAGGGCGAGATGGCGGCCATCGCTGGTCGCGAAGATATCGTTGTCCGGCATCACGGTTGGCGATTCGTGCGGGCGATCTTCGTACCCGCGCGCGGCCCAGGCGCCATGCGCGGTCCACGACAGGATGGCGTCATGGATCGACACATCGAGATGCTGGCCACGGCCATGTTGCCGCGCACTCATGACTGCCACGGCCAGCGCCAGCGCCGCATAGCCTGAGGCCGCGTAGTCGGAAACACGCGCGCGCGGCCGCGATACCTTGTCGTCCACCTGCACCGGCACGGACCAGTAGCCTGCCAGCGCGAGGTAGTTCAGGTCGTGGCCCGCATGCTCCGCATAGGGGCCGGTCTGGCCGAATCCGGACACGGAGCACAGCACGATGGCCGGGTTCACTTGGGCGAGCGCGTCATAGCCCAGGCCGAGGCGTTGCATCACGCCGGGCCGGAAGCCTTCGACAACGGCATCCGCCTCTTTCACCAGGCCCAGGAATGCCGCGCGGCCTTGGTCGGATTTCAAGTCGAGCGCGACGGATTGCTTGCCACGATTGAACTGGGCGAACACGGCAGGCCCGAGCTGCCGGGAGGTGTCGCCCGTGCCTGGCTGCTCCACCTTGATCACGTCCGCGCCCAGTTGCATGAGCAGGGTCGTGGCGTGCGGGCCGGGCAGGAGCTGGCTGAGATCGATGATCTTGACGTCCTTCAGGCAGGACCACTCTGGTTTCATTGTCGGTTCCCGGTGTTCTAGCTGACGTCGCCGTTCATGCCGATCGCGTGGATCAGCTTGCCGTAGCGGGCGGTGTCCGCGGCCACCATGCCGTTGAACTGCGATGGGGAAGCACTGCGGCGCAACTCCCCCGCGTTGGCCTTGATCTGCGCGTCCAGTCGCCCGCTGGCCTGCAATTGCGTGACTGCGGCGAACAGCCGCTGGGTCAGTTCCGCTGGCAAGTGCGCGGGCGCGAACAGGCCGCTCCAGTTGTCCAGCACCAGGCCGGGCGGGAGGACTTCGGCCAGCGTCGGCACCTCCGGAAAATAGACCGAGCGCGCGGATGACGACACGGCCAGTGCCCGTACTTGGCCATTGCGCAGGTACTGGGTCGCGGTGCTCAGCACCGGCATGCCGAACTGGGTCTGGCCGCTGAGCATGGCGGTGATGATCTCCGTCGCGCCCTTGTAGGGGATGTGCACGGCCTCGGTGCCCGTCTGGTGCAGCAAGGCCTCTACCGCCAGATGGGCGATGCTGCCTTTGCCGCCCGAGCCATAGTTGAGCTTGCCCGGTGCGCGCCTGAGCGCGGCGATCAGGTCGCCGGCGGTCTTGTATGGCGCATCGGCAGGCACGATGAGAGCGGTGGGGCCGCCGGAAATCGCCGCGATGGAGGTGAAATCGTGCGCGGGATCGTACGGCATGTTGCGATACATATGCACGTTGATGACGTGCGTGTTCGCGAGAATGCCCAGCGTGTAGCCGTCCGCGGCAGCGCGCTTCAAGGCGCCCGCGCCGATCACGCCGCCCGCGCCGGGCATGTTCTCCACGACCAGCGGCTGGCCCAGCGTGTGGGCCAGTTCAGCCGACAGCGTCCGCGCGATATTGTCCGGCGCGCTGCCGGCCAGGAACGGGACGATCAGGCGCACGGGACGATTGGGATAGGGCGCGGCGGCGCGTGCCGGCGCGAGCATGCTGCTAAGTGCGGCTGCGCCCGCGGTGGCGAGCCAGGTTCGGCGTTTCATGGGAGTGTCTCCAGTTCTTGGCGGCGCAGTTGGCCTGCGCCGGTTTGATCAACCGCTGCCGGCTCAGGCTTTTGCCTGCATGGGTTCAAGAATCGCGCGGGCGATGGTATTGCGCTGGATCTCGCTGGTGCCGGTGAAGATCCGGAACATGCGCAGCTTGCGGAAGGCCTGCTCAACCGGATGTCCTCGCGTCACGCCCACATTGCCGTGGATCTGCACGGCTTTGTCGGCTACCTCGAAACAGCGCTCGGAGATGAACAGCTTGCACGCCGCGGCCTTCACGCGAAGATCCGCGCCACTGTCCGCCAGCGCGGCGGTTTGCGCGATCATGCTCTCGCAAGCCCACAGCGCGGCGGCCATGTCAGCCAGCATGTGCTGGATGGCCTGGAAGCGTGCAATGGGGCCGCCAAACTGGCGGCGCTGGCCGGCGTACTCGAGCGAGGATGCGTAGGCCTTGGTCGCCAGGCCCAGCATGGTCGGGCAGTGCAGCAGCCGGTTGACGTTGATGCGCGACATGCCGAGCTTGAAGCCGTTGCCTTCTCCGCCAAAGATATTGGCGCGCGGCACCCGCACATTGACGAACTCGATGTCCCCATCGATATGCTGGCCCGACATCGGCACGTACTCGGTGCTGACCTTGACGCCGGGCAGGTCCAGGTCGATCAGCACGGCCGTGATGGCGGGCGGCGACACGGTGGCGTCGGTGACGCACATGACGATGGCAAAGTCGGCAAACGGCGCGCCGCTGATGTAGTGCTTGCGGCCGTTGATGACGAGGTCATCGCCGTCCGCCACGGCCGTGGTGGAGATGCTCTGGGCATCCGAGCCGGAATGCGGCTCGGTCAGGGCGAAGCAGGTGGATTTCTCACCCCGGATGACCGGCTGGAAGTAGCGCGCAAGCTGGTCCGGCGTGGCGTACTTGAGCATATTGCCCACGCGCGGCGGGCCGCCCAGGTCGCCCAGCACGTGCGGTGCCAGCACCGCGCCGCTTGCGGCAAGGTCTGCCTTCAGCGCGCATTGCTCGGCGATGTTCAGGCCCTTGCCGCCGAGCTCGACGGGCAGGCAGGCGGCATAGAGCCCCAGCTCGCTGGAGCGGCGCCACACGCCGCGCAGCACGTCGCGTGGCCAGGCGTCTTCCGAGCCCAGGCCCAGCTCGCGCTCCAGCGGCAGCAGTTCCTCATGGATATAACGCTGGATGCTGGCGCGGGTTTCGACCAGCACGGGATTGGCGAGGTTGTCGAACATGGCGTTTCTCCTTAATTCACGCGACGCGATACGCCTTGCCAATACGGCTCGCGCACCAGTTTGCGAGCGAGCTTGCCGCTTGCGTTCTTGGGCAACTCGGTGACGAAGTCGATGGTTCGCGGCGATTTGTAGTCCGCGATCCGTGCGCGGCAGTGCGCGATGAGGTCCTCCGCGCTGCCTTGCCGGCCGGGCCTGAGCGCGACGACCGCCTTGACGCTCTCGCCCCAGGTATCGTCTGGCACGCTGATCACGCAGGCTTCCATGACGTCCGGATGCTGGTAGAGCGCGGCCTCGACCTCGGTCGGATACACGTTGAAGCCGCCGGAGATGATCATGTCTTTCTTGCGGTCGACCAGGTAGATGTAGCCTTCTTCATCCACCCGCGCCAGGTCGCCGGTGCGCAGCCATCCGTGCGCCAGCACTTCGCGTGTCAGCTCCGGCTCGCCCCAATACCCGTGGAAGACATCCTCGCCGCGGATCACCAGTTCGCCGATCTCGTCGCCGGCCACTTCCTGGCCCTGCTCGTCAACCACGCGCACTTCCGTCTCGCCAAGCGCCCGCCCGCAGGACGCCAGCCGCTCGGGCCGGTGCGCCAGTGCGTGGGCATGGTCGGCGGTCGAAAGACGGGTCACGCCGGAGGTGGACTCGCTCGCGCCATAGCCTTGGGACAGGATCGGGCCGATGCGCTCCCATGCCTCGCGGATGCGGGCGGGCGCCATCGGCGCGGCGCCGTAGGCCAGGGTCTTGAGGCTGCTCAGGTCCGCGCTGGCCAGGGTTGGCTCCGTCAGCAGCATATTGATCATGGCTGGCACCATGAACACATGGGTGAGGCGCAGCCTGCCCACCTCGGCCAGGAAATGCGCGGGCTCGAACTTGTCGAACAGCACCAGCGTCGCGCCGTTGTACAGGTAAGGCTGCATCAACATGCCCGAGGCATGGGTGATGGGCCCGATCAGCGCCAGGCGGTCGCCGGGCCGTGCCGGCGTGTCCATGCCCAGCAGCATCTTGCGCAGCGCCGCCAGGCGGTTGCCGTAGCTCTGCATGGCGGCCTTGATCTTGCCCGTGGAGCCCGAGGAGAAATGCAGGACGGCGAGGTCGGCGGGCTGCGGCGTGATGTCGAGCGGCGCAGGGCTCGCGCCTGCCAGCAGGGCCTCGTAGTCGCCGTAGCCATCCGCGGATTTGCCGATCGCGATCCATGTTTGCACCGACCCAAAGCCGGCGGTCTCCGGTGAGTAGCCTGTATAGCCAGGCCCGGCAAACAGGATGCGCGGCGTGCAGTTTTCGGCCACATCCGATGCCTCCGCCGCGGTGAAGCGCGGATTGAGCGCGGCCTTGACGAGCCCGGCCTTGTACAGGGCGCACTCGATCTCGACCAGCTCGGGGCGGTTGCGCGATTGAATCGCCACGCGATCGCCCTTGGTCAGGCCGAGGGCCAGCAGCGCGTTGGCGAGGCGGTTCGAGCGCTCGTCCAGTTCGCGATAGGTCAGCACGCGGTCGTTGTAGAGCACGGCGGCGTGATCGCCCCAATAGCGCGCGGCGCGGCGCAGGAAGAATGCGAATCCCATGGGTTGTCTCCTTGATGGTTCTGTGCCGTAGTCTGTAAGATGCAGGGCATCACTACAATGCTGTTCAACCAACGGGAATGTCGAGATGGAGACAAGAGATCTGGAATACGTGCTGGCCGTCGATGCGCACGGCGGCATCGGCCGTGCCGCGGAGTCGCTGGGCATCAGCCAGCCGGCCCTGACCAAGGCGGTGCAGCGGGTGGAAGGGCAGATCGGCCTGCCCTTGTTCGAGCGCACGGCCCATGGCATGACCCCGACGCAGGCGGGCAGGCAATTCATCGAGCGGGCGCGCCGCATCCGGCTGGAGTTCGACGACGCGCTCAAGGAGATGCAAGGCATCCGCACCGGCGAGCAGGGCATGCTGCGCCTGGGCTATTCGCCTTCGATCCCCAACGCCCTGGTGCTGGACGCCTGCCGTCAGCTGCTGCGGGAGCGGCCCGTTGCCCGGCTGCGGCTGCGCCGGCTGCTGGCGCGGGACCTCATGGAACTGCTGCTGGCGGGCGAGCTGGACCTGGCCATTGCCCCCACGCCAAGGGAGCGCGCGAGCGAGTTCGCGGTGGAGGAACTGTTCGACGACCGTCTGGTGGTGGTGGCCGATGAAGCGCACCCGCTGCAGCGCCGCCGCAAGTTGACCCTTGCCGACCTGGCGGGCCAGGACTGGCTGCTGCCCGGGCCGAATATCATCCTGCGCCAGCAGGTCGATGCGGCATTTCGCAAGCAGGGGCTGGGCGCCCCGAACTTGCGCATCGAGACCGATTTTGGCAGTTCCTCGCTCTTCGACCTGATGCGCGGCACGCAGATGCTAAGCATATCGGGCACGAATTCCAATGCGGTGATGACCGGGCTGCGTCCGCTGGACCTGGGACTAGAAGAACTGGATCTGCGCCGGCGCGTGGGCGTGATCTCCCGGGCGGGCGCCTATCTCTCGCCGCTCGCGCAGCGCATGACGGTGCTGGTGCGCGAGCAGGGGGCCTGAGCGGCTGCATGTCGACCAGCACGATCCGCCCTTTGGTTGCGTCGCGGTGACCTGGCCCACGCGCCCCCACCTGTTCAATGTTCAAGTGTCGAGCGACGCGATAGAGAACAGCGCCTCGGAATCCGTGATCTCGATATGGGAGTAAGCAATCGCGATGATCCCTTCGCTCTCGAACTCCTTGAGTTCCTTGTTGAGCCGCTGGCGCGATACGCCGACCAGCGCCGCGAGTTCGTCCTGGGATAACTTGAGCGACAGTGTCACTACGTCGCCGCGCGGCAGTCCGTAGGCGGGAAGCAACGACACCAGCGAGCGCGCAACGCGCACGCGCATGGGTGCGAGCGCGCTGGCGGCAGCGCCGTCATAGAGCGCGCGCGAGCGCGAACAGAACATGCGCAGTAACGCCAGCGCCAGTGCGGGATCGGTGTCGAGCGCTTGCACGAATACATCTTTCGGAACCAGCAGCGCCACGGATTCGCCGTGCGCGCGGGTGTCGTGGATGGACGGCTTGCCGTCGAGAATCGGGATGACGCCCTGGATCTGTCCCGGCTCCAGGTAGCGGATCACAAAGCGCTTGCCGGCGCTGGTCAGCACGCCAATTTCAAGGCTGCCGCTCAGCACTACGATCAGGTACGCCAACGGCTGTCCGCGCGTGGCAAGGATTTCGCCGCCCGCACACTGCACCACCCGACCGCTGTCGACAAAGCGATCCAGGGTCTGCCCGGCGCAACGCTGGAAAGCGGGGCAGCGTGCGAGTACCGAGCGTGCCAGCGCGAGATAAGCGGCCAGGGCCATTTTTTGTCTTCAAAGTGACAGATTGTTGCGGTGCGCCATGTCCACAATGCGTCCAACAAACGATGGAGACAAAGATGACTGTTGGAAATCATAGCATCGCGGCATCGGCCTATGTCGAGGCGCTCAGGGCAAGCCGCGTGGACCACTTCGTCACGGTGCCGGACTGGGTGCAGTGGGCCCTGCACGCACGCATGGAAGCGGGCGTGGACGGCATCCGTGAAGTCATGTGCTGCAATGAGGACCAGGCCGTGACCGTGGCCGCGGGCCTGACCATCGGCGGCAAGCGCCCGATTGTCGTGGTGCAGAACCAGGGCCTCTATGCCTGCGTGAACACGATTCGCGCCATCGCGCTGGATGCCAGGATCCCGACCGTTTTCCTGGTCGGCCAGTTCGGCCGCGAGTTTTCCAATTTCGGCGGCGACCCCGCCGCCTCGCGGCGCAACATGGTGCGCCTGCTGGAACCGGTACTGGATGCGCTCGACGTGCCGTGCTGGCGGCTGGAAGCGGCCGCGGACCTGCGCCATATCGACGCAGCCTTCGACGCCGCCCATGCACGTGGCGGCGCAGCCGCGCTGATCGTCGGCGCGCCCATCGCCTGGCATTGAGGAGACACCGTCATGAGAATCGCTGAAGCTTGCCAGGTTATCGAAGCGTCGCGTGCGGGCGCGTTGCTGGTCACGACCATGGGCTCCATGTATGTGTTCGATGCGCTAGGCGTGACATCCGGACGCCTGGGGCGGTGCCGCGGGGCTCGGGCTTGGCCTGGCGCTTGCGCATCCCGAACGCGGCGTGGTGGTGGTGGACGGGGATGCCAGCCTGCTGATGCAGCTTGGCGGCCTGGTCACCGTGGCTGGCCAGCAGCCGCGCCGCTTCGCGCATTTCGTGGTGAATAACGGCACCCAGTTTACCGGCGGGGTCAACCTGCGGGCGCCGGGGCAGGGCATTACCGATTTCTGCGGCCTGGCACGCGCGGCGGGCTACCGCCACGTGGTGCGCATCGACAACCTCGCCACCTTGCGCGAGGTTGCGTCGGCCATGCATCGCATCGACGGTCCGGCCTTCTACGAACTCTGCGTGGCGCCCGAGCCCGCGCGCATCGGCCAGGAGAATCCGCAGCAGGAAATGCCCGACCGCCAGTTCGAGCGCATGGGGCAGGAAGCCGCCGCGCTTTCGCACTGGCTCAATGCATCGGGGAGCCGCGAATGACGCCGGACTTCGACTTCATCGTGGTGGGTGCCGGCTCCTCCGGCGCGACGCTCGCCACCCGGCTCGCCGAGCGCGGCACGGGCAGGGTCTTGCTGCTGGAAGCAGGACAGCGCCGCGAGCGCGATTTCTGGGTGCGCGCGCCAATCGGCATCGCCAAGCTGCTGCTCAACCCTGACTATGTGTGGCCGTTCAAGACCATCGGGCAGTCGTGCCTGGAGGGGCAGGAGATCTACTGGCCGCGCGGCCGGCTGCCGGGCGGCTCCAGTTCCGTCAACGGCATGATCTACGTGCGCGGCGAACCCGCCGAGTTCGACCACTGGCAGGCGCTGGGCAATGCCGGATGGGGCTACGCCGACCTGCTGCCGTACTTCAAGCGGCTGGAGGCGACGACGCTTGGCTCCGGCGACTATCGCGGCCGCGAAGGTCCGATCGCCGTCAGCTCGCTGGACGGCATGCAGCATGAACTCTCCGAGGGTTTTCTGCGCGCCTGCGAAGAGGCGGGCATTCCGCGTACGCAGGACTACAACGGCGCGCAATACGAGGGCGCCTCCTACCTGCAGCTCTCGACGCGGCGCGGCCAGCGGTGCAGTACGGCCATCGGCTACCTGCACGGCCGCCGGAACGCGAATCTCGACCTGCAGGTCGATGCCACGGCGACTCGCGTATTGTTTGACGGCAAGAAGGCCATCGGCATCGAGTATCTACAGGGCGGGGTGAAGAAACAGGCGCTCGCCCGCCGCGAAGTGATTCTCAGCGCGGGGCCGATCAAGTCGCCGCAGCTCCTCGAGCTTTCGGGCGTGGGCGATCGCACGCTGCTGACGCAGCATGGCGTGCAGGTGCTGCATCATCTGCCCGGCGTAGGCGAGAACCTGTCGGATCACCTTCAGTGCCGGCTTACCTATGAATGCGCCAAGCCAATCACGCTGAACGACGCCCTTCGCAGCCCGCTCAGGCAGCTCTGGATGGGCCTGCACTACGTCGCGACGCGCAAGGGCATGATGTCCACCCCGTCCGCTTCCGCCCATGCGCTGGCACGGACCGCGCCGACGCAGTCGCGCACGCAGGTCAAGGTGCAGTTGCACCACCTGAGCGGCAAGGACCGCTACGCGCGCACGAAAGGCTACGGGCTCGACGAATTCCCCGGCTTCTCCATCGGCTTCTTCCAGCTCCGCCCCGAGTCCAGGGGCCGGCTCCATATCGCCAGCGCCGATCCGCTGGCGGCGCCCCGCATCGACCCCGCCTATTTCTCGGCCGCCGCCGACCAGGCGGCGATGCTCGACGGCCTGCGGCTGGCGCGGCGCATCGCCGGGCAACCAGGCCTGTCGCCCTACATCGTGCGCGAGACCCGTCCGGGCATCGATATCCGTGCCGACGACGAACTACTCGCCTACATCAGGAAGGCCGGGCAGACCTCCTGGCATCCGATCGGCACCTGCAAGATGGGCCATGACGAAATGGCCGTGGTGGACCCCGCGCTGAAGGTGCACGGGCTGGCCAGCCTGCGCGTGGTCGATTCCTCGATCATGCCGACCATGCCTTCCTCCAATACGAATGCCGCCTCGATCATGATCGGTGAGAAAGCCGCCGACCTGATTCTTGGCCGGTCGGTCTGATCGCAAACCTCGGGATTGCAAATGGAACACACAGAATTCAGCCATGCCAGCGGCGCCGCCAACGGCTATCGGGGTACCATCGGCAAGACGTTGCAGGAGTCGCAGCCGTGGTGGCCCGCGCAGCGTGCGGCCCTGCCCGGCACGCCGAACATTGTCGTGGTGCTGCTCGACGATCTGGGCTTTTCGGATTTCGGCTGCTTTGGCAGCGAGATCCGCACCCCGCATATCGACGCGCTGGCGCAAGGCGGGCTGCGCTTTGCCAACTACACCACGGTGCCCATGTGCACGCCGGCCCGCGCCGCCCTGATGACCGGCAAGAATCCGCACGCGGTGGGCTGCGGCTGGCTGACCCACAACAATCCCGGATATCCCGGCTATCAGGCCGGCGAAATGGCAAGCGACGCGCCGACCATGGCCGAGCTGCTGCGCGAACGCGGCTTCTCCACCTACGCGGTGGGCAAATGGCACAACACGGCCGACCATAATGTCTCGCCCGCGGGCGCGCGCGATTCGTGGCCGCTGCAGCGGGGGTTCGATCGCTTCTATGGCTTTCTTGCTGCTGAGACAAACTACTTCGCGCCAGGGCAACTGGTGGAGGGCAACAGCTTTCTGGATACCGACGACTATCCGGAGGACTATTACTGTAGCGACGACTGGACCGACAAGGCCATCGGCTGGCTCAAGGCGCACCAGGGCGCCAGTCCGGACAAGCCGTTCTTCCTGTACCTGGCGCACAACGCGCCCCACGTGCCGCTGCAGGCCAAGCCGCAGGATATCGAGCGCTATGCCGGCGAGTACGACCAGGGTTGGGACGAGATCCGCCGCCAGCGCTATGAGCGGCAACGCGCGCAGGGCGTGATACCGGCGGACTGGCAGCTCTCGGACCGCGGCTCCAATATCCCCGCATGGGACCAGCTCACACCCGAACAACGCAGCCTGTATGCGCATTACATGGCCGTGTATGCCGCCATGGTTGACAACATCGACCAGAACATCGGCAGGCTCGCCGATCACCTGCGCGATGCCGGCGTGCTGGACAACACCCTATTCATCCTCACCTCCGACAATGGCGCCTCGTCGATCGGCGGGCCGCAGGGCGCGGCCAACATCTTCGAGAAGCGGGTCTCCGGCGTGGAGCCGGCCAGTCTTGCCGCCGACATGATGCGGGACGGGAAACTGGGCGGGGTGGATTCGTATGCCGCGTATCCGGTTGGATGGGGCAATGCATCCAACACGCCGTTCCGCTTCTACAAGCGCACGCCGATGAATGGCGGCATCCGCGTGCCTTACATCGTGCACTGGCCGCAAGGGATCCGGGATGGCGGCGCAATCCGGCGCGAGTGGATCCACGTGACGGACACCTTGCCCACGCTGATGGAGATCGCCGGCATCGACTATCCGGATCGTTTCCGTGGCAATCGCACCCGTGGCCTCAACGGGATCTCGTTCCGCGCCATGCTGGCGGACCCTGCGCAGGCGACCCGGCGCACCCGGCAACATTACGAGCTGGAGGGCAATCGCGGCTATATCCGCGACCACTGGAAGATCGTCTCGCTGCAGCCGCCAGGCACCCGCATCGACCTGGACAACTGGATGCTGTTCGACCTGTTGCGCGACCCGACGGAGTGCGAAGACGTCGCGGCCGCGAATCGCGGCGTGCTGGCCGAGCTGGTCGCGGAGTTCGAGGCGGACGCGCAGGCCAACCACATATACCCGCTGGACAATCGCGACAACCGGCGGGTGCTGGCGGTGCCGCCGTTCCTGGAGAAGAGCTATTCGCTTGCCAGGACGTTCCATGCGGGCATGTCCACCGTGCCGACCGCGGTGATCTCGCCGTTGATCGCGGACCGGGACTACACGCTGGAGTGCCGCTTCTCCAGCGAGCCAGGATCCGAAGGCGTGCTGCTGGCATTCGGCAATGCATTCGGCGGCCTGAGCGTATTCGTGGCAGATGGCCAGCTCCACGTGGTCTACAACGTCGGCGAGCGCAGCATGGCGCCACCGCCGGTGCCACTGGCGCAGGGCGACCACCACTTCGTGCTGGAACACCGCGCACTGGGCGCGCGCCGGGCAAGCGCAACCGTGCTGCTCGACGGCCAGGTCGCCATGGCAGCCATGGACATGTCGCCAACCATTCTTCGCCTGACGGGCGAGGGGCTGGATGTGGGGTGCGACCGCCGCCTCAAGGTCAGCGAGCGCTACAAGGCGCGCGGCGCGTTTCGCTACAACGGGGCCATCCGCTTCGTCCGCCTGACACCTGGCAAACAGGCGGCGGACAGCCTGGCGAACCGTCCGGAGCGTCTCGCCCAGATCGATTAGATCGATTAGCCGGGCGCCCGCGCAACAAGCGGGCGCAGCTTGAAAACAAGATAGGAGACAGTCATGTTCAGTCCTCAACGCCGGCGCGCGCTATTTGCGATTGCCCTGTTGCCCACGCTCCTGCCCGCCATTGGATCGGGTGCGCAGCACTGGCCCAGCCGCCCGATCCGCATCGTGGTGCCCTATCCGGCGGGTGGCGGGCCCGACATCTCGGCGCGCAAGCTGGCCGAGAGCCTGGGCCGCGGCCTGGGTGTGCCCGTGATCGTCGACAACAAGCCAGGCGCGTCCACGCTGCTGGGCGCGCAGGTGGTGGCAGGCGCCGCGCCCGACGGCTACACCGTCGCATACATCACCTCCGGCCTTGTCACGGTGGCGGCCATGTCGAAGAAAATCGACCTGCCGAAGAGCCTGCAGCCCATCACCAAGCTCAATGCCTCAGCGTTCGTTGCCGTGGTGCCGGCAAGTTCGCCGTACCGCAGCCTGCCAGCGCTGATGGCCGCGGCCAGGCAGAGCCCGGGCAAACTGAGCTATGGCTCCGCGGGGATCGGATCGCCCGCGCATATGGCGGTGGAGCACCTGCGCTTGTCCAGCCCCGGGCTGGTGTTTCTCCATGTGCCCTACAAGGGCGCGGTGGAATCCGTGAATGCGCTGCGGGGCGGGCAGATCGATTTCTCGGTGCTGGTGCTGTCGACGGCGCTGCCGCTCATCAAGGTCGGCACCCTGCGGGCGCTGGCCGTCACCACGCCCGCGCGCGTGCCGCAGATCGCCGATGTGCCAACGTTCTCCGAAGCCGGCGTGCAGCAGTATGGCTTCGCGTCCTGGGGCGGGTTTGCCGCGCCGGCGGGCACGCCGGGCCCGATCGTGCAGCAACTATTCGCGGCGATCCACAAGGCCGCGCGTGATCCGGGTTTCGTGTCGCTCCAGGCGAGCCTTGGATCGACCACCGAGTTCAGTACGTCGCCGGAAGCCTTCGGCAAGGAACTGCAAGCAACGCTTGCCGAGGAGGAGGCGCTGGTCAAGCGCATCGGGCAGGGTGGCGATCCCGATGGGCACTAGGCGCGATACCCAAATCCCTTGCATTTGGGCTACCGGAGGGCATGGTCTTCGGGGCGCAAGGGAATGGAGTCGTCTAGCTGCTACCTTTTCGTGGCATCACAGCATTCAAAAGGCCATGGCCTACATCAACAGCAATGCCGCGCCGCACCCCGTCAACGCCACCGTCCACACCCGGTCCAGGTTGATCCAGCCGGTGCGCAGGAAACCCACGCCGATGCGGTCGTACACCAGCAGTGCCACGGTGCCGATGGCCAGCAGCATGGCCAGCGTGTGCAAACCGAGCGCCAGCAGCGCCGGGATGAGCGGTCCGCCCGCCGCCGGCGCGCCCGCGGCAGCGCGGCACAGCGGCAGCAGCGCGGGCACTAGCATCAGCCCCGCGCCGTGCGCGCCCGCCATCAGGAACGACCATAGCGCCAGCCCGGCCATGCCGGCCTGCATGCCCACGCGGGGGCGCTGGCGGTGGCCGCGCAGGGCGTGCCAGGCGGCCCAGCCGATCAGCACCGCGCCGCCGGCGCGCGCCAGCCATTGGGGATCGAGCAGGCTGCCCAGCGCGAGCGTGGCGGCGAGCACCAAGGCCACCGCGATGGCGTGGCCGAGCGCGATCGGCAGCAGCGCCAGCAGCACCACCTTGCGCCGCCCGCGATGCAGCCCCAGCGCCACGGCAAACAGCCAGCCCATGGCGGGATTGATACCGTGGAACAGGCCAAGCGCGGCGATGGCCAGCCATGGCCACCAGAGTGGCCACAGGGCGGACCACTGCGTGGCGAACTGCGTGCCAAGCGGCACGCCAGTGATGGCGAACATGGCGGGGGCGCTCTCGGCGCGATGGGGTGATGGCGCTATGGCGTTTGCGTCTGTCTATGGGAAGCAATACGAATCCGATGAGCAGTCACCCCCTTCCAGCCTGACCTGGTGCGGGCGATGGCCGGCCGGCCAGCGCAGGAAGAAGCGCGGGTCGAAGGCGATGCCGCCGTCGGGCGCGGCGTCCAGCTTGACCATCCACCCCTCGATGCCCTCCGGGTAGAACTGCGCGTCGACCGCGCCGTAGAGCGAGTTGGTGAAGTAGATGCGCCGCCCGTCGCGGCTGACTTCCACCATCTGCGGGCCGCCGTTGAGCGCGGCGCCGCCGGCGCCCGGATGCGTGGCGCGCGAGACGATGCCGCCGATGCGCACGCAGCCGGTCTGCCTGGGCGCGAACGGGTCGGAGACGTCGTACTGCAGCAACTCGCCGGTGCCCCAGCAGGAGACGTAGAGGAAGCGGTCGTCCATCGACAGGTCGATATCGCTGACCAGCGGCGGCACCGCCTTGAAGCCCTTGAGGATGGGCGGCAGGAGGTCGGGGTCCGCGGCTTGCGCAGGGATATCGATGATCTTGCGGATCGCCCATTTACCTTCGTCCCGATACCAGACCCAGATGGATGAGGACAGGTCTTTCAGGCTGATCACGCAGTTGACGAAGCCGTACGCCTTGGTGGGATCGTGCGCGGGGCGTAGCTCGAACACGAGCTGGTACTCTTCGCCGAAGTCGATTTCCTGCAGGTGCTTGCGTTTGGTCATGTCCCAGAAATGCAGCCGCCTGCCGTAGCGCGAGCCGAGCAGGATCTCGGGCACCAAGCCGTCCTCGATCATGTCGGGCGTGCCCCATTCGCTGGTCACCAGCGTGTCGAAGCCAAGGTGCCACCAGCCGTCATAGGCAAAATGCTGCGGGCCGCGCTCCACCTCCCATTGCCCAAGCGGATCGAAGCTCTGCTGGTCCAGCAGCATGATGCCGCCCGGCCCCTTGCCCTCGCCGTTGCCCAGCGCGGTCACGTAGATGCCGCCGGGGCCGCAATGCACGGTGTGCGGGCGCGAGTAACCGGTGTGCTCGGCCAGTTCGCCCGGCTCGATGATCTTGGCGATGGCAGGCCGCAGCGAATCGGGCTTGGTGTCGATGATGTAGATGCGCGACGAGCGCAGGCCCGGCACCACCAGGTAGCGCCGCTCCATATGCGGGTGCGGCGCATTCGGGCAGAGGCAGGACGAGCAGGCGTTCCAGCCGAAGTGATGCAGTTCGTCCCCCACGTTGGGCACCGTGACCTGGCCAACGATGGTGCCGTAGGCCTTGGAGGCGGGATTGACGTCGACTACGGCAATGCCGTCAGGCTGGGTACGCGTGGGATCGAACATCGCCACATAGGCGAGTGCTTCGGGCGGCGCCTTTGCGGCCAGGCGGGGTGACGGGTAGAAACTGGGATCGGGCTTCCAGGTTGCCATCATGCGTCTCCTTGTGCCTTGCCGTGGCGCTTGCTGGGTGCCACTGGCTTTGAACTATAGGACACATCGCGGGGGACGTCGGGCGCCGGGCATGCGCCAATGGCTTCGCCCCGGCGCTACGCTTGCCTGCCGGCCAGGGACGCGGCAGGCCCGGCCCGGTAGCTGTACGCCAGCGCCAGCAGGATGAAGATCGGCACGGCCAGGCACCAGAACGACAACTGCACATAGGCATAGGCGCCGGACACGGCCCCGGCCGCGAACGCGGCGATGGCGGGGACCATCTTGCGCAGCCGGTTCCTGGCGGCGGCCACCTTGTCGGGCGAGGCGCTGCGCAGCTCGACCAGGTCGATGATGACCTGCGTGCTGTTGCCCGTCATGATGGTGGTCGGCACATGGTCTGTCAGCACGATGCGGGATTGCGCGTTCTGGATCGCCATGGCCGCGACGCCCAGCATGCCGGTGGCGATGGCCGACGCCATGTCGGGCGAGGCGATGGGCGAGCCCATGATGCCCGCCAGCATGAAGGCGGCCAGCAGCACGCTTTGCGTGACCAGCAGCGGCGGCAGCGGCGGCCTGCCGCGTGCCTGCATGGCATCGACGGCAATCTTGGTGCCCGCCACCGACAGGGCGAATACCGGCAGCGCCAGCAGCTTGGCCAGCACGCCGCCGGTGGAGTGCGCCAGTTCCACGCCGAGCATGACAAAGTTGCCGGTGACGTGCGCGGTGAACAGGCCGAACAGGGCGATAAAGCCGACTACGTCGACATAGCCCGCCACCAGGCTGAGCAGGGCGGCCTTGAATACTTCCCTGGCGATCGCCCGCGGTTGCGCGGGGGGCATGGCTGGCTTGGGGTCTGGTGTGGTTGGCATGGCTGGGTTCAAGTTTGTGAAGAGGGCGGCGCTCGCCCGTGCTACAGCATAGCGGTGCGGGCCGGTCCAATTGCAAATGTCCTTGATTTTTTCAGATTTTTTCAGAAGGCAGCCCATAATGCAAACGTTTGCAAAAAACGGAAACCAGAGACGAATATGGAGACGACACTTGCCCCGAGGCTCGGCCGCGGCCTTGCCGTGGTGGACGATGAACACACGCTCAGCGAGCTGGTCAAGCAGGCGATGCGCGATACCACGGACCCGCGCCTGCGGCAGGTCGTCGACGCGCTGGTCGATCATCTGCACGCGTTCCTGAGGGAGGTGCGGCCCAGCGACGAGGAGTTCGAGTTCGGGCTGCGCTTTGTTGCGGCACTTGGCCATGCGACCAATGCCACCAACAACGAGGTGGTGCTGGCGGCCGATGTGCTCGGGCTGTCGACGCTGGTCACGCTGATGAACAACGGCAGCACCGGTGGCCGCACGCCGGGTGCCCTGCTGGGCCCGTTCTATCGCGGCGGCGCGCCGACCTACGAGTGCGGGGATTGCGTGGTGCAAGGCGAGACGCCGGGGCTGCCATTGTTCGTGAGCGGACAAGTGCGCAACACCGCCGGCGAGCCCCTGGCCGGCGCGCTGGTCGAAGCGTGGCAGGCTTCGCCGGTTGGCCTCTACGACAACCAGGACCCCGCGCAACCGGACAAGAACCTGCGCGGCGCCTTTCGTACCGATGCGCAAGGCGCTTTCCATTTCCGCTCGGTGCGCCCGGCGGGCTACCCCGTGCCGACGGGCGGCCCTGTCGGCCAGCTGCTGGCCGAACAGAACCGCCATCCGTACCGCCCCGCGCACATTCATTTCATTGCCGCGGCGCCGGGCTATCGCACGCTCGTCACGCAGGTGTTCGCCGACGATTCCGAGCATCTGGAGTCGGACGTGACCTTTGGCGTGCATCGCGAGCTGGTGGGCCATTTCCGGCGCGTGGACGAAGGCACAAGCCCATGGGGCGGTTTCCCGGCGCCGTTCTACACGCTGGATTTCACAGCGATACCGCATCGCTCGCGCGCCTGGCCGATGACGTGCAGCGCAAGTACGGCCGCATCGACATGCTGGTCAACAGCGCGGGCTTTACCAGGGCGATCGCGCATGCCGACCTCGATGCGCTGGACGATGCGCTGATCGACGAGATGTTCGCAGTGAACTGGCGCGGCCAGTTCGCCGCGATCCGCGCCATGGCGCCGCACCTGAAAGCGACGGGCGAGGGGCTGGTGGTCAACGTGGGGTCCATCGCGGGGCGCACCGGCATGGGCAGCAACGTCGCGTATTGCGCGGTCAAGGCGGGGCTCGACATGATGGCCATATCGCTGGGCCGCGCGCTGGCGCCGGAGATCCGCGTGCTCAACGTATCGCCCGGCGTGGTCGACACCGATTTCGTGCCCGGGCGCGACAGCGCCTTCAACGAGCGCGCGGCCAGGACCACGCCGCTCAAGCGCATTGGGCAAGCCGGACGACGTGGCCGACGCCATCGTGGCCTGTGCCACCTCGCTGCGCTTTTCCACCGGCACCACCATCGTGGTCGACGGCGGCCGCCAGCTTGGCTGATCCCTTCCCCGACACATTGTTCAAGACACCAAGACGTTCACCATGCATAGCAGAAAGACCATCATCACCTGCGCCGTCACCGGGAATATCGTCACCCCCGAGCAACATCCCGGCTTGCCGGTGACCCCGGCGCAGATCGCCACGGCAGCGCTGGAGGCGGCCGAGGCGGGCGCGGCCGCGGCCCACATCCATGTACGCGACCCCGAGAGCGGGCGCCCTTCGATGGCGCTCGAGTACTACGCCGAGGTGATCGAGCTGATCCGCAAGCGCAACAAGGCGCTCATCATCAACCTGACCACCGGCCCCGGAGGGCGCTTCGTGCCGGCAGAGGACGAACCCCGCAACGCCGCCCCGGGCACCACCCTGGTCCGTCCGGAAGTGCGCGTCGCGCATATCGCCGCGTTGCGCCCCGATGTGTGTTCGCTGGACCTCAACACGATGAATTCCGGCGCGGACGTGGTCATCAACACGCCCCGGAACGTGCGCAAGATGGCTGCCATCATCCGCGAGGCTGGCGTCATGCCGGAGCTGGAGATCTTCGACTCCGGCGACCTCCATATGGCGCGCGACTTCATCCAGGAAGGCGTGCTGGACGGCCCCGGCCTGTGGACCTTCGTGCTCGGCGTGAAATACGGTTTCGCGGCCACCCCGGAGACCTTGTTCTACGCACGCAACATGCTGCCGCCGGGCGCGCACTGGTCCGCCTTCGGCGTTGGCCGCGCGGAGTTCCCGATCGTGGCGCAGTCCTGGCTGGCGGGCGGCCATGTCCGGGTTGGCCTGGAGGACAACATCTACCTGGAGAAGGGCGTGCTCGCCCCGGACAACGCGGCGCTGGTCGCCAAGGCGCGCGACATCATCAAATCGCTGGGCGGCGCGCTGGCGTCGCCGCATGAGGCCCGGGCCACGCTCGGCCTGCGGGCGGCATGAACGAACAGACAAACAAGCACAGACACAAACACAAACACAAACACGGACACAAAGACCACATCACCATGAACACTATCCGCGTCTCCCAACAGGCAGCGAACATCGACGCGCTGCAGCTCGAGTTCGTCGGCATTGCCAAGCCAGCAGCCGGCACCAGCCAATGCGTCATCGAAGTCGCCAGCGCGGGCGTCAACCCGAGCGATGTCAAGGCCACGCTGGGAATGATGCCGCACGCCGTGTGGCCGCGCGTGCCCGGCCGCGACTATGCCGGCGTGGTGGTGGACGGGCCCACGCACCTGCTGGGCAAGGAGGTCTGGGGCAGCGGCGGCGAGCTCGGCATTCGCCGCGATGGCACGCACAGCCGCTACCTGACGCTCGACGTTGGCGCGGTGCGGGAGAAGCCCGCCAACGTGACCTTGCAAGAAGCCGGCGCGGTTGGCGTGCCGTTTGTCACCGCTTACGAGGGCCTGCGCCGCGCCGGCCTGCCGAAGGCGGGCAGCGTGGTGCTGGTATGCGGCGGCAACGGCAAGGTCGGCCAGGCCACCATCCAGATCGCCACCGCGCTGGGCGCGCGCGTCTTCGCCGTGGAGCGCGAGGCCGGGCCGTTGCGCGGCCACGCCAGCAGCACGGTGCGCATGCTGGACGCCAGCCGCGACAACATCGCCGAAGTGGTGCGCAACGAGACCGACGGGCATGGCGCGGACATCGTCTACAACACGGTCGGCAGCCCATACTTCGAGCAAGCCAACAAGGCCATGGCGATCGGCGCCGCGCAGATCTTCATCTCGACGTTCGACCGTGCCGTGCCGTTTGACATCTTTACCTTCTACCGCGGCCAGCATACGTACGTGGGCATCGACACGCTGGCCATGGGCAGCATCGCTTGCGCCGCGGTCTTCGATCAGCTCGGCCCCCTGTTTGCCGCCGGGCAGCTCAAGCCCTTCCCGGTGCACGCGGGCTACGCGTTCCCGCTGGCGCGCGCCGCCGAGGCCTACCGCACGGTGCTGCAAGGCGCCCCGGAACGCGTGGTGCTGATGCCATGAACACGACCCGGTTCGCCGCCGCGCCGGCCTATTTCCCGCCCCGCCACGAGGGGATGCGCTGCCTGCGCCTGCAGGGGTTCGAGGCCGGGCCGTCGGCATCGCTCTGGCTCGGTGTCTCGGTGATCCTTCCGGGCGGCCATACGGAGCTGGATGCCTCGCCGCTGGAGAAGCACTATGTGCTGCTGGAGGGCGAAGTCACCATCAGCACGGGGGCGCAGGTCGTGCACCTGACGCAGTACGACTCGGTCTGCCTGGCGCCGGGCGAAGCCCGCAAGGTGGAGAATCCGGCCAACCGCCCCGCCATGCTGCTGCTGGCCATGCCGTACCCGCCTTGAATTATTACTTTGTTTGCAAACGTTTGCATATGCTTCAACTTGACCAGACGGAAAATCGAAAAGGGGAAGACGTACATGGGAAATGCCTGGAGGCATGGGTTGTACAGGTTGTACAGCTTGCATGGGTGGCAGGAGACAACAAAGGTCCGCGCGGCGAGCCCCGCGCCCCGGCACCGGTGGCCGATCCTGACGGCCGGCGCCGGGGCGCTCGCCGTGGTGGCGGTGTGCGGGTCCGCTCATGCGCAATCCACGGTGACGGTCTATGGGCGCCTGAACACCAGCATCGAGTACTCGCGGGCCAGCACCGCCACGAACGGTACCGCGCTGGGCGGCGTCGGGCGGCTGACCAATAACCGCTCGGTCTTCGGCTTGCGGGGCGAGGAGGGCCTCGGCGGCTCGCTCAAGGCAATCTGGCAGATCGAGAGCAACCTGTCGCTCGACAACGGGTCAGGGCAGATCGCGGGACGAAATTCACGCATCGGTTTGAGTGGTGATTACGGCACGTTTTTCATGGGGCACTGGACCACGCCGTACACCGAAGCCACCATGGAATACGATCCCTATTACCCGACTACCGCCGGGTACATGGCGCTGATCAGCAACGGCTCGGCCTCGACCACGAACAACATCCAGGACACGCACTCGTTCGATCGCCGCGAGCAGAACATCGTGCAGTACCGCAGCCCCGAGTGGAACGGCTTGCGCGCCGGGCTTGGCTGGGGCATGCCGGAGGAAAAGCTCACCACGCCGCGCAACCCGGCGCTCTACTCGTTCGCTACCACCTATGACCGCGGGCCGCTCAACGTGGCGCTGGCGTACGAGCTTCACCAGCATTACCAGACGGCCGGCCGCAACGACAATGCCATCAAGGTGGGCGTGTCTTACCAGTTCCCCAGCACCAAGATCTCCGCGCTGTATGAGCGGCTGCACTACCGCACCGCCACGGGCGACCTGACGCGCAACGGCTACTACGCCTCGCTCGTGCAAAAGCTCGGGCCCGGCAGCATCAGGCTGGGTTTCGCGCTGGCCAGCAACGGCGCCGGCAATGCCACCGAGACGGTCGGGTTCTTCCTCGAACCTAACCCTCGAACCTGACCATCGAGCCGCCCAGCCGGCCCGGAGCGATCCGGCCGGACCCGAGGCGGTGGAGGAGACAACCGTGATTCGAAGCATCCTGCTGTGCGCCACCCTCGCGGTGAGCGCCGGGGGCGCGCTCGCCCAGCCGCCCCAGTATCCCGCCAAGCCGATCCGCCTGGTGGTGCCATTCTCACCGGGCAGCGCCACCGACATCCTCGCCCGCATCGTCAGCAACCGGCTGGGCGAATCCGGCCGCTACCAGATGATCGTGGAGAACCGGCCCGGCGCGGGCGGCACGCTCGGCGCGGGGATGGTCGCCAAGGCCGCGCCGGACGGCTACACCCTGATCCTGGTATCGGTCGGGCATGCCATCAATGCCACGCTCTATCCCAAGCTGTCGTACGACACGGTCAAGGACTTCGCCCCGGTGACACTGGTGGCGACGGTACCCAACGTGCTGGTGGTGAACAGCGCCAGCAAGCTTGGCTCGGTCAAGGATGTGGTGGCAGCCGCCAGGGCGAAGCCTGGCGCCATGAACTTCGACTCGGCAGGGTCCGGCAGCTCGACGCACCTGAGCGGGGAGCTGTTCAAGATGGAAGCCGGCGTGGACATCGCGCACATTCCCTACAAGGGCACGGGCGAGGCGCTGACCGATGTCATGGCGGGCCGTGTCGACCTGATGTTTGCGCCCACTGTCTCCGCCATGCCGTTCGTGCGCCAGGGCAAGCTCAAGGCGCTGGCGGTCACCACACCGAAGCGGGCCGCCGCCTTGCCGGACATCCCGACGGTGGCGGAGTCGGGCTTGCCGGGCTATGCCTTCGAGTCATGGTTCGGCGTGCTGGCGCCCGCGGGCACGCCAAAGGAGATCGTGGCCGCGCTGAATGGCGAGATCTCGAAGGCGCTGGCCACACCGGAGGTGCGCGAGCGGCTGTCGGTGCAAGGCGCCGAAGCGCGGACGTCCACGCCGCAGGAGTTCGAGCGCTACATCAAGGCGGAGATCGCCAAGCTGGCGCCGGTGGTCCGGCAGTCCGGCGTGCAGGCCGGGCAGTAGGCGGCGCGCAGGGCGGCTGGCAAGGAAGCGGGCGCGGCGCGTGCGTCTTCGCTTAAAATGGCATGTTTTCCCACTCACCGCACACCAGCCTCCCTGCCCGCATGGACCAGCGTAAGCGCATTACCCTAAAGGACCTTGCGGCGAAGGCGGATGTCCATTACTCCACTGTTTCCCGGGTGATGAATGCCGCCACGCGGCACCTGGTCGCCGATGAGGTGGCCGAGCGTATCCTGCGCATGGCCGACGAACTCGGCTTCCGGCCAAACCGCATCGCCGCCGGGCTGCGCACCAAGCGCTCCGGACTCATCGGCGTGGTGCTGCCGGATATCTCCAACCCCGTGTTCCCGCCAATCCTGGCCGGGCTCGAGGGCGTGCTGGCCTCGCAGGGCTATGTGCCCATCGTGGTCAATGTGGGCGCCGACAAGACGCGCCAGCGCTTTGTCATCGACCAGATGATGGGGCGCCAGGTCGACGGCCTGATCCTGGCGACCGCCGAGCGGGAGGATGCCGTGCTGGACTACTGCGTCAAGCAGAACATCCCCGTGGTGATGGTCAATCGCGGGGAAGATCTCGGCCGGGTGCCCTGCGTGGTCAGCGACAACCTGCTCGGGATGCGGCTCGCCGTCGATCACCTGGTGGCGCTCGGGCATCGCCGCATTGGCCATATCGCCGGGCCGGACTCGCTGTCCACCGGACATCAGCGCAAGCAGGGCTTTGTCGATGCGGTGCGGCGCAACAAGCTGCGCAAAGGCGAATGGATGATCGTGGAAGCGGCAAGCTACGGCCGCGAAGCGGGGCGCGAAGCCTGCCGCGCGCTGCTGGCGCAGTTTCCCACGCTGACCGCGATCGCCGCGGGCAACGACCTGGTGGCGCTGGGATGTTATGACTATCTGCGCGAGGCCGGCATCGCCTGCCCCGCGCGCGTCTCGGTGATCGGCCACAACGATATGCCCTTTGTCGATGCGCTGACGCCTCCGCTCACCACCATCCGGATTGCCGTGCACGAGATGGGCGTGCAAGCGGCCACGCTGCTGCTGGCGCGCATCGAGAACGAGAGGGCCGAGGCCGCCAGCGTGGTGCTCCGCCCGGAGCTGATCGTACGCGGCTCGACGGCGCCGCCGGCGCACTAAGCGGCTCGCTAAGCGGCTCGCGCGGGCAACAACCCGCATCTTCCGGGAATGGCGCCGGTGGTCAACTACACATTCTTGTAGTGGCTACCGGCCATCGGCTTCAAAGCCTTGCGCAGTAAGGGATGCAGGCCATTTGCAAGTTGTGCGGATCCGGTGCGGCTGCATTTTCGGGCTTGATCTTCTGGTGCTTTAATCCATAATGCAAACGTTTGCAGAATCGACGCGAGACAGCCGTGGGGCTGGCGAGTTGTGCGGTGCATGGACCGCGCCCCGGTTACACCCAGGGATGGGCGGTGCACACCCCTGGACAATGGCCGGCCTCATGCGGATAGGGAAGAATCGCGCTGCCCGCCAGGCAGGTGGGCGCATCTCGCGTTGCCGTTTTTTCCCGGAGTTTGAGAATAGAGGATTCAAATGATCGTCGCATGCCTTCTCTCCAGGTGCCGGGCATAGGGCACGCAATGGCGATATCCGGCAGCTATCCCAGTCCCGGCGGCGGGCTTGTCGACGACGGCGTGGTGCTGGTCGTCGACGATGACGCGGTCTTGCGCGATGGCATTGCAAGCCTGTTCCGCTCGATGGATATCCAGGTCAGGACCTTTGCTTCCGCGGCCGAGTTCCTGTGCTTCCCGATTCCCGATGTGCCGTGCTGCCTGGTGCTCGACGTGCGCCTCAGGGGGGCCAGCGGGCTGGAACTGCAGGCCATGCTCGCCGAGGTGGGTTGCATGGTGCCGGTGGTGTTTATCTCCGGCCACGCGGACGTTGCCATGTCGGTCATGGCGATGCGGGCCGGCGCAACCCATTTCCTGACCAAGCCGTTTCGTGACCAGGACCTGCTCGACGCGGTGACGGAAGCCATCGGCAGGGACGCACAGCGGCGCGCTTGCGAACGGCGCGGGCGCGAATTGAAGGCTGCGTTCGATACGCTGACATCGCGCGAGCGCGAAGTCATGGCGCGGGCGGCGGCAGGCCTGATGAACAAGCAGATTGCTGACGACGTGGGCTTGAGCACGGTCACGGTCAAGATCCACCGGGCGCAGGCCATGAAGAAGATGGGCGCGCGCACCTTTGCCGAACTGGTGGTGATGGCGCACGTGCTTGGCTTGACCAACTCGGCGGCGCAGGCGTGATCACGATGCGCAGACCCTATATCCCGCGTCATTCGCTGCGCAAAGGCAGCCTGGGCAACGCCCGCGCGAGACGGCGCGGCCTGCATGAAAGCGAGGCCTCCCTGGCCGAGGGCCAGCGCATCAGCAAGACCGGCAGCTGGCAATGGTGGCCGGCGCGGCGCGAGATGCGCTGGTCCGCGGAGATGTACCGGCTCTTCGGGCTCGACCCCGCGCCTGGCGCACCGGGCATGCACACCTTGGTGGCGATGGTCCAACCCGGCGAGCGGGCACGCGTGCTCGCCGGGATGGCCCGCGCGTGCAAGGAGGGCACGCCGTTCCAGCAGGAGTTCCGCATTCTCTGCCATCGTCTGCGTGGGACAGCCGCGCCGGGACAGCGAGCACAGCCTCGGCTTTGTCGGCACCGTGGTCGATATCACCGAGCGCCGCCGCGCCGAGGAAGTGCTACGCGTGGCGCAGGCGGAACTGGCGCACGTGTCGCGCATCGCCGTGCTGGGCGAACTGACGGCATCCATTGCGCACGAAGTCAGCCAGCCGCTGGCGGGCATCATCACGTATGGGGAAGCCTGCCTGCGCTGGCTGGACCGGCCGCAACCCAACCTGGAGGAGGCGCGCAGCGCGGTGCAGCGCATGATCAGCGAGGGCCGGCGCGCCAGCGCCGTCATCGGCCGCACGCGCGCGCTGGCGGCCAAGGGCGTGCTGCAGCGCGCGCCCGTGGACCTGGGCGCCGCGCTGGAGGAGTCGCTGGCGCTGCTGATGCCGGAGATGCGCAACCGGGGCGTGGCGGTGTCGGTCCATGTGGCGCCTGGCTTGCCGGCGGTGCTGGGCGATCGCATCCAGCTGCAGCAGGTGTTGAACAACCTCCTGCTCAACGCCATGCAGGCCAGCGCGGCGGTGCCTGCCGGCCAGCGTTCCATCCTGGTGCGGTGCGAACGGCTCAGCGCGCCACCGCCGCGGTTGCTCTGCACTGTGCAGGATACGGGCCCTGGCGTTGCCCCGGCGAATATCCCGGCATTGTTCGACGCGTTCTTCACCACCAGGCCGGATGGCCTGGGCATGGGTTTGTCGATCTGCCGCTCGGTGGTGGAGTCGCACGGCGGGCGCATCTGGCTGGACGAGCAGCCGGGCACGGGCGCCACGTTCCGCTTTACGCTGCCCGTACGGGAAACGCGCTTATGATTGGCTTTTCCCATCAGCCATTCCTTGGCAGGAATGGCGTTACTCGCACATGGATTCTCCCGATATTTCGCTTGGCGCCGCGATTCCCGCCGATGCGCCTTCCGCCCTGGCCATGCTGCTTGGCGAGATCGACCGTGCCCAGGATATCGAGGGGCTGGCGGGCGCCGTCTGCACTGCCGCCAGGCTGCTAGGGTTCAATCATTTCTATCTGCGCTACAAAGGGCCGCCGGGGTCCGGCGCGGCCAATGCCGGTTCGCTGACCAGCCTGTCTGGCGGCGCCAGCCTGCCGCTGGCAGGCCACGGCGAGACGCTGGCGGCGCTGGTGCTCAAGGCGCGCGATTCCCTGGGGCCGGTGGTGTGCAGCAGCGGGGAGCCCTTGGCGGGGGCCCGGCGACGCGGCGCTGGCACGGGCCGAACTGGACCGCCGGCTGACCGCGGCCATCGCCTTTTCCGCCAGCATGCCAAGCCGCGAGATGGGCACGCTGGCGCTGCTGTCGCTCGATGGCAGCGCGCTCGAGGACGAAGCCGCCGTCTAGCGCGGCCCGGCACGTGTTCGCGTTCGTGTTGCGTTTCGTGTTGCGTTATCCCGCCTGGCCCGGTGTCAAGCCCGCGCTATTCGCCCACCGGCGCCATGGCGACCTGCCAGCGCGGCGGGCTGCCGATGGTAGCGCCCAGGTGCTCGCAGAACGCCCGCACCTTGGCGCTGGCGCGCGGCAGCGCGCGCAGCAGGTAGACGCCGGTTTCCGGTTGCGGCGCCAGGCCGTCCATTTCCAGCTCGATCAGGCGGCCATCGCCGATATCGCCGCCGATCGACCAGTCCGGCATCAGGGCGATGCCCAGCCCCTGCAGCACCGATAGCCGCCGCGCATCGCAGTCGTCGCACTCGAAGGCGAACATGGCCTGTTGCGCGACGTCGCTGTCCAGCAGCTCCCGCCAGCCGCGCATGCTGGTGCTGTGGCGCCGGTCGATCAGCCGGTGGCTGCCCAGCTCGCTGGCGTGGCGCGGCTTGCCGTGGCGCGCCAGGTAGGCCGGCGCGGCGCAGATCACGTAACGCTGGCTGGCCACGCGCTGGGCGATCAGGCTGCTGTCGGCCTGCTGGCCGACGCGGATCACCAGGTCAATGCGCTCCACCACGGGGTCGACGACGCGCTCGGTCAGGTCCAGCTCGATGGCCAAGCGCGGGTACTTGTCATAGAGGGCTGCCAGATGCGGCACCACGTGGCGCCGGCCGAAAGCGGGCAGGCAGCTCACGCGCAGCAGGCCGCTCACGCCCTGCTCCAGCGAGGTGACCTCGCTGCGCGCATCGGTCATGTCGTGCAGGATCTTGACCGCGCGCTCGAACAGCAGGTTGCCGGCGTCGGTACGCACCAGCGCCCGGGTCGAGCGGGTGAACAGCGCCACCTGCAGCTCGTTTTCCAGCGAGTCGATCTGGCGAGCCACCGAGGACGCCACCATGCCCTTGCGGCGGGCCACCGCGGAGAAGCTGCGCGCCTGCGCCACCTCGACAAAGATCGAGAGATTCTCAGCAAATTTTGCCGATTCCATTTGTGCGTCCTGTGCAAAGGCATTTCGCGGCCAGACCCGATTGCCCCGGCCGATATGAAAGATTAGCATCGGATTCATGCCTTTCGCTCGCGCTATTTTCGCAAATTTAGCAAAAGCACTCCATCGCGCACCTGCCTCGGCGTGCTTGCCGGGCGCGGCGCTAACACCGCAACAGGAAGACAAAATGACAACAAGACTGGGGACAAGCCATGCCGATCAACCCCGCCCCGTACGCGGTCAGGCGCTGCTGCGGCGCCTGGCCGCCACCACGGCGCTGGCGCTCGGCATGGCTAGCGGCGCCAACGCGCAAACCTACCCGGCCAAGCCGGTCACGCTGATCATCCCGTTCGCGGCCGGTGGCACGGTCGACAAGGTGGGCCGCATGGTCCAGGAGGACTTCCGCAGCCGCCTTGGCCAGACGGTGGTCATCGAGAACCGCGCCGGCGCGGGCGGCACCATCGGCACGGGCGCCATCGTCCGGAGCGCGCCGGACGGCTACACGGTGGGGATGATCTTCGACTCGTTCGCGACCGAATCCTCGATGTATCCGAAGTTGCCCTACGCGCCCGAGCGGGACCTGACCGGCGTGTCGTACATGGTGCGCTCACCCATGGTGCTGGTGGTGCCGGCCAGCTCCCCGTTCCAGACGCTGAAGGATTACGTGGCCGCGGCCAGGAAGCCGGCCACCGTTTCCTATGCTTCGGTGGGTGCCGGCAGCTCCAACCAGCTGGCGGCCGAGCTGTTCCACGAGACCGCGGGCACCAGCGGCATCCACACGCCTTACAAGGGCGGCGGCCCGGCCATCTCGGATCTGCTTGGCGGCCACGTTGATTCGATGATCGCCAGCCTGCCGCTGGTGCTGCCGCATATCCAGGGTGGCAAGCTGCGCGCGCTGGCGGTGACCTCGCCCAAGCGCGACGCGCACCTGCCCGCGGTGCCGGCGATTGCCGAGACCTACAAGGGCTTTGAAGTCTATTCCTGGGTGGGCATGATCGCGCCGGCCAAGACGCCAGACGCCATCCTGAACCGGCTGGCGGCGGACATGAGCGCCACCCTGCGCGACCCCAAGGTGGCGCAGCGCCTGGCCGACGGTGGCTTCGAGGTGGTGGCGGGCGGCCGGCAGGAGATGAACGCGCTGGTCAAGAGCGAATCCCAGCGCTGGGCCCGCGTGATCAAGAGCCGCAATATCGTGGCCGACTGAGCGCCGCATCATGCAATCCTTCCATCGGGTTGGGCAAGGCCATCGCGCCGGACCTGCTGGCGGCCCGCAGCGATGCGCCTTATGGCGCGTGGCTTTGCGGCGGCGTGCCGGGCAACGTTGGCATGTCGCTGCATCACAAGCTGTGCCATACGCTGGGCGGCAGCTTCAACCTGCCGAGCGGCACCGGCGTGCAATCTCAAGGATTGGGCTTGGCGTCGCCCATCGCGCAGGCGACGCAGTGTCTTGCCAGCACATCCGTCGGGTCGATCAGCGTGATGACGCGGCCGTTGGCACAGCGCATTTCCGCCTGCGGCAGGAGCAAGGGCAATTCGGTGCAGGCAAGGATGACGATTTCGACATCGCGGGCCGCCATATCCTCGACCGCCGCGACCAGGTCGTCGACGCATTCGCCTGTCGTAAAGCCGGCCTTGACACCATGAGGACCGTAGATGGCATGCATCACGCGAGCCTGGAGAGCGGGGCCTGGCACGACCTGCTCGAAACCATGAGTATCAAGGGCTCTCTGGTACACGCCGCTGGCCACCGTGCCGGAAGTGGCCAGCACGCCGACCTTGTGCAGGCCTGGATACGTCTTGCGCAAGGACTCCGCGGTGACCGTCAGCATATTGACGATCGGGATATTGAGATAGGGCTGCACGCGCTCGACAAACGCATGCGCCGTGTTGCACGGAATGGCAATGATGTCAGCATCTCCCGCCTCCAGCTTCTTGCACGTCGCATACAAGGAAATCGTCGGGTCGGGTCCCTCGCCGACAAGGTTCTCGGTGCGATCCGGAATCTGCGGATTCTGCTCGACCAGCAGCTTGATATGGTCCTGGTCGCGCGCCGCGGGCGTATGGCGTACGATCTTCTGGATAAAGTCGACGGTAGCAGCGGGACCGACGCCGCCCACCACGCCGACCTTGAACTGTTTCCCGGGCGCCGCATACTGACCTGAAACCACATACTGCGCATAGGCGAGATTCGAGTCGACAACCGGCACCGGCAGGGGCCCAATTTCGTCGAGCACAAGGGAGATCTCGGTCATGCCGGGCAGGATCAGTTGTGCGCCCTGGCCGATCAGGTCGCGACAGGCATCGCGCAACAGTTCGATAGGGCGGCCACGCAAGTTTCCGCTCTTGATGCCGTCGGCGTCATACACCGCGCGCGTCACGCGAATACACCGCGCGCGTCACGCGATCCACGCCGCCCTCGATCCGTGGGTGCAATAGCTCGAACTCCGGGCTGGCGAAGTAGCGCTCGAACAGATGCTTGCTGCGCGTGTAGTCCGAACCGAGCACCCCTACGCGCCGGAGTGTCGGGAACTTGCGCCGCACATGGTGGTGCAGCGCCTGCATCATGTCGATGATGGGGAGCGGAGAGTTCGCCGCCAGCTCGTCGATGAAGGTGTGGCTGAGAAAGCAGGGCAGCACCACTGCATCGATGCCGCGTCGCGCGAAGGCGCGAATCATGTCGAAGATGTACAGTTTGCGCTCCGTGGTCGCGGCCGTGGTGAGGCTGGCGTTTCGAAACGGATGCTGCTCCAGGACGATGTCGAAGTGTTCCGAATCGTCGCGTGCAGGCGTCGACTTGATCAGCTTGAAGAACACGTCGGCGCTAGCCAGTGCGCCAAGACCACCGATCACGCCAAAGGACCGGCGGCCTTGCGCATCAGGTGTCGTGGTCATTTCACTTCCCCCTGCAAGCTGTCGAAGCTTTGTGCCTCATTGCGCGTGGCCCGGCGCGTTTCCCATTTCGCAATGGCGGCGGTGGCGATACTGTTGCCGATGACGTTGGTTGCGGTACGCCCCATATCCAGCACCTGGTCGATCGCAAGGATCAGCACGACGCCAGACGGCGGCAAGTGGAACATCGGCGCGACGGCGGCAACCACCACCACCGAACCCCGTGCAACGCCCGCCATGCCCTTGCTGCTCACCATCAGCACCAGCAGCATCAGGATCTGTTGCGACACCGGCATGTCGATGCCGAACGCCTGCGCGATGAAGATCGCCGCGAACGCCTGGTACATCATCGAGCCGTCGAGATTGAATGCATAGCCCAGGGGCAGGGTGAAACCAACCACCTTCTTGTCGACGCCGAACGCTTCGAGCTTCTCGGTCAGGCGCGGATAGGCAGCCTCGCTGCTGGCGGTGGAGAACGCGAGCATGGCCGGTTCGCGCACAGCCTTCAGGAGCGTCCAGATCGGGCGGCCCAGGAAGGCATAGCCGACGCCGATCAGCAGGGCCCAGAGCACGGCGAGTCCAATATAGAAGCTGCCGATGAGCTTGCCGTAGGTCGTCAGCACGTCGAGCCCGTGCAGGGTGATGGCTGATGCGATGGCGCCGAATACGCCGATCGGCGCGAGCGCCATGACATAGTCGGTGAGCTTGAGCATCGCGGGCACCAGCGCATCGACGGTGCGCACGAGCGGCGTCACTCGCGGGTCGTTCCTGAGCACGCCGAGCACAACACCGAAGAGCACCGAGAAGACCAGTATCTGCAGGATGTCGTTGCGCGCCATCGCGTCGAGAAGGCTGGTCGGGAAGGCGTGGGTGATGAAGTCCCTGAAGTTGAGGCCAGCCGTATTCAGGCCCGTCGCGACATCGGCACTGCTCGGCGTCAGGTTCAGCCCCGCGCCGGGTTGCAGCAGGTTGGCGAGCATCAGTCCGAGGGCGAGCGACATCAGGGATGCGCAGACAAACCAGCCCACCGAGCGCATGCCGATGCGGCGCACATCGCTGGTCCCTTCCATGCCGGACAGGCCCGAGACCAGCGTCGCGAACACGAGCGGCGCGATGATCATCTTGATCAGGCGGAGAAAGATGTCGGTGATGATCGAGAAGTAGCCGGCAATGGCTTTGGCCGAGTCGGCATCCGGCGCCATTTTGTGGCAGGCGTAGCCGACGGCGATGCCGAGCACCATGCCAGCGAGAATAGTTGCGGTGAGGCGATTTTTCATTTTGCTCCGTCCAGTGAGGTCTCATGCGGGAATCAACCGGAGCTGAATCCGTGGCCTGTTGCACGGCGCCGGCCCCTCCAGTGAAACCGGGGCCCGGCTGGGAAGGCCGGCGCGGTCAGTGCATGGACGGACACTACGAAAGGGAGCGGGCCCCGTGATGCGAGTCCCGCAAGCCCTCATGCCGGCGGCGCATAGTTCGGGTATACGAGCGTGCGCCCCGTTCCTGCGCGCTCAGAGCGCGCTGAGATAGCGCCAGAGCGTATCGAGGCGTTCGTTGCGGTTGTACTGGTTCCGGTACACGCGAAGATCCAGGTCGATGCACCAGGACGGACCGCCGGCGGGGACCAGGGCCCCGGAAGCCAGCTCTGTTTCGATCGAGCTTTTCGGTAGCCAGGCAATGCCTTCTCCCGCCACAAGCATCTTCTTGAGCACCTCCGCCATATCCGACTCATAGTCGAGTCGGAGCACGGGCTGCGCGTCGGCACGGCTCAACAGCAGGGCGAGGCAACGGCCGAAGTAGCTCGTGCTGGTATAGGAGATCAATGGCAGGGGACTACCAGGCGTGCCCGGTAGCCGATGCAGGGGCCCCAGTCGCTGGTTGGGCTTGCTCACCGGCATGAACGTATCCTGTCCGACGGTCAGATATGGGTACCTGACCGGGTCCAGGTGCAAGGGCAGCCCCGGGTGGTCGTAAGCGAACATCAGGTCGCAATTGCCATTGACCAGGGTGAGCACGGAATCATGCACATTGGTGGGAATCACGCGCGCGCGCAGGTCGCCGACATGCCTGCGCACGGCGTTGAACCAGCCCGGCAGGAAGTGCTGTTTGGCCGGCAGGCATGGGTCGGCCTCTCGGGCAACTGGGGCCAGGTCGCGTTCGGGCGGCAGTACACGATGCTGTTCTGGTCCACGCTGGAAGCAGACATGCTAGGCCCGAACACCTTCGGGACGTCGTCGCTGGATAGCTACCTGCCGAATGCGCGGGCCGATAATGCCGTGTCGTACAAAGGCACCTTCGGCGGCGTGACCATCGGCGGCACCTACAGCTTCGGGCGCGATACAGGCAATGCCGGCCCCAGTCCGTCGGGCACCAACTGCGGCGGCGAGAATCCCGCTGACAAGCGCGCCTGCCGCGAATGGTCCGCGCTGCTGAAGTACGAATCCGGTACCTGGGGCGTGGGCGCGGCCTACGACTCGATCCGCGGCGGCCCGGGCGCCTTCGGCGGCCTGGTCAGCAGTGGCCTGAAGGACGAGCGCTTGTCCGTCAACGGCTACGCCAACGTGGGCAAGGGCAAGATCGGCGGCGGCCTGATCCGGCGCGACAACGATGGCAGCCCGACGCCGCGCAGCGACCTGTGGTATGCCGGCGCGTCATACGCGATCACGCCCGCGTTGAGCGTGGACGCCGAAGCCTTATAAAGCACATCTTCTGACCGAAGCCGCTATTCCCGTACCTCATCAGGGTCGCCCGTCTACGGGTGACCCTAAAAAATAGATAAAATGCAGAATATCTATGAAACGGGGCTGACTTGGCTACCTCAACCAACGGGCACATCACGGCAACGCCAGACGTCGCCGAACCCGGCGCCACGGACACGGGCGGGCGCACGTGGGCGTCCATTCTCGAACTCACGGTCCGGGAGGAGATCATCCAGGGCAAGCTCCCCGCGGGCAGCAAGCTGCGGCTCAAGGAGCTCTCCGAACGTTACCAGGCGGGCGTGATCCCCCTGCGCGAGGCGCTGTCGCGCCTGTGCGCCACGGGCTTCGTCGTCGCCATCGACCAGAAGGGCTTTCGCGTTGCCGAGCTCTCGGAGAGCGAACTGCTCGACATCACCCGCGTGCGCCAGCAGATCGAGACGCAAGCGCTGCGCGACGCCATCGGCAGCGCCAACGTGGCGTGGGAAGGGCAGCTCATTGCCGCGCACCACCGCCTCAAACGGATTCCGATGTACCTGCCTGGCGAAGGCCGCCGCATGAACCCGGACTGGGAAGACGCCCATTCGGACTTTCATGCAGCGCTGGTCGCGGGTTGCGAGTCGCCATGGCTGCGCCGTTTCTCCGCCTTGCTCCGCGACCAGACCGCCAGGTATCGGCTGCTGTCGATGAACATCCCGAAGTCAGGCCGCAAGCGTGATGTCATGGCAGAGCATCAGGCCATTGTGGATGCGGCGGTGCGGGGCGATGCCGACGGGGCGTGCCGGCTGCTCCATGAACACTTCCAGGTGACGACGGATCTCGTCATGGCGCATCTGGCCGCGCAGAAGGCGGCGGGGGCTGGGAAGGCGGGTGTGAAGAAGGCGGCTGCGGTGTAGCGGGGGGGCGGTGGCTGGCAAGAAGACGAGCACCAACACGGGCGGGCATATCCGCCCATGTTGGTGCTCGCAGGACGGCTAGTGCTGCGTTTACTCAGCCTCGGTGTTATGAATGAAGTACGGCGGCACGTCCGGCCCCCACTGGTACAGCGAGTCTGCCGGCGCGTAGTCGCCGGCCGGCCATGGCTGGCCGGCGGAGATGTAGTCGATGTCCGCCGAGTACTCGCAGAACGAGCCCCAGGGATCGCGCACGTAGTGGAAGAAGTTCGAGCCCAGCACATGGCGCCCGGTGCCCCAGCCTTCCTTGTAGCCGGCGACCGCCATCTGCCCTGCGCCCTGGCCGACTTCGTCGACGCTGGCGACATCCCATGCGGCGTGGTGCCAGCCGCGCGCCGAGCTTTTGGCGAAGGCCAGCAGGTGATGGTCGCTGCCGTGCGGCGTGTGGGTGAAGGCGATGGCGTCGCCGGAGCGGTCGGACAGGCGCAGGCCTAACGTGTCGTTGTAGAACGCCACGGCACGGGATACGTCCGGCGTGAACAGCAGCACGTGCGACAGGCGCCGCGGGCGGACCTGGCCGATCAGGTTGCGCAAGGTTGCGCCGCGGACATCGGCGGGGCCGTGGATGTTCTTGGGCGGGCTTTTCGAGTCGGGTGAGGTCTTGGGCCCGGCCTTGACCTGGATCAGGTTGCCGTCGGCATCGACGAACCACAGCCCTTCGGCCGTGGCATGGGCGGCGTCGCTGGCAAACGTCACGTTGGCGGCGAGCAGCTTGCGGCGGATGCCTTCGAAATCCCCCGCGAAGCAATTGAAGCTGAGGTAGGCGAGGGCCTTGCGCTCGCCCGGGAAGAACCGGGCCCAGACCCGTTTGTCCTCAGCGAGTACTTCCAGCGCGTCACCCTGCCTGACGACGCTCAGCCCGAATGCGCTGAGGAAGTGCTCAGCGACGCTCAGATCCGGCACCGTCAGGGCATAGTGGTCGAGCGAATGCACGGCGGGGTCGCGCCCGCTGGCCGCATTGTTCTTTTCCATTTGTCTCCTCCGTTGGTCGCGTGGCGTCAGGCGGCCCGGGCTGCCTTGACGGTACCGCTGGCTTCGGCTTCGTCCGCGATCGTATTGCGCAGCGGCGCGAAACCCGTCACCGACACTTCACACACGTCGCCCGGGCGCATCAGCAGCTTGGGCTCGCGCGCCCAGCCGATGCCGCTGGGGGTGCCGGTCACGATCACGTCGCTCGGCTCCAGCGTGATGGCCTCGCTGATCACGGAGATCAGGGTGGCGATGTCGAAGACCATGGTGTCGGTGCTGGCGGACTGCACTACTTTGCCGTTCAGGCGCGTTTCCAGCAACAGGCCCTTGGCGCCGGCCGGCACTTCGCTGGTGGTCACCAGTTCCGGGCCGAAGGCGCCGGTGGCGTCGAAGTTCTTGCCCACCGTCCATTGCGGCGACAGGAACTGGTATTCGCGCACCGAACCGTCGTTGAACAGCGCATAGCCGGCAATGCAGTCGAGCGCGTCTTCCTTGGCGATGTGGCGGCCGCCTTTCTTCAGCACCACGGCCAGTTCGCCGTGCTCGTACTTGCTTTCCTTGGTATGGTCGGCGTAGTTCAGGCCAATGCAGAAGATCTTGGCGGGATGCTCGACCACCGGCAGGAAGGTGATGTCGGCCTCCGATACCAGACGGCCACCCGTCTGCTGCGACGCGTACGTCTCTAGGTCCGTGCCGGCAGCCAGCAGCGATTCGAGCGATGCCTCGCCCAGGATACGGATCTTGTCGCCTTCACGGGCGCCCAGGTGCTTCTTGCCATCAAGGATAAAGCGGACGTAACGCATCGGATTTCCTGTCTCTCTAGGGTTGGAATGGGCAATCGCTGTCGCGCGATCGTTGGCCTATGCTAGGCGAAAATATATACAAAAACAACTTTTGTAGATTGTCATTGGCGGGGAGGCTCGCTTTGTTAGCCGTTGCGCACATGGCCCGTTGTCAGTGCTGACAAGGGCTGGCGAGGTTTTCCGCGCCCCGGCCATGCCTGCCCGGCGCGTAGCCAAAGCGGCGATGCTTGCGTGTGATCGCCGGCCCGTCCCCCGGAGGTGGTGTTGTGCCTTGGCAAAGCGGCATGGGATCATCCGGGACTTTTTTAGGGGAGCTGTTCAATGCGCCAACGTCCGTCCGCAAGACTTCTTGTGCTTAGCCCTGCGGGCAGAGTGCTCTTGTTTCGTTTCACCCATCGCGAGGGGCCACTGCGCGGCCAGGACTATTGGGCTACGCCCGGAGGCGGGCTGGAGGATGGGGAGACCTTCGAAGCCGCTGCAGTTCGCGAGCTGCGCGAAGAGACGGGGATCCACATCGACTCTGTCGATGCGCCGGTGAGCTTGCGCGAGGTGGCGCTACAGTTGCCCGACGGAGAATGCGTGCTGGCGGTCGAGCAGTATTTTGTCATTGCGGCAGATAGCGAGACGTTGTCGCGCGACGAATGGACCGAATGCGAAAGGCAGGTGATCGCCGACCACCGGTGGTGGTCGGCGGCGGAACTGGCCGCGACCAGCGACACCGTCTGGCCAGAAGGCTTGGTTGAAATACTGACGGCTGCGGGAAGGTTCTAGCGCCGGCGTTCGCGCTCTTCTGGCAAACCGGCTCAAAGAGCCAGCTGCAGGGGCACGGCGGCTTGGATTCCGTCAGCATCCGCCGCCGCAGGCACCGCGCAGCAGATCAGCGCCTCGCCATGCGCCACGTCGAACGCCGGCGCCTCGGCATAGGCCACCGTGCCCTGTAGCACACGCGTGCTGCACGAGCCGCAACTGCCGCCGCGGCATCCGAAGGCCGGCGTCAGGCCGCGCTGCTCGGCCAGCGCCAGCAGCGAGCCGCCGCCGGGCATCCAGCGGGCCTCCTTGCCCGATTGCACGAAGGTGACCGGCACGGGCCGCGAAGCGGGCCTGGCGGCGGGCGTGGCCGGCCAGCCGGCGTCGCGCTTGCGCACCACCGAGGACGCGCCAAAGGCTTCCGCATGGATGCGTGCATCGGCAACATTGAGCGCGCGCAGGCCATCGTAAAGCGATTGCATGAACGCCGTTGGCCCGCACAGGTAGAAGTCGTAGTCGTCGAACGGCAAGCGGCCGCGCAGCGTATCGATGTCGATGCGCCCGGACACGTCGTAGTCCTTGCCCCGGGCGGCATCCTTCGGGTCGCTCAGCAGGCGCACCAGTTCCACCGCGCCACCGGCGCTCTCGGCAAGCGCCGCAAGCTCCTTGCTGAAGGCGCGCTCGGCTAGCGTGCGCGCCGAGTGGAAGAACCAGGTCGGGCGGACCCGGCGCGTGCGCAGGCCTTCGTAGACGATTTGGCGAAGCATGGCCAGCATCGGCGTGACCCCGATGCCTGCGGCCAGCAGCACCGCCGGCCTGCGCTCGGCGGCATCGATGGTGAAGTGGCCGGACGGCGCGCGGGCTTCGATCACGTCGCCGACCTTGACGTTGTCGTGCAGGTGGCGCGACACCGTGCCTTCGCGCTTCACGCTGATGCGGTACCTATCGTCCGCCGGTGACACCGAGAGCGTGTAAGTGCGCATCACGGGCTGCGCATGGCCCGCCAGCGTGACGCGAATCGGCAGGAACTGTCCGGCCAGGTGCGCCACGCGGCCGGCACCATCCGCGGGTTCCAGGTGCAAGGACCGGACCACGCTGCTTTCCTCGACGATGCGCGCGACGCGCAAGGGCCGCCACGCGTTGGCCAGCGCCGCGGCGCGCTGGCGGCCGGCAGCTTCGTCCCAACTGCCGGTCATCAGCGCGTTTGGCGATGCGCCATCGGCTTGCGGCTGCCAGCGCAGCGGCAGGGCCTCGTCGCGGCGCACGATCTGTTCGGGCAGGAAGCGCCACAGGCGTTCGGCGCCCTGGAACGCGGCGATCTCGGGCGAGTCCAGGATGACCTCGGCCTTGCCCGAGAGCTGGAGCAGCTCGCCGGTGCGCAAGTCCGTAAAGACGAGTCCCGCGATGGGATTGAGCACGAAGTTGCCCAGCGTGTTGAAGAACAGGTTGCCGGCAAAGTCGGGAATGGTCAGGCCGCCGTCCGCATCGATCCGGACGAAGCCGGGCTTGCCGCCGCGATGCGACACATCCACCTGGCGTTGCCCATCTTCGAGGTCCACGTAAGACGCGACAAAGAACATGTCGGCGGAGCCAATGAGCGCGCGCGCCCGCGTGTCCAGCGCAGTGAAGTGCTGCGCAGCCGGCACCGCGGGTCTGCCAGACGCGCCGGGCGCGCGCGTGAATTCGAACACGCGCTTCTGGATGTACTGCGGGCAGTTGCCGAAGCTCTGCCCCACGTCGATCCGCAGCACGCCACCGCCGCCACCGCCGCCATCGCCACCACCACCCGCGCCGCGCCGTGCCGTGCCGTTCATGCGGTTGCGCCGGCGCGTCAGCAGGTCGATGCCCAGCAGGCCGATGGCGCTGCCGTCTTCCATGCCGGCGTCAGCCGGGTCGGCGGGCTCGCGGGCCATGGCGATGTCCAGCGTGGTGGCGTCGGGCGAGCGCAGGAAGCCGGGCTGCCCGGCGCGCAGCGTCGCCCACACCCGGCCATCCGGCGCGACCGCGCCCAGCACCACCATCGGCAGTTGCGCGAAGAACTCGCGGTGCTGGTCGGGCATATAGTCGCGCACCACGCGCCGCCCGACATCCGCCATGCGCCCGGCAACGCCTGCGCGTTCCTGCAGGCTACGCTCGCCGGCGTGCCAGGACTGTGCGGGAGCATGGGTGGGTTGCGCGGATGGTTGGGCTTGGGCGGACATGATGGCTGCTCCTTCCTGTACGGCGATCGGTGGCCAGGCGAACGGGCCGGCGTGTTGATCAGGCAGCGAGGCCGGCCGGTGTCTTCTTGAACGCCACGAAGCCCGGCAGGGCTTCGACGCGTTGCAGCCAGGCCTTGACGTTGGCGTAGTCCGACAGGTCGACAAAACCCTCGGGCGCCCGGGCGATGTAGCTGTACAGCGCAACGTCGGCCAGGGTGGGGTGGCTCGCGGCCAGCCACTTGTCCTTGGCAAGCACGTCGTCGACGCGCTTGAGGATGACGTGCGCGCGGGCAATCACTTCCACGGCGTTGTAGGGGGCGCCGAACACGGTGACGAGGCGCGCGGCGGCCGGGCCGTAGGCGATCTCCCCGGCGGCGACCGACAGCCATTTCTGTACCGCGGCGGCACCGGCGGGCGACTCCGGCAGCCAGTCCGTCTTGCCGAACCTCTTGGCCAAGTACACCAGGATTGCGTTGGAATCGGTGATCACGGTGCCGTTGTCCACCAGCACGGGGACCTGGCCGAACGGGTTGAGCTGGAGGAACTCGGGTGTCTTGTGCGCGCCTTTGGCCAGATCGACCTCGATCGCCTCGGCATTGGCGCCGATCAGCGACAGGAACAGGCGCACGCGGTGCGCGTGTCCGGAGAGGGGGTGGAAATAGATTTGCATGGCGGTGATCCTCGGCGTGTCTGGTGAATGGCGCCGCCCGGTGGCGGCTCGCGCACGGTCCGAAGGGTTCTTGGGAGAAGGCCTGCCCGCGCCATGTCCGGTCCGTGTGTTGGATGGATCATAGGTGCTGCCCGGGGCACGAAAAATGGCCCCGGCGAGAAGGGACTCTTCTCATTGCGAGAAGAATCCGGGCGCCCGGCGCGCGCGTCAGTTCAGCGTGCTGTCCGCGCGCAGTGTCTCGATGGCGAGGTCCAGGAAGGCGCGGACCTTGCGCGTGGCATGGCGGCCCTCCCGGTGGATGACGTTGATGGGCAGGGGCGGCGGCTCCACGTCCGCCAGCACGATGCGCAGCGACTCGTCGCGCAACTGCCTGGCCACCTGGTACGACAACAGCCGCACGACGCCGAAGCCCGACACGGCGGCGGCAATCGCGGAGTCATTGGTCGTGGTGGTCAGGCGCGGTTGCAGCCGGGTGACGATGGGCGTGCCGTCGCGGTTGAAGCGCCACTCCGCTGTATTGTTGGCGCCATTGGGCAGGATGGTCGCATGGCCGGCGAGGTCGTCCGGGGTTTGCGGCTCGCCGTGCCTGGCCAGGTAAGACGGCGCCGCGCATACCACGCGCCGCACCTGGCCCACGCGCACGGCTTGCAAAGACGAATCCGGCAACTGCCCGATGCGGATGCCCACGTCGATGCCTTCGTCGACGAGGTTCACGATCCGGTCCAGGAACAGGCAGGTCGCGTCGACTTCCGGGTAGCGGTTCAGGTATTCGGTGACGATCGGCATCACGTATGCGGCGCCGAACAGGACGGAAGCCGTGATGGCAAGCTGGCCGCGCGGCGCCGCATGCGTGCCCAACGCCGCCAGCTCGGCTTCGTCGATCTCGCCCAGCAGACGGCGGCAGTTCTCGAAGTAGGCCGCGCCGGTGTCGGTCATGCGGACCAGCCGCGTGGTACGGGTCAGCAGGCGCACGCCCAAGTGCCTCTCCAGCTCGTTGACGATGCGGCTGACCACCGACAGCGAGATGTCCAGCTTGCGCGCGGCGGCGGTGAAGCCGCCGGTCTCCACCACGGTGACGAACGTCTTCATGGCCTGCAGTCGATCCACGCCAGCTCTCCCGGCCCGTGCGGGCTCTTGATGATCTGGCGGAGTATATAAGGACTCTGGCGGCAACGCGCCGCGCACGGCACATGGGCGCGCAGGCCCATAAAAAAAGCCATTCCGAAGAATGGCCTTTTACACCCCGCGACATCCACACCACGTTGCTCCTGCCCCGTTGGCTCTTTGGCCGGTGTGGGCAATGCTGGAGTCACGCTGCGAAGACCGGTAACCAAGTCGTTCCAGGCGGCAGAGCCGCTTGTGGTCCAGCTATCGGATTTAATAACTTATGCGCTGCGACTTGTCACGCGACGGATACGGTTTCCGGGCGCGGTGTGCATCGCGCGGCGCGCATCGGGCCGGGTGGCGCGTCCGGTTGGTGGCGTTACCCGAAGATGCGCGCTTCACCTGTTGTGTCGTGGCACTTTGGCGCACGTTCGCGGAGTTGGCGTTCCAGATCGGAGATGCGGTGGTCGACGCGGGTCTGCTTGCGGGTGCGCCGGATTGCGAGTGCTGTGCACAGCACTATCATAAGGATGCAGCCGAGCTGGCCGAGCTGTATCGGGTCGTATTGCATAGGAATTCCTGAGCATGGTCGCGCGCAGCGGCGCAGTCTGGCGCGCTGGCGCCGGCGCGCGGCCAGAGACTGCCGGCCGCAACTGAAATAACGGCAATGGCAGGAGAATTTTGAGGCATGGCCCGTGCCTGGTGCGCCGGGCAGTCGCCATCCGCCATGACTTCGCCGGGCGCAACGCCTGGTGCGCTAGCCCACTTTCGAATCACCCCGCTTTGGGTAGGCTCCATACGTCGCGGACAGGTCTGACCCACTTGCCCGTGCTTTGCGCCTTGCCTATCCCCCGGTGGGCGAGGCGTCTTTCTGCGCCGGCAGGGGCGTGTCGACGGGTGTCGGTCCAGCCCCTTGGCGGAACGCTATGTTCCCGGACCTCCGCGCGGCATGCATGCCGGCGCTGTTCTTTTCGGGGCAGCATGCCTGGCCGCGGGAGCAAGCGGCTCGAAGCAAGCGCAAGCCGATGGTAGTCTTTCGGTTTCGGAGTCGCACGCCATGCTTGCCAAATCGGATTTCCTCTCAGTGGTTGCCAACACCCCGCTGGTCTCGATCGACCTGCTCGTCACCGATGCGCAAGGCCGGGTGCTGCTCGGCCGGCGCCGCAACCGGCCGGCGAAAGGCTCGTGGTTCGTGCCAGGCGGGCGCATCCGCAAGGACGAAGGCCTGGATGCCGCGTTCCGGCGCATCGTGGCGGACGAGCTCGGCTTCACCGGGGTCGAGCGTAGCGATGCCGCGCTGCGTGGCGTGTTCGAACATCACTATCCGGACAACTTCGCCGCGGAGCCCGGCATCTCCACGCACTATGTGGTGCTCGCCTATGCGTGGACCATGCCCGGCGGCGAGCCGCTCGGGCAACCTGACCAGCACAGCGAGTACTGCTGGATGACGCCGGCCGAGCTGCTGGCGCATGGCGACGTGCACGAGAACACAAGGGCATATTTCCGCTGACCGGCCGGCCGCGCGACGGCCCCGGTGCTTCGCGCCGGGATTGCGTCGGTCGGGGTCAGGCGCTTGCACGACTACCAGGTGCAGATGCCCCAGTCGGTAAATAGTGGCATCTCCAGGCCGAGCGCCGCATCGGTCACCGCCTGGATCTGCACGAAGGGCCGCTCGGACTCCACTTTCCCGAAGATCGCCGCGAACGGAATCTCAGCCGCGTCGCGTCCCGTGCCGATGCGCAGCAGGCCGGTGGGAATGGAGGTGCCGGACGGGTCGACGAGGTACCACCTGCCCGACAGGAAGACCTCCACGAAGGCATGGAAATCCGGCGGCCCGAGCGCGGGATCCGCGCCGTAGTCCAGGCTGCTGGAGATACGCGCGGGAATGCTCAGCGCCCGGCAGATGGCAATCATCAGGTGCGCGAAATCCCGGCACACGCCGGTACGCTCGACGATCGTATCCACGGCCGAGGTGCGCTCATTGGTGGATGTCGACACGAAACGCACATGGTTGCGTGCCCATGCCCGGATTGCCACGATACGCGAGTAGCCCCATGGCACCCTGCCGAACTCCCGCAGGGCAAACTCCATCAGCCGGTCGGATTCGCAGTAGCGGCTAGGCGCCAGGTAGGGCAGCACCTCGAATGGCAGTTGCGCGATCGGCACTTCGCGCAAGGTCGAGGGATCGTCGAGGCGATGGTCGATATCGACCACGGCTTCATAGTGGATCGCCAGGTGCCCCTTTGGGGCGCGCAGGCGGATCAGCCGGTTGCACAGCACCGCGTCGGTGTACTGGTCCATGCGCAGCACGGGCGGCACCGTCAGGCGCTCGGAAACGATGCTCTGGCGTGCGGTACGCGCGGCTTCGATGTTGAAGAGGAAGTCCGCCTCGGCATCCAGGACTTCGTACGACAGGTCCACCGAGTATCGAAGACGGTTCATTTGATCCCCCCTGGCCCGCGCGGCATGACAGGCGCTTGCCGGATAAATGGTGCGTGACAGGGCCTAACGGATTGCCACGGCAGCCGTCAAGCGCAGACTCGTGCCCGTTCATGGTCGCCGGCACCCATGGGAAAGTCCAGTGAATCCGGTGAATGGCCTTCGGTGGTGTCCCTGGCCTCCTGTGCTTCCTATTGCGCGCCGCGGTCCTTTCGCCAGGCCGCGAACTTGCCCGCTGCCAGCTTGCGGGGCTGGCCGGCGGGCCGCTGCTGTCCAGCAGCCGCTGGATCGTCGGCGACAGGCAGCGCACGCCGTCGAGCACCTGCGCCAGGGCGGCCGTGATATGCGAGGCATCGTCGAGCTTGCTGACCACCGACAAGTGCTCGAACCGGACCAGCTTGCCGATCTGCACGGGGTTTTCCAGCATGGTGACCACCAGGATCGACAGGGCGGGATAGCGGCGCCGCACGAGCTCGATCATGCGCAGGCCATCGCCATGGGCACCGCCCGGCATCACGTAGTCCGTCAGCAGGACGTCGCACGGTTGCCGGCTTAGCAGCGTGAGGATTTCGGTGGAGTTCCTCGCGCTCCCGACGATCTCGATGCCCTCGAACTGCGCCAGCAAGCCCCTCAATCCCACCAGCACGACGGGATGGTCATCGGCGATGACGATGTGGGATGTCGCGCGCGGGACCCTAGCCGGCATGGATACGGGTCCACGACGGCGAATGGCTGGAGAGCATGCACGGCGGGGGCCGCTCCATTGGTCCCGGTGATGGGCGCGGGCAAATAAGGGTGACATTGCTCATGGCAGGGTTCCTTGCGCACTTGAACTTGAAATGGCGGCGCGGCGCGCCGAAGAAAGTACTGAATTTGTGAATGCTGACTGTATCGCCGGGAACGCAATGCCGGGTTGAGAAATTTCCTCATTTCGCCGCAAGCGCGTGGGCCAATCGGAAACTGCGCGGAAACTGCGCGGAAATTGTGTCCAGTGCGGAATCTTCACCGGCCTGATTCAGAGCCTTCGCTGCTTGGGGAACGACCCCCTCCGGCACACTACGAAAACGTTGCACAACAGGCGGCGCCTGTCTATTGGCATATTCGTCAGCCATTTTTTGCCGGCTGGTGAATCAGGATCCAGCCGAAGCGGCGGCGTTGCCATGCTCGCGGCCACGCCCGGGGCGCGAGCATGGCCTGGCCAAGACACGAAATTGCGGCACCACGCGATATCGGCCCGGCCTCCCGGGGATACCAAATTCATAGATGAGAGGGAACGTGATCAAGGCAAGCAGACGATATTTCGAGCACGGACTCAGCGCGGAGGCATTTGACGAAATCTGCGGCGCGGATCCGGAGGCCTTGCGCCGGCTGCGGCTCGGCATCTCCGTGCTGGAGCGGCGCAACCTGGCCGTGGTCAAGGCCACGGCCTTCTCGGGGCTGGAGGAGGGCATCTTTCTGGATCTGTTCATCGATGCCAGCGTGGATGACTGCACGGCCCTCGCACTTCTCGCTCGGCAGGCCAAGCAAGCGCCGCGGCGGCGTTGCCGACGGGCTGATGCGCGAGGCAGTGCGGCTGATGCAAGGTGGCAATGAGATCAACTGGCGGCTCGCCGCCGCGTGCGCCTATATCGGCGCGTACCAGGAAACCCATCGCGTGCTCGACCGCATGTCGCCCGCGCGGTCGAATCAACTGATGAACCGGCATGAGGCCCTGGTGTGGCGGTTGCGCAGGCACCGCTCCGTCGAGGCCCGGATGCTGGCGGAATTGCTGAGCAGCCTGCGGCGCCTGCATGATGGCGCGCAATATGATTTCCTGACGCCATTCGACCGCGACCAGGCCGTCATGCTTGGCACCTTCATGTCGCAGTATCGGGAGAAGCTCTCGGCATTCGAACGCATGCAAGCCCCATTCACATAATGGACCGGCCTGGCCCCGGGATGTTCCACGGCGCGTTACTCCTCGGTTTTTTCTCCCTGGCGCCTCGGAAGCTTCCGAATGGAAGCCTGAGCAACGTCGCCATCGGTTGCGGGCTTCAGCGCTTGAAAGCGGTTCTCCTGAACACCTTGCCTGATGTGCTCGGATGCCGATGCGATATGCCGGCGCACGGTTCAAGGGCCGAATCGCCCCTGCTTTGGGAAATTTCCTATGGCTTATTCGGAAATTTCACGTTAGCTCTGAGGTAATTTCGCCACATAATCCGCGCTTCACCTTTTCACTGTCGGCTGTCGCCCGGCGCAGGTGAGTGCGTATTTTTGGCAATCTTGGGGAGAACGCGAGTGGCAACGATCCTGATCGTCGACGATCACCCCGCACTGCGCCTGGTCATCAAGACTCAGTTGTCGCAAGTGCTCGGGGTCAGCAATATCCTGGAAGCTGACAATGGCCAGGCTGCCATCGAGGCAGCCAGGCAGTTCGAGCCCGATCTTGCCATCCTGGACCTGGATATTCCCCGTATCAGCGGCCTGGACGCGATCCCGCGCCTGAAGCTGATCTATCCGCCGATCCGGATCCTGGTGATTTCCGGCCAGGACCAGGTCACGTTCGCGCCGCGGGTGCGGCAGGCGGGCGCCCAGGGCTTCGTCAGCAAGATGCAGGACATGAAGGGGATCGTGCGCTGCGTCGAGGCGGTGATGGCCGGCTACACGGTGTTTCCAGAAATGCGCTACGAGCGCGAGCTGCCGCAGATCGCCCAGCGGGCGGACGAAGAGCGGGTCGAGTCGCTCTCGGACAAGGAGATTGTCATCCTGCAGATGCTGGTCAGGGGGTTGACCAACAAGGCGATCGGGGAGCTGCTATTCATCAGCAACAAGACGGTGAGCAGCCATAAGGCCCGCATCATGGGCAAGCTGCAGGTTACCTCGCTGGTGGACCTGATCGACATTGCGCGGCGCTGCCGCCTGACCCCGGGCAGTGACGCCAGCCGGCCGGTGGCCGCGCATCGGCAGTGGTTCAACAGTATGCGAATGTTCACAAAGGTAAATGTTTACAAAGGCAAATTCATGATCCGTGCGCTATTGCTCAGTACTACCGAGAGTGGCGTGCAAGCGTTGCAGATCAGCGGGCTCGCGGCCGTACTCGCGGGCCTGGGCTTCTCCGTCGAGCAGGTGGGCCTGCCCCGGCGGATGCGGGCCCCGTCCGACGCGAGCGGTCCAGGCTGGCACTGGTCTGGCTTGCCCATGACCATGCCGGCGAGCCCTCGCGCAGCGACTTCGGGCTGTCCCCGGACAGCCTGCTGTTTGCGGTGGTGCAAGGTGGCGCGGACGCGAGCGTGGTGGATGCGGCCCATGGGGCCGGCTTCGATGCCGCGCTGACGGCGCCGGTCGACGTCGGCACGCTCGCGCACGTGCTGGCCGGGCACGGGTTTGTCGCGGTGTCGCCCGACGAATGCGCGGCCATCGGCCCGCTGCTGGATACGCTCGCGGGCGGTGACGTGGATGTCGTCCGGGAGCTGGTGGACTGCCTGGTAGACACCAACCGCATCGATCTCGAGACGATGCGCGCGGCCTTGACGGATGGCACATGGCAGCGGTTCGGCAGCGGGGCTCACCGCATCAAGGGCTCGGCCCGGATCCTTGAGTGCGCTGCCCTGGTCAGGCTTTGCGGCCTGCTCGAATCCGTTGCCCAGTTCGGCGACCTCGCCACCGCGCAAGCGTTGCTGCCCATTTTGGCCGCAACGCTTGCGCACCTTGACGCGTTGCTCGCCGCGCTGCGCCCGCCGTCCCGCGCGGCCTGACCGCTACCGTTATCCCAACCACGGCTTGCCATCGCCCTTGGCCGTGCGAGTGCCGCTGCGCAGGTGCCCGCGCAGCGCGCGTTCCAGCGTGGCCAGTCCCACCGGCTTGACAATGACTTCGCTCATTCCCGCCGCCAGCGCATGCAGGTGATCCTCGCTCTGCGCGCTCGCGGTGCAGCCGATGATCGGGATACTGCGCAGCGCATCCTTGCGCGCGCGTATCGCCTGGGCCAGGCCGAAGCCATCCATCACCGGCATCATGCAGTCGCAGATGATCAGGTCCGGGGGACTGCGCAGCAGGGCTTGCAAGGCGATGGCGCCGTTCCCCGCCGTATCCACGGCAATGCCAAGCCGCTCCAGCTGGCGTTCCAGCAACAGCCGGTTGGGCGCGTGGTCGTCCACGACGAGCACGCGGGTGCCCGGCGCAAACAGCGCGATGCCCGCGCCGGCGGTCGCCGGCGCGTTCGCCTTGGGCAGCGAGGCCGAGACCTCCAGGCTGAGGCGCACCAACACCTTCGTGCCCCGTCCCGGCTCGCTTTCCAGGGTGATCTCGCCCCCCATCTTGCGCACCAGGCTTTGTGCAATGGACAAGCCGAGGCCGGTGCCGCCGGTATTCGCTCGCTCGCTTGACTCCACCTGGGAAAAGGGCCGGAACAGCTTGCCGATCGCCTGCGCGGGAATGCCGATGCCAGTGTCTGTGATGCTGAGGCAAAGCGCTTGCGAGGACCCTCGCGCGGCAGCGCCGTCGAGCCGGATATCCACGCTGCCGCGCTCGGTGAAGCGGATGGCATTGGAGAGGAAATTGCTGATGACCTGCTTGATGCGCAGGATATCCACGCGATGCGCCGGCGCCACGGCATCGCTCACGCTGACATTCAAGGCCAGGCCTTTTTGCGAGGCGACCGGGCCGAACATCTGCGCGACTTCATGCAGCCCCTGGCGCAGGCTGGCAGCGCGAGGCTGCAGCGTGAACTGGCCGGCTTCCATCTTGGAGAGGTCCAGGATATCGTCCAGCAGCGACAGCAGCGACGTGGCGGCGCTATGCGCCGCGCCGAGTTGCTCTCGATCCTCGTGCTGGGCGGGCTGGGCGGACTGGCGCGTCAGCACCAGTTCCAGCATCCCGAGAATGGCGTTCATCGGCGTGCGTATCTCGTGGCTGATCGAGGCCAGGAACGTGGACTTGGCGCGGTTGGCCGCCTCGGCGCGGTTCTTGGCCGCAGCCAGCTCGGCCAGCATCTGCTGGCGTTCCGTCACATCGATCCAGCCACCGACGATGCCGGCCGTGCCGCCATTGGCGCGGCGTAGCGGCACCACCCAGCTGATTACGTTGCGCGCCTCGTTGTTGATGGTCAGTTGGCGATCGGCGCTGGACGGCATACCGGTGCGCAGCACGCGCTGATACACGGCAATCAGGTCATCGTGACTGATATCGGGGGCGACGGCGGAGAGCACGAACGCGGGCTTGGTGCCGGCCAGCGCCCGCCGCGTCGTGTCCAGCGCTGCTTCATAAGCAGTATTGCAGGTGATCATGCGGAACTGGTTGTCGCGCAGGTAGATGGGCTGGGGAATGCCGTCGAGCATCGCCGTCTGGGATGCGACCTGGTCCTGCAAGGCATGCTCGGCCGCGGTACGCTGGCTTACCTGCCGCCGCAGCGAGGTCACCCACGCCAGGAACAGCAGGCTCACCAGCAGCAGGGCGGCTACGGCCGCCATCAGCCACGGCATGAAATGGCGCCAAGTGAAGCCCGGCGGGCTGGGTTCCGTCCAGTGCGCGCGCATGGCGCCGAGATCGTCGCGCGGGATGCTGAGGATGGCCTTGTTGATGATGCCCAGCAATTCCGGGTGCCGGTTGCTGACACCCACGCCGATTTCCAGCGGCACGCCGCCCGTGGCCGCCGCCACCTTGAGCCGGCCGGCATAGGTTTGCTTGAGCATGAGGTCGGCCATGAAGGCGTTGGCGATGGTGGCGTCCGCGCGCCCGCTGGCGACCATGAGGAACGCCTGCGCGTAGGAGTCGGTCTCGCGCTGGGTCACCGCGTAGTTGGCGCGCACGAGATCGTAGATCCCGTTGAGCGGTGGCCCGGCGATCACCTTGTTGGCAAGGTCGGGCAGGCTCTTGATGCTGTCGTTGCCCGCGCGCGTGACAACGACCCAGTTGCCCGAGAAATAGGGCGCGCTGACCGAGAGCGGGGCGTGGCTGGCGGCGGCACGGTTCAGCGGCAGGATCGGCACGACATCCAGCGTGCCGTTTTCGAGCGCGGCAGTCGCGCCAGCGGCGCTGGCTGGCCAGTACGGCACGAAACGCAGCCCGGTGCGCTGCGCGATCAGCTGCAGCACTTGCTCGGTGAGCCCGCCCAGGTGCTGCTTGGCGTCGACGAACTGGAACGGGAAGACGTCGCGCGCCGCCAGGTAGCGCACCTCCGGGTGGGTGGCGATCCATGCGTGCTCGGCCGAGGAGAGATTGAGCTTGTCGGTGATGTCGAATTCGAGCGAGCTGGAAATCCAGGAGGTGTCGATCTTGCGCTTGAGCGCAGTGGGCATCCCTGCCAGCGTCTGGTCGATGATGCGGCCGAGCGCAGGGTCCCTCACCGCGAAGGCGATGCCTGCTTGCGCCAGCGGCGCGAAGTTGCGCGCGGTCAGTTCGTCGTACCGGTATTGCTCAACGAGGTAGCCGGCGGCGGTGGCGTTGGTGACCATGACGAAGTCCGCATCGCGGGAGAGCTGGTCGAGCGCGCTCAGCAGGTTCTCGAACGGCAGCAGCTGCGCGCCAGGGTACGCCCGCTGCAGCGCGGCGGGCGAGACCTCGCCTGCCAGGTAGCCGATGGCGCGGTTGGCGTTGTTGCGCGCACCGTCTCGCCGGGACACCACCTCGATCAAGCGATGGTCGTGGTACGGCGCGGTTCGCGTGCCGGTGGCGGGGCTGTCCAGCGACGTGGCGATGAGGTCGATGGTGCCGTCCGCCAGCTGGCTGCGTGCCAGTTCGTGTGAGGGATAGCGCTGGATCCGCGCCGGCACCCCAAGCCTGGCTACCACCACGGCAAGGTAATCCGCGGAGATCCCGCAGTAGTTCCCTTTCAGGTCGACCAGGTCGAACGGCGGCAGGTAGTTGCCAACCACGCCTACGCGCAAGGCCTTGTGCGCGCGGCGCCATGCATGCAACGCCGCATCGTCGCCCTGGGGTGCCGCGGCACGGTCGATGGCATCGCTCGTGCCGGCGGAATCCAGGCGCACCTGGGAGCTCAGGAGCAGCGTGCGCAGGGGCTCGGCCGGAAGGGCAGCCAGCGCCGGCGCACCCTGGAACAGCGCCAGCAGCAAAAACCTAAGCGGTAGGTTGTTCCAGGGCCATCTAGACATGGTTAGCCGGCCACGCTCTTCTTGCCCGCGAGACGGTCCTCGGACGCAAGAAATGTGGAGTTCGGAGCAAAGGCGATGGGGTGGAAAGCGGCAGTGGAAGGCATGCCGCCAGTCTACTGGCGGCATGCCTTCCGTAAAATCGGACGCGTCCTATACGGCGAGTGTCGGCGGCGCGGGGCGCTGCATCCGTCGCCTATCCATCCCTCAATCCATCCCTTCGAGCCAAATTGGCCATTGCGCCGGCGCCAGCACGGCCGTGCCGCTGCCGGCCCGGGGAGAAGGGCGTCTTCGGATATCTCTTTCATCGTCATAGGGCCCGGCTATTCGTTGTCGATAGCAAAAAACAATCATCGCAGTTGTAACGATGAATTGTACAAATCACACCGGGGCGAACAGAATCGGGTCTTCGCTGCAACACGCGGCCATCCACCCCAAAAGTCATCCAGGAGCTAACCCATGCTGCAATCCCGTGAAGGTCAACGCGTTCCCAATGTCACCTTCCGCGTTCGCGAGAACAACGAATGGAAGACCGTGACCACGGCCGACTTGTTCGAAGGCAAGACCGTCGCGCTGTTCTCGCTGCCAGGCGCATTCACCCCGACCTGTTCGTCCACCCATCTGCCGCGCTACAACGAGCTGGCGCCGGTGTTCGCCAAGCACGGCGTGGACGCGATCCTGTGCGTCTCGGTCAACGACACGTTCGTGATGAACGAGTGGGCGAAGGACCAGGAGTCGGAAAACATCGTGATGATTCCCGATGGCAACGGCGAGTTCACCGAAGGCATGGGCATGCTGGTCGACAAGGCCGACCTGGGCTTCGGCAAGCGCAGCTGGCGCTATTCGATGCTGGTCAAGGACGGCGTGGTCGACAAGATGTTCATCGAGCCGGAAGAGCCGGGCGACCCGTTCAAGGTGTCGGACGCGGACACCATGCTCCACTACATCGCGCCCAACGCGAAGAAGCCTGACCAGGTCGTGGTGTTCTCCAAGGTGGGCTGCTCGTTCTGCGCCAAGGCCAAGCAAATGCTGTCGGACAACGGCTTCGAGTACATCGACGTGCCGCTGGAGCACAAGATCCGCGGCAAGGTGCTGGGTGCCTTGTCGGGCGACATGACCGCGCCGCAGATCTTCATCAACGGCAAGCTGATTGGCGGCGCCGACGCGCTTGAGACCTATCTCGTTCGCTAAGCCTTGAGCCAGCCACGCAAGACCGCTTCAACGCCGCAGGGCGCGGCGCCGGCAAGACCGGCAGCCGCGCCCCAGTCGGCGGACCCGATGGCAGCGCCACCCGGTGCCATCGGGTCCGTTGATTGACACAGCCTTTACCAGGAACGCCGACATGACCACCGCGCAGAACGAGCAGAATGTGCAGGACCCGCAGACCGTGCAAACCATCCAGACCGACGTAGCCGTGATCGGCGCTGGCACGGCAGGCCTGGCCGCGTACCGCGCGGCCCGCGCCGCTGGCAAGCGCGCCGTCATCATCGAAGGCGGACCCTACGGCACCACCTGCGCCCGCGTGGGCTGCATGCCCTCCAAGCTGCTGATCGCCGCGGCCGAGGCCGCGCATGAACTGCGCCACACTGCCCCCTTCGGCGTGCATGTGGATGGCCGGATCCGCATCGACGGGCGCGAGGTGATGGCGCGCGTCAAGCGCGAGCGCGACCGCTTCGTCGGCTTCGTGGTGCGCGGCGTGGATGGCATTCCCGCCGAAGACAAGGTGAGCGGCTATGCGCGCTTTATCGACAACACCGTGCTGCAGATTGGCGAGCACACCACGGTGCGCGCCAGCCGCGTGGTGATCGCCACCGGCTCCAGCCCGGTGATCCCGCCGCCGTTCAAGGTGTTCGGCGATCGACTGGTGGTGAACGATGACGTCTTCGCCTGGGACGACCTGCCGCGCCGCGTAGCCGTGTTCGGTCCCGGCGTGATCGGCCTGGAACTCGGCCAGGCGCTGTCCCGCCTGGGCGTGCAGGTGCGCGTGTTCGGCCTGCGTGGCGGCGTGGGCCCGCTCACCGACCCGGCCATCAAGGCCAATGCCGTGGCCAGCTACCGCGAAGCGTTCTACCTTGACCCGGACGCCAAGCTTGGCGAGATGCGCCGCGAGGGCGACGAGGCGGTGATCACCTTTACCGATCTGTCGGGCAACACGGTCACGGAGCGCTTTGACTACGTGCTTGCCGCCACCGGCCGCCAGCCCAATGTGCGCGGCCTCGGGCTTGAGCACACCGGCCTGGAACTGGATGGGCGCGGCCTGCCGGTGTTCGATCCGGCCACCCTGCAATGCGGCACGGCGCCTGTCTTCATCGCCGGCGATGCCAACGACGTCCTGCCGTTGCTGCACGAAGCCGCCGACGAGGGCAAGGCCGCCGGCGAGAACGCCGCGGCTTATCCGGCGGTACGCCCGTTGTCACGCCGTGCCCCGATCGGCGTGGTCTTCACCGACCCGCAGATCGCCATGGTGGGCCAGCGCCATGCCGACCTCGCGCCGGACAGCTTTGTCACCGGCGAGGTGAGCTTCGAGGACCAGGGACGCAGCCGCGTGATGCTCAAGAACCGTGGGCTGATGCACGTCTATGCCGACAAGCAAAGCGGGCGCTTCCTCGGTGCCGAATGGACCGGCCCGCGTGCCGAGCATATCGCGCACTTGCTGGCCTGGGCTTACCAGCAATCGCTCACCATCGACCAGATGCTGGCCATGCCGTACTACCACCCGGTCGTGGAAGAGGGCCTGCGCACCGCGCTGCGCGATGCGCAGGCGCAGCTCGCCGGCTGAGCGCTCCCGGCGTTGCGCGTGGCGCTCGCCGTCACCGCGGCGGCCAGCGGGTTGGCTCCGACAGAATTTTTTGCAATCCCGTCCTGTACCTGCGCTGTGCGCACGGCGATACTGCCGCTCAACGCACACGACGCCGGGAAAGGGGGAAGCGATGGAGCTGACTACGCTGCAGAAATACCAGGACCTGGCGCTGGCCTACGCCAGCGACTTCGGCGTGAAGGTGCTCGCGGCCATCGCCTTCTGGGTGATCGGCCGCTGGCTGATCCACATGGTGGTGCGGATGGTGCAGGCGTCGCTCGGGCGGCAGAAGGTGGACCCGACGCTGCTGCGCTACGTGGGCTCGATCATCACGGTCACGCTGAACGTGGTGCTGGTGATCGGCATCCTCGGCTACTTCGGCATCCAGACCACCAGCTTCGCCGCGTTGATCGCTGCCGCGGGTGTGGCCATTGGCATGGCGTGGTCCGGCCTGATGGCCAACTTCGCCGCCGGCGCCTTCCTGATCGTGCTGCGCCCCTTCAAGGTGGGCGACTTTGTCACCGCGGCCGGGGTCACCGGCACCGTGCGCGAGATCGGCTTGTTTGCCACCACGCTTGATACGCCCGACAACGTGTTGACCGTGGTCGGCAACAACAAGATCTTCGCCGAGACCATCCAGAACTTCACGGCCAACCCGTCGCGCCGCGTCGAGCTCAAGGCGCAGCTGGCGGGGAGCACCGACCATGCCGCGGCCATCGCCTTGCTCAAGCAGCATGTGGCGGCCATCCCCAATGTGCTGGCCGCTCCGGCCGTCGACGTGGAGATACTGGAATTCACCCTTGTCGGGCCGGTGCTGGCGGTGCGCCCGCATTGTCACAACGATCATTACTGGCAGGTGTACTTCGACACCAACCGCGTGATTCGCGAATGCTTCGGCGAGGCCGGTTTTGCCGCGCCGATGCCGGCGCAACTGGTGGTGATGCAGGCCGCGGCCAGTCACGCTGGCGAGCCGCCGCGCGCTCAGGTGGCAGCCACAGCTTAGCCCGCACTCACTTCGGCATGGCGCCCCGTCGGACACCTATGGCTTCTGGTGTCGGGCGGGGCGCCATTGCCGTTTTTGGCTCGCCCTGGATTGGCGCGCGCAACGCGGTATCTTCCCGTTGACGAAGCCGTTAATCCGTTGTAGGCAGTGCGGCGGATGGCCCCGCCGGACTCGCCGGCTTGCAGTTGCCCGTTTTGTGGGCAGTCCGATGGGGTCCGCGTGCTAGAGCCATTTGCGGAGCTTGTTGACAGTGTTATCCACATAAAGTGTGGATAACACTGTGGGGCGGTAGCGGGGGGAGGAATGCGGCCCGGCGGGTTTGTCAAGCCTGGAGTCCAGGTTTTTCCTGGCGCTGCAAGGGACGGCGGCGGCCGGGGCGGATGCCCTGCCAGCTTGTGCTGCCAGCGTGGGATCGGCGAAACGCTTCGCCGGAAGTGATCGGCATGGCACAGGCCGGCCTGTAGCCAGCCGTCGCGATGTGTCTTGCCCGCGGTGCGCTCAGCCACCCGGTGCCATCCCCGGCGCATCCGGCTCACGCCGTTCCAGGCTGGCGTAGGCATCGGCCGCGATCACCCCGAACATGATGTGGGCGAACAGGCTTTCCCACCCGCGCGCCTCGTCGAACCAGTTGAAGTACCGGCCCATCACATAGAAATTCACCAGGTAGACCAGCACCCCGAACACCGCGCCCACCAGCGTGGCCATGCCGATGCTGGAATCAAAGCGGAACGACGCAATGAGCATGGCAAGGATCGTCGCCAGCACGATCGACAGGCCAAAGTGCACGATGCCCGCGGCCAGCACGATGGTCCAGCTGAACGCGTCTGCGGAGGCCAGCGCCTCCCGGCCCAGCATGAGGGCCGCCACCATCTTGACCGTGCCCCACGCCCCCTGGTACAGCACAAAGCGCGCCGTCAACAACTCCAGCACGACGTACAGGGTGCCCGCGATCAGGCCCGCAATCGCAGCGGTGCGCCAGTCCGGCGCGCGGCGGGCGAAATGGTGCGGCTGCATATGCAAATGGAGTTCCATGAACGGCTCCTTCTCACCAGCGGCCTGAAAACCAGGCCCTTGTGATAGTTCTAGCCTATCCACTGGAAATGCCAAGGCCGCGAGTGCGCGCGAAGCGCCTCGGCCGGCAGCTCGGGTGACGAGAACGATACGGGACGGATGGGCCTGGAAACGGCCCCGTCTTCAGGCCGCGGCTTGCGGCGCGAGCTTCACCACCAGTTCGCCGCCGCCATAGGCGGCCACGACCGTATGGGCGCCGGCCGGCACATCGAACGGGCGTGTGAGCGTGCCGGTGGTCACCACGGTTCCCTTGCGCAAGGTGACGCCGCGCTCGGCGGCATGCGCCAGCAGCGATTGCAGGGCTTCCAACGGGTAGACCGCGTCGTCGCCGGCAAGCGGCTGCGCGCACGCCACGCCATCAAGCGCCACGCTGGCGCTCGCGCGCACGTCTTCCATGCTGTCGGTGCCGATCCGGGGGCCCAGTACCAGCGCATGGAAGCCCACGTTATCGCCGGCAAAAGCCGGCATGCCCACCGCAACGCGGTCCTCATAGCGCGACAGCACCACCTCGACGGCAACCTGCGCGCTTTCGATCAGATCGGCCAGCGCTGCCGGTGCCAGTTCGGCCTGCAGGGGCGCGACGTCGCGCGCCAGCCGCACGGCGATCTCGAATTCGATGGTCACCACCGCACCCGTGGGGACCGGCACCGTATCGCCCGAGGCATAACAGCGCGATGCCCCCACCTGGCCCACCAGCGGGCGCGCCAGCTTAGCGCGCCGCAAGGCGTTGGCACTGCCGACACCCAGCTTCCATCCCACCACCGGGTCCCCCAGGGCCGCGATAAAGCGGTCCTGCACGTCATAACCGCCGGCGAGCGTCGCCGGCTTGGCATCGGCGGGCAGGTCAGCGAATTGCACGCCGCGCCGCAAGGCATCGGCCAGCAGCATCGCCGCGGGGCCGGGGTTGAAGGGTGCGCTCACAAATTCTCCTGGGTGATCGGTGATGGAATGGTGGAATGATGGATTGTTCAATAGCGGGGGCTGGCCAGTGCGCAGCAAGGAAACGCTCAGAAGCGATGGCGCTCCGAGCTGCGCCCCACGATCGACGCACCCGCGATCAGCTCCTTGAGCAGGGCCTGCGAGGCGTTTCCGCTGGTGCGGTACGGATCGAGCTCGCCGTGGGCGGAGTACTTCAGGATGGTGGCCATATTGACCTTGCTTGTATTGACCAGGCCCATCGCCCAGCCGGCAAACTCGCGCTCGAGGATTTCCTCGTAGTGGAGCAGCACCACGTCCTGATGGCGCGCGTCCCGGCCGATTTGCTGGTACAGGCGCGAGACTTCAGTGCGGCCGCCTTCCAGTGCCTGCATGAAGATGCCGTTGCCGTAGCACAGCACGCCGGTGATGCCGTGCTTTGGGTTATTCGCCACGCTGGTAGCGATGATCGCGTCTACCAGCGCGGGATCGGCCGGCTGGCATGCGCGGCTGGCGTAGAGCAGGCGTACGAGCATGTTGTCTCCACTGGGTTGGCGTGCGTGGCGGTGAATGGCGCTGGCTTAGTCGCGCGTCCGGTTCAGCAAGGTCAGGAACTCTCGGCGCAGGCTGTCATCCTTCAGGAACGAGCCGCGCATCACGCTGTTGGTCATCTTGGCATCGGTATCGCGCACGCCGCGCCAGTGCATGCAGAAATGCTCGGCTTCCATGACGATGGCCAGCCCGTCCGGGCTCATCTTTTCCTGCAGCAGGTCGGCCACCTGGGTCACGGCTTCCTCCTGGATCTGCGGGCGGCACATGATCCATTCGGCCAGGCGCGCATACTTGGACAACCCGATCAGGTTGGAATGCTGGTTGGGCATCACGCCCACCCACAGCTTGCCGATGATGGGGCACAGATGATGCGAGCAGGCGCTGCGCACGCGCAGCGGGCCCACGATCATCAGCTCGTTGATCCGCTCCGCGTTGGGGAACTCGGTCACATTGGGCTGGTTGACATAGCGGCCCGCGAAGATCTCCTTCAGGTACATCTTGGCCACGCGGCGCGCGGTCTCGCGGGTGTTGTGATCGTGCTCGATATCGATCACCAGGCTGCGCAGCACCTCTTCCATGCGCGACTGCACTTCATCGAGCAACTCGTCCAGTTCGCCGGGCTCGACGTACGCGGAGATATTGTCGTTGGCGTGGAAGCGCTCGCGTGCCGCCTGCAAACGCGACCGTATGCGGGTCGACACACTACCCAAGGCCTCCTCGAGGCCGGGGGCGGGTGCTTGGTGGTCGGATTCCATATCGTGCGGTTCGTGGCTGTCGTTGAAGGGTCGTTGAAGGATCGTTGAAGGCTCGGCGAGCAGGCGGGCATGGCTTGCCGCTACCCCCTTGGCCCGCATGGCCTCCGGTTGCCTCTGTGCGCTTACTTTACAACAATATCCTACGCCGGCTCCGACTAGCCATGGGTGCGTGGCACGCAACAGCGCGGGGGCTGGGAAGAGGGAGCCGGCCAGATCACGATGTGGCTGGGCCGCAGCGCGGGCGCGGGCCCTTGGGAGGGACCGCTACAGCGCGGCTTGCATCAAAGTGGCGGATGCCGGGCAGGTTTCGCGGGACAACGCGGAATCGAGCAGTTCCTGGGGCATGCAGGCGCGCTCCACGCGCTCAAAGCCCAGCCGGGCAAAATAGTCGACGGCGGTGGTAGTTTGCAGCACCACGGACTGCACGCCGCGCGTGCGGGCCTCGGCCAGCATCGCAGCCACCAGCAATTCGCCAAGGCCCGCCGAGCGCGCACGCTCGGCCACGGCGACCGAGCGCAGCACGGCCACTTGCCCATAGTTCTCCACGCCGGCGCAGCCGAGTAGGCCAGCGTTGTCGCGTACCACCAGGAAATTGCCGATTTGCTCCGTTACGCCGTCAACCGGCAAGCCGCAAGCTTGGAGCAGATCCTGTATTTCCTTACTGTCTTTTTCGTTTGCATAGTGCGGGCGCATGTTGCCCTCCTGCCCTTCGGGCTGTTCTTCGTATCTTAAGTTCTGACTAGCTTTACGGTGCCTAGGGATAGTTCTTAAGTAGATTCGCGTACTGGACAGTCGGCATGATCGATTCCGTCCGGAAAAGCACTATCCGGGGCCTGTGGATCCGGGTTTTCACTGGTTCGCTATCGTCTTGGGTGTGCGATAGCGAGCGTCGCTCTTGCCCGCGGGCGCCGGCGTCGTCCACCTGGTCTTGCTGCAATCGCTGGCCAATTCGAGTAGCGCCAGCAGCCGAGGTCGAAATTGCAGGTGGCCTTGCACAACAAGGCCACGCGCTGGAGCTGGATCGCCTACCTGCGCCCCAACATCGTGTGGAGCGTGTTCGCCCTTGTGACCGGCACCTACGGCCTGTACCGCCACACGTAATTTCATCGGCAGCAAGAGAGCGAGCAAGGTATTGGACAGCTCACTCTCGATCCGGCCTGAACGTTGGCGAGCCCGCCAGCGGCATCTTCCGCGCGGCAATAGCTGCGCCTAGCCCATCGCCCGCGCCGAACTGCTCACCGCCCGTGCGCACTGCAACAGCGGCGGCCCGAGCTTGCGTTCCGCTTCCTCGCGGGTCCAGCGGCCGGTGGGCGCCACCAGGTGGATCGCGCCAAGCGGCCGTCCATTGCCCCCGATCACCGGCGCGGCAAGGGTCATGTCGCCAAGGAACAGCTCCTCGCTGTTGACCGCGTACCCGCGCTGCCGGGTCTCGCGCAGCTTCTCCATGATGTCCGCCACTGCCGTGCAGGTGTGGACCGTATGCGCGGTCCGCGCCGAGCGCTCGATCACGGCGCGCGCTTCGTCGTCCGGCAGCACACTCAGGTAGGCGCGCCCGGAGCCGGTGCAGTACATCGGGATACGGCTGCCGATCGGCATATGCACCGGCACGAAGTGGGCGCTGACAAAGCGCGCGATATAGACCATGTCGAGCAGGTCCGGCTCCGTCAGGCACGAGGTCTCGGTGGTGACCTTGGTCAGCTCGGAAAGGAAAGGGTTGGCCACCTCGATCAGCGGGTTGGCGGCCAGGTAGTTGAAGCCGATTTCCATCACGCGGGGTGTCAGCTGGTAGCGCCGTGTTTGCGGATGCTTGCGCAGGTAGCCGAGCTGCTCAAGCGTGAAGACCATGCGCTGGGCCGAGCTCTTGTTGATGCCGGCCGCATCCGCCACGTCCGCAATCGTCATGGTGCGGTGCTGCGCGCTGAAGGCGCGCAGCACCGCAAGTCCCTTCTCCAAGGACTGGTTGAACAAGAGGCTGGCGGAATCGTTGGCTTCAGGTTGCGACATTGGTGTGCTGAAAAAGGCATTTAATCATGTTATAGAATCGCATATCGATTCTAATAAAGCAATTACTGGTTAACGACAATTAATTTTCGAGCGCTAGTAATTGAAAATTGGCATGCTCATTGCATAAGTCGGTGGGTCGCCCCAATCCGGGCGCCTTTTGTTCCCTTCCGCCAGGAGTGTCCGCATGTCTCGATTCACCATGTTCCGCCGCGCCGCACTAATCCTGTGCGCTGCCAGCACCGTTTCGTTCGCCTGGGCCCAGGGACCGGCGCCGACCTACAACGTGGGCGCGACGGCCACCGGCGTGCCGTTCACCTTCCTGGACGTGAAGACCAACACCATCCAGGGCATGATGGTCGATACCGTCACGGCCGTCGGCAAGGCGGGGGGCTTCAACGTCAATGTGCAGCAGACCGTTTTCTCCGCGCTGATCCCGTCGCTCACCTCCAGCAAGATCGACATCATCTCGGCTGCCATGCTCAAGACGCCGGCGCGCCAGCAAGTGGTGGACTTCAGCGATCCGGTCTATGCATACGGCGAAGGCCTGATCGTCAAGGGCGACGACAACAAGGCCTATGCCTCGCTGGACGAACTCAAGGGCGAGATCGTGGGGGCACAGGTGGGCACGGTCTTTCTCGACATGCTCAACAAGAAGGGCATCTTCAAGGAAGTGCGCAGCTACGACTCGGTGGCGGACATGACGCGCGACCTGACGCTGGGCCGCATCAAGGCTGGCCTGGGCGACCAGCCCATCATCGCCTACCAGATCCGCCAGAATGCCTTCCCGGGCGTGAAGCTGGCCGCCAGCTACAAGCCGGTCAACGTCGGCGACGTTTGCCTGGTCGTGCGCAAGGGCGACACCGAGACGCTGGCCCGCATCAACAAGGCCATCGCCAAGATCAAGGCCGATGGCACGCTGGCCGGCATCATCCAGAAATGGAACATGTGAGCTCACATGGACGCCAATTTTTTCCAGCACGCGCGGGAGTTCCTGCCGATCCTGCTGCAGGGCGCGGTGGTCACCGTCGAGGTGACCGTCCTCGCCTTCGTGCTCAGCAGCTTGCTCGGGCTGGCGCTGGCGCTGATGAAGCTATCGCCTGCGCGCACGCTGTCGTGGGGTGCGTCCGGCGTGATCAATGTGATCCGCGGGCTGCCCATCATCGTGCAACTGTTCTACATCTACTTTGTGCTGCCGGATGCGGGCATTCACCTGACAGCCTTCCAGGCCGGCGTGATCGGCCTGGGCATCGCTTACTCGGCCTACCAGGCGGAGAATTTCCGCGCCGGCATCGAGGCTGTCGACCCGGGCCAGCGCGAGGCCGCGCAGGCCATGGGCATGTACGGCAACACGCTGGTGATGATGCTCAAGGACTCGTCGCTGGTGTCCACCATCACCGTGGCGGAGATGACGCGCGCGGGCCAGCTGATCGCCTCGTCCACGTTCCAGAACATGACGGTGTACACGCTGGTAGCGCTGCTCTACCTGCTGATGAGCTTGCCGCTGGTGTTCGGGCTGCGCCGGCTTGAGCGCCGCCTTGGCGCGGGGAGGAAAAAGCCATGATCCGGATCGACAACCTGCAGAAGTACTTCGACGATCACCACGTGCTGCGCGGCGTGAGCCTGCATGTCGACGCGGGCGAGGTGGTCTGCCTGATCGGCCCGTCCGGCTCCGGCAAATCGGCCCGTCCGGCTCCGGCAAGTCCACGGTCCTGCGTTGCATCAATGGGCTGGAGTCCTACGAGGGCGGCGAGATCCGAGCCTTTGGCGAGCGCGTGGACCGCAGCGGCAAGGACATCCACCGGCTGCGCAGCCGCATGGGCATGGTGTTCCAGCGCTTCAACCTGTTCCCGCACCGCAGCGTGCTGGAAAATGTGATGGAAGGCCCGGTGTACGTGAAGGGCGAGAGCCGGGACAAGGCGCGCGGCGAAGCCATGGAACTGCTGGAAAAGGTCGGCCTGGCCGCCAAGGCGCAGGCCTATCCACCGCAGCTCTCCGGCGGGCAGCAGCAGCGCGTGGCGATTGCCCGCGCGCTGGCGATGCGGCCCGAAGCCATGCTGTTCGACGAGCCCACCTCGGCGCTCGACCCGGAGCTGGTGGGCGACGTGCTGGAAGTCATGCGCAACCTGGCGCGCGAGGGCATGACGATGATCGTGGTGACGCACGAGATGGGGTTTGCGCGGGAAGTGGCGGATCGTGTGTGCTTCCTGCACAGCGGCACCATCGTTGAGGAAGGCGCGGCCGCGCAGGTGCTGGGCGCGCCCAGCCACGCCTGCACGCAGGACTTCCTGCGGCGCGTGTTGCATAAGCCGGTGGCAGCGGCGGGGGACCTGGCGCCATGACCTCCAGCCAGTTCACGGCAAGCCGGCCGGCCCCGGCTACCGCGATGCCTATGCCATCTTCCCTGTGGGCGGCCACCGCCCCAGCTGCGCCGCCCACGCCCGCGCTGCGCGCATCGCTGAACACCGACGTGCTGGTCATCGGCGCTGGCTTCACCGGCCTCTCGACCGCGCTGCACCTGGCCGAGGGTGGCGCGCGCGTATGTGTGCTGGAAGCCAACGAGCCGGGCTGGGGCGCGTCCGGGCGCAACGGCGGCCAGGTCAATCCCACGCTCAAGCACGATCCGGACGCGCTGGTGCGCCTGTTCGGCGCCGCCCGGGCCGAGCCGTTGATCGATGTGGTGTCGCGCTCGGCCGACCTGGTGTTCGACCTGATCGCGCGTCACGGCATCGATTGCCAGCCCGTGCGCAGCGGCTGGCTGCAACTCTCCTATTCACCGGGCGCCGTGCCCGCAATGCATGCGCGCGCCGAGCAATGGGCGCGCCGCGGGGCGCCGGTGGAAGTGCTGGACCGCGCCGCGGTAGCGCGGCGCGTGGGCACGCAGGCCTTCGCCGGCGGCTGGCTGGATGGCCGCGCCGGCGCCATCCAGCCGCTGGCCTATACGCGCGGGCTGGTCAGCGCCGCGCAGCAGGCGGGCGCCGCGGTGCATGGCGGCACGGCGGTGACGGCGCTGGAGCGCCAGGGCACGCAATGGGTGGCGACGACTTCCTTGGGCACCACGGTGACGGCCACGCAGGTTGTGATCGCCACCAACGGCTACACCGGCCCGTTGTGGCCCGGCCTGGCGCAAACGGTGCTGTCGGCCAACAGCTTCATCGTGGCCACGCAACCGCTCCGGGACGCCGAGGCGCAAGGCATCCTCACGCAAGGCGAGACGGCATCCACCTCACAGCGGCTGCTGCTGTATTTCCGCAAGGATGCGCAGGGGCGCCTGCTGATGGGTGGCCGCGGCTTCTTTGCCGATCCGCGCGGGCCGCAGGACTTTGCGCACCTGGAGCGCTCGCTGGAGCTGCTGTTTCCGCAACTCGGTCCGCTCTCCTACGAGTACCGCTGGGCAGGGCGTATCGCGATCACGCGGGATTTCATGCCCCACGTGCATGAGCCCGCGCCGGGCGTCGTCATGGCGCTGGGCTGCAATGGGCGGGGCATCGCGCTGTGCACCAGCCTGGGCCAGCATATCGCCGCGCGGCTAGCGGGCAAGGGCAGGGATTTTCCATATCCCATCACGCCCGTGACCGGGATTCCGCTGCATGGCCTGCAGCGCTTCTACATTGCAGCGGGTGTGGCCTGGTACAGCCTGCTGGACAAGCTAGGTTGAGGCCGGCGGCCTTTAGAGCAGCAGCGTGGCCAGGGCCGGCACCAACGCCAGCGGCATCACCAGCGCGCCGATGCGCAGGAACTGCAGCGCCCCGACGTGCTGGCCCTCGCGCCGCAGCGCAGCCAGCCACAGCAGGGTCGCCAGCGAGCCGGTGACGGACAGGTTGGGCCCGAGGTCGATGCCGATCAGCACCGCGTCGGTGACTTGCGTGGAGGCATGGCTGGCCGCCAGCGCCGAGGACGCGAACAGTCCGGCCGGCAGGTTGTTGACCACGTTGGATACCAGCGCCACCGCGCCGCCGGTCACCCAGACGCCGGCCGTTGGCGACTGTTGCGACAGCGCCTGCACCAGGTGGGCGAGCTTGCCGATCAGGCCGGTCTGCTCCAGGCCCGCCACCAGCACGAACAGGCCTGCCACCAGTGGCAGCACGCCCCAGGAAATCTCGCGCAGCGCCGGCAGGCACAAGCCGGGGCGGCAGGCGCAGACCAGCAGCAGCGTCGCCACGCCGGCCAGGCAGGTCGGCCAGCCCAGATCGGCGCCCCGCAGCGAGGCCATCAGCAGCACCAGGCCCATGACCACGATGCCGGCGGCAGTCAGCTTGGCCTCCAGCGTCAGCGGCGGCACCGGCACGTCGGTCGCGATGCGCTCGCGCAGCGCGTCGCGCTGGGTCCAGTAAAGCGCGGCAAAGGTTGCCACGATAGCCACCAGTGACGGCAGCGTGAAGCGCGCCAGCCAGCCCGCCAACGAGGGCATGTGCTCGCCGAAAATGACCAGGTTGGCGGGGTTGGAGATCGGCAGCACGAAGCTGGCGGCGTTGGCGATAAACGCGCAGCTGTACAGGTAGGGCAGGGGATGCTTGACCTTGGCGGCGCGGGTGGCGGCCAGCACGGCCGGCGTGAGCACCACCGCGGTGGCATCGTTGGACATGAACACGGTGACCAGCGTGCCGAAGCCATAGACCAGCATGAACAGCCGCCGCGCCGACCCCCCGGCCTGGCGCACCGCCACGGCCGCCACATGGTCGAACAGCCCGGTCTTGCGGGCCAGTTCCGACACCAGCATCATGCCGCCGAGAAACAGGTACACATCATAGCCGCGCGCCACGGCGGCCATGGCGTCAGGCACTGCAAGCAAGCCGGTCACGCACAGCAGCAGCGCGCCCGCGACGGCCCAGAAGGCCTCGGGCAGCCGGAACGGCCGCATGATGACGCCAACGGTGGTGGCGGTTGCCACCGCCCAGATCAGGGGGCCACTGTAGGGGGAAAGATCCATCTCAGCCTTGCGGGTGGCGGTTCAGGTTGTGGGCGGCGCTGCACTGGACGGCGCCGCGGCTGGGGCCGGGCTCGCCGTTTTCAGGGGTTCGGTCGAGCCGCCGCTGTCGGTGAGTGCCGGGTCCGCCGCCGCGTCGGCCTGTGCCGATGGTGGCGGGAAGCCGAGCGAGGCGATGCCGTGGCCGCCGTCCGCATATTCCGCGTAGACCCAGTCGTCGCCGTTGCGCACAAGGTTCTTGGGCGCAACGAATTCCGCCTCGGGCTGGCCTGCCAGGCGGCCTTCCATGTAGCTGGCCCAGATCGGCAGGGCCGTGGTGGCGCCAAATTCGTGCTGGCCCAGGCTGCGGTTGTCGTCGAACCCCATCCACGCAGGCTGTTCATCACATAGGCATTGCGCTCGGGAATCACGCGGTGCGGCTGGGGCTCGCTGTCGGCAGTAAACAGCACCTGGCCCGCACCGTCGCTGATGCGCTCGATCAGGTAGGGCTCGGTGCGGTAGCCTTCGCTGGCGAAGACGCCATAGGCGGCGGCCAGGCGCAATGGCGTGGTGGTGCCGGTGCCCAGCGCCATCGGCAGGTAACGGGGCAGGCGCTGCTCGGAGAAGCCGAACTTTCCCGCATAGTCCACCGCATAGGGAATGCCGATGGCCTGCAAGGTGCGGATGGCGGGCAGGTTGCGCGACTGCGCCAGCGCCTGGCGCACGCTCACCGCACCCAGGAAGCGGCCGTCGTCGTTGCCCGGCTGCCAGCGCGACGACGCATCCAGCGGCGCGTCGTTGATCTGCGTGGTGGCCGACACGCCGCGCTCGAGCGCGGCGGAATAGATGAAGGGCTTGAAGGTCGAGCCCGGCTGGCGCAGCGCCTGCGTGGCATGGTTGAAGCGGCTGGTGGCAAAGTCGGCACCGCCGATCATGGCCTCGATGGCGCCGGTTTTGCTGTCCAGCGAGACCAGCGCCGCCTGCGGCGCCGCGGCTTGCTGGCCCTGGGCAATGCCATGGCGCTTGCCGTACTGGTCGAGGCCGGCGTGCACGGCCTCGTAGGCCAGGCTTTGCCTCACCGACGATACCGTGGTGTAGACGTTGAGGCCCCGCGTGTAGGCGGCTTCGCCAAAGCGGTCGTAGGCGAGCTGGCGGGCCAGCTCCGCCACGTACTCGGCATGCCCGTCAAAGCGGCCGTTATGCGAGCCGGCCACCTTCAGCGTTTCCGCGCGGGCCGCCTGGTACTGCTGGTGCGAGATCATGCCCAGCGCCTGCATCCGCCCCAGCACATACTGCTGGCGCAGCTTGGCGCGCGGGAAATTGACCACGGGATTCATCGTCGACGGCGCCTTGGGCAGGCCGGCCAGCATCGCGGTTTCCGCCAGCGACAGCGCATCCAGCGGCTTGCCGAAGTAGGCCTGCGCCGCGCTGCCAAAGCCATAGGCATGCTCGCCCAGGTAGACCTGGTTCATGTACAGCTCGAGGATGCGGTCCTTTGGCAGGGAGCTGTCGATCTTCCAGGCCAGCAGGATTTCATACCATTTGCGCGAGAGCGTTTTCTCGCGCGACAGGTAGAAATTGCGCGCCACCTGCATGGTGATGGTGGAGGCGCCCTGGGCGTAGCCCTCGCCGATATTGGCCAGGGCGGCGCGGAAGATGCCGGCAATGTCCACGCCGGCGTGCTGGTAGAACTGATCGTCTTCCGCCGCAAGAAGGGCGTTGGACATTGGCTTGGGCATGCGCTCCAGCGGGACGAATTCGCGGTGCTCGTTGCCGAACTCGCCAATCAGCACGTTGTCGCTGGTAAATATCCGCAGCGGCAGGTCGGGACGATAGTCCCGCAGCGCATCGACGGCGGGGAGTTGACGAAGGCTCACCACGGCGGCGAACCCAACTAGCAGGGTGGAGGCCGCAGCCAGCGCCAGGGTGACGCTTGCTGCTTTTACAACGACTCTTTTCATGCGCGCATTCTACCTTGGGGCGAAGGCCGGGAAACCGGCCACGCCGTCCGGGGCTTCCGGCGTGGCCGGTTGCGCGCCATCGATCCAGGGCGCCTGCGGTGCCTCCGGCACGATCGGCCGGGCGCCGGGACGGCCGACCTGCTGCGCGAACTCCGCCAGCGCGTGCCAGGTCTCGGGCTGCTCGATGATGGTGAAATGGTTGGTGCCCGGCATCATCTGCCGCACTACCTGGCCGGGCCAGGCCGCGATCAGGCGCTCCGAGCATTCGTGCGGCACCACCTCGTCGACCTCGGCCAGCAGTACCTTGGTGCTCTGCACCACCTTCTTGCAGTGGGAGATCGAGTCGAAGTGATGGCGCATCAGCTGGCGCAGCGGCACCAGCGGAAAGCGCTTGCGCACGATCTCCAGCAGGGAGTCGTAAGGTGTGATCAGCTGCAGGCTCTCGAAATCCTGCAGGTCCGCCAGCTGGATGGCTACGCCCGTGCCCAGGCTTCGGCCCACCACGTGCACGCGCGTGCCCGGGAACCTGCGGCGCAGGTGCAGCAGGAACTGGCTGGCATCCGCCACGGCGGCCGCCTCGGAGGGCTGGCCGTCAGAGTGGCCCAGCCCGCGGTAGTCCATGGTGGCAAAGCCCACGCCTGGCGGCAGCCAGGCCAGGTGTCGCATGGTGTCCAGCACGTCCTCGCCGCGGCCGGGCAGGTAGAACAGCAGGTCGCGCGCAGTTTCGGCATCGCGCACGGTTTCCCCGGTCTGCGCGTCCTGGACGCCCTGGGCGCCGTACACATAGCCCCGCAGGAAGCCTCCCGGCACCTCGTGCGAGTAGGCGGTAATGCCCTCGGGCAGCTCCCGGGGCGGACGGCGGCGAGCGTCGAACAGCAACCTGTCCTGGTTCAGCGTGAGGTAGGTCCAGTAGCAGGTAAAGCCGCCTGCTGTCAGCAGGACGGCGGCGATGGCCTTGCGTGAATGGGGTGGCATGGGTTCGGAGGGTTTGTTCAGCCTGGCTTTTCAGCACAATGCGGGGGGGGCGTGTCCTGGCGTCTCCTGGATCATTTTCCGGGGGGCACGGCATTCGACCGGGCAACCCGCGCGCAAGTTCTCGTCCGATTCTTGTACGATACGCCTCACATCAACGGCGGCCGGTGCGGCCGCGCACGGAGCCAAGGGCATGAGCGAACAAAACGACCAAAACGAGCAGAAAGACCTGCAGAACGACGAAGAAAACCGCGCGGAAGAAGCCCGGGCGATGGAGCGCGTAGTCAACGCCACCCGCCAGGTGCAGGTGGCCTTTTCTGCACTGCAGGGGCAGTTTGCGCCGCAGGGCAGCGGCAAGCCGTCAAAGATGGCGCTGCAGACCTTCGACGCGTCGCTGCAGGCGCTGGAAGATGCGCAAGCGGCATTTGACGACGTGCTGAACGACCTGCTCGACGGCAAGCGCTGATTCCGGCGGGCGCCGCATCCGGCGCTCGCGCGATGCGCACACTGCGCTGGACTTGAACGTCGGCGGATCGGTCCTTTACGCCGGCGTCAAAGACTGCGGGGCGCAGCCGATGCGCTCGCGACTCCAATCGGCAAATTCGGCCAATGTCCGCCGCGCCTCGGGCAAGAACGGGAACAGCGTGAAGACGTGCACCGAATCCTCGACTACGCGTAGCGTCGTGTCCACCCCACCGGCGCGCGCCTTGTCAGCCAATCGCGTGGCATCGCTCTGGAGTACCTCGCCCTGCGCGACTGCAAGGAACAGTGGCGGAAGGCCGCGCAGGTCCCCATACAGCGGGGATACGAGCGGATCAGTCGGCTCGTGACCCTGGAAATACGACGCGCCAAGCAGGCATAACGAGTCCCGGTGCGCTGCCGGGTCGTCTCCGGAGCGGGCCTGGACAGTCGGATCGCTCAACGTCAGGTCGGTAAAGGGACAGACCGCGAAGACGCCGGCGGGCGCAGGCAAGCCAGCGCTGCGGATCGCGATGGCGAGGGCCAGCGCCAGTCCACCGCCCGACGACTCGCCACTGAGGAAGACCTGTCGAGAAGGGACTCCGGTAGCGAGAAGGCCACGGTAGGCATCCAGGGCATCGTCGACGGCGGCAGGATAGGGGTGCTCGGGGGCCAGGCGGTAGTCGACCGTGTAGCAGGCCCCGCCGGCTGCTGCGGAAAGCCGATGCGCATATTCCAGCGAACTGCGCGCTGAACCCAGCACATATGCGCCGCCGTGGAAATGCAGCACGACGGGGCTATCTGTTGACGCTTCGGCAGCGTCTACCCTGAGAGCCTGCACGCCGTGGAGTTCGACTTTCTCCATGGACACGTCGCGCGGCACCGGGAAGTGGCTCAGCAGCATGCGGTCATAGGCCTCGCGCATGCCATCGTGGCCGCGAGCCACGTCTTCTGGCGTGAATGTATTTTTCCAGATGTTGAATGCGCGCTGGCTCTCGGGCCGCTGCATGCGCTTGCCCTCGCGGGCATTGGCGATGCCCACCACTTCGTCGGGAGCTTGCTGAGCTGCCAGGCGTTCGTCGTGTCCCCATACAAAGGCCCAGGAGGTCTCGGCAAGCGGATCGATACGCGCCATCCCTTTCCAGCGGCCATTTCGTACGCGCACGCGCTCCGGATCGGCTTCGTGCGCCATTTTCACAATGGCGCGGGCTCCGGCCTGTACACGCGTGGTGCGTGGTTGCCGGCGGCGCTCATACTCGAGCAGTCGTTCGGCGATGCTCGCGTTGCTCTGCCTTGCCAGCGTGACCGCCAGGGTCCAGGCGTCCTCGATGGATTGGCATGCGCCCTGCGCGAGGAACCTGCGCGAGGAAGGGCACCATGGCATGCGCAGCGTCGCCAAGCAGCGTGATGCGGCCAGTACTCCACTGCTCAATCGGATCCCGGTAATACATGCCCGTGATAAAGCTGGTCTCCACCTGATCGAGCAATGCGGTAACCGTCGGCTCGGCTCCCTGGAATGAGCGTCGTAGTTCCTCAACGTTGCCGTTGGTGCTCCAACTCTCGCGATGCACTTCCCCCGCCGGCACGGACGCGAGAATGCTGTAAAGGTCCGGACGCACCCAATACGAGATCACGGTGCGTCCCGGGCCGAACCAGTTGTTGCCTCGCACGGGAAGCGGCAGCCCTGCAAGCTTGTGGGCAGGGATCAGCGCGCGCCACATCAGAATGTTGGCGAACTGCGTCTTTTCCGGCCCCCGAAGCGCTGCACGCACGGCCGAGTGAATGCCATCGGCACCGACCACGACGTCTGCCTCGAGCCGCTCCCCTCCGACAAGATCCACCCACGCCTGATCGGCAGTCTGGCCAATCCTGGCGACCTTTGCGCCGAGCCGGACCGCGCTTGCAGGCAGCCCACGCGCGAGGATGTCGATCAGGTCGGCGCGATGCACGTTGTACATCGGCGCACCATAGCGATCGGGTTGCGTGGCAACAGCAGCAAGGGCTGCCTCGACGCCCAGTTCACGCAGCACAAGTGCGCCATTGCTTGCGATCTGTATGCCGGCGCCCACCTCCGTCAATCTTTCCGCCNGTTCGAGAACTACCGCATCAATGCCGTGGTGCCGCAGCGCCTGCGCCGCACAAAGCCCTCCGATGCCCGCGCCTACAATGATCACTCGCATGTCGATACGCTCCTTGCTGGTAAGTAAGTGGTATTGTTTAATTAATGTAATTCACTTAACTAGAGATGGCATCAGTGAAAACCCTGAGGGCTGACGGTTTGGAGACGCGGGCTCGACTCAAGCAGGCGGCACAGCGGCTATTTGCCCTGCGCGGCGCTGAGGGCGTGACAGTGCAGGAGATCGTGTCGGCCGCGGGCCAGCGGAACAACGCCGCATTGCACTATCACTTTGGATCCAGGCGCGACCTGCTCAAGGAGTTGGTGCTCGACGGCGCGCAGCGCATCGATGCCCGGCGCCAGGCCATGCTTGACCAGATGGAGGCGGAATGATCGCGAGTGTGCAGCTGACCGATCGCGAGCTGCTCCGGGAGGCCGTAGGCGACACGTGGAACAAGGGTTATCGGCGCTGCCTGGCGCACCTTGCGGTGCTGCTGCCCTTGATCCCGCCCGCGATCCTGCATCAGCGGCTCTCGCTGGTTGGCATCTATGGCAGCGCAGTCTGGGCGGCGTGGGAAGCCGCCATGGACTTGCAGATCGCCAATCGATTCTGGGAGCCGGCTTATAGCGTATCCAATGTACTGGACACGCTGCAGGCTATGTTGGAGGCGCCGCCATCCGCGTCGACGCTCGCGCTGCTTGCGCCGTCACCCGCGGGCAGCGATCAAACGTCCCCGCCGAAGTAGCGGGCTGGCGCATTCCCCGGGGAAGTCCCTTCAACCATCACAACGGGAGGGGCCGGGCGCGAAGCGCGCGTACCGCGGACATGGGTGTTGCACCAGACTTCCGGGTGGCGCGCGCGCGTTGCGCTGGCGGCATATGATAAGGTTTGGCGGCAAGGTCGCCACGCCGCCAGACAGGCCGGCGCGAAAGACGGCCTGACCCGGCCACACCGGGATCCAGAACAGGAGACCTGCCGCCATGAGCAGCACGCTTGCCAGCCACGCCGCAACGCCGGACGCCGACCCGGAGCGCCGCATCCTGATTGCCCGCGCGCACGCGCGCTCCACCGGTTTCGGCCTTGAGGCCAGCCACGCGGTGGACTATCAAGCGCTGGGCCTGCGCACGCTGCACGAACTGGTCGACGCCAACCAACTGCTGTACAGGCACGCGCTGCCGGTCATGGAAACCCTGCACGCGCAGATCGCCAATACCGAGAGCATGGTGCTGCTGACCGATAGCGGCGGCGTGATCCTGCACAGCCTGGGCGACGGCGATTTTGCCGACCGGGCCAAGCGCGTGGCCTTGGCGCCGGGCGTATCGTGGGCGGAGTCGAGCAAGGGCACCAACGCCATCGGCACCGCGCTGGCCGAGGCCCGGCCCGCGGTGGTCCATGCCGACGAGCATTTTCTGCGCGCCAACCGCATGCTGACCTGTTCCTGCGCGCCGATCGCCGGGCCGTTTGGCCAGGTGCTGGGCGCGCTCGATGTGAGCGGCGATCATCGCGGTTTCCACAAGCACACCATGGCGCTGGTGCGCATGTCCGCGCAGATGATCGAGAACCATCTGTTTGCCACGCATTTCACCGATGCCGCGCTGGTACGCTTTCACGCGCGGCCGGAGTTCGTCGGCACGCTATTCGAAGGCATGGCGGCGTTCTCGGCCGATGGCACCTTCGTGGCGGCCAACCGCAGCGGGCTGTTCCAGCTCGGCTTGTCGCCCGATACGCTGGACCGCCAGAGTTTTGCCGCCTTGTTCGGTATGCCGCTGGGCACCGCGCTCAGGCAGGGGGGAGAGGCGTGCGGCCAGTTGCTGACGCTGACCCTGCCAAGCCGCGTGCTGGTGTTCGCCCGGATGGCGCTGCTCGCACCGCCGCGTCGCGCGCCCGCGCCGGCCGCGCGTCCATCGGCCCCGGCATCCTCCCCGGCGCATGCCTCGGCGCTGGCCGCGCTCGATACCGGCGACGCCCGCATGGCCGCCGTGCTGCAGCGGGTCGACAAGGTACGCGGCCGTGACATCCCGATCCTGGTGCTGGGCCGCACCGGTACCGGCAAGGAATGGCTGGCGCGCGCCATCCATCGCGACTCGCCACGCGGCGCAGCGCCATTCGTCGCCGTCAATTGCGCGTCGATTCCGGAGTCCCTGATCGAGGCGGAACTGTTCGGCTACGAGGACGGTGCCTTCACCGGCGCGCGCCGGCGTGGCAGCCCGGGCAAGCTGGTGCAGGCGCACGGCGGCACCTTGTTCCTTGACGAGATTGGCGACATGCCGCTGGCGCAGCAGGTGCGGCTCATGCGCGTGCTGCAGGAGCGCGCCGTGACCCCGCTGGGCGGGGCCCAGGCGATTCCCGTGGACCTGCGCATCATCTGCGCCACCCACCGCGACCTGCGCGCGATGATCGCGGCGGGCACCTTCCGCGAGGATCTGTACTACCGCATCAATGCGCTATCGGTGACGCTGCCCGCGCTGCGCGACCGTACGGACCTGCCGGTGCTGGTGGCGCGCATCCTGACCCAGCAACTCGCGCAGGCGGAGCATGGCGATGCGCATCCAACCCGCGTTGCCGAGGATGTGCTGGCGCGCTTCGGGCGCCATCCCTGGCCGGGCAACCTGCGCCAGATGGTCAACGTGCTGCGCACCGCGGCCATCATGGCCGAAGGCGAAGGAGAGATCCGCGCGGAGCATTTGCCGGAGGATTTCGAGTGCGAGCCGATTTTCGCGGAGGATAGGGACGCGGCGCCAGCCGTCATGCCCGTGACGCCCGCCAGCCCCCCCGAGCGCCTGCGCGATCGGGAAGCCGCCATGATCCACCAGGCGCTGGCGCGCCACGGCGGCAATGTCAGCCAGGCAGCGCGCGAGCTCGGCCTGTCGCGCAATACGATTTACCGGCGGCTGAATCGCAGTTAAATCGCGGCTGAATCGCGGTTAAGTTGTGGCGAATTGGCGCGGTTTCACTTCATGCCGGCGCTTCATGGCGCCGGCTCCCGCTCCAGCCGTGCCGCCTCTTCATCGCTGAACAGCTCCGAGCGCGTCAAGAACCGCAACCCGGTAGGCCCCTCCAGCGAGAACATGCCGCCCGATCCCGCCACCACGTCGATCACCAGCCGCGTGTGCTGCCAGTACTCGAACTGCGCGCGCGGAGCTCGCCGTCCGGATAGCACATCGGCGCACTGCCGTCGCAGCAGCCGCCCGACTGGTGGAACATCAACGCCCCGTGCTGCGCGCGCAGGCGCTCGATCAGCGCCAGCGCGGCGGGCGTGGCGACGACGCGCTGCACGGCGTCGGGTGACTCAGTGTTGGGCATCGGGCGGCTCCTTGCCTTCAGACGGCAACTTCAGACGACAACTTCAGGTAGCAAGCTTCAGTCAGCAAACGTCAAGCAGCAAAATCCATCACGACCCGGCCTTCGATATCGCCGGCGCGCATGCGCGTGAAGATCTCGTTGATCTTCTCCAGCGGCGCGGTGGAAACCGTCGCCTTGACCGCGCCGTGCGCGGCGAAGTCCAGCGATTCCTGCAAGTCGCTGCGGGTGCCGACGATGGAGCCGCGGATGGTGATGCCTTTAAGCACCACGTCGAAGATCGGCGTGGGGAAGTCGCCGGGCGGCAAGCCATTGAGCGCCACCGTGCCGCCACGCCGGACCATGCCGATCGCCTGGCCGAACGCCTTGGGCGAGACCGCCGTGACCAGCGCGCCGTGCGCGCCGCCGATTTCATTTTGCAGGAAGGCCACCGGATCGGTGGTGCGCGCATTGACCGTCACCTCGGCCCCGAGCTTGCGGGCAAGCTCGAGCTTCTTGTCATCGATATCCACCGCCGCCACGCGCAGCCCCATGGCGCGCGCATATTGCACCGCCACATGGCCAAGGCCGCCGATGCCGGAGATCACGACCCATTGGCCGGGTCGCGTGTCGGTGACTTTCAAGCCCTTGTAGACGGTCACGCCCGCGCAAAGGATCGGCGCGATCTCCACGAAGCCCACGCTGTCCGGCAGCAGGCCCACGTAGTTGGGATCGGCTACCACGTATTCGCCATAGCCGCCGTTGACCGAGTAGCCGGTGTTTTGCTGCTTCTCACACAGGGTCTCCCAGCCTTGCAGGCAGTGCTCGCAATAGCCGCAGGCGCTGTACAGCCAGGGCACGCCGACCCGATCGCCCTCCTTCACGCGGGACACGCCAGCACCCACGGCGGACACATAGCCCACGCCTTCATGGCCGGGGATAAAGGGCAGGGTGGGCTTGACCGGCCAGTCGCCTTCGGCGGCGTGCAGATCGGTGTGGCAGACGCCGGAAGCTTCGATCTTGACCTGGATCTGGCCGCGCCCGGGTTGCGGCACGGGCACTTCATCAATTGTGAGCGGGGCGCCGAATTCCCGCACCACGGCGGCTTTCATCATCGCTGTCATCTCGACTCCTGATTCTGTTGGCAAGGACGCCCGCGCCGCGCGGCGGCAGGCCGGCAGGGGCGAGCGTCACGTCGATCATGTCATGGGCGCGCGCGCCCATCCTTGCGCTGTATCAAAAGAAGCCGAGCGCATTCGGGCTATAGCTCACCAGCAGGTTCTTGGTCTGCTGGTAGTGGTCCAGCATCATGCGATGGTTCTCGCGCCCGATGCCGGATTGCTTGTAGCCGCCGAACGCCGCGTGTGCGGGATAAGCGTGATAGCAGTTGGTCCACACGCGGCCGGCCTGGATGCCGCGACCCATGCGGAAGGCGCGCGCGCCGTCGCGTGTCCATACCCCGGCGCCCAGCCCGTAGAGCGTGTCGTTGGCGATTTCCAGCGCTTCTTCCTCGTTCTTGAACGTGGTCACCGACACCACCGGGCCAAAGATCTCTTCTTGGAAAATGCGCATCTTGTTGTGGCCGGCGAATACCGTGGGCTTGACGTAGTAGCCGCTCGCAAGGTCGCCAGCCAGCGCGTTGCGCTCGCCGCCGATCAGGCATTGCGCGCCTTCCTGCTTGCCCAGGTCGATATACGACAGGATCTTCTCAAGCTGCTCCTGCGAAGCCTGCGCGCCGATCATGGTGGCCTTGTCGAGCGGGTGGCCTTGCTTGATGGCCGCCACGCGCTTGAGCGCGCGCTCCATGAAGCGCTCGTAGATCGACTCCTGGATCAGCGCGCGCGACGGGCAGGTGCAGACCTCGCCCTGGTTCAGCGCGAACATGGCGAAGCCTTCCAGCGCCTTGTCGAAGTAGGCGTCGTCGGCGGACAGCACGTCCTCGAAGAAGATGTTGGGCGACTTGCCGCCCAGCTCCAGCGTGACCGGGATCAGGTTTTGCGAGGCGTACTGCATGATCAGCCGGCCGGTGGTGGTCTCGCCGGTAAAGGCGATCTTGCTGATGCGCGAGCTGGAAGCCAGTGGCTTGCCGGCTTCCAGGCCAAAGCCGTTGATCACATTGAGCACGCCAGGCGGCAGCAGGTCGCCGATGATCTCCATCAGCACCAGGATCGAGGCCGGGGTTTGCTCCGCCGGCTTGAGCACCACGCAATTGCCCGCTGCCAGCGCGGGCGCGAGCTTCCAGGTGGCCATCAGGATCGGGAAATTCCACGGGATGATCTGGCCGACCACGCCCAGCGGCTCGTGGAAATGATAGGCCACGGTCTCGTGGTCGATCTCGGAGATGCCGCCTTCCTGCGCGCGGATGCAGCCAGCAAAATAGCGGAAATGATCGACCGCCAGCGGCAGGTCCGCAGCCGTGGTTTCGCGGATGGGCTTGCCGTTGTCGATGGTCTCGGCTACCGCCAGCGTGACCAGGTTGGCCTCGATGCGATCGGCGATGCGGTTCAGGATGCGGGCGCGCTCGGTGGTGGAGGTGCGGCCCCAGGCGTCCTTGGCGCGGTGCGCGGCGTCGAGTGCGGCATCCACGTCCTTCTGGTTGGAGCGCGGCACGCGCGTGAAGGGCTTGCCGGTGACCGGCGAGATCGCTTCAAAGTACTGGCCATCGGCCGGGGCCACCCAGGCGCCGCCGATATAGTTCTCGTACTGTTCCTTGTAGGGATACGCAACGCCCAGCTGGGCGATTTCCGCCATGTTCATGTCTCTCTCCGATTCGTGATGTCTGTCGTGCCGCTTGGTTCGCGCACAAGCATCCATCCGCAAAAGCTGTGCCCGGCGGGCGCGGCGCTGCGAGAACGGGGAAACCACGTAAAACCTGGCGAGGAGGGGGCTATGCAGGCGGCTTCCGGTGTGCCGCGGTGCCCCAAGGTGTACCAATCTGGAGCAGCGTGTGGCGCCTTGGCACAGCGGATCGCCGCCTAGCTGCCGCTGGCATGGATCAGGAACTCCCGCAGCGCATCGGCTGGCTTGTCCAGCTTGCGCCCCGGTTGCCACAGCAGCCCCAGCTCCATGTCCGGCACGCCTTCGGCAATCGGCCGCGCCTCGATCTGCTTGCCCTCCAGCGACCACGGGCGATACACCATGTCGGACAACACCGTCACGCCAAAGCCGTGCGCGACCAGCCCGCGCAGCCCCTCCATCGAACTGGTGCGGAACGCGATCGAGGGTGCGAGCCGCTTGCTGCGCCAGTAGCGCAGCGTGGAGCGCTCGCCTTCGTCCACCGTCAGCAGGATGTAGGGATGCGCCGCGATGTCCTTCAGCGTCAGCCGGGGCAGCGCCAGCAAGGGGTGCGACGGCGAGGCCCAAAGCTGGCGCCGCGAGCGGATCAGCGTGTGGTGGGCAAAGCGTTGCAGTTTCTCGATATTGGACAGCAGGCCGATGCCAAGCTCGATCTCGCCGGCCAGCACCGCGCGCTCGATGCCGGGGCGGTCCATGTCGTGCAGGTCGAAATCGATATCCGGATAGTTGGTACGAAACCGCGCCAGCAGGCCCGGCAACAGGTAGCCCAGCACGGTGTAGGACGCCGCCAGGCGCACCGTGCCGCTCAGGTTGTGCGCCTGGAAGCGCGGCTCGCGCAGGGTGTCCTGCACGGCGTCCAGGATCTGCCGGGCGCGCTGGTGCAGCCGGTGGCCCTCGGCCGTCAGCGCCACGCCGTGCGGCAGGCGGTCAAAGAGGCGCACGCCAAGCTGTTGCTCCAGCATCAGCACGGCATTGGTAATGGCCGATTGCGACACATGCTCGGCGGTGGCGGCCATCGAGAACTGGCCGGTTTCCGCCGCCGCGGCGAAATAGCGGAACTGCCGCAGCGTGATTTCCTTGGCGATGCGCTGCCCGCTGTCTTCCTTCCCGTGCCGTGCTTTCGCCATATGCCGCTCCGCTATGCGTTTTTCGGATACCTGATCTCTGAATTCTTGATTTTACGATATCGCCGGGCCTTCCTACACTCCGCTGTAGCCCACAAGAGCACACGGAGACAGCATCGATGAATGCCCCCCTGACCCCAGCCCAGCAGGACGCGCTAGCGTCGGTTTCCCTCGACGACAAGTACACACTGGAAAAGGGCCGCGTCTATCTCAGCGGCACCCAGGCGCTGGTGCGCCTGCCCATGCTGCAAAAAGCACGCGACCTCGCCGCCGGGCTCAATACGGCGGGCTTTATCTCCGGCTACCGCGGCTCCCCACTGGGCGGGGTGGACCAGGCGCTGTGGAAGGCCAAGAAGCACCTGGCCGCCAGCGACGTGGTGTTCCAGCCTGGCGTGAACGAGGACCTGGCCGCCACCGCCGTGTGGGGCACCCAGCAGGTCAACCTGTTCCCGGACGCCACCCGCGACGGTGTGTTCTCGATGTGGTACGGCAAGGGCCCGGGGGTGGACCGCTCCATCGACGTGCTCAAGCACGCCAACTCCGCCGGCTCCGCCAAGCACGGCGGCGTGCTGCTGCTGGCGGGCGACGACCACGCCGCCAAGTCATCCTCGGTGGCGCACCAGTCCGAACACGTGCTGCTGGCCTCCGGCATCCCGGTGCTGTATCCGTCCAATGTGCAGGAATACCTCGACTACGGCCTGCATGGCTGGGCCATGAGCCGCTACTCCGGCCTGTGGGTGTCGATGAAATGCGTGACCGACGTGGTGGAATCCACCGCCTCGGTGGAGGTCGACCCGGAGCGCGTCAAGATCGTGCTACCGGAAGACTTCGCCATGCCCGAGGGCGGCCTCAATATCCGCTGGCCCGATCCACCGCTAGCGCAGGAAGCCCGCCTGCTCGACCACAAATGGTATGCGGCGCTGGCCTATATCCGCGCCAACAAGCTCAACCGCGTGGTGCTGGATTCGCCCAATGCGCGCTTCGGCATCATGACCGCGGGCAAGGCCTATCTCGACGTGCGCCAGGCGTTGTCGGACCTGGGCCTTGACGACGACACCTGCCAGCGTATCGGCATCCGCGTGTTCAAGGTGGGCTGCGTGTGGCCGCTGGACGCGCACGACGCGCGCGAGTTCGCCACCGGCCTGGAAGAGATCCTGGTGGTGGAAGAAAAGCGCCAGATCCTCGAATACGCGCTCAAGGAAGAACTCTACAACTGGCGCGACGATGTGCGCCCCAAGGTCTACGGCAAGTTCGACGAGCGCGGCAACCACGGCGGCGAATGGTCGCTGCCGCGCGGCAACTGGCTGCTGCCCGCGCACTACGAGCTATCGCCCGCGCTGATCGCCAAGGCCATCGCCACCCGGCTGGAGAAAAGCGACCTGCCCACCGACGTGCGCGAGCGCATCGCCGCGCGGGTGGCGCTGATCGAGGCCAAGGAGCGCGAAGCCGCGCGCCCGCGCATCTCGGTGGAGCGCAAGCCCTGGTTCTGCTCGGGTTGCCCGCACAACACCTCCACCCGCGTGCCCGCAGGCTCGCGCGCGCTGGCAGGCATCGGCTGCCACTACATGGCGATGTGGATGGACCGTAATACCGACACCTTCAGCCAGATGGGCGGCGAGGGCGTAGCGTGGACCGGGCAGATGCATTTCACCGGCGAGAAGCACGTGTTCGTCAATCTTGGCGACGGCACCTATTTCCACTCGGGCCTGCTGGCGATCCGCGCGGCCATTGCATCCAAAGCCTGCATTACCTACAAGATCCTGTTCAACGATGCGGTCGCGATGACCGGCGGCCAGCCCGTGGACGGCGTGCTGACCGTGCCGCAGATCGCGCACCAGGTGCTGGCCGAAGGCGCCAGCAAGATCGTGGTGGTGACCGACGAGCCCGAGAAGTATGGCGACGGCAGCATGCTGCCCGGCGGCGTCACGGTGCATCACCGCGACCAGCTCGATGACATCCAGCTCCAGCTGCGTGACACTGCCGGCGTCACCATCCTGATCTACGACCAGACCTGCGCCACCGAAAAACGCCGCCGCCGCAAGCGCGGCACCATGGCAGACCCCGCCAAGCGCGCCTTTATCAACGACGCGGTCTGCGAAGGCTGCGGCGATTGCTCGGTCAAGTCCAACTGCCTGTCGGTGGAGCCGCTGGAAACGCCACAGGGCACCAAGCGCAAGATCAACCAGTCCTCCTGCAACAAGGACTTCTCCTGCGTCAACGGCTTCTGCCCGAGCTTTGTCACGGCCGAAGGTGCACAAGTGCGCAAGCCGGCCGCGGCCGGCGGCAAGGGTGCGCTCGCGGATTTCAGCGCATTGCCGCAGCCGGTGCTACCCGCGCTGGAACGGCCCTACGGCGTGCTGGTAACGGGCGTTGGCGGCACTGGCGTGGTCACCATCGGTGGCCTGCTCGGCATGGCCGCCCACCTGGAGCAAAAGGGCGTGACCGTGCTCGACATGGCCGGCCTGGCGCAGAAGGGCGGTGCCGTGATCAGCCACGTGCAGATCGCACCGACCCCCGCCGCGCTGCACGCCACCCGCATCGCCACCGGCGAAGCACGGCTGGTGATCGGCTGCGATGCCATCGTCTCCGCCTCGCCCGAGGTCTTGTCCAAGACCCGGCTCGATGTGACGGCCGCCGCCATCAACAGCGCCAATACGCCTACCGCTGACTTCATCAAGAACCCGAACTGGAAATTCCCGGGCGCCTCGGCCGAGCAGGACCTGCGCGCCAGCGTCGGCAACGCCTGCGCCTTTATCGACGCCAATGCGTGGGCCGTGAAGCTGCTGGCCGATTCGATCTACTCCAACCCGCTGCTGCTGGGCTTTGCCTGGCAAAAGGGCTGGGTCCCGCTGCGGCGCGATAGCCTCGTGCGCGCCATCGAGCTGAACGGCGTATCGGTGGAGAAGAACCTGCTGGCCTTCGACTGGGGCCGCTATCTGGCGCATCACGGCGAGGCCGCGCTCGCGGCGCAATTGCAGACCACGCCGCGTGCCCAGGTGGTGGCCATGCCGGAAACGCTGGATAGCGTCATCCGTCAGCGCGAAGCCCTGCTCACGGCCTACCAGAACCCGGCGTACGCTGCCCGGTACCGCGCCGCGGTCGACAGCGTTCGCGCCGCCGAGAAGCGCGTGGGCGCCGACCCGCGCATGCCGCTCGCCGAAGCCGTGGCGCGCAACCTCGCCAAGCTGATGGCCTACAAGGATGAGTACGAAGTCGCCCGCCTGTACGCCGACCCCGCGTTCCTCGACAAGCTGCGCGCGCAGTTCGAGGGCGAGCCGGGCCGGGACTACCAGCTGAGCTTCCACCTGGCGCCCCCGCTGCTGGCAAAGCGGGACTCGCATGGCCACCTGGTCAAGCGCCGGTTTGGCCCCGCCATGCTGACGGCCTTCCGCCTGCTGGCGCGCGCAAAGGGCCTGCGCGGCACCGCATTCGACGTCTTCGGCAAGACCGCCGAGCGACGCTCGGAACGCAAGCTGATCGAGGACTACATCGCAATGGCGGAGGAGTTCGGCGCGACGCTGAATGCGGATCGGCTGGATACGGCGGTGGCGCTGGCGAGCCTGCCCGACGACATCCGGGGTTTCGGGCATGTCAAGGAAGCCAATATGGAGAAGGCGGCTGCGCGCCGGGTGGATTTGCTGGCGCGGTATCGCGGGGCGGCGGCGCGGGCTGCTGCCTGAGTGGTCGCGGGTGCCAATGGCGGGTTGGCGCCCACCAGGGAGGGGAGAGGGCGGCGCGCTTGTGGCAGCGCGGGTTCGCGATCAGCGCCGCCGGCATTTCAACGCGGCTGAAACACAATCATCGCCATCCCCGCAATCGCCACTGCCACCCCCGCCAGATCCCAGTGGCTAGGCCTCACCCCGTCCACCAGCCAGAGCCACATAATGGCTACTGCGATATAAATCCCGCCGTAAGCCGCATAAACCCGCCCGGAGGCATCCGGATGCAGCGACAGCAGCCAGGCGAACAGCGCCAGCGACAGCGCGCCCGGCACCAGCAGCCATGCGCTTGCGCCCTGGCGCAGCCACAGGTAGGGGAAATAGCAGCCCAGGATCTCCGCGCAGGCCGTGACGAGGTAAAGGGCGAAGGTCTTCATGTTGTGGAGGGCTGCGCTTTGGCAGCCTGGCTGGCGTTCTCTGCGTCGTCCTTCTTCACGCGTTTGCGGGTAGCCGGCCGCCGCTTGCCGCCCCCCAGCTCCCCGCCTTTGTAAGGCACCCGCCCCGACGGCACCACCGCCGACGCCAGTTCCACATGCCCTTCCTGGTCGTCGAAGAACATATGCGCGCCGAACGCCTGCAGCACTTGATCCTTAGGCAAGCCGCCGAGGAAAAAGGCTTCATCGATGCTGACGTTCCACGCGCGCAGGGTATGCACCACCCGCGTATGCGCGGGGCTGTTGCGCGCCGTCACGATGGCGATGCGCACCGGGCACGTCCCGGGCCGGAAGTGCGACTGGATCTCGGCCAGCCGGAGCAGCAGCTTGGCGAACGGCCCTTCGGCCATGGCCTTGTGGCGGTGCTTCTGCTCATGGCGGATAAAGGCTTCCAGTCCCTTTTGCTTGAAGATCTGCTCGGACTCGGGCGAGAACAGCACGGCATCGCCGTCGAAGGCAATGCGGATCTGGCCGGCCGGCGCGTGATAGTCGGCCGGCGCGGCGTATAACTGGGCGGCGGCCACGCCGCCGTCGATGGCGGCCTGTACGTCGGTGGCCTCGCGCGAGAGGAACAGGTCTACCTTGAAGGCTTGCAGGTAGCGCGAGATCGGCTCGCCGCCGGTGAAGGCCGCGCGGGTGATGTCCAGCCGGTGGGTCTCGATGGCGTTGAAGGCGCGCAACCCGGTGTCGGGCGAATTGCGCGAGATCACCACCACTTCCACCAGCCGCCGGCCGGGAATCAGGCTGTTGAGCCCGAGCAGCGCCTGCACCAGCGGGAACGCGGTGCCCGGCAGCAGGGGCTCGTCCTCATGCAGGCGCTGGTAGGCGCAGTAGGATGCCACCCCTTCGGATTGATAGATGCCGTTCTCGTGCTCGAGGTCGAACAGCGCCCGGGACGAGATGCCGATAACGAGTTTGTCTGTGAGATCGTAGGCCATGCCGCAGTATAAAGGCAGACTAAAACCAGACGATTCGACGCTGGCGACGCGTCGGGCGGATGCGCCGCTCACCTGAGGCATCCAGCGCACGTTGTCGTTCTTACAATCTTTGACACTTCTGCGCTTTGCGACACAAGTGCGCACGCGTATGCTGGCCCGCATTTGCGAATGCGCCGGCGATGCCGGGGCATTGCCCTGCCCGATTTCCCATCTCCCATGATCACTCCTGACTCCCCATCCGCCCGGCGCTGGCCCGGTCTGCGCGATGCCGCTGCGCTGGCCGCGGCGCTCGCCCTTTGCTTGTCCGCATCGGGCTGCAGCTCCCTGCTCGGTGAAGGCACGGCGGCCGGCGCGGGCATTGCCGGCGCGAGCGTTGCCGGCGCGCTGACCGACAACGCGGCGGTGGCGACCGGTATCGGCCTGGGCGTGCAGGCAGGTGCCAGGGCAGCCTTGCAGTACAGCCAGCGGAAGATCCACGCGGCGGCGCAAGACCGCATCGCCATGGCCGCCGGCCCGCTGGCCGTGGACGCGGTGGCGGACTGGAAGACCGACCACGCCGTGCCGCTGGAGCCCGCCGAACATGGCCGCGTCACGGTCAGCCGCGAGATTGGCGGCAAGTCCTTGCCGTGCAAGGAGATCGTGTTCTCGGTGGACGACGATGCAAAATCCAGCGCCTTCTATATCGCGGCGATCTGCCGTGACGGCCAGACGTGGAAGTGGGCGTCGGCGGAGCCGGCCACCGAACGCTGGGGGTCGCTGCAATGAGCCGCTTGCACCGGTTGCAGGTGATCGCGCCCGTGCTTGCGGCCGCCCTGGCCACCGGCTGCGCGTCGGTCGGCGACCTGACCGGCGCGGTGGCCGGCGTGGCGACTGGCGCGGTCACCGCCAACCCGGCCCTGGCGGCGGGCGCGGCCATCGGCGTCGCCGCCGCCACGGATGCCGGCACCAAATACGTCATGCGCAACTGGCACCAGGCGGAGCAGGACAGCATCGCCGCCACCATCGGCGCGATGCCGGTCGACGAGCAGCATCGCTGGGAAATCCGCCATCCCTTGCCCTATGCCAACGAGCATGGCTGGGTGCGGGTGGTGCGCGTCATCCGCACGCCGCTGGCGCAATGCCGGGAGGCGCTGTTCTCGGTGGATGACGACAACAAGCAGCAGCGCGCCTGGTTCCTGGTCACTGCCTGCCGGCAGCCCTCGGGCTGGAAATGGGCGGTGGCGGAGCCGGCGGTGCCGCGCTGGGGCAACCTGCAGTAGGGCAGGGCTTCAGCCCATGGTGAAGCCATCCTTGAGCGTCTCGCGCAGGTAGTCCACGAACACGCGGACAGCGCGCGGCAGGTAAGGGCTATAAGGGCGGATGGCGAAAAGGTGGTCGCCAAAGGCGCCCGCCGGGCGCCAGCCGGGCAGCACCTTGACCAGCCTGCCGGCGGCCACGTCCGCCTGCGCGGTGAAGTCCGGCAGCAGGGCGATGCCCAGGCCCCCCAGCGCCGCCTCGCGCAGGGCCTCGCTGTTGTTGGCGGCAAAGCTGCCGTTGATGGCCACGCTGCGGCGAGGGCCCGCGCCGCGCAGCGGCTCGAAGCTCCAGGTGGGCGATTCGCCCCGCCGGAAGTAATGCAGGCAAGCATGCTCGGCCAGTTCCTCCGGGGTTTCCGGCGCGCCATGGCGCTTCAGGTAGCTGCGCGTTGCTACCAGGACCGAGCTGGTCCGGCATAGTGTCCAGGCAATATGCGTATCGGGCGCCACCGAGGCATGCCGGATCGCCAGGTCGAAACCCTCCTGCGCCAGCGCGGTGAACTTGTCGGAGAACTCCATCTCGATCCGCACTTCCGGGTAGGCCTTCAGGAAGGCCGGGATGCGCGGGACGATCTGCTGCCGGCCCAGCGCCACGGGCGCCGTTACCCGCAGCAGGCCGCGCGGCTCGCCGGCAAGATCGCGCACGCCGGCAAAGCTGCGCTCGATGTCCTGGAAGGCGTTGCGCGTGGTGTCCGCGAGCTGCTGGCCGGCTTCCGTCAGGCGTACGCTGCGCGTGGTCCGCTGCACCAGCGGCACGCCGGCGCTGCGCTCGAGCTCCGCGATCCGCTGGCTCATCGCCCCTTTGCTCAGGCCCAGGCGCACGGCCGCGGCCGTGTAGCTGCCAAGCTCGCCAAGCACGACCAGCGAATAGAGGTGCGCCCAGTTGGGCTCTTTATTTTCGTCTTCCATCGCCGCATTGTTTACTTTGCTAAACAATGAGTCAAGTCGCGCGGCATTGATGGGGGGAAGGTCACTGACTACACTCGTCGCATTGGCTAATCCCCCCTCTCTTTTCCTGGAAGGCAACAACGTGAAGACTCCCACCGCATACACCGAAGGCGGCCAGATCGGCCACTACATCAACGGCAGCCGGGTTGCCAGCAGCAGCGGCCGCGCGCAGGATGTCTTCAACCCCGCTACCGGCGCCGCCGCGCGCACCGTGGCGCTGGGCTCGGTCGACGAAGCCGGCGCGGCGGTGGCCGCCGCCGCCGCCGCCTTCCCGGCCTGGGCGGACACGCCCCCGATCCGACGCGCGCGGGTCATGCAGCGCTTCCTGCAGTTGATGAACCAGAATCGCGACACGCTCGCGGCGATGATCACGGCTGAACATGGCAAGGTCTTCTCCGATGCGCAGGGCGAAGTCTCCCGTGGCATCGACATCATCGAGTTTGCCTGCGGCATCCCCCAGTTGCTCAAGGGCGACTACACGGACCAGGTCAGCACCGGGATGGACAACTGGACGCTGCGCCAGCCGCTGGGCGTGGTCGTTGGCATCACGCCGTTCAACTTCCCTTGCATGGTCCCTTGCTGGATGTTCCCGATCGCGCTGGCGGCGGGCAACACCTTTGTGCTCAAGCCTAGCGAGCGTGATCCCAGCGCCAGCCTGTTCATGGCGGAACTGCTGACCGAAGCCGGCCTGCCGGCCGGCGTGTTCAACGTAGTGCAGGGCGACAAGGTCGTGGTCGATGCGCTGATCGAGCATCCTGAAGTCAAGGCAGTGAGCTTCGTCGGCTCCACCCCCATTGCGCAGTACATCAGCGAGCGCTCGGCGCATTTCGGCAAGCGCGTGCAGGCGCTCGGCGGCGCCAAGAACCACCTGGTGGTCATGCCCGACGCGGACATCGAGCAAGCCGTGGACGCCTTGATCGGCGCCGGCTACGGCTCGGCGGGCGAGCGCTGCATGGCGATCTCGATTGCCGTGCTGGTCGGCGATGTGGCGGACAAGATCCTGCCGCTGCTGGCCGAGCGCGTGAAGGCGCTGGTGATCGGCAACGGCATGAACGCCGAAGCCGAGATGGGCCCCATCGTCACGCGCCAGGCCCTGGAGCGGATCGAGGGCTATGTCGGCCTGGGCGTGGAGGAAGGCGCCACGCTGGTGGTGGACGGCCGCGATTGCCGCGTGCCGGGCCATGAAGCGGGCTTCTTCACGGGCGGCACCCTGTTCGACAACGTGACCCCCGCGATGCGCATCTACAAGGAAGAGATCTTCGGTCCGGTGCTCGGCGGCGTGGCGCGCGAGTTCGCGCGGCGCATTCAGGTCGGCATGGTCGGCATCAACGTGCCCATCCCGGTGCCGATGGCCTGGCACGGCTTTGGCGGCTGGAAGCGCAGCCTGTTCGGTGACACCCATGCCTATGGCGAGGAAGGCGTGCGCTTCTACACCAAGCAGAAGTCGGTCATGCAGCGCTGGCCCGACAGCATCGGCAAGGGCGCCGAGTTCGCCATGCCTACGGCGAAGTAAGCAGCGGGCGGGACGCCAATCTGGGAGGCGCAATGTCCTGAATCCGGATGTGGCCTATTGGCCATATCGGACCGCATCCCAGTCTCCACAGCACGTTGCGCTGCCTGCGGCCCAGCCGCAGCACGCTACGCTGCCGGCGCCCCGTGTCCCCTGGCAATTCGGCAGCTTCTGCCGCGGCCCCCTCCCTACAATCGGATAGAGAAGAACTAAGCCGACGGAGACCGCAATGCTTGCCCTGCCCACCACAGCCGCCATCCAGATTGCCCCTGGCGAAGGCCAAGACCCCGACGTTGAGGAAACCAGCGAATGGCTCGACGCCCTGGCCGGCGTCTTCCGCACCGGGGGCGCGCCGCGTGCGCGCTTCCTGCTGGAGCGCCTCGCCGAGCACGCCAGCCATCTCGGCTTAGGCGAGCGGGCCAATCCGTACTCGGCCTACCAGAACAGCATCGGCGTGGGCGAGCAGCCGCGCTATACCGGCGACCTCGCCATGGAACAGCGGCTGACTTCGATCATCCGCTGGAACGCGCTCGCCATGGTGGTGCGCGCCAACAAGGCCTACGGCGAACTTGGCGGCCACCTTGCCAGCTATGCCTCCGCTGCCGAGATCTTCGAAGTCGGCTTCAATCACTTCTTCCGCGCCGACGACGGCGAGCACAAGGGCGACCTGGTCTACTTCCAGCCGCACTCCGCCCCGGGCGTCTACGCGCGCGCCTTCCTGGAGGGGCGGCTGTCCGAGTCCCAGCTGGCAAGCTATCGGCAGGAAACGGGCGGCGGTGGCCTGTCCTCCTATCCGCATCCGTGGCTGATGCCGGATTTCTGGCAATTCCCGACCGGTTCCATGGGCATTGGGCCGATCAGCGCTATCTACCAGGCCCGCTTCCTGCGCTATCTCGGCCATCGCGGCATCGCCGACACCGCCGCGCGCCGCGTGTGGGGCGTGTTCGGGGATGGCGAGATGGACGAGCCGGAATCGCTTGCCGCGCTCTCGCTGGCGGCGCGCGAGAAGCTCGACAACCTCACCTTCGTCATCAACTGCAACCTGCAGCGGCTCGATGGCCCGGTGCGCGGCAACGGCCAGGTGATCCACGAACTGGAGGCACTGTTCAGCGGCGCAGGCTGGCACGTCGTCAAGGTAGTCTGGGGCTCCGAGTGGGACGCGCTGTTTGCGCGCGACACCAATCACGCGCTGCTCCGGCGCTTCGCCGCGATGGTGGACGGCGAGTACCAGAACCTCGGCGCCAAGGACGGCGACTACAACCTGGCTCACTTCTTCAACACGGACCCCGAGCTCAAGGCGCTGGTCGCCAGCATGAGCAGCGCGGATATCGATGCGCTGCGCCGGGGCGGCCATGATTTCCGCAAGCTGTACGCCGCATTCCTGGATGCGCAGGCGCACAAGGGCAAGCCCACCGTGATCCTAGCCAAGACCAAGAAGGGCTACGGCATGGGCGAGGCGGGCGAGTCCCGCATGACGGCGCACCAGCAGAAGAAGCTCGATATCGACGCGCTGCGAGCCTTCCGCGACCGCTTTGCGCTGCCGCTGGACGACGATGCCGTGGCGGATCTGCGCTTCTACAAGCCGGCCGACGACAGCCCGGAGATGACCTACCTCCACGCCCGCCGGCAGGCGCTGGGCGGTTACCTGCCGGCCCGCGCGCGCACCGCGCCCGCGCTGCGCATGCCCGAGCTGATGCAGTATGGCCGCTTCGCCATGGAGCCGGACGAGCGTGCCGTTTCCACCACCACCGGCGTGGTGCGCCTGTTTACCAACCTGATCAAGGACAAGACCATCGGCCCGCGCGTGGTGCCCATCGTGGCCGACGAGGCGCGCACCTTCGGCATGGCCAACCTGTTCCGGCAGATCGGCATCTATTCGCCGGTGGGCCAGCTCTACGAACCGGAGGATGCCGGCTCCATGCTGTACTACAAGGAGAGCCAGCAAGGGCAGTTGCTGGAAGAAGGCATCACCGAAGCCGGCGCACTGGCATCGTGGACGGCCGCGGCCACTTCGTACAGCGTGAGCGGCGTGGCCATGCTGCCGTTCTATATCTACTACTCGATGTTCGGCTTCCAGCGCGTCGGCGACCTGATCTGGGCGGCGGCGGACCAGCGCGCGCGAGGCTTCCTGATCGGCGCCACCGCCGGGCGTACCACGCTTGCCGGCGAAGGCCTGCAGCACCAGGACGGCACCAGCCAGCTGATCGCCGCCACGGTGCCGAACTGCCGCGCCTATGATCCGGCCTTCGCCAGCGAGGCCGCGGTCATCATCCACCACGGCGCGCGCAGCATGCTGGAAGAACAGCGTGACGAGTTCTACTATCTCACCGTCAACAACGAGAACTACGCGCAGGCGCCGCTGCGCGAGGACGCGCACGAAGACGTGATCAAGGGCATGTACCTCTATGGCACCCGCGGCCCGGAAGGCGCTGCCGCCAGCATCAGGCTGCTGGGCTCCGGCGCCATCCTGCGCGAAGTCATCGCCGCCGCGGAACTGCTGGCGAGCGACTGGGGTATCAAAGCGGAGATCTGGAGCGTGACCAGCTTCTCCGAGCTGGCCCGGGACGCCCGCGAATGCGAGCGCGCCAGCCTGTTCGCCAGCGGCGGCGAGACGCAAAGCCATTTGCAGCGCTGCCTGCCGGGCGCGACTCCGGTCATCGCCGCCACCGACTACGTGCGGGCCTACGCGCAGCTTGTCGCCTCCTACCTGAGCGCGCCGTTCACCGCGCTCGGCACGGATGGCTTCGGGCGCAGCGACACGCGCGCCGCGCTGCGCCGCTTCTTCGAGATCGACCGGTACCACGTGGCGATTGCCGCGCTGCGGGCAATCTCGAGGACGGCGGTGGATGCGCCCTGGGTGCGTTAAGCCAGCGCCTGCCGCCGTGGCCGGGATAGCCGGGCGCGCGGAACGGCAGCCACGACAGCGTGGATCACTCCCGGTCCTCATCCTGCGGCTGTTCATGCAAGACGTGCCCGAACGCATCCAGTTCCTTCTGGATCCTCGCCATGCTAGCGTCGATGGCCTGCTGCGTAACTTCGCCATCGATGAACTCAACCGAGACGCGGGCAACGCGGGGATCCTTGTCGACGATGCCCTGCAGCACCTTGTCAAACAGCTTCTCCCCGGCACGCAAGCCGAGCGGGCGGGGAACCAGCACCTTGACCAGCAGGATCTCCGCCTCACTCTCGGTTTCCTCCGTATTCTCCGTCCGCGCCGCATCGGCAACGGCAGTCCGCAGATACGATTTGAGTTTCAACACACTCAGGTTGCCGGGGACACCGATATGCGACACCCGGATCTTTTTCTCCGCCATGCTATCTCTCTGCCGAAATTGAACGCGAGGACTATACCGCAGGCGGCATCGGAATCGGCGTGAAGCCCGCAAGGGGCGTGCCGCAGAGGATGGGGATGCACAGCGAGCGCGCGCGGTTACCCCGCCTTGGCGTCGATGGCAAGGCTGGTAAATGACTGTTGCAAAATCAAACAAAATGTCAGGTGCCTCGGCGCTACAGTGGTCCTTCCCATGCCTGAAGGCGTTTTTTGGAGGTACACGAATGAAGCAACATCTGGCGAAATCCCTGTTGATGGCTGGCGCGATGATCGCGTCCTACCCGCTGTTCGCGCAGCAGGCCCAGCCCATTCAGCCGGCCCAGCCGATGCCGATGACTCAGCCGATGCAATCCACCCAGCCTATGCAATCCGCACAGTCGGTGCCATCCGCGCAGCCTATGCAAGCCATGCCGGCGGCAGCGCCATCGGCCCAGGCGACGCTGCCGGCCGCACGCGATCCTTATGCGCAGAGTGCCGAACAGCCGGTTCAGCCGGGCATGGCGAGCGCACCGGTCGACCCGACGCTGGCGCGCAGCCCCAACCCGGCAATGGACGCCGCCAGCATGAGCCTGGCCCCCGATGCGCTCGGGACGCGCCTAGGCCAGCGCAATCCCTTCCTCGACGGCGCCTGAGCGCCTGTCGGCCTTCCTGAGCCCCAACCCTTCGGAGTGCAACGTCCCGTGAACCGGGCGGCGCGCCGCGCTGCATGCACGAGCAAGTAGCGATGAAGTAGCCGGTTGAACCGGAGGGCAGGGCGCCGGCACGTCCGCGCCGGCGGCCGCCCTCAATGGCCCTTGCCCGCTTCCGCGCGCAGGGCCTTTACCTTGTCCGCGCTCACGTCGCCGGGTTGTCCGCCGTAGCTCGCCCGCAGGTAGTTGGCCAGGCCGGCCAGTTCCGTGTCGCTCAGGCGCGACGCAAAGCCGGGCATGTCCTGCATGCTCTCCAGCCCGGGGAATTTCTGGGCTTCGATGCCGTCGAGCATGGATACGATCAGGTTGTGCGGGTCGGCGTTGCGCACGGTGGAGTTGCCCAGCATCGCCACCGCCACGTGCGGCTTGCCCTCGCCCTCGCGGCCGTGACAGCCGGCGCAGACGGCCAGGTATTGCTGGCGCCCGGGCTTGAACCGGGCTACGTCCGCTTCCGCGGCAGCCGGCTTGAGTGGCTGGGGCTGTGGCGGCTGGTCGCCCAGCAGGTAGGTCGACATGGCGGTGAGGTCGGCCTTGTTCAGGTACTGGCTGCTGAGATGGACCACGGGGAACATCTCGCCGTAGGCCGAGCCTTGCGGCGCCATGCCGGTGGCGAAGAAGGCCTGCAGGTCGGCGCCCGTCCAGCCGCGCGCGGCCAAGCCGGTGGGCGTGATGTCCAGCGCGGCCACGCGGCCGAGCGCGGCGCCGGCCAGTGGCTTGGCCGAATCCAGCCGGCCGAACATGGCGCGCGGCGTGTGGCACTCGGCGCAATGGCCCAGCGCGTTGGACAGGTAGCGGCCGCGTTGCCAGGCGGGGGTCTGCCCCGTGGATGCATCCGGCAACTGGTCTTTCAGGAACAGCAGGTTCCAGCCGACCAGCGCCACACGCATGTTGTACGGGAAGCTGAGAGCGTGCGGCCTGTTGGCCACGGCAACCGGTTTCAGCTGCATCAGGTAGGCGTACATCGCGTCGGTGTCGCCACGCGACAGGCCGCGATACGAGGTATAGGGCATGGCTGGATAGAGATGCTTGTCCGGCGTGACCCCGTCATGCAGCGACTTGTAGAAATCGTCCGCGCTCCACTTGCCGATGCCGTGGTCCTTGTCCGGCGTGATGTTGGTGCCGTAAAAGGTGCCGAACGGCGAGGCTAGTTCCACCCCGCCGGCAAACGGCGCGCCCTGGGCGCTGGTATGGCAGGCGGTGCAATCCGCGGCGCGCACCAGGTAGCGCCCGCGTGCGATCTGGTCGGCGGGAGAGAGCTTGGTGGCGGGTTGCTGGTCGGCGGCGGCGTCGACCGGGGCGGCGTGGTCGCCGCAGCCAGCCAGCAGGGCCGCGCCCAGCGCGGCCATGGTCGCCAGCTTGGTGCGCGCGTGCCGGAGGAAGTTGGGCTGGCTCATCATCACTTGTCTTCCTTTACCAGGCCCGGGGTGTTGATCACCACGTCCTTGACGGCCTCGAAGTAGCGCACATAGCCGGTGCACCGGCAGATATGGTCGTTGAGCGCCGCGGTGATGGTCTCGTCCACCTTGCCTTTGGCCACCGGCTGGCGCTTCAGGCGCTCCACCAGGATGGTCGCGCCGTTGACGAAGCCGGGCGTACAGTAGCCGCACTGGAAGCTGAAGTGCTCCAGGAACTTCTGCTGCACGGGCGATAGTTCCATGACCTCGCCCTTGTCGTTGCGCTTGGCGTGGCCTTCCACCGTGCGCACCTTCTTGCCCTGGAAGTAATGCGCGCCGGTGATGCAGGCGCGGACTTCCTCGCTGGTGCCGTCGGCCTTGTCGTGGATCACCACGCAGGCGTGGCAGATGCCCTGGCCGCAGCCCAGGCGCGAACCGGTGAGCGCAAGGTACTCGTGCAGGAAGTCGATCATCATCAGGCCTTCCGGCACATCGATGGGGCCGACGTCCTTGCCGTTGATATTGAGGGAAAGCGGTTGGGTGGCGATGCTCATGCCAGGATCTCCTTAATCTTCTCGGCGCTGACCGGCAGGGCGGTGAAGCGATGGCCGATGGCATGCGCGATGCCGTTGACGATGGCGCCCACCACCGGAATCATCACCACTTCGGCGATGCCCTTGGGCGGATCGGTTTCGGATACGGGAGGCAGGACCGTCCCGCTTTGTGTCCACACGGCGACGTCGCTGGCGCGCGGCAACGGGTAGCGGTTGAAGTTCCAGGTGCCGTTGCCGGGCCCGTCCTCGTACAGCGGCAGGAACTCGTGCAGCGCATGGCCGATGCCCATGGCGATGCCACCCTGCAACTGCCCGGACACCAGCTCCGGCGACAGCTGCGAGCCGCATTCCATGATGGAGTGATGGCTGAGGATGTCGACCTTGCCGCTGGCCTCAAGCACCGACAGCTCCACCAGCGTGCCTACCGCGCTGTAGTAGGTCACGGTGGCGTTGTTGCGTTGGGTCGGGGCAATGTAGACCTTCTTGCGGTCCAGCACCTGGTAGCCGCCGCTGGTGGTCATGCGCGCCTTGCGCGCGGCGTCGGCACCTTCGCCGTAGCGTACCGACAGGCCGTCGATGGGTAGCCGCGTGGCGGCGCCATTGACTTCGAAATCGGCCTCCGTCCATTGCCAGCGATTGAACACGTGCACGGTGGCGCCCGTGACCAGGCCGAGCTCGTGCGCTTTCTTGGCCAGTTGCTCGTAGGGCAGGGCTTGCAGGCCGCCGGCCGTGAGCTTGCCCTGGACCCAGCGCGCGTCCTCGACGCGCACCACCAGCGAGGCTGCCTGGCCGCCGCCCAGGCCTTGGCTCCAGATCGCCATCGCCGCCGGCCACAGCCCATGCATGAAGACCACGCGGGCGGCCTCACGGGTGCTGTGGGTGAAGTAGTAGGCCGAGTTGGTGGCACTCGATGGCGACGCATACGCGGGCGACCAGCGCGGGTTGGCCGACAGCTTGTCCTGGTCGGCCTGGCTCATGATGTACGGATCGCCGGTGGCGGTGACGGGCAGGTCGGGCCAGTCGGTGACCGCCACGCGCACCTCGGTGGCGGGCTTGCCCAGCCAGCGCATCACGGCCACCGCCTGCGAGGTGGACATGCCGGTGCCGATCTCCGCGCCGCAGTGATCCGTCCGCCCGCATCTCCACCTTGGCGAACGAGGCCTCGGCGCCGGTGCCGAAGTCCTTCTGCACGCAGGCAAAGCCCACGCCGTAGCGCCGGCCCGGGTGGCTGGCCTCAAAATCGGCCTTCTTCTTGGCGCGGTTGGTCCACAGCGGGTGGGCCTTGGCCGCCTGCAGCACCTCGTCGACGCGAATCGCGCCGGCGGGGATCGCGCCCTGCGTGTTCTTCATGCCCGAGCGCAGCGCGTTTTTCAGGCGGAACTCGATCGGGTCGAGCTTCAACTGCTCGGCGAACTCGTCGACCATCATCTCGGTAGCCGCCATGCTCTGCAGCGTGCCGTAGCCGCGCGCGGAGCCCGCGTCGATGGCGCGCGAGGCGATTGCCACCGCGGTCAGGTCGTTCTTCGGGAAGTAATAGATCGACTGCGCCGCGGTGGCGCCCACCATCGCCACGGACGGCGAGAAGTTGGCGCGGCCGCCGCCGTTGGCCTCGAAGTCGCCCTGGAACGACTGGAACAGCCCGGTGTTCTTGTCCACCGCGATGCGGTAGCGCATCTTGAAGGCGTGGCGCTTGATCGAGGTCTGGAACTGCTCATAGCGATCGTTGGCCAGCCGCACCGGCTTGCCGTCGGCGTAGAGCGCTGTCACCAGGCCGTAGAAGGGGAAGTTGTAGTGATCCTTGGAGCCGTAGCCCACGGTGTAGCAGGGGTGGACGAACACCTGCTTGACCGGGAACACGCCCTTGGCCTTGGCCATCATCTCCGCCGTGCTGTCGCCGACTTCGATGGGCGACTGGGTCGGCACCACCATGTGCAGCGCCTGGTTGGCGGCGTCGTACCAGCAGTTGGCGTTGTCCGGTTCCAGCGCGGCGGTGTCGATGGACTGCGTGTTGTACTCGCGCTCCAGCACCAGCCAGCCGGTCGGTGGCTGATCCAGTTGCTGACGGATCTGGCCCGCATGGAACATGCCTTGCTCGCCAAGCTGGCCGTGATCCTTGCCATCTGGCCAGACCGGCTCGTGCTTGCGCATCATGCTGGGGAACAGCGGTGCGTTCTTCAGGCTGGAGAACACGTCGTCGTCGAAGGGCGTCTCGCCGCCCACCCGCACAAAGCGGAACGTGCCCCACGGATCGCGCTCCAGCGGGCCGGTCTCGGCGCCGTAGCGGATGATCTCGTCGTGGAACTTGAGCTTGTCCTTGGCAAAGCGGAATCGGGCAAAGTCGTGATAAATCAGGATGGCAACGGCATGGCCCAGATAGGCCGGCGTCTTGCCTTCCGGCAGCAGCATGTCCTCGCCGTAAAAGGCAGGAAAGGCCACGCCATCGCGCGCCAGGTCGGCCGCGGTGACCACGCGGTCGGGCTTCAGGTCGTCACCCAGCAGCGCCAGGTCAAAGCCCGCATAGCTGCGGTCCGCCTTGGTTGTGCGCAGGATAAAGGCGTGCGATTGTTCCTTGGGCCAGTGCGGCATGTCGCGCGAGCGGATATCGCGCGCGAAGACCTTGGCGCCGGTGACCTTGGCCATGCCGTCGATGCGGAACCTGGGGGCGCCGGTCTTGGGGTCCCACTGGACCGGGGTCAGGATTTTTTCTTCGAACAGGGCCGCGAAGGCCTTGCCGCCGATCGGTGCGATATACACCGACACCCCGGCCACGACGCTGGCTTTCAGGAAAGTGCGACGCGTTGGGCTGAAGTTAGCCATGGAATTTCCTTGAATTTGCGCTGATGCCGCTGCAGTGGCGCAGCCTGGTGCTGTTCGGGTTGCGATCGGGATTGCGATTGACGGCCAGACGCGCCCGGCCAGGACGGCCGGACGGAAGACGGAGAGAACCGGGGTGCGACGGACAGCGGCAATCGAGGTCTCCGTGCAAGAGGGCGCGGGCACGATGTGCAGCACCGGCGCGGATTACGACGCAAGACTGGGCTGATGAATGGTGGGGCAACGCAAGTTTTTATTCTAGGCGCAGAAGTGCACGCCGGCGCGCGGATTCTGCGCCCGGGCGTGGCGTGCCCGCAATAGGGTGCCCCGAATACTGCTCATCACCATTCGGGAGTTCCATCGCCGGCGCTCATGCGCTAGGACATTGTGCATGGCACAAATCCAGCGGGATCGGCGCTCATCGCGTTGACACGCTCACGGCATCAACCGCGACGCCGGCCAACCGTTGTAGCATCGCCCCATGGACAATCTGCTCAGAAAACTTGACCTGACCTCGCTGCGCCTGTTCGTCGCGGTCTGCCAGGAACAAAACATCGCGCGCGCGGCCGAGCGAGAATTCATTGCGCCGTCGGCGGTCAGCCGCCGCATTGCGGAGATCGAGACGTTGATTGGCTTGCCGGTGATCGAGCGGCATCCGCGTGGCATCACGGTGACGCCGGTGGGCGAGACGGTGCTGCGGCATGCGCTCGCCATCATTGGCAATATCGAGGCGCTCGGCGCGGCGTTGTCGCGCTTCACGTCCGGCGCGCGCGGCAACGTGCGCTTGGTGTGCAACCTTGGCGCCATCGTGCAGTTCCTGCCGGAAGACCTGGCGGCCTTTGGGCGCGTGTATCCGGATATCGGCATCGAACTGGAGGAGCAGCACAGCCCCGAGGTGCTGCGCATGGTGGGCGAGCGCAGCGCGGACTTTGGCATCTGCAATGCGATCCAGGGCGTGGAGCAGTTTGTCGCGCTGCCTTACCGGGAGGACCAGCTGTGCGTGCTGGTGCCGCGCGGGCATCCGCTGGCGTCGGCGCAGCAGGTGGGCTTTGCGGACGTACTCGGCGAGACCTTCGTGGCGCTGCGTGATGAGAGTGCGCTGAGCCGGCTTCTGGCGGAGCAGGCCACGCGCCTGGGCGCGGCGCTCAAGATCTAGATCCGGGTGGCGAGCCTGGATGCACTGTGCCGTATGGTGCATGTTGGACTTGGCATCGCCATCGTGCCCCGGCAAGTGGGCGAGCTTTACCTGAACACGCTCGACGTGGCGGCGCGACCGCTAACGGACCCCTGGGCGACCCGGCAACTGGTGGTGGTGTTCCACGCGCGGGAGCATCTCTCGGCGAGTGCCGCGGCCTTGGTGGGCTTCCTTTGCCGGCAATAGCGCAGGCGCTGCGGGCCAAGCCCGGGCGAAAGCGGGCCAATCGCCAGGCGTCTCGATCCGAGACGCCTGCCATGCCGACTGCGCACTTTGCCCCGGCGGCGCCAACCCATATAGTGGGCTCATCAAAACGAGAATCCCCGCAATGGAAGCCACCCTCCGCTTCGACGGCCGCGTGCTGTACCTGTCGCAAGATCCCGCCTGCGTGCGCGCCCAGCTGGAGGGCAAGCCCATGACCCTGGCCGAGGCCGGCCCGCTGCGCGACAACATCTCCACCGACGAGATCACGCCGGTCACCATCATGCTGACCTACGATGAGCGGTTGGGGCAGTTTCCCTATGTGGGGTTCCAGGCCGGGGGCGAGCAGCCGATCGGGCGCGACGCCATCCGCAACGGCGGCTTTGCCGTCACGGTGGCCGGCAAGCGCTACGGCAAGGGTTCCTCGCGCGAGTCCAGTCCGCTGGCAGAGCTGTCTGCCGGCATCCGCCTGATCGTGGCAGAGAGCTTCGAGCGCATCTACCAGCAGAACTGCGACAACATCGGCATCCTGACCACCACGGATTTCTCCGTGCTGGATCGCGTGCTGGCAGGCGAGGCAATTCCCATCGAGGCATTCCTGAGCGGGCGCGACGCGCTGACCCAGCAGGTGATCCGCGCCGGCGGCCTGCTGGCCTATAGCCGCGCCGCGAGCTGGCCGGCGGCGGGCGAAGGCACGCACGACGCGAAAGAAACCAGCGATGCCGCGCCGCGCACGCTGGTGGAGAAAATCATCGCCCGCCATCTGCTGCCCGGCACGGCATCCGCCGAGCGCGGCCAGGGGGTGTTCGTGGCGGCCGACTGGCGCTTCTCGCACGACTACTTCACCGGCATGTGCGCGCACCTGATGCACCGCGCGTTCGGCAAGCCGGTAACGTTGCACGAGCCGGATCACATCATCGCCTTCCAGGATCATCTTGTGCTGGCGGCCCAGAGCTTCCCGCATGTGCGCGACGGCTTGCTGTCCGGCGTGGCCAACCTGATGCAGGGCCATAGCGGCTTTACGCGCGACTACCCGGTGCGCTCGCACAACGCGCTGCCCGGCGACGTGCCAGGCTCGGAAGGCATCTGCCATGCGCTGATGGCCGAGCAATACGCCCTGCCCGGGCAGGTGGTGGTGGGCACCGATTCGCACACGCCGCATTCGGGCGCGCTCGGCTGCCTGGCGTTTGGCGCTGGCGCCACCGATCTTGCCAATAGCTGGGTCACGGGCTACGTGCGCTGCAAGGTGCCGGAAACCCTGCGCGTGGAGGTGGAGGGCGATCTGGCGCCGGGCGTGACCGCCAAGGACATCGTGCTCCACCTGCTGCAGATGGAGGCGATCCGCTCCGGCGGGGCCATCGGCGTGGTGTTCGAATACGCCGGCAGCACCGTGCGAGGCTTGTCGATCGACGAGCGCGCCACGCTGACCAATATGGTCGCCGAACTGGGCGGCTTCACGGGCATTGTCGAGCCGGATGACAAGACGGTGGCCTTCCTGAAGGCGCGGCGCGATGCTGATTTTGTGGTCGAGGACTGGATGCGCAGCGATGCCGGCGCCGCGTATCGCGACGTGATCCGCATCGATGCTGCCGCCATCGCGCCGATGGTTGCGCGTCCCGGCGACCCCCGGCAATGGCATCGCGGCCAACACGCTGGCGCAGCCGGTGCCGGTGGACATTGCCTATGGCGGCTCCTGCACGGCCGGCAAGCGCGAGGATTTCGACTACTACCACGAGGTGCTGCGCTGGGGCCTGGACCATGGCCTCAAGGTGTCGCCTCGTACCCGGCTCTTCCTGCAGTTTGGCACGCTGGGCGTGAAGGCTTACTGTGAAGCGCGCGGCTACATGGACACCTTCGCCGCCGCCGGTGTCACGCTGGTCATGCCG
>NZ_AHJE01000039.1 GCF_000243095.1 Cupriavidus basilensis OR16 | reverse complement strand
TGGTGTGCCTGTTCATGGTGGTGCCCGTGGTGCTGTCCGTGCTCGCCGGCCTTACCAACAACATCTTTGTCGGCGTGTCCAGCGGCCTCACCACGCGCTGGCTGGTGGAGGTGTGGGCGCTCTACCGCAACACCATCTTCCTGTCGCTGGGCATCGCCCTGGCCTGCCTGGCTTGCACGCTGGTGCTCGGCGTGCCGGCCGCTTACTACATGGCGCTGCGGCGCGGGCGCGTGACGCGCCTGATCGAGGAGTTGCTGATGCTGCCAGTGGCGGTGCCGGGGCTGGCCACCGCGCTTGGCCTGATCCTGCTCTATGGCGGCTGGCAGGCATTCCGTACCAGCTGGGTGTTTATCCTCGTCGGCCACGTGCTGTTTACGCTGCCGTTCATGGTGCGCTCGGTACTGGCCATCATGTCGGCCATCGATATCCGCACGCTGGAAGACGCAGCCGCCAGCCTGGGCGCAAACCGCCTGCAGCGCTTCTTTACCGTGGTACTGCCGAACTGCCGCCAGGGCATCCTGGCCGGGGCGCTGATGGTGGTGACCTTGTCCGTCGGGGAATTCAACCTGACCTGGATGTTGCATACGCCCACTACGCAGACGCTGCCGGTGGGGCTAGCCGACAGCTACGCCTCGATGCGCCTGGAGATTGGGTCGGCCTACACCATCGTGTTCTTCTTCATGATCATTCCGCTGCTGGTGCTGATGCAGGGCTTGTCCGCGCTGGGCGCGCGCGCCCGCAAGCACCAGCCGCTTGCCGACGGCGCCGACACCAAAGCGATCTCCGGCGCCGATCCGCTCTCCACTTCCGAGGCCCGCCATGCATGAACCGACCACCATCACGCTGCGCCACTGCGGCAAGACCTTCCCCGACGGCACGCTGGCGCTGCAACCACTCGACCTCGACATCGGCGCGGGCGAGACCGTGGTGCTGCTCGGCCCCTCGGGCTGCGGCAAGACCACCACATTGCGCATCATCGCCGGGCTGGAATTCCCCGACGCCGGCGGCGTGGTCATGTTTGGCGATAACGACGTGACCTCGTTGCCGATCGAGCAGCGCGGCGTGGGCATGGTGTTCCAGAGCTATGCGCTGTTTCCCAACATGACCGTGGCGGAGAACATCGCCTATGGCCTGCGCGTGCGCCGCATCGACGCCGCCGCGCGCCGCCGCCGGGTGGACGAGATGCTGGCCATGATGCATCTCGGGCCTTTTGCCGAGCGGCGCATCGACCAGCTCTCCGGCGGCCAGCGCCAGCGCGTGGCGCTGGCCCGCGCCATCGCCGTGCAGCCGCGCGTGCTGTTGCTCGACGAGCCGCTGACCGCGCTGGATGCCAAGCTGCGCGATGCGTTGCGCGCCGATATCAACCAATTGCTGCGCAGCCTGCATATCACCGCCGTCTACGTCACGCACGACCAGGCGGAGGCAATGGCGCTGGGCGACCGCATCATCGTGATGGACCGTGGCCACATCGCGCAAACAGGCACGCCGCAGCAGATCTACCGCGCGCCAGCCAATGCCTTCGTGGCGGATTTCATCGGCACCATGAACCGCTTGCCTGCCGTGCTGGAGGCCGATGCCTGGCGCGTGCCGGGCGGCCTGGTCCCGCGCCATGGCACCGCCGCAAGCCTCGCCGCCGCCCCTGCGGCGCGCGCCGAGCTGCTGTTCCGCCCCGAAGACGTAGCGCTGGCACAGGCAGAGGATGCCCACCTGGGCGGCTCGGTCGTCACCGCGCTGTTCCTGGGCAACTACACGCGCTTGCTGGTCGACGTGGGCGCGCCGGCGCCGCTTGTCGTCGACACCACCCGGCGCGATGGCTGGCACGCGGGCGACCGCGTGGGCCTGCGCCTCGATACTGGCCACCTGATCACGCTCCCGGAAGCGCTCGCCGCATGAACACCGCCACCGACAACCCGGACGACACCTACCTGCTCGCCCATATCACCGACCTGCACATCAAGGCCGGCGGCAAGTTGTCCTACCGCATGGTCGACACCGCCGGTGCGCTGCGGCGCTGCATCGCCTCGCTGCTGGCCGCGCCGCAGCGGCCTGACTCCGTCGTCGTCACCGGCGACCTGGTGGACTTCGGCACCGAGGAGGAGTATCGATTCCTGCGCGGCATCCTGGCGGCGCTGCCAATGCCGGTGCGGCTGTTGCCCGGCAACCATGACCACCGCGCCACACTGCGCCGCGTGTTTGCCGACCACGATTACCTGTTTGCCACCGGCGACGGCGACGCGCCGATCCACTACAGCCTGGAGGCCGGGCCGCTGCGCCTGGTGGCCTTCGACTGCACGGTGCCGGGAAAGCCTGGCGGCGAGGTCGATCCCGCCGCGCTGCCGTGGCTCGAGGCCACGCTCGCGGCGCAACCCCACAGGCCCACGCTGCTGATGCTCCATCACCCCCCCTTTCACACCGGCATTGGCCACATGGACCAGCAGGGCCTGGCGGGGGCGGCGTTGCTGGAAGCGGTCGTGCGCAGGCACCCGCGCATGGGCTGGCGAGCCACGCGGCGGTGATCGGCGAGTTTGGCGCCGACCATCCCTTCTTCGATTCCGCAGGCAAGTTGATCGATTGACTGGCAGATCGGTCGAACCCGCATCGGCGCATCGGCACATCGGGCGTGCAACCGCTTGCATTCTCCTGCGGCCTGCCGATCCGACGCTACAACACCACGAAAAAAAACCCACTGCCGGGTGGTAGTGGGTAACAAAAGTGGTATGGGCGAGTCGCGGAAATCACCCATGCATGCATGGTGGCACCGGCCGGCCCCGAACGAAATAATCCTTCCGGACTAGTGCCCATCCCTGCCGCGAGCTGCGCGCGCCGCCATGGCGCAGGGCAATTTCCCGCGAGTCCTAGCGTGCAGGCCGCTTGCGGGGCGATGCCCCGCCAAACCCCGGCGGCGCCCACCCTGCGTTTCCCCTCTTTAGTAGGGAAATGGACAAGCCCCCCGGAATCTAGTCCAATTCGCCTTGGCGCTCGCTTCGATTGGGGCGCAGCACGTCACTTTTTGCTTGCTCCACTTCGCGCCACCGGCGACAACCTGCGCGCCGTCCGACGCTCAACCTCAACCCATGCTCAACGCCCACCTGCTGCTGATCGACGACCACACCCTGTTCCGCACCGGCCTGCGCCTGGTGCTGGCGGACAGCCCTAGCGTGGCCGGCATCATCGAGGCAGGCTCGGTCATGGGCGCGGTGGAGGAACACCGCGCCGCCAGCGTGGACATCATCCTGCTGGATATCCAGATGCCCGGTCTCAATGGCATCGAGGGCATCAAGGTGTTGCGCCGACACTTCCCCGCGGCGCGCATCCTCATCGTGTCCGGCACTTCCGGGCTGGAGACCATTCCCGACACCGCGCGCAGGGAGATTGCGGGCTTCCTGCCAAAATCCGCGAACAGCATCGAGATCGAAGACGCCATCGCCTCATGCCTGCGGGGCGACACGTACTTCAATCCCGCCCCTGGCCCCGCTGGCGCCGACGCCGACTGCGGTAGCCCGGCAAGCCACGCCAACGGCAACGCGTACCCGGGCTACCAGGCCAGCTCGCTCACGCCGCGCCAGCTCGAGGTGCTGGACCAGCTCAGCCAGGGCCGCTCCAACAAGATCATTGCCCACCATCTGGGACTCTCGGAAAACACCGTACGTGTCCACGTGGCAGCCATTCTCGATCATCTGGGCGTGGTCAGCCGGGTCGAGGCAGTGCTCGAGGCCCAGCGCCGCGGCCTGGTGCAGGCAGGCAGGTAAGCCATGGCATTGCTCCTCCCCCGTTTTGACGAGCCGCGGCTTCTGGCCGCGCAGATGGAACTGATCGACCAGAGCTTCGGCATCGCCATGCTGGGCTGCACGCTAGCGGCGTTCATCCTGGCCATCGGGCTGATCCTGGGCGGCGGCCATGCGGGCGCCTTGCCCTGGGCGCTGGCGATGGCACTGGCCTGCGCCGCCGGGCACTTCGGGCGGCGCCTGTTGCCCGAGCGCACGAGCGAAGCCCATGCCGGGCGCTATGCGCGCAGCATGACGCTGCTGCTCACACTGCTCGGCGCGCTATGGGGGCTGGCGGCGTGGCTCTACATGGATGTGAGGACACCTGCGACGGTGATCTGCATCCTCTCGCTGATCGCTGGCATGAGCGCTGCCGCGCTGGCGGTGTTCTCCGCCTGCCTGCCGGTTGCCGTGGGCTTCTTCCTCCCGGCCATCGTGCCGGTCTGGGCGGTCTTCATCGCCACCGGCGATCTCGCCTACCTGCCCATGTTCCTCGGCACGCCGCTTTATCTCGTGGTGCTGATGATCTTTGCGCGCAACTATGCGCGCGTGGCACGGCATGGCATCGCGCTGCGCTTTGCCAACGTGGAGCTGATCTCCCAGTTGCGCGAGCAGACGGCCCGCGCGGAATATGCCCAACGCGAAGCGGAGGAAGCCAACCGCGCCAAATCGGTGTTCCTCGCCTCGGCCAGCCACGACCTGCGCCAGCCCCTGCATGCGCTAGGCCTGTTCGTGGTCACGCTGAGCCGCTCCGAGCTCACCGACAAGCAGCGCCAGTTGCTCACGCACATCGAGGCCGCCTCCGGCGCCGCGCGCGAAATGCTCAACACGCTGCTGGACTTCTCCAAGGTGGACGCTGGCGTCATCACCGCCCGGCCGCGCGCCTTCCGGCTGCAGCCCTTGCTCTACAAGCTGGAGAACGAGTTTGCGCCGCAGGCCGATGCCCGCGGCCTGTTCTACCGGACCCGGGATACCACCGTCACGGTGTTCGCCGATCCGACGCTGGTCGAGCTGATCCTGCGCAACCTGATCGCCAATGCCATCCGCTACACCACGCAGGGCGGCTTGCTGGTGGCGTGCCGCCGCCGGGGCGAGCGCGTGATGATCGAGGTCTGGGATACCGGCGTCGGCATCCCCATGACCCAGCATCGCGCGATCTTCAAGGAGTTCCACCAGTTGGGCAATCCGGAGCGGGACCAGCGCAAGGGCCTCGGGCTCGGGCTGGCCATCGTGGCGGGGCTGGCACGCACCATTTCCACCCGGGTCCTGCTGAACTCAAGGCCCGGCCGCGGATCGGTCTTCCGCTTTGCCCTGCCATTGACCGAGGATCGCGCCGATACCTTGCCCGCCAGCTTGCACCACAATCCCAGCCTGAACGGGTTGCGCGTGCTGGTGATCGACGACGATCAGGAAATCCGGGGCGCCATGGCGGCCCTGCTGGAGAGCTGGCAATCGGTGTGCCTGGCGGTGGAGTCCGAGGAAGATGCACTGGCCGCGCTGGGCAGCTACCAACCCGACTTGCTGCTGGCCGACTATCGCCTGCGCGGCGAGCGCACTGGCCAGGATGCCATGATGGCAATCCGCGCGCGGCTAGGCCGCGCCATTCCCACCGTCATCATCACCGGCGATACCGCGCCGGACCGCCTGCGCAACGTCCATGCCGGGGGCGCCGCGCTGCTGCACAAGCCGGTAGTGGCGCTTCAGTTGCATACGGCCATGACTGCGCTGCTGCGCGATGCCGGCTGGCGCCAGGACATCCCCCGGGGTGCCGTGAACCGGACCGCACGCGCCGAAGGCTGACGGGCGCGTCTGCCCTCCTCCGTCACTGCCCCTTGATTCATGCATTTTTTGTATGAATCAATCCGTCCTATTAATTGGACTTGGCGCCAACGCCCACCCACACTGCATCGTGACAGCAGGCACGGGCGCCACCGGCACAAGCCGCATCGCTTCCGCTAACGTGCCCCGAGGTTCACCGACCCCAAGCGAGGAGCAACCATGAGCACGCAGCCCGAACTGCCAAGACACGATTTGCTGATCGACGGCAAGCGCCTGCCGCCCGGCACCGGAGAGTATTCCACGGACATCAACCCGGCCACGGAACTCCCGATCGCCCTGGTCGCGCAAGGCAGCGCGGCCGACGTCGACCTGGCGGTGACCGCCGCCCGCGCCGCGCTCAAGGTCTGGTGCGGCCTGCGCGCGGCCGAGCGCGGCCGCATCCTGTACCGCTTTGCCGATCTGCTGGAAGCCAGCCAGGAAGAACTGATCGCGCTGGAAAGCCTGGATGCCGGCAAGCCGCTGGCCGCCGTGCGGCGCCAGGATATGCCGGCCGTGATCGACACGGTGCGCTACTACGCCGGTTGGGCCGACAAGATCAACGGCCAGGTGGTGCCGACCCGCCCCGGCGCGCTGACCTACACCGTGCGCGAGCCGGTTGGCGTGGTCGCCGCCATCGTGCCGTGGAACTTCCCGCTGATGATCGGCATGTGGAAGATCGCCCCTGCGCTGGCCTGCGGCTGCACCCTCATCGTCAAACCCGCCGAGATCACGCCACTGACCGCGCTGCGCGTGGGCGAGCTGGCACTGCAGGCCGGGTTGCCACCCGGCGTGCTCAATATTGTCACCGGCAAGGGCAGCGTCGTGGGCAATGCGCTGGTGGCGCATCCCGGCATCGACAAGGTGACGTTCACTGGCTCGCCCGGCGTGGGGCGCGGCATCATGCAGGGCGCCGCCGCCAACTTCAAGCGCGTCACGCTGGAGCTCGGCGGCAAGTCCGCCAACCTGATCTTTGCCGACGCCAACGTGGACGCCGCCGTGCGCGCCGCCGCCTCCGGTATCTTCTTCAATTCAGGGCAAGTCTGCTCGGCCGGCTCGCGCATCCTGGCGCAGCGCGAGGTCTATGACGAAGTGGTGGAAAAGCTGGCGGCGCGCGCCGCTTCGATCCGCGTGGGAGACCCCGCGGCGCCGGACACCACCATGGGGCCACTGGTGTCGTCCGCGCAGATGAAGACCGTGCTGGACTACGTGGAGATTGGCAAGCGCGAAGGCGCCATCGCCGTGACCGGTGGCGAGCGCGTGGGCGGCAAGGGCTACTACGTGCAGCCCACCGTGTTCGCCAACGTCGAGCATGAGATGCGCGTCTCGCAGGAGGAAATCTTCGGCCCGGTCGCCAGCGTGATCCGCTTTGAGGACGAAGCCGACGCCGTGCGCATTGCCAACGGCACCGCGTTCAGCCTGGCGGCGGGCGTGTGGAGCGCCGACATCGGCCGCGTGCACCAGGTAGCCGCCGAACTCAAAGCCGGCACCGTGTGGATCAACACCTATGGCCACACCGACGTGCGCCTGCCCTGGGGCGGCGCCGGCGACTCGGGCCTGGGCCGGGAGCATGGGGACGCTGCCATCGACAACTTCACCGAACCCAAGGCGATCTGGCTGTCGCTGCGCCAATAGCGGCCAACCTGCGGCGGCTACGCGCGGCGCCGCGTTTTCGGCGCGGGGCTACATCTTCGGGATGCGCAGGGTCTTGCTGATCATCAGCGACCCGGAGAGCACGAACAGCAGCACGAGCGGATGCAAGTCCGCCGGGCCGATCGACCACACGCCGCCGTAGAGCGCATCGCCCACCCGGCCCTGCCCCGCGCAAAATGCCAGCACGCCAGTCAGCAGCACGCTGGTGGGGATCGGCGTGCCCTCGAAATACGCCACCTTGCCGCTGCCCTCGGACAAGGTCTCGGCGGTGACGTTGAAGCGTGCCAGCCGGCTCACGCCGCAGCAGACGAAGTAGATCAGCGCCGCCATGTCCCAGCCGCCGCGCATGCCCGCGGCAAACGCCAGCGTGGCCGGACCGACGCCAAAGGAAATGATGTCGGCGAGCGAATCCAGCTCGCGGCCCAACGCGGAATGCTGGTGCCGCCAGCGCGCGATGCGCCCGTCCAGCACATCGAAAATGAAGGCTGCCGGCGCCAGCGCTGCCGCTGCCATGAAATGCGCTGGCAAGCCCGAGGCGATGTAGAACATGGCGAAAAACACCGATGCCATGCCGCAGGCTGCGTTGCCCAACGTGAACAGATCGGCAAGATGCAACTCGCGGATCATGGAAAAATGCTTGGGACGTTCTGGTGTGGATGCCATGGCGGCGGGCTCCTGAATCCTTTGATGCGTAACACTGCCGGGTGACAAGGCTCGCCGGCAAGCGGCGAACCTGGCAAGTCATCTGGCTAGAAATGCAATCCCGCTGCGCGTAGCGCGCTTGCGGTGCGCGTGGCGCTGACGTGATGCACGGCCTGCCAGCCCAGCGCCGTTGCCGCAGCCACATTGGCCGCGTTGTCGTCGATGAACAGCAGCTCTCCTGGCGCGATCCCCGGCAGGCTGGCATCGATGCGCGCCTGCATGAGCTGGTAGATGGCCGGATCCGGCTTGGCAACGCCAACCTCGCCGGACACCAGGATATCGCGGAACCATGACAGGAAATCGCCGATGCGCACGGCGTGCGGATACGTTTCGCTGGACCAGTTGGTCAGGCCGAACAGCGGCACCTGCGCGGCGTGCAGGCGCCGCAGCAGCGCCACGCCATCGGCCAGCGGGCCACGCAGCATCTGCGGCCAGCGCCCATAGAACGCGCGGATCAGGCCGGCCTGGCGGGATGCTCGGCCACCAGCAACTCCGTGGCCTCGCGCAGCGGCCTGCCGGCATCCTGGCGGATATTCCACGCCGGCGAGCACACCTCCGACAAGAACCGCGCGCGCTCCTGCGGATCCGGGATCAACTCGGCATAGAGGTATTCCGGGCTCCAATCGAACAGCACGCCACCAAAATCGAACACTACGGCACGGACAGTCACGGTATCTCGTCAGCTGCGTTGAGGACAAGGCTGCATTCTCGCAGAGTCTGCGCCGAGGCCAATATGAGAATTGTCTCAATCCGCGAGCCGGCCCCGGCCTCTACGCTTGGCATCACTCGTCCATCCGGACCCAAACTGCGTCGAGACACCGGAAACCCATCCATGCTCCTGTTTTCGCCCAAGCCTGTCCTGCACCGCTTCTTGCCATGTTCCCTTCCACGTTCCCTTGCACGTTCCCTTGCACGTTCCCTTTCACGCTCGCTCCCACGTCTCCTGCCACCCTGCCTGGCCTTGCTGTCCCTTGCCTTGCCCGCCCATGCCGACGTGGGCTATCGCGATCAGACAAGGGCGCTGCTGGCCCCGCCCACCGCGCAGTGCGGCGCGCCCGCCACGCTGATCGCCAATTTGCGGGACGAAAGCGAGGGCACGCCGTCCATCGGGCGCAGGGTTGCGCTGGAGGCGGTGGTCACGGCTGACTACTCGGGCACCGATGGCTTCAGCGGCTTCTTCGTGCAGCAGGCCGATGCCCTGCGCCAGCGCCGTCCCGGCGTATCGGAGGGCATGTTTGTCCATGCGCCGCGCGCGGGTGCGCGGGCGGGCAACCTTGTCCGCGTGCTTGGCACCGTGGAAGAGCGCGCGGGCCAGATGCGGCTAAGGCTGTCCGGCCCGGCCACGGTGTGCGCGGTGGGCCAGGCGGTCACCCCGGAAACCATGACGTTGCCCGCCACGCACACGGGCTCGCTGGCGGCCTATGAGGGCATGCTGGTGCGGCTGGCGCAGACCCTCACTGTCAGCGAGACCTTCGAGCTCGGCCGCTATGGCAGCGTGGTGCTCAGCCTCGGCCGCCTGCCCCTGCCCACCAACGTGGCCTTGCCCGGGCAAGCCGCCGCCGCGCAGGCTGCCGCCAATGCCCTGAATCGCCTGGTGCTGGACGATGGCTCCAGCCGGCAGAACCCGCCGCGCGTCATCCATCCCGCACCGGGGCTGAGCGCACCGAACACGCTGCGCGCCGGGGACTCCGTCGCCAACGTGCAGGGCGTGCTGGAATGGCGCTCAAACAGCTGGCGCATCCAGCCCCTCCCCGGCGCCCCGCCACCGGCATTCCAGCGCACCAATCCGCGCGCTGGTGCCCCGGCGCGTGCTGCCCGCACCGATCTGCGCGTGGCGGCTTTCAACGTCGAGAACTACTTCAATGGCGACGGCCACGGCGCGGGCTTCGATGACCCAGACCATCGCGGCGCAAAGACGCCTGCCGAATTCGCCCGCCAGGAAGCCAAGATCCTGAGCGCGTTGCGCGGCCTGAACGCCGACGTGATCGGCCTGATGGAGATCGAAAACAATGGCCATGGCGAGCTGAGCGCCATCCGGCGGCTAGCGGGCAAGCTCGGGCCGGACTGGCGCTTCATCCATCCCGGCCGGGAGAAACTGGGCAACGATGCCATCAAGGTCGCCCTGATCTACAACGCCCGCAAGGTCGAGCCCGTCGGCACGGCGGCCACGCTGGCGCTGGGCGCGAGAACGCGCCAGCCGCTGGCCGCCACCTTCCGCCTGCCGGGCCATCCCGCCAAGCTCACGGTGGTGGTTAACCATTTCAAGTCCAAGCGCTGCAACGACGCGCGCGGCGTCAACGCGGACCAGCGCGATGGCCAGAGCTGCTGGAATCCCCTGCGCGTGGCGGCGGCCAACCACGTTGCCGACTGGCTGGCCACCTCGCCCACCGGCGTGCCGGACGATGGCAAGCTGGTGATTGGCGACCTCAACAGCTACGCACGGGAAGACCCGATCCGCCTGCTGGCCGAGCGCGGCTATGCGGACATGATCGCGCGCTTCGCCGAAGCCGGCGCCCACCCCTACAGCTATGTCTTCGGCGGCGAGGCCGGCTACATCGATCACGCGCTCGCCGATGCGGGGGCGGCGAGCCGCACCCTCGCGGCGCGCCACTGGCACATCAACGCCGACGAGCCAATCGCCCTGGCCTATACGCTGGCCCACAAGAGCGAGGCGCAGCAGCAATCCTTCTATGCGCCTGACGCCTATCGCTCTTCCGACCACGACCCGCTGGTGGTCGACCTTGCCATGCGCGGCGATACCGTGGCAACGGGCGGCACGGCCGGGACGAAGGGCAGCGCGGGAAGCATCAGCGCGGACACCGGCACCGGCGCCGATACCCGAGAAAAGGAAACCGGGGCCGGCGCCACGGATCCCTGGCTGCTGTGGACGGTGACGGGCGCCGCGGCGTTGGCCGCGTGGCACTGGTTTGCGCGCCGCGTCCTGCCGGGCTGGCGGCAGTAAGACGCACGCTCTTCTTCGGGGGCGAGTGGGAAAGGCGGGCAAATGTATGCCAGCCATTCATGCCCCTGTCACCTGCGCTCAATAGCATCTCGAACCTTGCAAAACCAAACCTATCGAGCCGCCCCACATGCGCCTGTCCGTCCTTGCAACCGCCCTGCTTGCCATCGCCCTGCCCGCCCATGCCGACCTGATCATCAGCGAGGTCGTGGAAGGGACCTCCAACAACAAGGCCGTGGAATTGTATAACCCGGATGCTACAGCGATCGACCTGTCGCAGTACAAGCTCCAGCAATACAACAACGGCGCCACCGCGCCCACCAGCACCTTCACGCTCAGCGGCACGCTGGCCCCCGGCGCGGTCTACGTGCTGGCGCATAGCAGCATGGCCGCCGCGCTCGGCAGCCGCCTGAACCAGGTCGCCGCGTTTACGTTCAATGGCGACGACGCGCTGGTCCTCGCGCGCGCCAGCGCCGTGATCGACCGCTTCGGCCAGGTCGGCGTGCAGCCCGCCGGCGGCGCCTGGGGCACGGGCACCGCCGTCACCAAGGACAACACCTTGCGCCGCAAGACCGGCCTGGTCACCGGCGACACCGACAGCACCGGAGCCTTCGATCCAGCCCTGCAGTGGGATGGCTTCGGCACCGACGCCTTCGCCGACCTCGGCTACTACAACAACGCACCGGCACCGCTGCCGCCGGCCACCGCGCAGTGCGGCGCTGCGGCCACGCTGATCGCCGATATCCAGGGTTCGGGCGCCACCTCGCCGCTGGCCGGGCAGACGGTGGATATCGAGGCCGTGGTGACGGCCGACTATCCCGGCACGGATGGCTTCGGCGGCTTTTTCGTCCAACAGGCGGATGCGCAGCGCCAGAACCGCCCCGGCGTGTCCGAGGGACTGTTCGTGTACGCCCCTTCGACCAGCGCCCGTGCCGGCGACCTGGTCCACCTGATTGGCAAGGTCGAGGAAAAATTCGGCCAGACGCAACTGACGCTCGCCAGCAACGTGGCGGTTTGCGGCAGCGGCCAGACTGTCACGCCGGCGCTGGTCACCCTGCCCGCGCAGACCGCGCAAGCGCTGGCTGCCTTTGAGGGCATGCTGGTGCGCCTGCCGCAAACCCTCACCGTCAGCGAGACTTATGAGCTGGGCCGCTACGGCAGCGTGCTGCTGAGCAACGGGCGCCTGCCCCTGCCCACCAACGTGGCGCTGCCCAAGGCCGGCGCGGCGGCGCAGGCCGCGGCCAACGCGCTGAATCGCCTGGTGCTGGATGACGGCTCGAACAAGCAGAACCCGGCGGTCGTGCCCTTTCCGGCACCGGGCCTGAGTGCGGCCAATACGCTGCGCGGCGGGTATACGGTCAGCAACGTGCAAGGCGTGCTGGAAATGCGCTTTGGCAGCTGGCGCCTGCAGACGGTGCCGGGCGCGCAAGCCCCGGCCTTCCAGGCCACGGCGAACCCGCGCGCCAGCGCGCCGGCACGCGCGGCCCAGTCCGATATCCGGGTGGCGTCGTTCAACGTGCTGAACTACTTCAACGGCGACGGCAAGGGCGCGGGCTTCGATGACCCGAACAACCGCGGCGCCAAGACGCTGGCGGAATTCGAGCGCCAGGAAGCCAAGATCGTGGCCGCCCTCAAGGCGCTCAATGCCGATGTCGTTGGCCTGATGGAAATCGAGAACGACGGCTATGGAGAATTCAGCGCCATCCAGCGGCTGGTCGGCAAGCTCGGGGCAGACTGGCGTTTTGTCGACCCGGGGGTGGACAAGCTCGGCGGCGACGCCATCAAGGTTGCCCTGATCTACAACAGCCGCACCGTGGAACCCGTGGGCGTGCCCGCCACGCTGGCCATCGACGACAAGAACCGCCAGCCGCTGGCCCGCACCTTCCGCCTGCCCGGCCAGGCCCGCAAGCTCACGGTGGTGGTCAACCACCTCAAGTCCAAGGGCTGCACCGGGTCCACGGGCGCCAACGCCGACCAGGGCGATGGCCAGAGCTGCTGGAACCCCACCCGCCTCGCCGCCGCCGGCAAGATCGCCGACTGGCTTGCCACCTCGCCCACCGGCGTCGCGGATGACGGCAAGCTGCTGATCGGAGACCTCAACAGCTACGCCAAGGAAGACCCGATCCGTCTCTTTGCCGACAAGGGCTACGGCGACATGGTGGCGCGCTTTGTCGGCGCCGGCGCCTACAGCTACGTCTTTGGCGGCGAGGCTGGCTACATCGACCACGCGCTGGCCAACGACGCCGCAGCGAGCCGCATCCGCGCGGTCAGCGAATGGCACATCAATGCGGATGAGCCCATTGCCCTGGAGTACTCGATAGCCTTCAAGAGCACCGATCAGCAAACGTCGTTCTACGCGCCGGATGCCTACCGTTCGTCTGATCACGACCCGGTGCTGGTAGACCTGGCGCTGCGCGACGACAGCCTGGCGCCCGAGGGCGAGCAAGCGGGTGCGGGCAACGGCAACGCCGGTGGCGCCACCGCCGGCCAGGGCGGCGATACGGGGACCGGTGCAGCGGATACGTGGATGCTGCTGATCCTGGCCGGCGCCCTGGCCGCAGCGGCGTGGCGCCGCTTCGCAGGCGGCTTTGCAGGCGGCTTTGCGCGCCGCTGAAATGCGCCCTGACAGACGGCGAGCCGCTGGCGGGTGGCTACTGCTGGCGCTGGCCATGGTCGCGCTCCAGGCCGCGGGGCCTGCGCTGATGCAGGCCCTGCGCTTCGACCGCGAGGCCATGCTCGCGGGTGAAGCATGGCGCCTGCTGAGCTGCCATTTCGTGCATCTTGGCTGGGCGCATTGCCTGCTCAACGTGGCTGGGCTGCTGATGCTGGCGGCGATCCTGCCGGCGCGCGTGCGCGCCTGGCACGTGGTGCCGCCATTGGCGACCATGACAGGGTTGCTGCTAGTGGCCGGCGAGGCGGGGGCTGCACCGCTATGCGGGGTTCTCCGGCATCAACTACGGCCTTGCCATGCTTGCCCTGCTGCCACGGGCCCGCTGCGATGGCCTCGCGGCGATGCTGTTGCTGGCGCTGGCCGGCCGCGCGAGCTGGCAGATGCTGGCGGGCCCCGCCGAGGATGCCGGCGCGTGGCTGGGTGGCCCGGTCGTGGCCAGCGCCCACGTTTACGGCCTGGCCGGCGGGGCACTGCTGGCCAGGTCAGGCCGGAGGGCGCCAGCGGCGGCTAGGCGCCGGCCGGATTGCGCCTGATGCTGTTGGCCAGGTAAGCCACGATCAGTGCATTGGCAATGGCCAGCCCGATATGGATGGCACTAGGATGCACTACCGCCTCGTACACTTCCACCGGAATGTAGACCGCGCCCGACCACACGCCGAGCCACTTCGCCCACACGCGCTGCCGCCACAGGCCGTAGGCCTCCGTGAGGCGCATGGCTGCGTACATCGTTGCGGATCCGCCGATGGCCCACAGCCGCGCGTCGCTCGGATGCGCCATCAGCGACAGGAAGATGGTCGGGTAGCGGCTCCCCGGATTCAGGTGCAGGCGGGCGACAATGGCCTCGGCCAGCGCCTGCGCGTCCCGGTGCAGCAGCGCAACCAGGCCCAGTCCCGCGAAGATCACCAACAGGCCCTTGGCGGCCTCGAACAGGGCGATGCTCTTCAGGCCGGCCCCTGTGCCTTGCTTAACCATCTTGCTTGTCCTCGTCAGCGGTAAGGTGTGGATCGTACCCCGGCGCGGCGGACGGCGGCAAACCGGGCGCGGCACACTGGTAACATCTCCGTTGCCGGCGCCATCCGAGGCCCGCCTGAGGTTGCTCCATGAATCCCGAACACCTGCCACTCCTGCTCACCCGCACCATGCCTTACGGCAAGTACAAGGGCCGCGTCATCGCGAACCTGCCGGGCACCTACCTGAACTGGTTCGCGCGCGAAGGCTTTCCGCCCGGCGAGATCGGCCAGCTGCTGGCACTGATGCACGAACTCGACCACAACGGCTTGACCAGCCTGCTGGATCCGCTGCGCGGGCGTTGATACCCTGGCTGCTCAAGCGGCAACGATCCGATGAATCGACCGCCCTTTGGCATCCACCGCCACCGTGGCCGGCATGTCCTCCACCTCGAACTCATAGATAGCCTCCATCCCTAGATCCGGGAAGGC
>NZ_AHJE01000040.1 GCF_000243095.1 Cupriavidus basilensis OR16 | reverse complement strand
GCCTGGCATAGCAAGGCGTAACCTTCGGCGGCGCTGGGCCTCGGAGAGATAGGCCGCATGTGCACGGCCAAAGTCCACCTTGCCCTCCGAGGATGCGCCCCTGGCAGGTTCGGCATCCTCCGGCGCGGCAGCTATAGGGCATGATCCAGCCGGCCTCAAGGCCGGCGGTCAGCACCGTTACACCATCGGGCACCTCATAGCTGTGCCCACTCGGATGCAAGGTCACGTTGAACGTCATGTCTTCGCTCCTGATTATTGAGTGCGGAGGGGGGCGTGGAGCGTCTAGCGTTGCTGGCTCGCTGTGGGGGAAGCCTCTGCCGGGATGCGATGACCCGTAGCGAACGCGGCAAGGCGCGCGGGGTCCGCGGTAAGGCGGGCGCCAGTACCGTAGGTGGCATGCGTCGGTCCGACCGTATCCGCGCCGAAGGTGAGAGGTTGTGTCTCAGTCATGTCGTTGTCTCCTTCCAGTGTCCGTTTCTTCTTGGTTTTTGAATTCATCAGGCGGACATGCTGTATCGCTGTATGTAACTCTATCGAGCGACCTGATACATGTCAAGCTCACACTTGTTCCATGCTGCGGTCTCCTCGTAGCGAGTCAGTCAGCTGCTTCGCTTTCGAGGTCAGATAGCAGGCGCGTGGAGTAGTGGCATTTCACATCACAGCGGGACCACAGCTCGTTGTCCCTCTTCAGGCAGTCGCTTTCCGGACTGCGGAATGATGTGGTCGATAGTCTCAGGCGGGAGTATGCCGTGACGAATCGAGTGTTGTCTGCCGTGTAGATCGGCCGCCCGTGCGCAGGCATGGTGGTGCAGGCCGGTGCCGCAATTGCGAGCCGGGTGCGCGCTTGGTGCCATGGAGTGGATTGGTATTGGGGAAAAGCTGAGTACCGATACAATGGTTCGCGCAATGACATGCTGTTCCGCCACAGGCTGCTGTCCAGATACAGCTTGCGCACATGGAACCGTTGTTGTTGCGGGCACGTCACGTTGATGTGCCGCCCAGCTCAAGTCGAACTTCGCCCGTGCCGCTCCGGGCTTCTCGCAGGCCGACAATCACCGCTGGCGTTCCGGTCCAGTCAACACTTCAATTACCTCTTATTTGTTTTTTTATTTAGAGCGTAGTCGCGTTGCATCGGAAACGTTGGTGTGAGCCTCGCTGATTCGATTTATCTAAGCCTATCACCTATCTACTGTGGTGGGAGGGTGGATATTGCCTAATCCGGTGTTTCCTGGTGAAGAACAATCAGTACGGCAAGGGGGCGAGTCGATATGCCAATGTACGGGCGGCAGCGCGGCAGATTGCCAGGGCAGGTTGGAGCAGCTCGATTGGCATTGGCACGCGGAACGATATAGATGGCGACATCAGTGCTACCGACTACTCCTCGTCAAACGTCGTGAAGCGCTACGCCAGATAGTCGATCAGTAGCCTGACGGCAGGTAGCAGCCTGCGCCCGGATGGGAACACCGTATGAATGATCTCCCTCGCCGCACTGTGCATTGCAACCATGTCGTCGGTTGGGGCCGGCAGTTCGCCGTGCTGGCCTGATGATTGTGCGGATCCCGGTCCCCGGAGGGGGTATTGTTCGACAGCGAAGAACGCCATTTTCGGCAATAGGCGTACGTAAAGGCGGTGTTCCGGTGCTACTCTTCGCACCCCGGCACGCACTCGCTGAAAGACAACCAGTCGGACTAGCGTGGGCAGTGATGTGCCGGGACCTGACTTCAAATGCACGACTCGTCAGGCTGCGGGCCAATCCGCTTCGCTCCGGCAGTCCACATCGTTGGTCCAGCGGCGGGGTGCATCCGGATGATTGCCCTCGCAAGCCTGGCGACGGGACTACGAGATATGCACGGCTTTTCCGCTGCGCAGAGAGCTGAGTTGTGCGCTTGCGGCACAGCGTCCGGACAATCGATGTGCCGCCTGCTTTCGGCTGGAGCAGTGCAGAGGAGCAGGGAAGATGCATGAAGAGATGTCAAACATGGGTGAGTTGGCTGGCATACATTCGATTGACCACTTTGGCCTTGTTGTACCGGACCTTCGCGTTGCAACAGAATTCTTCTGGGCATTCGGGCTCGACGTAGTCGAGATTCCCGGCAGCAATCTGGAGTTGCGCGCTGGCGGTACACAACGCTGTTGGGCTCGCATTTTCCCCGGGTGGTCGAGAACCCTGGCGTATATCGCGTTCCGCTGCTTCCCAGAAGACTTCGAGAGAATATGCGCGCAGATTGTTCGTGCCGGCGGTACTCCAGCGACGCCGTTTCCCGAAGCGCCACCCGACGGCTACTGGTTTCGTGACATTGTTGGAAATCTTGTCCAGCTACGTCAGGGACCCATCGATGTACCGGTGAAACTCAACCGAGGCGTCGTCTCGACAGCTCTGCAACGGGATGCCGTGGCGAGGAATGTGCTGATCCGTAGCGAAATCAGGGAAGTCCAGCCCTTACGTTTGTCTCATGTGATGCTCTTCGTGCCTCGGATGGAGGCGGTTATGGCGTTCTATGTTCAGGGGCTCGGCATGCGAATCACCGACAGCGCGGACGGGTTGGTCGGGTATATGCATGCTATGCATGGAAGTGACCATCACATAGTTGCCTTTGCGGCGTCCTCGGCGACAGGGTGGCATCACAGTTCCTGGGAGGTTCCGGACATGGACGACGTGGGAAGTGGTGCGACGCAGATGAGGGCAGCGGGTTTTCGCGACGGCTGGGGCGTTGGTAGACACATCCTTGGCTCCAACTACTTCTACTATGCGAGAGATCCGTGGGGTTCCTTCTGTGAGTACGCCGCTCACATTGACTATATTCCGGCGGGTGTCGATTGGAAGGAGCGAACCCATGGTCGAGACGAGATCCTGTACATATGGGGACCTGACTCGCCTTCGGACTTTACGGTCAATTCCGAGGTCTGACGATGGGTGCTGTGGGAGCGGGCTGCGGGTCTTGCACGGGAAGCGTGGGTCCATCGTTCACGAAGTAGGACTCTGTAGCCCGATTTGGCAGACTACCGGGAAGGTGGCATCCCTCCTATGCTTACCGCAAATGACGCGATTGAATCCAATCGCCCTTGGAGATTCACATGAAGCGAGTCCTTGGCGTGTACAGCGCGCCGCCCCGTCACTGGGTGGGAGATGGCTTCCCGGTGCGGTCGATGTTTTCTTACCAGACCATTGGAAGACACCTCAGTCCGTTCCTGCTGTTCGATTATGCAGGGCCGGCCGACTTCACCCCTGCCGACCGGCCACGCGGGGTCGGCCAGCACCCCCACCGCGGCTTCGAGACGGTTACGATCGTCTACAAGGGGGAGGTGGCACACCGCGATTCGACAGGGCGAGGTGGCGTCATTGGTCCAGGCGATGTGCAATGGATGACGGCGGGCGCCGGCATTCTGCATGAGGAATTCCATTCCCCGGCCTTCACCCAATCCGGTGGTGCGCTGGAGATGGTACAGCTCTGGGTGAATCTGCCTGCCAAGGACAAGATGACCGAGCCCGGCTACCAGGCTATTCTCGACCGGGACATTCCTGCCGTAACGCTGCCGAACGGTGCTGGGACGGTTCGCGTGATTGCGGGCGAGTATGCCGGTCACGCAGGCCCCGCGCAAACCTTCTCGCCGATGCATGTCTGGGATCTGCGATTGACGCAAGGCAGCAGCAACGACATGTCGCTTCCCGAAGGTTGGAGCACGGCACTCGTTATCTTGCGAGGTTCGGTGCTCGTGAATGGCGATACACAGGCAGGCGATGCGCAAATGGTTGTACTGGACCGAGCAGGGCAAGACATATCGATCGAGGCCACTAGCGATACCGTCGCACTTCTCTTGAGCGGTGAGCCGATTGATGAGCCTATTGTGGGTTACGGCCCCTTCGTGATGAACAGCGAGGAAGAAATTGTCCAGGCCTATGCCGACTTCAACAGTGGTCGCTTTGGTCAGATGCAGGGATAGTTCCTGTTCCGCTGCCTCGGAGCGGCAGAACATTCTAAAGTTGGTGCCGATGCACCGTTCACCCCTCAAGGAGAAGCACGATGAGCACACCTGCGAACTTCAATGGGCAGCGCCCGGTTATCGATCCCAGCGATACGGCAATGCTGTTGATCGACCATCAAAGTGGCTTGTTCCAGACTGTAGGCGATATGCCCATGACTGAACTGCGGGCCCGTGCCGCTGCGTTGGCAAAGATGGCTACGCTCTCCAAGCTGCCGGTCATCACGACGGCTTCCGTGCCGCAAGGGCCCAATGGTCCGCTAATCCCTGAAATCCATGAGAACGCGCCGCATGCCCAGTATGTCGCCCGCAAGGGCGAAATCAATGCTTGGGACAATCCGGATTTCGTGGCCGCGGTGAAGGCGACTGGCCGCAAGACGCTGATTATCGCGGGCACCATTACGAGCGTGTGCATGGCCTTCCCCTCGATTAGCGCGGTCGCGGATGGTTACAAGGTTTTCGCGGTGGTCGATGCGTCTGGCACTTACTCGAAGATGGCCCAGGAGATCACGCTTGCCCGGGTTGTACAAGCCGGGGTGGTTCCGATGGATACCGCCGCGGTTGCTTCGGAACTGCAGAAAACCTGGCACCGGGACGATGCAATGCAGTGGGCCGAGATCTACACCAAGATCTTCCCGGCGTACCAATTGCTGATCGAGAGCTATACCAAGGCCCAGAACGTCGTGAAGGACAGCGAGGTGCTGGACTCGGCTCGCTGATCGTCCGTGCAACCGCTGTGTGAGAGATCGTCATGTCTCTCACACAGTTGGTCGCGGATTAGCCCAAGCACCAGGCCGGCAGTGGATATTTGGCCCATTACCCGTGCCGGACTTCAACAATTCACTCGCTCTACGAGCGGGTCCTCCGCAGTCAGCCCCAAGAGCACCTTTCTCGCGTGCCGGTGCCCCGCATGATTGCAGGCGCCACGCCGCCGACGACCCGCCGGCTCGCGCCATGTTCGCTCCCTCGCTGGCCACACATCGGGAAGCTTCGTGAAGCCACCTTCCACGCGACGAACGACGCTCCTTCTTCCACGGACAGTACTCCTTGCTATCACGTCGTTCCAAATGTGGGATGCTGATATGCGCTGGCGGCATCTATTCGATCGCTCGCGTTGAAAGCATACTTCCGGGTTTTTGCGCGGAACCCGCCCAGGAGGTGCGGCGAACCCTGGGGCGTGTTCGCCACGGCGATGAAATCCTCATGGTTCGTGTTCACTTCCAGCGCCGCGCAACGTGTCACCAAAAGCAAGAATCACTTTTCATAAGGCTTTAGTCATGCTTCGATCTGTCATCTCCATCATCCTGCTTTCCAGTGCGTTTGCCAGCGGCGCTGCGGGTGCCGCGCCCACCGGCGAGGACGCCTCGTGGTTCGATCCCGTTCGTCTCGGGGTCGCATTGGGTGCGGGAGATGCGGGGTTCGATTGCACGCCTGGAGGCGCGCTGGAACTTGAAGAACGACCTTTGGGCGACGAGTTCCCAGTCGTTCGGGTTTGGCTTGGTTTCGAGGCTTCCGTGGGTGGCTGGAATCCACATGGCAGCAACAGCAGCGTGATGGGCGATATCGGCTTTACGCCCATCTTCCGGATCCAGGGCTCGGGCCGCTCGGGTCCCTTCGCGGAGATTGGCGCCGGCATGCACCTGCTGTCTCGGACGCACATCTCGGACTCCAAGGCTTTCTCGACAGCATTCCAGTTTGGCGATCGCATTGCCGCAGGCTATCGGTTTGGCGATCCGCTCGACTCGGAACTGGCGGTGCGTTTCCAGCACTACTCCAATGCCGGCATTAAGGAGCCCAACCCCGGTATCAACTTTTACATGCTCCAGTACTCGGCGCGATTCTAGGAGTATTGTCGTTGCCGATTTGAGTACGACGACTCAAGGAATGCAGCAGGCCGGCGCGACACTACGACGATCGCCTACGACTACCCGTTTTCCAGATGGACCGACGTCTATGCCGCCCGGTGCTATGACAACGTCTCGGACTTGCAGCCCGGCAATTCGGCAGGGATGGGTTGCGGAACAAGGTCTGCTCCTACGCATGCAGGCGGGCTAGGAAGGCGAGCCGGATGCGGCGAAAGACGGGTTACCGCATCCGGGATCGGTACGCCTGTGGCCTGCCGACGGCCACTTGAATCAACGACAAGTCAGCAGTTCATGGAAGCACGAGTGCGATTCCCGCACTCGTGCGCCTTAGAAGATATGGCGCACACCCACGGTCACGCCCACCATGCTCTTCTGCCCGGTCATCTGCGGGTAGTTGAAGGCAAATGCGGTCGCCGAACTATCGAAACTCAAGCCACCGTTGCGGGCATACCCAGCCGACAAATAGACGTCCGTGCGCTTGCTGAAGTTGTAGTCAGCGATAAAGCTGTACTGCTGCATGTTGGGGGGATTGGTTTGGGCCGCGCCAACCGCTGCACGCGCCGACTTGACGTCCGCATAGAAGTAGGCGAGCGATAGGCCCACCGCCGGCGTGACCTGGTAGTTCACACCGGCCCACCAGTAGTCATCGCGCAAGAGCGTGCTGCCATTGCTGAATTCAGCCTTGTTCCAGCGGTAGCCGCCCATGACCTTGAGCGGACCAGTCGTGTAGCTGGCGGCGCCGGCAAACTTGCGGACCGTGCCAGGCTGGCCGGTGGTAACGGCCGGCCGCCATTCGTCGTAGGCCAGCGACGCCCCGAATCCGTTGCTCAGGTACATCAGCGATCCGCCAAAGGCGGTGTTGTCGCTGAAGTGTCCGGGCGTCTCGCCAGCGCCGCCATTGGCCAGCGCCGTGCTGGCATTCAGTACCGAGACGCCTGTGCCGAAGGAAAAGTGCCCCACAGCCTGGAGACCGCCGAACTGGCCGGTGTACTTGACCATATTGCTTTCCCGGTAGTTCAGGCCGCTCAAGCGGAACGGAGAACGGCAACTGGCTAGGTTCCCGGATAACACCGCCGCTGAAGTTGCAAGACCGGCTGGGGCCGATTGGCGACCCAAGCCCCATCCGGTAGCTGGATGCAGTGGTCTTATTTCCTCGGACAGGTCGATAGAGAGACAGGGAGAGAAGGAGAAGAGGCAGAGATGAGGGCAAGTGGGCAGCAGTGCCCCGGAAGCTGTGGCCAAACTCAGTCAGTTCCGAGCTGGCGGGCTCCATGTGTCCGCGAGAACGGCCGGTTGGCCGGGCCGAGGAACGCGGGGGCTAAGCCCGACAATTGCTCCGCCGCCGCACGCAGGGCCGGCAGGATCTCCCGGACAGCTTGCTCACGGCTGACTTCACCGGACAGCAGGTTGGCGCTGATGGCCGCCACCACGTTGCGCTGCTCGTCGCGCACCGGCACTGCCAGCCCGCAGACGTGCTGGTCGAACTCCGCATCGACCCAGGCGTAGCCATCACGCGCCACCACTTCCAGTTCCGCCATCAACCTTGCCTTGCTATCCACCGTGGTGGACGTAAACGCCCTCAGGTCGGTCTGGTCGGCATAGTGATCCAGGAGCTCCGCGCTCTGAAACGCCAGGAGCGCGCGTCCCGGTGCAGTGGCGTAGGCCGGCAGGCGGCTGCCCATCCCCAGGCGCAGCGACATGATCTTCGGCGACGGGATGCGCAATACAAATACGACCTCGTCGCCGTCGAACACGGCCAGTGCGCACGACTCCCGCACTTGCACGCAAAGATTCTCCAGCGCTCGCTGGGCATGGCCCCAGAAGGGCAGCGAGGTCAGGTAGGTCATGCCGAGATTGAGGATCTTCGGTGTCAGCCTGAAGCCTCTTTCCTCCGACTCCGCCGCAAAACCGAGTTCGCACAGCGTCAAAAGAATGCGCCGCACGACCGTGCGGGGCAGGCCCGTAGTGGTGGAAACCGTCGCCACCGTGTGTGTTCCGCTGCGTCCCATTGCCTCGATCACGGACAGGCCGCGAGCAAAGGAGCGAATAAAGCCTTCGTTGTCAGGATTTGCCATGGGGCGTGATTGTCCACGATTTGGTTTGAATTGCCCATCCGTGTGGCGGTGCGCACTTTCCGAAAATCGGTTGACACCACAACAAAAACGGCCTTAAATATCCGCCAGACGGATAACAATATCCGCCTGGCGGTCATTCTACGCAAAATGACCCACTAAGAAAACGAAGGAGACAACTTTGAAACCGTGGAAATTCTTGCGGGTGGCCTTACCGTCGCTCGCGTTGATCGTCCCCGCCCTAGGCACGGCGCAGCAGCCGGCATTTCAACCCACCAAGCCGATTCGCCTGATTGCGCCCAGTTCCCCGGGCGGTATCCTCGACCTGACCAGCAGGCTGCTAGGCAAGTCCCTGGGGGAGCGGCTCAAGCGACCGGTGATTGTGGAGAACTTTCCCGGCGCGGGTGGCGTCATCGGCATCCAGGCCATGCTGCGTGCCGACCCGGACGGACACACCCTTGTCATGGGCAGCCTCGGGCCGAACGCCGCCAACTATGCGTTGCACGACAAGCTTCCTTACGCCTACGAGGACCTGGCGCCGGTCGCCCACGTGCTCTCGATGCCGGATGTCCTTGTGGTCAATCCGAAGCTGCCGGTCCACACGATTGCCGAGCTGAAGACCTACGCCGCATCCAGGCCGAATGGGCTGTCGATGGCGGTCTCCACCAGCGGTTCCTCCGGCCACCTGGCCGGTGACCTGCTCAAGCAGCGCGCAGGGATTGCAGCCGTCGACGTGGTTTACCGCGGCGCATCGCCTGCGCTGAATGACCTGGTGGCCGGGCAGGTTGACTTCATGGTGGACAACCTTGTTACCGCCTTGCCGCTGATTCGCGCCGGCAAGCTGCGTGCGCTCGCCGTGACCACCAGGGAGCGCAGCGCCGAGCTGCCGGACACACCCACGGTGATGGAGGCTGGCTACAAGGACTTCGATGTGTCGGTCTGGCTGGGATTGTTCGTTTCGTCGAAGACGCCGCCCGCGATCGTCCAGGCGCTGAATGCCGAAGTGAACAAGGCGCTGGCCGACCCTGGGCTTCGCCAGAGGCTGGCCGAGCAGGGTGGCAAGGCTGCCGGGGGCACCACGCAGGAGTTCGCTGCCTTCGTGCGCGCCGAAAAACTGCGCTGGGCGCAAGTGATCAAAGCCGGAAACATCAAGCCGGAATAAGGGCGCCGTGGGATCGCTCCAGCGAGCCGCGGTCCCGACCCTGTTTCCGGCTCACATTCAATCCATAGGAGAACACCATGAAAGACAAAGTCATCGTTGTAACCGGCGCGGGGAACGGCATCGGACGCGCTATCGCCATGCTGCTCGGCGCTCAGGGCGCAAAGGTCGTCGTCAACGACCTGGGCTCCAGCGGCAGTGGCGACGGCAGCGACAGCGGTCCCGCCAGCCGCGTGGTAAATGAGATTCGCGCTGCTGGCGGCACAGCGGTGCCGGATACCCACTCCGTGGCCACCGCCGACAGCGCCGAAGCGATCGTGCGCACGGCGATTGACAGCTTCGGCCGTATCGACGGCGTGATCAACAACGCCGGCATCCTGCGCGATCGCATCTTCCACAAGATGTCCAAGGACGAATGGCAGGGCGTACTCGACGTGCACCTGAACGGCGCCTACTACGTCAGCCGCGCCGCCGCACCGTTTTTCAAGGAGCAGCAAAGCGGCGCCTTCGTGCATATGACTTCGACCGCCGGCCTCATCGGCAACTTTGGCCAGGCCAACTACGCGGCGGCCAAGCTCGGCATTGTTGCCCTGTCAAAATCGATTGCGCTGGACATGGCGCGCTTCAATGTGCGCTCCAACTGCATCGCGCCGTTTGCCTGGAGCCGGCTGATCGGCACCCTGCCCAGCGAGACCGAAGCGGAGAAGAAGCGCCTGGCACGCATGCAGTCCATGACGCCGGAGCAGGTGGCGCCGGTGGCCGTCTTCCTGTCGAGCGACGCGGCACGCGATGTCAATGGCCAGGTGCTGGCCGTGCGCGGCAATGAGCTGATCGTGATGAGCCAGCCTCGACCGTTGGCTTGGTTCCCGCGCGGCGGGGTGACGCTTGAGAGCCTGGCGGAACATGCAGTGCCGGCGATGCAGCGTGCTTTCACGTCGCTGGAACGCTCGCCCGAGGTCTTTAGCTGGGACCCGATTTGAGGCGCGCATCATGGCCATCGATTATTGCAAGCTCAAGCAATGGGACTTCTTCGAGCAGGTCTCTCCCTATGTCGAGAGTGACTGCATCCGCTATGCGCTCAGCCTCGGCATGGCCAGCGATCCGCTTGACGAGGGTGACCTGAGGTACGTCCATGAGGAAGGCATGCTTGTCGTGCCGACCTTCCTGGCTACCGTCGGAGCGCCTGGTGCGTGGGCGTCCAACCCACGTACCGGTATCGACTGGATGCAGATCCTGCACGGCGAGCACCGCATGCGTTTCCACGCCGCATTGCCTGCGGCCGGTACGGTGCGCAGCAAGACCCGCGTCAGCCGCGTCGTGGACAAAGGCGCCGCGAAGGGTGCACTGGTTGTGACCGAGCGCAGCATTACCGATCAGGCTAGCGGCGAACTGCTGGCCACCGTCGAGCATGTCTCGTTCTGCCGCGCGGATGGTGGCTTCGCTACCGCCGGCAAGCCGGGCGATGCGCCGCTTGACGCGCTGCCCGCCACACCGCAGGGGGAGCCCGACATGGTCATGGAGATGCCGACCCTGCCGAACGCAGCACTGTTGTACCGGCTGAACGGCGACCGCAATCCGATCCACGCGCTGCCCGCCGCCGCGCGCAAGGCTGGCTTCGAGCGTCCGATCCTGCATGGTCTGTGCACATATGGCATGGCGGCCCGCGCGATCCTGAAACACGCTTGCGGCGGCGTGCCCGCACGCCTGGCCAGCCTGGCCGCGCGCTTTTCCTCGCCGGTTGTGCCCGGCGAGACACTACGCGCGGAGATGTGGCGAATCGAGGATCAGGTGCGCTTCCGCGTTCTGGCTGTGGAACGGGCCGTCGTGGTGCTCAGTAACGGCGTTGCCGACATCCTCCATGTGTAAGCCAACTCCAAATAAATCCACAATGTCTCTTATCGAACAACATGCACTGCTAACGCCTGAACGCGTTGCATACCGAATGGTGCCTTCAGGCCAGGCAGTCACCTGGCGCGAATTGGAATTGCGTTCCCGCAAGTGCGCCGCCGCATTGCTCGCCGCAGGGCATCGTGTTGGCGACGGCATCGCCGTGCTGCTGGAGAACCACGTCCGCTACTTTGAAATCCTTTGGGCGGCCCATCGCGTTGGCCTGTACTACACCACGATCAGCCGTCACCTGAAGGCCGACGAGGTTCGCTATATCGTCACCGACTGCGAAGCAAAGACGCTGTTCTGCTCCATGGAAACGCTGAGCGATCTCGCGCCCGGCGCGATCGAAGCGATATCGCTGAACCGGGTGCTGGTTGACGGCAGCCGTGCGGGCTTTTCGACCTACGAGGCATGGCTGGCGCAGATCCCCGACGACGTGCAGTTGCCGCAGACAATGGAAGGCACCGATTTTTCATACTCGTCGGGCACCACTGGCATGCCCAAGGGCATCAAGCGGCCGCTTGCCGGCGCCAACGGATTCTTCAATGCGAGTGCCGATCCGCGTACGCGATGGAAGGACTTCGACAGCGACTCGGTCTACCTCTCCACGGCACCGTTCTATCACACCGCACCCGTGCGCTGGAACATGAACGTCATGCGTGCGGGCGGTACGTGCGTGCTGATGGAGAAATTTGATCCGCTGAGCGCGCTCGATGCGATTCAGCGCTATGGGGTCACGCACGCCCAGTGGGTGCCAACCATGTTCGTCCGGATGTTACGCCTGGACGCATCGGAGCGCGCGCGCTTCGAACTCTCCAGCCTGCGCTTCGCGATCCACGCGGCGGCGCCCTGCCCGGTGTCGGTCAAGGAGCAGATGATCGATTGGTGGGGGCCGATTCTGTACGAGTATTACAGCGGCACGGAGTTGGTTGGCCGGACCTCGCTGAGCTCCGAGGAATGGCTGGCGCACAAGGGATCGGTGGGCAAGCCGGAGTTTGGCCAGGTGCATATCATGGATGAGGCGGGTCGCGAGTTGCCACAAGGTGGGACCGGCGTCGTCTACTTCTCCGGAGGGAGCGCCTTCACCTATCACAACGACCCAGAGAAGACCCGGCAAGCCTACAACAAGCGAGGCTGGGCGACCTACGGCGATGTGGGTCACCTGGACGCCGACGGCTTCCTCTACCTGACCGACCGGCTCGCCAACACGATCGTCTCCGGCGGCGTGAACATCTATCCGCAGGAATCCGAGAACGTCCTGATGACGCACGGCGCCGTCGCCGACGTAGCGGTGGTTGGCGTGCCAAACGAGGAGTTCGGCGAAGAGGTGAAGGCCGTTGTGCAACTGTATGAGCACGGCCTTGCCAGCGAAGCGCTGGCACAGGAACTGATTTCGTTATGCCGCAGCCATATTTCCGCCATCAAGTGTCCGCGCTCGGTCGACTTCGTCCAGGCGCTGCCGCGGACCGAGACCGGCAAGCTGCTCAAGCGCGCCGTCAAAGCCGGCTACTGGCCGACCGATAATCGCATTGCCCATTGATGGGCCCACGCAAATGACAAGACACGAAGCTACCTACTACGCGCAGCGCACGATGTTCACGCCTGACCATGAGCTTTACCGGTCGAGCGTCGCACGCTTCATCGCGGACAAGATCGCGCCTTTCCATGCGAAGTGGGAAGAAGATGGCCTAGTCCCACGCGAAATCTGGCGCGCCGCGGGGGAGGCGGGGCTCCTGCTCCCCGGCATTCCCGAGACCTACGGTGGCGGTGGCGGCGACTTCCTGCACAGCGCCATTGTCGTGGAGGAGATTGCGCGCGCACTGGTGACCGGCGTGACCGGGTTCACCACGCATTCGGAGAATGTCGCACCCTATCTGCTGGAATTCGGCACCGAGGCACAGAAGGCCGAATTCTTGCCGAAGATGGCCAGCGGGGAAGTGGTGGGCTCGCTCGCCATGACGGAACCCGGCGCAGGCAGCGACCTGAAGGCGATCCGCACCAGCGCGGTCAAGGTTGACGGCGGCTACCGCCTCAACGGCCAAAAGACGTTCATTACCAACGGCTATCACGCCGACCGCGTGCTCGTCTTCGCAAAGACCAATCCAGCGGCAGGCGCGCGGGGGATCAGCCTGTTCTGGGTGAATGCCACGGCGCAGGGATTCAGCCGCGGCCGCCTGCTGGACAAGGTTGGCCAGAAGGCCCAGGACACCGCCGAACTGTTCTTTGACGACGTCTTCGTACCGGATGACATGCTGGTTGGCGAGCGCAATGCGGGTTTCGGCTACGCCATGAGCGGCCTCGTGCGCGAGCGCCTGCTGATCGCGATGCGCTGTGCCACCGCGCTGGAAGTCGCGCTCGAATGGACACTGACCCACGTCAAGCAACGCCGCGCTTTCGACAAGTCGCTCATCGAAAATCAGTTCATTCGCTTCAAGCTTGCCGAGATCAAGACGCACTCGTGCGCCACGCGCGCCTTTGTCGACAGTTGCCTTGCGCAGTATCTCGACGGAACGCTGACCGTGGATGGCGCCGCCATGGCCAAGTTTTGGGCCAGCGAGGCGACCCGCGCCATCGACGATCTGATGCAGTTCTTCGGCGGATACGGATACATGCGCGAGTACCCTATCGCGCGCGCCTATACGGACGTGCGCCCCAACCGCATCTACGGCGGCTCCTCTGAAATCATGCGCGAAGTCATTGCGCGTGCCCTCTGAACGATTCACCGGATCTACCCATGACGCAAATCCTGTCTCGCTCCGTCGCCATTGTCGGCGCGGCGGAATCCGACCTGGGCAAGGTGCCAGGCATGACGGCCCTCGAACTGCAGGCACAGGCCGCGCATCGGGCCCTGAAGGACGCCGGCCTTACGCTGCGCGATGTCGACGGCGTGTTCGCGCATACCGATGACCGCTTCTCCAGCCTGCAATTGTCGGAATATCTCGGCGTTCGCCCGAGCTATGTGGACTCTACCAATGTCGGCGGCATGTCCAACATCATGCATATCCGCCACGCCATGGCTGCTATCGCAGCCGGCATGTGCTCCGTGGCGCTGGTCACATACGGCAGCACACAGCTCTCGGACGGTTCGCGTAAGAGCGGTGCCGTGGCAGCCGACAGCCCGGCCTCGCCAAGGGGCCAGTTCATTACACCCTATGGCCAGTTGAGTCCCATCGGCTACTACGCCATGGTCGCGCAGCTTCACATGCATCGCTACGGCACCACGCCGCGCGACCTTGCCGAAGTCGCCGTCGCGGCGCGCAAGTGGGGGCAACTCAACCCGAAGGCGTATCGCCGCGAGCCGACCAGCATCGAGGAGGTGATGACCTCGCCGGTCATGGCCGCACCGCTGCGCCAGCGGGATTGCTGCCTCGTCACCGACGGCGGCGGGGCGCTGGTGATTACCTCAGCCTCGCGCGCACGCGACCTGCCAGGCAAGCCGGTCTATGTGATGGGCATCGCGGAATCCCATTCGCATCACTACACGCCCTTCAATACGCCTGACTGGCTCGACACTGATGTCGCCGAAACAGCGGATGCCGCTTTTCGCATGGCTGGCGTTACGCGAAGCGACATCGATGTGGTGCAGGTTTACGACCACTTCACCATCGGCGTGATTCAGTCGCTGGAGGAACTCGGCTTCTGCAAGCGCGGGGAGGGCGGCAGTTTCGTGGCCGACGGCGCGCTGGCACCAGGAGGGCGCTTCCCGATCAATACGTCGGGGGGCGGGTTGTCGTATGGACACCCCGGCATGTTCGGGATGTTTGTCGTGATTGAAGCCGTGCGCCAGCTACGCGGCGAATGCGGCGAACGGCAACTGCCCAAAGCGGAACTGGCGCTGTGCCACGCGCCCGGCCTGGTCTTCTCCTGCAATACAACCATGATTCTCGGAGTCTAAGCATGAGCGAAGCACAACGTCCCCTGCCACAGCCGACAGACATGACTCAAGGGTACTGGAACGCGGCCAATGAAGAGCGTCTGGTGGTGCAATGCTGCCGGTCCTGTGGGCATCGTCAGTTTTTCCCAAGGCCGTTCTGCCTGCAGTGCGAGTCGGAGCAGGTTGATTGGGAAGAGGTGTCGGGCAATGGATTCATCTATACCTTCACCATCAATCACCGCGCCCCGAATGCCTTCATGAAGGCGCGATTGCCCTATGCCGTGGCGATCGTCGAACTGGACGAGGGTGTGCGGCTGATGGCGAACATCCTGAACGCCGATCCCGCGGAAATTGGCATCGGCAAGCGGGTGAAGGTGGTCTTCGAGAAGGTGTCGGAAGACATGAAGCTGCCGCAGTTCGAGCTGCTCCGATAAATGACTCATGCCGGTAGCTTGAGGGATCGTGCGTCTCTCAAGAAACCGGTCAGCTTACGACCCCTTTGCCAATTTGAACCATGCGTTGCCGCGCAGGTGCGATCGACACATGAAACCAATATCAAACCAACATGCCCCGCATATCGCTCATGTCAAAGTCTAATCCCCATGGCAACCGTATCGGGCTGGCGGCTGTGTTCGCGCTGGCGGCCGCGCTGCTCGTCCCGCAGGCGAGCCGGGCCGACGAAGCCGCGAGTTACCCCCAGAAGCCGATTCGCATGATCGTGCCGTTCCCGGCTGGCGGTGGTTCGGATACCGTGGCACGCCTGATTGGCCATCAACTGACGGCGATATGGGGTCAGCCGGTTGTGGTCGAGAACAAGCCCGGGGCTAGTGGCACGCTTGGCTTTACGGCTGCGGCAAAGGCCGGGCGCGATGGCTACACCTTGCTATTGGGGGCCACGCCCCTTGTTCAACTGCAGTCCGTTTACAAGAGCCTGCCATACGACACGTTCCGGGACTTCAGCCCGGTGGCGCGGGTTGCGCTTTCTGCAGATGTATTTGCCGTACCGGCCACGACAGGTATCAACAGTGCGCGGGCATTCATCGCTGCCGCGCGTGCCAACCCTGGCAAACTCAGCTACGGGTCCTATGGCAACGGGACATCCTCGCATATGCACGGCGAACTGCTGCGGATGCAGGGCGGGGTCGATCTGACCCATGTCGCTTACAAAGGTGGCATGCCTGCGATGCAGGATTTGTTGGGTGGGCAGGTCAGCTCTGCGTTTGTCGATGTGGCCAGCAGCCGCTCCAGCCTGGTATCCCCCAAGATCAAGGTACTGGCCGTGACGGGTGAGCGCAGATTGCAGCTGCTTCCCGATGTGCCTACGTTCACGGAGCTCGGCTTCCGCGACTTCGAGCCAAACGGCTGGTACGGCTTGTTCGTTCCCGCCGGGACCCCAAAGGCGGTCGTTGAGAAGCTCACTTCGGCGGTGATGTCCATTCTGAGCAAGCCAGAGACGTTGGAAATCATCCGTGGGCAAGGCCTGGAGCCCGGAGCGCTCGCCCCGGACGAGTTTGGGAGACTCATGCGGCGCGATGCGCAGATCTGGAGCCGTATTGCATCGAGCGCGCGAATCACTTTGGACTAGGTTGCAGAGCAAGCGTGCGTCGATCCGGGCCGGTGGCCGCAATATCCAAGACAGCTTGCATTTCTATTCTGATGATGCGTACATAGTGGGTTGCAGTGTTGGCATTCGGCCTGAGGGAAACCTCAAGGCGCCGAGGGGAAGTGGGCGTTGCCGATGTGGCATAGGCAACGGCCGGTCTACGCCTGGGCCGCACCGCCTGCGCCGGCAGCGGCGGGCTGCCGGGCAGCTTAAGCTACCCCGCGCCCTTGCTTCTCCCAATAGGGCTTGCGCAGGTCGTTCTTGAGTATTTTTCCCACGCTGGAAAGCGGAAGCGCTTCTCGGAATTCCACGCTGCGAGGGCATTTGTATCCGGCTATGCGTTTGCGGCAGTGCGCCTGGATTTCCTCTGCGGTTGCGATCGCGCCCTGCTTGAGAACAATCACGGCGTGCACCGTCTCTCCCCATTTTTCGCTGGGCACGCCGATCACCGCGCACTGCCCGACAGCCGGCTGGCTGGCAATGGCATTCTCCACTTCGGCAGAGTAGATGTTCTCGCCACCGCTGACGATCATATCCTTGATGCGGTCCACCACATAGATGAGCCCTTCTTCGTCCATGTAGCCACCGTCACCCGTATGCATCCAGCCGCCGCGCACTGCCTGCGCCGTGGCCTCGGGCTGGTTCCAGTAGCCCAGCATGACATTGCCGCCGCGCACGGCGATCTCGCCGACTGTGCCGCGCGGTACCTCCCGATCGAACTCGTCGACGATCTTGACCTCGACGCACAGATGCGGTTTGCCTGCCGCGCGCATCTTGCCGCTCGCGAACGCTTCTTCGGTGTGATACTCCGGACCGAGCACGGTTGCGAGCGGAGCTAGCTCGGTCATGCCGTAACCTTGGGCGAAATCCGTCTCCGGGAAGGTCTGCTGCGCTTGCCGCAGCAAGGTCTGGGAGATGGGTGACGCGCCGTAGCCGATCAGCTTCAGTGAGGACATGTCCAACCGGGCCGCTTCCCCAGGATGCTGCTTGAGCCAGTCCAGCAGCATCTGGAGCATCGTCGGGGCCAGCGTGATCTGCGTAACGCGATCGCGCGAAATGGCTTCCAGCGTGGCCAGCGGGGTGAACGCCGGTATCACCACGTGGGTGCCTCCGCTAATGAATAGCGCGCACACCGCGGCGAAGTTGGCCAGGTGGAACATCGGCATGGCGTGCAGGAAGGCCGCATCCGCGCCGCAGCGGCCAGTCATCAACTGCGCCATTGCTGAGATGCCAAGATTGTTGTGGCTCAGCATGACGCCCTTGGGAAAGCCCGTGGTGCCGCCCGTGTAGAAGATGCCGGCCAGATCGTCGCCGTGTCGCCAGGCATCTTCGATGGGCTCGGCAGCCTCGATGAGTTGCTCGTAGCTGAGCATGCCTGCGGGCGTCTCGCCGTCACCGGCGTAGATAAGATGCCGTACTGTTCCCGCTTCATTGGCAAGCTTAGTTCCGAGTGCCTTGAACGTATCGTCGACAATCAGGATCAGGCTGGCGGAATCATTCAGCGCGTACAGGATCTCCGCGGAACTCCAGCGGATATTGACGGGGTTGAGAACGCCTCCGGCCCACGGCACGGCCATGTCGTATTCGAGATAGCGCGCCGAATTGATCGACAGCATCGCCACGCGCTCGCCGTCCTTTACGCCGAGCCCTCTCAATGCACCTGCGAGTCTTGCGACGCGATCGGAGAGTTGTGCAAAAGTCAGGGCCTTGCCCTGAAAGTGAACTGCAACGTCGTTCGGTCGCTGTTGTGCCGAACGGTGCAGGCCTTGCGTCATATACATGCTTGTCTCCGTTGCCCCGGCGCTTGCTGCGGCATCACGCAGCCGACCGGAGTCTTGACGTTATCGATACGATACGCGGAGGCGCCAGTGGCGGCCTCGCGGATGCAAAAGAGTATGTCGTAGGCGCCACCGGCTGAACCACCCCAAATCGGGGGGTGACCGATCTACGCCGCACCATGCAGGATGCCTTCGCGTGCCGCTCACCGTGGTGCGCCCAATGAGGCGCCAGCATACCGGGCAGCTGCCGCTGCTCCGGCTTTCGCGATGAAGGCTGCCGCCACGCATGATGGAATCCCCCCAAGGCTTCCTTCCACGGTGCACGGACAATCCATATTAATGCGTGGTGGCATGAGATGCCCACTCCTAAAGGAGTGCTTCTGAGGGGGCAGGAGAGCGGAACCAGGGGGCGGCGGCAGCGGACCTGTTCCTCTTCACCTTGCGCACGCAAATAGCGCAGCGGGCATCAGTGCTGTGCCGGCGCGTCAGACGAGAATGCCAGAGACATAACCCGTATGGAACCATCACCGTCCCCCGTTGCCGTCAAGCATGCTACGCCCCGCCTCGGCAGGCGCGCCATCCCGCGCAATCGCCTGATCGCGCGTCTCGTGCAGGAGCAGCACCGAAAGCTGGCGCTTATCACCGGGAGCGCGGGATTCGGCAAGACCATGCTGATGGCGCAGTGGCGCCGGGAACTCGTCAAGTCGGGTGCGGACGTGGTGTGGCTGGCGCTTGCTCTCGACGACAACGCGCTGCCCCGGTTCTGTGCTACCTTGCACGCCGCGTTGCAATGGGCAGGCCTGTTGCCCGATGCGGATCAGGCAATGCCCGGCGCGTCGGAGCGTGCCCCTCATGAAGTGGCGCGGATCCTTGTCAACGCCTTGGCGCGCAGCCAGAGGGAGTTGTACCTGCTGATCGACGATGTGCATCACATCACGGACGCCGCCACCATCGCCCTGATGCAGGCATTGGTCGATGCCACTTTTCCTTCCTGAAGGTCCACCTGGATCCGAAGGTCGATCTCGATACCGCCAAGCGGATTCATGACCTGACCGACGGCTGGGCCATCGGGCTTCAACTGGTATCGATCTCGCTAAAGGCAAGTCCCCGCGCTCGCTCGCGGCCGCGGGCGCTGGGCCCAAAGAGCGTAGATCTCGCGGCTTACTTGTCCGAGGACGTGATTGCGGATTTGCCGCCGGATTTGTTCGCCTTCCTGCTGCGTGTCTCGGTGCTGCGCCGCTTCAGTCCGGAGGTCGCGGCATATGTCACAGAGTTCGCGCGGGCGGCCGAGATGATCGCGGCAATCGATGCGCGCAATCTCTTCCTGCTGCCGGTGGACACGAAGGACCAGTATCACTGGTACCGGTTCCACCCATTGTTCGCGGAGTACCTGAGCAAGCGCCTGGAGCAGGACGGGGTGGACGTGCGCGGTCTGCACTGCCGCGCGGCGCAATGGTTTGCGCAGCATGGTGCGCTGGCGGAGGCCATGCACCATGCGTTATTGGGTGACGCGTTCGAGCCGGTGGTGCAACTGCTGGAGGGCTCCACGCCGCCATTGAGCAGCATCATCCAGCTCGGCGCCTTCCTGCGCTGGGTGGATCGCGTGCCGCCAGAACGGCTCTCGCACCATCCCCGTCTTGCATTGCTGGCCGCCTGGGCTTGTGTCATGACCGGTCGAGCGTCCAAGGTAGGGAAGTGGATCGCTGCGTTTGAATCGGCCAGGACTGCAACGGAGGATTCGCCGCAAATCGGCTTGCTGAAGGCCATGCTCGCCGTGCAGCATGACGACGTGGAAGGTGCGCATATCATCCTGCGCTCGCTCGAGGAGACGCGACTCGGCCATCCCTTGGCGCAGCATTTGCGTGTCGCCCTGACCATCCGCTGCTTGAGCGCCGAGGGACGCCATGCACAAGCCCGTCGCCTCTACAACGGTCCGGCGGCTCGCGCCACCCGCATCGCATCTGCCGAGCTGGCGCTGATTGCCGCCGCCGCCATGGCCGGTGGTTGCCTGCTGGAAGGAAAGCCAGATGAGGCCGAGCGGATCAGCGTGTGCGCTCGAGCAGGCGGAAGCACGCTACGGCCGGCGCTCGGTCAGCGCATGCATGTGCGCGGCTGTGCTGGCCGACACGCTATATGAGCTGGATCGGCTCGATGGTGCGCGCGAGCTGCTGGCAAACCGCCTTGACATGCTGCGCATTTCGTCCCCTGACATCATGCTTCGTGTGGCACTGTGTCACGCCAGGCTGCTGCTGGCGGGCGGCATGCGGGGCCAGGCCGTGGACTATCTTGTCGAGCAAGAGGCGCATCTGCGCAACCTCGGCATCGATCGTTGCGCGGCGCATCTGGTAGCCGAGCAGTTGCGCATTGCGCTCGGAGATGGCGACCTGCGCCATGCTGAATGCCTGCAGGCATCGCTTGACGATTTTGCGCAGTGCTTTGCGGGAACCAGCCCGCGCGATGCCGAGATCGGCATGCTGGCGGCGGGCTCGCGCGCCCGTCTTGCGCTGGCCCGGCACCAGCCGAAGAAGGCGCTGCAAGCGCTGGCGACGGTGCGTGGCACCGCTGCGCAGTACGGCAGGGGTGCGTTCCTGGTGAGCGCCGATCTGCTTGAGGCAAGGGTGCTGGAAGAGCTGGGACGCGAGTCCGAGGCCACCGAATACCTGCGCGCGGCGCTCGCCGCGGGATACCGTCTGGGGCTAGTGCGGACCGTCTTGGATGAAGGGACAAGGACGGTGGCCATGCTGCAGCGCCTGGCCAGCGGCTGCGGCGATGCAATGTGCTCTTACCTTACCCGGCTGACCGGGGCGGGGACCGGCGTTGCACCAGATGGCGCTCAGGCCGCCAGGGATACGCCGACTTCGCCGGTGCCCGCAGCAGCGGCCGAGTGCTCCGTGCTGACCCGGCGCGAGCAGGAGATCGTGGCGTTACTGGAGCAGGCCATGTCAAACAAACGGATTGCGCTCACGCTGAACATCAGCGTCCAGACCGTCAAGTGGAACCTCAGGATGATCTTCAACAAGCTCGATGTTTCGAGCCGCTACGAGGCCTTCGTTGCCGCGCGCAAGCTGGGCCTTGGTGCCGATCATGGCTGAAGGGCCCGGTCGCATCCGATGTGGATGGCTGCGGCGACCCACCCTTCGTGAGTGGGTTGATGCCCACACCGTTGGCCTATGCTCTAGCCGTTCGTACAGGATCTCCGCGCAAGTCGTCTGCTCAAGACAAGAATCCGCATGCGTCCCGTCTGCGGAGCCGGCGGACAGGGTGCCGGCCGGAGGCGGGCTATCGGCTGCATCCGCCCAACGATCTCCATGCTCTCCGGCTGTCGGTGCCGACGGGCTTTTCGCTCCGGCCACCTGGCCGGAGCCTTTCTGTTCGATTTGACGGTGCGGATTCAGCCGAGCCGCACTACCGGCCGGGCGCGCCCGTTCGAAGGCGCGCTCGGCGCACCAGCAAAAATGAAGCGATCTCGTATCGGAGACGCCAATGCCCGGAGGGACATAGGATGCAACAGGCAAGACGCCGCGTATTGCGGCAACTGGCAAAGGGAGCCGCAGCCGCAACGCTGACGGGGCTGACTACCGGCACCGCGCTCGCGCAGCCGTCCGCCTTCCCCAGGCGCGTGGTGCGGCTGGTGTGGCCCTATAGCGCGGGCGGCACCGGCGACCAGTTCGCCAGGGCGCTGGCCGAAGCACTGGCCGGAATCTGGGGTAAGGCCGTGGTGGTCGACAACCGCCCGGGGGCGGGCGGCATGATCGCCGCGGACATGGTCGTCAAGGCCGAGCCGGACGGCCACACCTTGCTGATGGCACTGACCAGCGTGGTGCAGACGCCTTTGCTGTATGGCAAGGCACCATACAACCCGGTGCGCGATCTGGCGGCTATCTCGGAACTGGCAACCATCCATCAGACCTTGGTGGTACACCCGGACCTGCCGGCGACCAGCATGAAAGGGCTCGCCGAGTACGCGCGGAAACTCGGCAAGCCCCTGCCCTATGGCACCGTCGGCTTGGGGTCGAGCAGTCACCTGCAAATGGAAGTGTTCGGGCGCAATGCCAAGGTGGCGCTTACGCATGTCCCCTACAAGGGAGAGGCGCCCTTGATGACCGACCTGCTCGGTGGCCAGGTACAAGTGGGGTTGGTAGCCGCGGTCACGGCCCGCCAGCACGTGCGCACCGGCAAGCTGCGCCCGCTGGCGGTTGGCGGCATGAACCGTTCATCTTTGCTTCCGGATGTTCCCACCTTCCAGGAGGCGGGCTTTTCCGGGATGGCTCGGACCGGCTGGTTCGGGATATTCGCGCCGGCGGCCACGCCGCCGGCCCTTGTCCAGAAGATCTCGGCCGACGTCAACAAGGCGCTGGAGAGTCCGGCCCTGCGAGCGCGCATGCTGGAGGCAGGCATCCTGCTCAAGGGCAGCACACCGGCGGCGTTCTCCGAGGTGGTCCGGCGCGACCAGGTCTACTGGGGCGAACTGATCCGCTCAGCCGACGTCCGGCTCGACTAAGGACGCATGACTTGAAATTGAGAATGAAAAGGCAGTACATGGATTGGCAGATTGTTGGCCTGCAGCTTCGCGCATGCGGCAGCCGCGGGGCGGAGCCGCCGTCGTCATGGTAGTTGCGGAATTTGAGACGGCTGAGGAGCGCGCGCCAGTATCGGCGCGCAACGTCGGCTTCGCATCGTCGGCGGCGTCGATCATGTCCTCGGGATCAGGGTGCGCGCCATATGCCGGGCTTCATCTGCGCAACCTGCGGCTGCCGTTCCCAGTGGACATCGTCTGCCTGAGAGGCGAATTCCACATGGCCAGCGGCCGGCGCGCCGGCCTGTTGCCCGAAGGGGCAACCATTCGTGTTCCCGCCTATCAGCTATTCCATTGCGAAGGTGCCTCGGTCATCGATCTGCGGGGCGGCAAGGAACTGCATCTGGTGGTGCAAGACGAAGCGCATCAGCCGCCGCCACATGCCGAGCACACAGGCCGGATGGCGATGCCGGCTCCCTGGCAAAGCCACATTGCCGGGCCTTCGACTTTGCAACTGGCCAGGGCCGTATTCCAGGATCCGGGCGCCCCGTGGTCGGTCCGCTACGCGGCGGACGCCCTGAATTTGCCGGCGCGCGAATTCTGTCGCCATTTGTTCCGGGAAGGCTCGGCGCTGACCGATATCGTGCGCGAGCAGCGCTTGATGCGCGTGCTGCTGAAGCTCGCCGGCGGGCGCTTCTCGTCCCGGGAGATAGCGCTGGGGCATGGCTTTGCCTCGTTCGAACGCCTGGATGCGGCCTTCAGCGATCGATTCGGTTGCAGCGCCGAACGGGTTGCGCGGCTGGCGTGGCATGCCTCGCTGAGCTGGTCGCGCGCGTCCGCGGCGACCCCCGCCAGGACGACGGTACGAGTAGGCGCGGGGCTGTAGTGGCGGCAGTTCCCTGGGGCAGGAAGCGACGCGAAGGGGGCGGGGACGGAGGATAGCGCGATTGTCGCTGGTTCCGGCGACCGGGAAGCCGGTGAGGCGAAAGAGTCTGGCGCCCGAGCGGCGCGCCAGTGGACAAGAAGGAGGACGGGCCTGCCATGCCTTGCAGGCCCCGCTCCGCGCCAGGGCGTCAGTCCAGCTTTGCCCCGGTCAACTTGATCAGGCGTTCCTGGACCGGGTACAGCGCGTCATAGTTTTCACGCGCCCGCCTGGCGTCGGTGCCAAGCGGCTCCAGACCGTAGGTTTGCAAGCGTGCACGTACCGGCGGCGTATCGACCGCGGCGCGCGCTTCTTGCTCCAGCCTGGCCAGTATCGGCGCCGGCGTGGCGATGGGCGCCATCATTACGACTGACCCGTTTGGCTTGAATTCCAGGCCGTTGAGCCCGGCTTCAGCAAAGGTGGGCACATTCGGCAAGCCCTTCATGCGCTGTTCGCCCGAGACGGCGAGTGCCCGCAGCTTGCCCGCCGCGACGAACGGCCGCGTGCCCCCGATCGAGCCAAAGGCGAAGGTCAGCTGGCCACCGATGATGTCCTGGAGTTCCGGCGCTTCGCCCTTGTAGGGCACATGGGTCAGGTTCAGGTTACGGCTCTGCCCAAGAAAGCTGCCAGCCAGGTGGGCATAAGAACCGATGCCCCAAGAGCCATAAGTCCCCTTGTTCTGCGCGCAATACTCCAGCAGTTCCTTTACATTCTTCACCGGCAGGCTTTGATTGACCACCAGCACCACATTTCCGGTGAAGAGTTCCGAGATGAACGCCAGATCCTTGCGGGTGTCGTAGGGGAGTTTGCTGAACAGGAGCTGATTGTTCAGGATTGACTGGGTCAGCGTGACCAGGACGGTGTACCCGTCCGCAGGTGCCTTGGCCGCGTAGTTGGTACCGATCGCGCCGGCCGCGCCCGGCCGGTTTTCAACAATGACCGGCTGGCCAAGCTTCTTTCCCATCTCCTCGGCCATCGCGCGCGTGAGGCTGTCGGAGGCGCCTCCGGCCGGATAGGGCAGCACAAAGGTGATGGGCCTGGATGGATAGGGCAGGCCGGATGCGTTGACGCTCGCGGGGCCGGCGGCGATTGCGAGCGCAAGCGTGGTAGTCAAGGACTTCAGCATGGCAATGTCTCCTCGGCGGAGCCGTTTGGCTCTCGGTGTTGATTGCCGGGCCAATAGCGCGGCAGTGTGCCTTTACTGCTGCGCTGCATTGCTGTTACTACCCGGCTCCACCGCTATGCCGAAGTGGCGGCGGGGTGCGGTTCTCTTGCTGCGGGCCGCTCCTTGCCGTCGTGCGATCACGCGGCGCGAGCGGCCCTGGACTCACAGCGCCACGACGGCGTCGCCGAGAATCTTCACTTCGCCATACTGGTTGGCCGTCTGGATCTGCAACTTGACGCGGCGCTCGCCGCCGGCCTCGAACTTCTCGACAATCTTGCCGGAGCAGGTGATCCGGTGGCCGAGGTGGGTGATGCCGGCAAAGCGCGCATTGAACTCGCGCACCTGGGCCTGGCTGACCCACTGCGTCAACAGGCGTCCGAGATAGGCCATCGACAGCATGCCGTGCGCGAACACATCCGGCATGCGGCCCTTGCGGGCGAAGTCGATGTCGATATGCATCGGGTTATGGTCGTTGGAGGCGCCGGCAAACAGCGCCAGCGTGGTGCGGTCGATCGGCGGCAGTGCCAGGGGCGGCAGCACGTCGCCGACCTTGAGGGTGTCGAAGCTGGGCATGGTCATGGTTCAGTTCTCCCGATTATGCGTTGCGGTGTACCAGCACGTTGCGCACGTCGGCGATGTGTTCGCCGCGCTGGTTGGTGACGCGGCTCTCGCGCACCAGGAACGACAACGCACCGCCTTTCTTCTCATAGGCGTCGGTTATCTTGCTCTCGAAGGTGAGCGTGTCGCCGGCGTAGGCCATGCGGTGATAGGTGAACTGTTGCTCACCGTGCAGCACGCGTGCCAGTTCGATGCCGGCTTCCTCGCGCCAGTTGCTGGGCGGTCGCATCAGTTCCAGTGAAAACAGGAATGTGGGCGGCAGCGGCAGCGCGGGATGGCCGGCGTCATGCGCGGCGGCTTCGTCGAAGTAGATGGGGTTGGTTTCGCCGATGGCTTTCGCAAAGAAACGCAGCTGGCCGGCCTCCGCGGCGACGTGCAGCGGCGCGAAAGTCATGCCGATGATTTTCTTGTCAATCATGTCGATGTATCCGGTTCAATGAGGGCGTACGGAAATCAGTTCTTCTGGTAGACGGTCACCACGCAGGCGCCGCCCAGGCCGAGGTTGTGTTGCAGGGCCACGCGCGCGTTAGCGACCTGCCGGTCCCCGGCGGTGCCGCGCAACTGATGGACCAGCTCGAAGCACTGCGCCAGGCCGGTGGCACCAAGTGGATGCCCCTTGGAGAGCAGGCCACCCGAGGGGTTGGTGACGTAGCGACCGCCATAGGTGTTGTCCCCGTCGTTGACCATCTTCTCGCCTTCGCCCTCGCCGCACAGGCCGAGCGACTCGTAGGTCAGGAGTTCGTTCTGGGCGAAGCAGTCGTGCAGTTCGACCACATCTACATCCTGCGGGCCGATGCCGGCTTGTTCGTAGGCGATGCCGGCGGCCTTCCTGGCCATATCGAAGCCGACCAGGCGGATCATGTCATTGGCGTCGAAGGTGCTGGCCGGGTCGGTTGTCATGGCCTGACCCGCAACTCGCACGTCGGTGCGCAGGCCCTTGGCGCGCGCGAACTTCTCCGAGACGATCAGCGCGGCAGCGGCGCCGCAGGTCGGTGGGCATGCCATCAGGCGGGTCAGCACGCCGGGCCACATCACCTTGTCGGCCATCACGTCCTCGGTCGTGACGACGTTGCGGAACACCGCAAGCGGATTGCGCGCAGCGTGCTGGCTGGCCTTGGCGCGGATTCTGGCGAAGGTTTCCAGCTTGGTGCCGTACTTGCGCATATGGGCCTGGCCGGCGCCGCCGAACAGGCGCAGTGCGTTCGGCACTTCGATCTGGCCGAGCAGTGCATCGGCCTGCGTCTGGAAATGCTCCATCGCGCCGGGGCGGTCTGTCCAGGGCGACTTCAGCGCGCCCGGGTTCATCTGTTCGAAACCTACGGCCAGCGCGCAGTCCACCGCGCCGCTTTCCACCAGTTGGCGCGCAAGGAACAGCGCCGAGGAACCGGTCGAGCAGTTGTTATTGACGTTGACCACCGGGATGCCGGTCATGCCAACCCGGTACAACGCCTTCTGGCCACAGGTGGAATCGCCATATACATAGCCGGCGAAGGCCTGCTGCACTTCCTTATAGTCGATGCCGGCGTCTGCCAGGGCCATGTTGACCGCATCTCCGGCCATGACGTCATAGGGGGCACTGGCACCCGGTTTGGTGAAGGGCACCATGCCCACGCCGGCAACGTACACTTTATTGGTCACAGTCTCTCTCCTTGGATGTATCGATGATGGCGGGCGGGGCGCGGGCCCCGCTTCGCCGGATTGGCCGGATGCCGGCTCAGAGCTTGCGCGTGATGATGTCTCGCATGACTTCGTTGCTGCCGCCGTAGACGCGCGCTATACGCGTGTCGACGAAGGCGCGTGCGATCGGGTACTCGAGCATGTAGCCATAACCGCCATGCAGTTGCACCATGTCGTCGATGCACTTCCACATGGTCTCGGTAGAGTACAACTTGGCGATGGCGGCTTCCTCTCCGGTCAGCCGGCGGCGCATGTGCTCGCCGAGGTAGTAGTCGACCATGGTGCGCAGCGCCACCGACTGGGCCTTGATGTCGGCCAGCTTGAACTTGGTGTTCTGGAAGTCCCACACGGTCTGGCCGAAGGCCTTGCGGTCCTTGACATACTCGATGGTCTGCTCCAGCAGACGCTCGACCTTGGAGGCTGCGCTCACGGCGATGATGAAGCGCTCCTGGGCCAGGTCGTGCATCAGGTAGCCGAAGCCCTTGTTGGCCTCGCCCAGCAGGTTGCTTGCCGGTACGCGCACGTTGTCGAAGAAGAGCTCGGCGGTGTCCTGCGAGTGCATGCCCACCTTTTGCAGCTTACGGCCACGGCGGAAGCCCTCGCGGTTGGTCTCGACCATGATCAGGCTGACCCCCTTGGCGCCGGCGGTGGGGTCAGTCTTGCAGATCACCATCACCATGTCCGAGCAGAAGCCGTTGCTGATGAAGGTCTTGCTACCATTGATGACCCACTCGTCGCCGTCGCGCACGGCGGTGGTGCGGCAGGCCTTGACGTCCGAGCCGCCACCCGGCTCGGTGATGGCCACGGCGAGGATAGTCTCGCCGCTGCAGACCTTCGGCAGCCAGCGCTGCTTCTGCTCCTCGGTGCCGAGGCGAGCGATGTACGGGGCAACGATGTCCGAGTGCAGGCCGAACGATATGCTGACACCGGTGTAGGCCATTTCCTCGGCGATGACGGCCGCGTGGCCAAAGTCGCCGCCGCCGCCGCCGTATTCGGTCGGCAGCGCGGTGCAGAGCAGGCCTTCGCGCCCGGCCTTCAGCCAGGTCTCGCGGTCGACGATGCCCTCCGCGAGCCACCGCTCCTGGCGTGGTGCGCACTCACGCTCCAGGAAGCGGCGCACGGTAGTGCGGAACTGCTCGTGATCCTCACGATAAACACTGCGGTGGACTTCCATATTTGATTCCTGGAAAAAGACGTGTAGGTGTTGGGGGTCGCAGAGAGCCCGGATGGGCCTATACTGGTCGAAACCCTATTTCAATCCTTGAGCGGACTAGTTGTATCCCCGCACGGCAATGCCGTCGTACAACTCCTGCTCGGCAGGGTTGGCATGGCTTTCCTGGGCGAACTTTGCTGCTACGCTGCCGCTGGTCGGTGCGTGCGGCTTGCTACGCGAAGGTTTGCCGGCCGATATTGGATCGGGCGGCTCAAACAGACGCTTTCCGTCGGCATTCGACTTCTCATTCATCTCGTTCTCTCCTCATGCCCTGGCCGTACCCCGCGCGCGCACGGTACGGCACAGGTGCGCGTCAGACCGCGCCGTTGCCGCCACCGCAGATCAGTACCTGGCCGGAGACATAGTTGGACTCGGGGGTGCAGAACAGGTAAACGGCACCGGCCGCTTCCTCGACCGTGCCAGCACGGCCCAGCGGGATCCGCGTGGCGGCGCCGTCGAGCATGGCCTTCTGCACGCCGACCTTGATCTCGCGGCCCTCGATGTTCACCGTCTTGCTCTCGCTGCCGGCCAGCGCTTCGGTCAGGCGCGTTTCGATCAGGCCGAAGGCCACGGCATTGACGTTGACCTTCAGGCGGCCCCACTCCTTGGCGATGGTCTTGGTCATGCCCAGGATGCCGGCCTTGGCCGACGAATAGTTGATCTGCCCGGGGTTGCCGCCGGCAGCGCCCGAGGAGATATTGACGATCTTGCGAAACACTTCCTTGCCCTCGGCTGCCTCGGCCTTGGCGGCCGCACTGATCACCGGGTAAGCGGCGCGCAGGATGCGGAACGGCGCGGTCAGGTGGCAGTCCATGATGGCGTACCACTGCTCGTCGCTCATCTTCTGCACCACGTTGTCCCAGGTGTAGCCGGCATTGTTGACGATGATGTCGATGCCCTTGTAGTTCTCCACCGCGGTCTTGACGAAGCGCTCGGCGAAGTCGGATGCCGTGACGCTGCCGACGCAGGCCACCGCCTCGCCGCCGAGCTTGCGGATCTCTTCAACCACCGCGTGCGCCGGTTCGGCGTCCAGGTCATTGACCACCACGCGCGCGCCGTCGGCGGCGAGCTTCAGCGCTACGCCGCGGCCGATGCCGCGTCCCGAACCTGTTACCAGGGCAACCTTGCCATTGAGCTTCTTCATTGTTTCAGTTTCCGGTTTTTGCTTGATTGATAGGGCGTCGCGATGGGCCGGCGGTGTCTCTTTGGTCCTCCAGAGCCATCCGGCCGCCTTGTACGCTGTTGCCATGCCGGTGTGCAGCGCGGACAGATCTCAGCGTAGCGGCCTGACCGGCTTCGCAACCCTCTCGAATTGGGGGGGGCGGGTGAATCCCGCAGCGCAGGCCTGCAAGCGCAATCTCCGGGGTGCGCTTGGCGAGGCTTGGTGTTTCCGTCCCCGATGACCCTCCTCAATGCGGGTGGGGTCAGGAGCGCCGTGCCGTAGTAGCCTGTGTGTCGTGCTGGTGTCGTGACGGACTACCCGCCTGAATGAATCAACCAAGAGGAGACGCGATGTTGTCAGGTATCAGGATTGTGGAGATTTGCGGAATTGGTCCCGGGCCGTTTTGCGCCATGCATCTGGCCGACCTGGGGGCCGACGTGATCGCGGTAGAGCGCGAGGAAGCCGCCGGCTGGGCCGGTCCGAGCCTGCTCAATCGTGGCAAGCGCTCGGTGGTGGCGAACCTCAAGACGCCGGAAGGCCGTGAAACGGTGCTGCGCTTGATCGAGGGGGCCGACGCCTTGATCGAAGGCATGCGCCCCGGCGTGATGGAGCGCCTCGGCCTGGGGCCGGACGTTTGCCTGGCGCGCAACCCGAAGCTCGTCTACGGGCGCATGACGGGTTGGGGCCAGGACGGGCCGATGGCCCAGGCTGCCGGCCATGACAACAACTACATTTCGCTGTCGGGTGCGCTCTATTACAATGGCACGCCGAAAGAGCCGCCGTCGTCCGCCATCACCGTGATTGGCGACGTGGGTGGCGGCGCGCTCTACCTTGCCGTCGGTTTGCTATCTGGCATCCTGAAGGCCCGCGAGACGGGCAAGGGTAGCGTAGTGGACGCCGCGATCGTCGATGGATCGGCGCATATGCTGCAACTGCTGCTCGCTACCCGCACCAAGGGGCTGGTGACCGGCGCGCGCGGGGAGAACGTTCACGACAGCTCGCACTTCTACGGCACCTACCGCTGCGCGGACGGTGGCTTTGTCACGCTGGGCTCGCTGGAGCCGCAGTTCTATGCGTTGTTGCTGGAAAGGCTTGGGCTCAAGGACGATGCGCGCTTTACCCAGCAATGGGACCGTAAGCGCTGGCCGGAACTGCACCGGCACTTCACCGAGGTGTTCGGCAGCAAGACGCGCGACGAATGGTGCGCGCAGATGGAGAACACCGATGTTTGTTTCGGTCCGGTCCTTAGCCCGCAGGAGGCGGCGCAACATCCGCACAATGTGGCGCGTGGCATTTACTTCGAGCGTGAAGGCTTGCTGCAGTCATCGCCGGCGCCGCGTTTCGATGGCCAGGTACGTACGCCGGGGCCGATCCCGCGACGGGGGGAGCAGAGTGAGGAGATCCAGGCGGCATTGAACAGCGCCGAGCCGGGGAAGGTGTGGCGCGCGTAGGGCGTTGCCGGAAAACCGTTGAGGTTGGCGCTCTCCGGCTTTCAGGAGAGCGCCCGGAATGGCGTATCAGATGATCCTGGCCGCCTTCAGCGCTTCCAGTTGCGCCCCCGTGATGCCCAGCTCGCCGTAGATCGCCTCGTTGTCCTCACCGGTAGCGGGGCCGCTGCGAGGCGGCCGAGGCGCGTACCCGGAGAATCGTGGCACCACGCAAGGCGCGGGTATCGTGCCAAGGTCGCGGTCCTCCAGGCGGACAATCGCCTCACGGGCACGCAGGTGGGGATCGTTGACCACATCGGCGATGCTGAAGACCTTGCTGAACGGTACTTCCCGGGCTCGCAGCGCCGTAGCTACGTCTTCATAGGATTGCGCGGCAAACCACGCGCCGATCATTCCGTCCAGCGGCTCGATATTCCGGATCCGGTCGGGATTGCGCCTGTACGCGTCCGCTTCCGCCAGTTCCGGATGCCCCATCGCTTCGACGAGACGCAGGAACGTGGCATCCGACGAGGCCACCAGCGACACCCACACGTTGTCGGCGGTGCGGTACATATTCGACGGCGCAGTATAGGTGGCACGGTTGCCGGCGCGCTCGCGCACTTGTCCCAGTTGCTCGTATTCCACTGCAAGCGGCTCCAGGACACGCAGCAGCGCCTCGGTGGCCGAGAGATCGATCTCCCGGCCCGGCGTGTCCGGGGCCCTGCGCTTGTCGGCGATCGCGGTCGCAATGGAGAACGCGCCGAATAGTCCGGCCACCATGTCGCCGACCGGGTAGTTCATGTGCATTGGGCTGCCGCGCCGTTCGCCGCACAGGTTGCCCGAAACCGGTCAGGCGCATCACCGTCAGGCGCGGGTTGGCTGCGTGCAAGGTGGCGATATCCAGTCCCCATCGGTCCAGCGTCCCCGTACGGAAGTTCTCGACCAGCACGTCGAATTGCGGCAGCAGGCGCAGGAAGAGATCTCGGCCTTGCGGGGTTCTGACGTCGAGGGAGATGCCTTTTTTCCCGCGGTTGGTCACTTTCCAGTAGAGAGAAAGGTCGCCTTTGACCGGGGCCAGCCCGCGCAGGGGGTCACTGCCGTCCGGCAGTTCCAGCTTGACCACTTCCGCGCCCATGTCGCCGCACAGGGTGGCGGCGAAAGGACCCGCCACGACGGTGGCCATGTCAAGGATGCGCACGCCGCTTAGCGGGCCTGCCTGCGAGGCCTGCGGGATCTGCCGGGCGGCGGCGGAGTCAGTGTGTTTCATGTCGGGTTACCGGGTCTCTTGAAGTCGGGCAGGACCAGCGTGGACCAAGCGGATTAGGCATGCAAGGACGGTTCCGCACAGCGAAACCGTTTTGATCCATCATTGACTTGGCTACCCCACGGATACCACGATGGAACCCATCAAGAGCACACCTGCCATGGAACAGACCCTGATTTCCGGCCTCGCTTGCACAGAGGAACTCTCCAGCGACCGACAGTTCGCGACCAACCTGGCGCGCGGCGTGGAGGTCCTGCGGGCATTCACGCCAGTTCGGCCGATCCTGGGCAACCAGGACCTTGTGGTCAGCACCGGACTGCCGAAGGCCACGGTCTCGCGGTTGACCTACACGCTGTGTTTGCTGGGCTTTCTGAGCCGGGTCCCTGGCACGCAGAAGTACCGCCTGGGCGCGGGGGTACTGGCGCTGGCGTATCCGATGCTCGCCGGGCTGGCCATCCGGCAGGTCGCCAGGCCGTATATGGAGGCCATCGCCCGCGAAACCGGCTGCACCGTGAATCTCGGCATGCGGGACCGGCTTGCCGTGGTGTATGTGGACAGTTGCCGGCTGGACCCCACCAACGTGTATCAGCCGGATATCGGCAGTACACGCCCGGTACTGTCCAGCTCAATCGGGCGCGCGCTGCTATTGGGCAGCAGTGCGGAGGAACGTACCGCGGTCCTGAACCGCCTGCGCGTGGACGATCCCGAACGGTTCAAGCTGGAGAAGCCGATGTGGACGCGGGACCAGCAGCATTTCAACGCGCGCGGCTTTTGCGTCAGCCGCGGCGAGTGGCGGCCGGAGATCCATGCAATTGCCGCGCCGGTCCGGCAGAACGCGCAGCAGGAGCCGTTTGCACTGAACTGCACGGTAGCGGCGTTGCGGGACAAAGACGGATTCCTGGAGCGAGATGTCGCCCCGAAATTGCTGGAGGCCGTGCGGCAGATCGAGCTTGGCTTGATGCGGTAGGGCGCCACCACCCGATAGACGGCACGCAGAGGCCGCAGAAACCTTCCTGACGGAGACGACAATGAATGGAACGAACAATCCTGCCCGCCTGAAACGCGGCCTGCTCGCCTGCGCAATGCTGGCAAGCATCATGCCGATGGCCGCCACGGCGGCGGACGCGGCGCGCTATCCGGCTCGTCCGATCCGGATCATCGTGCCGTTCTCGGCCGGCGGCGTGGTCGATTCGGTAGCGCGGATCGTCGCGCAGAAAATGGCGGACTCCCTGGGCCAGGCCGTCATCGTCGAGAACAAGGCAGGCGCGGGCGGCGCGATCGGCACGGACACCGCGGCCAAGGCGGCGCCGGACGGCTACACCTTGCTCGCCGTCAGTCCAAGCCACGCGGTGGGGCCGTTGCTGAACGCCAGCATCACGTGGAACGCGGAACGCGACTTTCGGGCGATCGGCGGGTTCGGCATGATTCCCAACGTCATCGCCGTGCCGGCATCGTCCCGGCTGATGACGCTGAAGAGCCTGCTCGACGAGGCCCGGGCGCACCCCGATGCCCTGACATACGCCAGCGCTGGCATCGGCACCTCCAATCACCTGGCAGCCGCGCTGCTGGCGCAAAGCGCCGGGGTTCAAATTACCCATGTCCCCTATAAGGGGCAGCCCGAAGCGTTGAACGACTTGCTGGGCGGACGCGTCTCGATGATGGCCATTACGGTCGCGATCGCCCAGTCCCACGTCAAGGCCGGCAAGCTGCGAGCGCTCGCCGTGACTTCGTCCAGGCGCTATCCCGGGCTGCCTGATGTGCCCACGGTGGCGGAGGCGGCGGGCTTGCCCGGCTACGAGGCCGGCGCATGGTTTGGCCTCGTAGCACCGCGCAAGACGCCGGATGCCGTCGTACGGAAGCTGGCCGATGCCGTGGCACAGGCCGTCGCCTCGCCCGATGCCGCTGGCCACCTTGCGGAGCTTGGCATGGACGTGTCTGCGCAGACGGCATCCGCGTTCGACCAGTACGTTGGCGGCGAGTCGCGCAAATGGGCCAAGGTGCTCAAGGCATCCGGCATCACCGCGCAATAACCTTTCACCAGAGGTCCACACCCCATGATCACAGACCCCTCCGGCCTGCACGCCTTGTTGGCGAACATTCGCCGTTTTGTGCTTGAAACCTGTATTCCACTGGAAGCCGGGATCGACCAGAGCGACACGATTCCCGAGGCCGTGGTGCAGGAAATGCGCGCGCTGGGCCTGTTCGGCCACAGCATTCCGCAAGCCTATGGCGGCGCCGGTCTCACCGCCGAGGAACTGACGCTCGTCAATATCGAAGTGTCCCAGGCAGCGACCGTGTTCCGTGCGCGCTTTGGCGGCAATACCGGCATTGCATCCGAGTCCCTGGTAACCGATGGCACCGAGGCCCAGAAAGCACGGTACTTGCCCCGGCTGGCATCGGGTGAGATGACGGGCTGCTTTGCCCTGACCGAGACGGAATCCGGTTCCGACGCGACCTCCTTGCGTACGGAAGCCGTCCGGGACGGGGACCACTACGTCCTCAACGGATCGAAGTGCTTCATCACCAATGCGCCCCTGGCCGACCTGTTCACGGTGTTCGCCAGGACGGATCCCGACAAGCCGGGCGCGCACGGCATCAGCGCCTTCCTGATCGAGCGCGATACACCGGGGCTGAGTACCGGGCCCGCCGAGCGCAAGATGGGCCAGCACGGCTCGCCGGTGGGCGACGTCTACCTCAAGGACTGCCGTGTTCCTGCCTCGGCCATCGTGGGCGAGATGCCTGGCCAGGGCTTCAAGACAGCGATGAAGGCGCTCAACAAGCAGCGCATCAACCTGGCTGGCCTGTGCATTGGCCCGGCGATTCGGCTTGTCGACGAGATGGTCCGTTATGCCGGCACTCGCGAGCAGTTCGGCCATCCCATCGCCGATTATCAGTTGGTGCAGCAGATGATTGCCGACAGCAATACCGAAGTGCATGCGGCGCGTGCCCTGGTGCTGGAGACAGCGCGCAAGCGCGACAACGGCGGTGACGTGACCATGGAAGCGTCGATGTGCAAGATGTTCGCCTCCGAAATGGCGGGACGCGTGGCCGATAGGGCTGTGCAGGTCTTCGGCGGCAGCGGCTACATGGCGCGCACCGTGGCCGAGCGCTTTTTTCGGGATGTGCGCGTGTTCCGCCTGTACGAGGGCACCACGCAGATCCACCAGCTCAATATCGCCCGGCGCACCATGGCTGCGCGCGCCGGTGCGCTCGATATCGCGGAGTCCGGGCAATGAGCGCAGCCAACCGGCCGCTCGCCGGCATGCGCGTGGTGGAGTTCGCGACCGTCGGGGCGGTGCCGTTTGCCGCGCTGCTGCTGGTGCAGCATGGCGCCGAGGTGCTTCGGATCGCGCCGCCAACCCCGCGCGACCTCGGGGTTCCGGTCGCGGCGGCAGGCGACATTGCGACCTGGGATCGCGATTCCGTTCAGTTGGATCTGAAGACGGAAGCGGGAAGGGGCGAAGCACTGGATCTCGTGGCATCGGCCGACGTCCTCATCGAGGGTTTCCGTCCGGGGGTGATGGAACGCCTGGGCCTTGGGCCGCAGGCGTGCCACCGGCGCAATCACCGCTTGATCTATGGTCGCCTCACCGGTTGGGGACAAACCGGGCCATGGGCGAATGTGGCCGGACATGACATCAACTACATCGCCATGACTGGCGCGCTGGCAGCCATTGGCGAAGCCGGCGGACGCCCTGTTCCGCCACTCAACGTACTGGGCGATCTGGCCGGGGGCGCGCTCTACCTTGTGGTCGGGATACTCGCGGCGGGTTGGGACGAGTCGCGCAAACAGCAGGGTTGCGTCATCGATGCCGCGATGGTCGATGGCAGCTTGCATACGCTGAGCGCTGTCTTCGGCCGGCTGGCACAGGGTGCATGGCATTCCGAACGCGGTGGCAATGTCATTGATGGAGGTGTGCCCTGGTATCGGACGTACGAGACCGCCGACGGCAAGTTCATGGCCGTGGGCGCCATCGAACAACGCTTCTACGATGCATTCGTTGCCGGGCTGGGCTTCGCGGAGGTGGAGCTGCCGCCGCGAAGCGAGCGCCGCAACTGGGCCGAGCTGGAGCGCCGCTTCTCCGCGCGGTTCAAGATGGCTTCGCGCGAGCATTGGGAGCGCATTTTCGACGGCACCGATACTTGCGTGACACCGGTCCTCGATCTGACTGAAGCCTTATCTCACCGCATTCATCAGGCGCGTCGTGATGGCCAGCTTGCGGATGCGGCCGAGGCGCGCCCTCATGTTGCGCCACGGTTCAACTGGTGCTCCTTGCCGGTCCGGTAGCTTAGAAGCCGCCGCGGCCGCCTCCGCAGATCAGGGTCTGACCGGTCACGTAGTTCGACTCAGGGATGCAGAACATATACACCGCGCCGGCAGCTTCCTCGGCGGTGCCGGGGCGGCCGAACGCGATTTCCTTGCTGGCCTGCGCGATGCGGTCCGGATTGACGCCGACCTTGATATTGCGCCCTTCGATGCTGACCGTCTTTTCTTCGGTGGTCGCCTCGGTCAGTCGGGTGGGGATAAAACCGAAGGCGACGCAGTTCACGTTGACCTTCATGCGGCCCCACTCCTTGGCGAGGGACTTGGTCATGCCCATCACGCCGGCCTTGGCGGCCGAGTAGTTGACCTGGCCTGCGTTGCCCTGCGTGCCAGAGATCGACGAGATGTTCACCACCTTGCGGAAGACTTCCTTGCCGGCTTCGGCTTCGGCCTTGCTGAGTTCGCGCAACACCGGCTGGGCGGCGCGCAGCAGGTTGAACGGTGCCTTCAGGTGGCAGTCGACAATCGCGTCCCATTGTTCGTCGGACATCTTCTGGATCACGTTGTCCCAGGTGTAGCCGGCGTTGTTGACGAGGATGTCGAGGCTGCCGAACGCGTCCACCGCGGTCTTGACGATGCGGGTGCCGAAATCCGGCGCGACGATGTTGCCCGCAAAGGCCACGGCTTCGCCACCGGCGGCGCGGATCTCCGCCACGACTTCGTCGGCGGGCGCTTTGTCCAGATCGTTGACCACCACGCGAGCGCCCTGGCTGGCGAGCTTGAAAGCCACGGCGCGGCCAATGCCGCGGCCCGAGCCGGTAACGATGGCAACCTTGCCTTCAAGTGTCTTGCTCATGAATGACTCCTGGTACTGGATGAGATATAGATAGCCACACACTTGCCGAACGCGGCTTGTCCTGGATTCAATTCTTGCCGTAGAGGGTCACCACGCAGGCGCCGCCCAGGCCGAGGTTATGCTGCAGGGCGAGATTCACGCCCTCGACCTGGCGCTTGTCCGCGGTGCCGCGCAACTGGTTCGTCAATTCAAAGCACTGGGCCAGGCCGGTGGCGCCGAGCGGATGGCCCTTGGACAGCAGGCCGCCGGAGGGATTGGTCACGACCTGGCCGCCGTAGGTATTGCCGCCATCCATCACGAACTTCTCGGCCTCGCCGATGTTGCACAGGCCGAGCGCTTCGTAGCTCAGCAGTTCGTTGTGGGCGAAGCAGTCGTGCAGTTCGCAGACACGGATATCCTTGGGATCGACGCCGGCTTTCTCGTAGACCTTGTCCGCCGCGGCCTTGGCCATGTGAAAGCCCGCATAGCTGATCAGCGAGGGGGGTCGAAGGACTCGACCGGGTCGGTGGTCATCGACTGGGCCAGGATCTGCACGTCCGCGCGCAGGCCGTGCCTCTTCGCGAACTTTTCGGAGACGATGAGCGCAGCGGCGGCACCGCAGGTCGGCGGGCAGGCCATCAGGCGCGTCATCACGCCGGGCCACATCACCTTGTCGTTCATTACGTCTTCGGTGGTGAGGACGTTCTTGAAGAGCGCCAGCGGATTGTTGGCGGCGTGGCGGCTGGCCTTGGCGCGGATGGCGGCAAAGGTCTCCATCCTGGTGCCGTACCTCTGCATGTGCTCGCGGCCGGCGCCGCCGAAAGTGCGCAGGGCCTGCGGCAAATCGGACACGTCCGCGGTGAGCTCGCGCATGACGGGCTGGAAGCGCGCACGCGTGGCAGGGCGGTCGTCCCAGTGGGATTTCAGGGCGCCCGCCTGCATTTGTTCGAAGCCCAGCGCCAGCACGCAGTCGGCATCGCCGAGTGCCACCGCCTGGCGGGCCAGGTAGAGCGCGGTGGAGCCGGTCGAGCAGTTGTTGTTGACGTTGACGATGGGGATGCCGGTCAGGCCGACCTCGTACAGCGCGGTCTGGCCGCAGGTGGAGTCGCCGTACACGTAGCCGACGTAGGCCTGCTGCACCATCCGGTAGTCGATCCCGGCATCGGCCAGCGCGCGGCGCGCGGCGTCGGCACCCATTTCGGTATAGCTCGGGCTGGCGCCCGGTTTGCTGAACGGGATCATGCCTACGCCGCCAACCAGCACTTTTTCGCTCATGTCTGTCTCCAGTGTTTCGGTGGGGCCGCGGCCTTCGGCCACTGCCCGCCTTGTTTGCAATAACGGAATTGAAGGGGGAATCGGTGGCGGAGCTTCCAGGCCCTGCCTAGAGCTTGCGTGCAATCAGCTCGCGCATGACCTCGTTGGCGCCGCCGACCACGCGCGACACGCGGTAGTCGGTGAAGGCGCGCGCAATCGGGTACTCAAGCATGTAGCCGTAGCCGCCGTGCAGTTGCACCATGTCGTCGAGGCATTTCCACAGCGTTTCGGTGGCGTGAAGCTTGGCGATGGCGGCTTCGTGCACAGTGAGCTTGCGGCGCAGGTGTTCGCCCAGGTAGTAGTCGACCATGGTGCGCAGCGCCACCGCGTGGGCCTTGGCATCGGCCAGCTTGAACTTGGTGTTCTGGAAGTCCCAGACGGTTTGACCGAAGGCCCTGCGGTCCTTTACATACTCCAGCGTCACGCCGAGCAGGCGTTCGAGCGCGGTGGCGGCATACAGGGCGATGATCAGGCGCTCCTGCGCCAGCTCCTGCATCAGGTAGCCGAAGCCCTGGTTCACCTCGCCCAGCAGGTTGCCCACGGGCACGCGCACGTTGTCGAAGAACAGCTCGGCCGTATCCGCTGCCGGCTGGCCGACCTTCTGGAGCTTGCGGCCGCGGCGGAAGCCTTCGCGGTTGGTCTCGACCATGATCAGGCTGATGCCCTTGGCACCGGCTGCCGGGTCGGTCTTGCAGACCAGCATGATCATGTCGGCGCTCATGCCATTCGAGATGAAGGTCTTGCTGCCGTTGATGACGTATTCATCGCCATCGCGTACGGCGGTGGTGCGCGCGGCCTTGACATCGGAGCCGCCGCCAGGCTCGGTGATGCCGACTGCCAGGATGGTCTCCCCGGCGCAGATCGAGGGCAGCCACTTCTGTTTCTGCGCTTCAGTGCCCAGCCGGTTGATGTAAGGCGCGATGATGTCGGAATGCAGCGAGAAGCCTGCCCCGGAAATACCGGCACGGTGCATTTCCTCGAGAACGACCGCGGAATGCCCAAAGTCTCCGCCGCCGCCGCCGTACTCGGTGGGAATGGCGACGCACAGCAGGCCCTCGCGGCCAGCCTTGAGCCAGGTCTCGCGGTCTACGCGGCCGGCCAGGTCCCAAGCGGACTGGCGCGGTGCGCATTCCCTCTCGAAGAAGCGCCGCGCGCTGTCGCGCAGCATTTCGTGGTCCTCGCGAAAAACGGTACGGATGACGTCCACCGGATGCTCCCCTGATGTCTGGATGAAGGGCGGCGTTGTGCTGCTTTATGGCGCAGCACCGCCTTGCATTCATCTTCGTGGAGAGCGGGGCGAGCGGCACTCCCCGAGTCGGGGGGGGCTAGTGTGCTGCGGACCAGGCGCGACTGTCGCTAGGGCGCACGCCGATCAAACTGTGCAGCTTTGGGGGCCGCCGCGGTGCTAGCGGGGGCGGGCAGGCACCGGCGACTGGCTGGCCGCAAGATCCCGCAAGCGGCCCACAGCCTCATCTCGCCCGCCTACGTTGAGCTTGGCGTAGATGTTCTTCAGGTGCCATTTCACAGTCTCCGGCGTCACGTTGAGCACCTTCGCAATTCTCTTGTTGGCCATGGCCTGCGCGAGCAACTCCACCACTTCCGCTTCGCGCTCGGTGAGGTTAGGCATTGCGCCGGCCGGGCCGGCGGACGGGCGGGCCGCAGGCTCGCCCACGGTTTGGGCCGCCGCCGCCAGCAGGCGCTGGACGTAAAACGTGAGTACCGGGTCGAGCACTTTTTCCTGCAGTAGTGCGTCGAGGTGCTCTGGCACGCGCGACGAAACATCGAGCAGAGTGCGCACCAGCCCAAGCCGATGGCCCAGGCGCAGGGCCTGGAGAAGGTTCTCGCTTGCCGAGCGGGTGCGTCCGCAAGCCTGCTCCACCAGCGCGAGTTGCATGCGCAGGCTGGCTACGCGCCGCCAGCGGCCACTCGCTTCGGTCATCGAGATTAGCGGTACCAACTGGGCCAGCGCCGCTTCGAAATCCTTGCGATGCACGCACATGTCAATACGCGCGCGCCTGGCGCAGACAGTGATCTCCCATGCGGGGCTGCGGGTCGCGTCGGCGTGGCGCACGCCGAGCGTTTCAAGCCGTGCCAGGACCGCATCGGCCTGGTCCGGTTCGCCCTGCTGGAGGTGCCAGCGCAGGCGCGAGCCAAGTGCGTGGGCGAGGAGCCGGTCCAGGCAATGGGTGGTGGCGTATTCTTCGAGACGATCGAGATAGGCCCGCGCTTCCAGGTAGCCGCTCGCGCGCCAGTGGGCGGAGGCGAGCACCAGCAGCGCCCGGCACACGGTGTCGGGTATCGAGATGCGCTCCAGCACCTCGATGCGCGCCTCCAGCATCCGCCGCGCGGCGTCGACTTCGTTTAGCTCGTACATGGCATCGCCCAGCAGGCCCGCGGCCATGCAGGCGACGCCGATGAAGGCGGCGCCATACTTCTCCGCCTCCTGCAGCGCGTCGCGGAAGATGCGCTCGGCACGTACGATATCGCCTTCCAGCGCGTGGCTCATGCCGCCCAGGCAGCGCCCCACCAGGCTGGTGCGCGGCGCACCCTCGCGCCAGCCCTCGTCTTCCAGCACCTTGCGGGCCATTTCATACTCGCCGCGGTACATGTACATCCACGACAGGACATTGCTCCGCCCGGCGAGGGTGAGGTCGTCGGCGTCGGAGGGCACGCGCTGCAGCTCGGGGAGCAGGGCGACCACCGCGTCGGTGTCGTCGCGCTGCAGCGCCAGTCCGGCCCGCAGCAGGATGAGCGCATAACGCTGGCCGATATCGAGTTCGCCAAGCGTGGCCGGCGCCTCCAACTGATCGATGGTCCGCGCGACGGCGTCCAGGTCACGTGCGTACAGGCGCAGGTGCGCCAACAGCAAGCGCAGGCTGAAACGCGCCTCCACTTCGGCCGGTGGCAGCCGCCGCACCAGGGCGGCAACCTGGCTCAATTCGCCCTGCACATACAGCTCACGGGCGCAGGTCTCGACCAGATCGGCCGCGGCCTGCGGCTCGCCCGCCTGCACGGCATGACGAACCGCCTCATCGACATGGCCATTCTGCTCGAACCAGCGCCACGCTGCCGCATGCAAGGCGCGCTGCTCATCCTCGGACAAGACTGTCAGGCGGGCCTGCAACACCTCGCGCAAGAGAGGATGTATCCGGTACCAGGTCTCGCGGTCCCGGCTGCTGATTTGCGTAATGAAGAGGTTATCGCTGTCCAGGTGCGCGAGCCGCGCCATCATGCGCGCCACGGCGTGCGGCATACCCAGCAGGGTGGCGCACAACGGCGCGGAGAACCGGTTGCAGATCGAAATACGGGTAAGCAGTTCGAGGTCGTCCGGCGCCAGCCTCAGCAGCACCTCGCGCTCGAGGTAACTGGCGAAGGCACGCGCGTCGCGTACCTCCGTGCGCGCGTATTGCGGCGCGCCTTGCTTGGTCTTGAGGTCGAGGGCAAATAGCTGCAAGCCGGCGATCCAGCCATCGGTCAGCCCATGCAGCACCTCGGCATCGCGCTTTTCGATCTTGCCGAGCTGCTCGAGCAGGAAGCGTTCGGACTCTTCCGCGCTAAAACGCAGGTCGCGCAGGTCGAATTCGCTCAGCAAGCCCTGTGCGCGCAGGCGCGACAGCGACAGCGGCGGGGCGCTGCGGGAGCCTAGCACCAGGTGCAGTTGCGGGGGCGCGTAATCGATCAGGCATTGCAGGGCTTCGATGATGCGCGGATCGTCCACGTGCTGGAGGTCGTCGAGCATCAGCACCAGTTCGCGCGTCCGGTTTGCGATGCCGTTGACCAGCGTGATCACCCAATGCTCGATGGCCGAGTCTTCGCTGTCGCGCCCCATGAGCAAGGCAGCTTCGCGCACCATCCTGGCATCCACTTCGGCCAGGCTGGCCAGCAGGCAGTCGAAGAAGCGCGTGGGCTCGTTGTCCTCGGCGCCCAATGAAAGCCAGGCCACGTCGAAGTCGAGTGACAAAAGTGCCTGCCGCCATGCCACCATTGTGCTGGTCTTGCCACTGCCGGCCGGCCCCTGGACGACCACGCAGCGCTGGCGCCTCGCTTCGAGCAACCGTGCCAGCAGCGCTTCGCGCGGCATCAACCGGCGCGCGCCGCGCGGCGGAACCAGCTTGGTGCTGGCGATGGATTGAGCCGCGTGGCCGGTGGAGATGGTCGTTCCTTCGGACGGGATGCTGGAGGAAGGCATTGGCGCAGGCTTGTTGATCAACTTTAATGGTCAGCTGGCTTGCCGGCTCCGGTTGCAGCCGTGCAGCAGCTTCCGGAGGCGGAGCGAAGTCGCGGACACATTATAGTGCCGCGCTGGCGCGGCGCTGGCGACAGCGCGATACGTTTGGCGTATCGGCCGACACACTCTCGCTGCACCGGCTTCCGTAGCATGGCCTCGTTCTATTCGAGGAGGCATCCATGAGGCCCGATACTTTCCCGCCCACCTTGTGCTCAGGGAGCAAAGCGTGAGCGGCCCCCTTGCAGGCGTGCGTATCGTCGACATGACCACGGGGCTGATGGGGCCGTATGCGACCCAGATACTCGGCGAACTGGGCGCGGATGTCATTAATGGACCCCCGGAAGGGACACCGTCCGCAGCATCGGTCCCAGCTGCAACCCGGGCATGGGTGGCATTTTCCTGCACGCCAACCGCGGCAAGCGCAGCGTGGTGCTGGATCTCAAGCAGGCAGGCGGACGCGATGCGCCTGGCCGCCGATGCCGACGTGCTGATCTACAACGTGCGGCCGCAAGCCATGGCGAGGCTTGGCCTCGGCTATGAGGAGATCATTGGGGCTAACCCGAAAATCATCTATGTCGGCGTCGTCTATGGCTACGGGCAGCGCGGCGCCTATGCCGCCAAGCCTGCCTACGACGATCTGATCCAGGGCGCGGTCGCGATTCCGTCGCTAAGCACCCAGGCCGGCTCGGAAGTGCCGCGGTACGCACCCAATGCCATGGCAGACTGTATCGTCGGCATGAGCGCCGCCAATGCCGTGAGCGCGGCGCTCTACCACCGCGAGCGCACGGGAGAAGGGCAATCGATCGAAGTGCCGATGTTCGAGACCATGGCACAGTTCGTCCTTGGCGATCACATGTACGGGCACACCTTCGATCCGCCGGAAGGACCCGCCGGTTACGGGCGCTTGCTGAACGATCACCGCCGTCCGTACCGGACCCGGGACGGGCATCTTTGCGTGATGGTCTACAACGACAAGCAATGGAGGTCTTTCTTCGACCTGATCGGCAAGCCCGAGGTCATGGAAAGCGATCCACGCTTCGGCTCCATCGGCAAGCGTACCGAACACATTCACGAGCTTTACCGGATGCTGGCCGAGGTCATGGCAACGCGTACCTCGGCCGAATGGACCGCGGTGCTCGAAGCCGCCGACATTCCGGTGATGCCCATGCACACCATCGACTCGCTGATGGCGGACCCGCATCTCGATGCGGTGGGATTCTTCGGCATCGTCGAGCATCCCAGCGAAGGCCGCGTGCGTTCGATGGCAATCCCTTCGGCCTGGTCGAAGTCGCAGCCGCGCGTCGAGCGCCAGGCGCCGCGGCTGGGCGAGCACAGCGTCGAGGTGCTGGCGCAGGCCGGCTACAGCGCGGCGCAAATCCAGGCGCTGGCCGCGCAGGGCGCGACGTTTCTTCCCGAGCACAACAGCAAGTAACAACAGCACGGCTGGCTGGGCATCTGCATTCCCCAGGCCTATGGGGGTTCCGGGCTGGGCATTACCGAGGCCGCCATCATGATGCAGGCCATTTCCGAGTCGGGCGCGGGAATGAGTGGCGCGTCCGCCGTGCATATGAATATCTTCGGCCTCAATCCGGTGGTGATGTTCGGCAATGAGGAACAGAAGCAACGCATGCTGCCGCCGCTGATTGCCGGCAAGGAACGCGCATGCTTTGCGGTGACGGAGCCCAATACCGGCCTGAATACAACGCAACTGAAGACGCGCGCGGACCGGCAGGGCGATCACTATGTGCTCAACGGCGCCAAGACGTTTATCTCGACCGCCAGTTGCGTGGAAAAGATGCTGATCCTGGCGCGCACCACGCCGCTGGAGTCGGTCAAGAGCAAGTCGGACGGGTTGAGCCTGTTCTATACGACCATCGACCGCAATCATGTGGAAACCCGCGAGATCGACAAGATGGGCGATACCAACCAGGTCTTTATAGACGGCCTCAAGGTGGTGGTAGAAGACCGCATCGGTGACGAAGGCAAGGGCTTTCACTACATCCTGCACGGCATGAATGCCGAACGCATCCTGGTGGCGGCGGAAGCGGTGGGGCTGGGGGACACGCCGCGGCGCGCCGAGGTGAGCTCCAGTCCCGAGCCACGGGGCGCAATCAACATCCTCTTGGCCCCGTGATGGTGGTCGCGCCCAGCGTCTGCTTGATAGCGGAGATGGCGATGCCAACTTCCTTCCCGACTGAAGAGTGACAAACCCGATTGACCCCGGCTTGGCGTTGACGTTCCCGCGGTCGAGACCGGCACCCTCAACTGCTCGGTCTCACTCCTGATCTAGGCCGGTTTCAATTCCCGTGTGGCTGCCAGCAGGCCGTCATATATGCGTGCCGGCGCAGCTAACTTTGTAAGCCGTTAGTCTGGCCCGTCGGCGCAGCTAACAATGTCATTTTGGGTCCGGCGCAGCTAACTATGTCTCGGCACAACTAACTATTGTCATTCTCCACCCCATCGCCCCACCGCTTCACCCTTGCGCGCATCCGTGATACTGTATAAATATACAGTAATCGGAATCCCCCTCTCAGTTCCTGCTGACTTCCTGCTGGCTGAGCCGCAAGCATCACATGATCGCCCAACTCTTCCCCAACTCGCCCGGCACGTCGGGCGATTCGCCTTTGGCGCAGCCGCCCATGGCCGACCGGCAGGTTGCGCTGGGCGCACTGGAGCAACGCTATCCCGGCCTGTGGCGGGCGGGGCAGCTTGGCCATCTGGGCCGGGCGGGCAGCGTGCCGGCCTTGCCAACCGGCCATGCCGCGCTCTCGGCCGAGTTGCCGGGCGGCGGCTGGCCGGTGGGCGCGCTGACGGAGCTGCTGCTGGCCGACCCTGGGGTGGGCGAGTTGCGGCTGCTGCGCCCGGCGTTGCTGGCGTTGGCCGCCGATCAGCGCCGGGTGGCGCTGATCGGGCCGCCATACCTGCCCAATGCGTCGTGCCTGGCCGAGTGGGGGCTGCCCGCGCGTCAGTTGTACTGGGTGCGCCCGCCCGCTGGCGCGGGCCGGGCCGCGGCGCAGGCGGATGCGCTGTGGGCGGCGGAGCAGGTGCTGCGCAGCCAGGCCTTTGGCGGGGTGATGGTCTGGCTGCCCACGGCGCGGCCGGAGGCGCTGCGGCGCTTGCAGGTGCTGGCGCAGGCGGGAGACGCCGTGGTGTGGGCGTGCCGGCCGGCCAGCGTGCTGCGCGAGTCGTCGCCGGCGGTGCTGCGGCTGCTGTTGTCGCCGGCGCCGGGCAATGCCTTGTCGATCGGCTTTCACAAGCGGCGCGGCCCGGTGCGCGATGCGCCGCTGGTGCTGCCGCTGGGCGAGATGATGGCGGTGCCGGACAGCGCCTCTTCGTTGTCGCCAGCCCTCGTTGCGCCAGCGCCTTCCTATTCCCCGGTTTCCCGGACTTCCCACGCCATTGCGGGAGAGCAAGCCCATGTCGTACTGGATCGCGGTGCATCTGCCGCGCCTGCCGCTCGACGCGCTGCAGCCGAACTGGCCTGAGCCCGCCGGCGCTCCCCGCGCTTCCGATACCGCCACCGGCCTGCTGCACCACGGCGTCCCGGTGGCGGTGATGGAGCGCGAGCGGGTGGTGCTGGCCAATGGCCCGGCGGTGGCGCTGGGGGTGCAGGCGGGGATGCGGCGGGGCGGCGTGCAGGCGTTGTCGGCGCAGGTGGTGCAGCTGGAGCGCGAGCCGGCGGCCGAGGCGCAGGTCATGGCGGCATTAGCGCTGGCATTGCTGCATTTCACGCCGCACGTTACGGTGCATCCCGATCCCGGGGCAGCGACCGTGATGATCGATGCCGGGGCCAGCCTGCGGCTGTTTGGCGGGCACCTCGCGTTGTGCCGGGCGGTGTATGCGCGGGTGCGGCGCCTCGGCGTGTTCCTGCAACTGGGCTGCGGGCCCACCGCCTTCGGGGCGGCGTGGCTGGCGGCGCAGCCGCTGCGGCGGGATCGCCGTGGCGCGCTGGTGCGCCCGGCGCGCCGCGCCGTGCAGCCGCGGCGCATGGCGCGGCTGCTGGACCGGCTGCCGGTGGGCATGTTGCAGGGGCTGGCGGATGATGGCTGGCTCGATGGCATCGGCTGCCGGACCGTGGGCGAGGTGCGGGGCCTGCCGCGTGCCGGCCTGCGGCGCCGGCTGGGTCCGGACCTGCTGGCGCGGCTGGACCAGGCCTATGGCGAGGTGCCGGTGCGCTTTACGTGGTTCAGCGCGCCGGCCACGTTCTCGCAACGCATGGAGCTGCCTGGCCGGACCGAATCCGTGCAGGGCGTGATGGCGGGCGCGCAGCGTCTGCTGCTGGCGCTGGCCGGCTGGCTGGCCGTGCGGCAGGCAGGTGTCACGTATCTTGTGCTGCGGCTGGAGCATGAGCGCTACCGGCTTGGCACCGAGACCCCGGCGACGCCGGTGACGATCAGCCTGGCGCAGCCTAGCCGCGATCCGGCGCATTTGTCCAAGCTGCTGCAGGAGCGGCTGGACCAGGTGCGGTTCACGGTGCCGGCGGTGAGCCTGTTGCTGGTGGTGGAGTCGGTCGAGACCTGCCTGCCGCAGAGCGATGCGCTGTTTCCCGAGCCGGGTGGCACGCCGGCGGAGCTGGGCCGCGTGCTCGATACGCTGATGGCTCGGCTGGGCCGGGAGAACGTGCTGCAACCGCAGCCGCTGGCCGACCACCGGCCCGAGCGCGCCAACCGCTGGTGCCCGGTGGATGAGATGCCGGCGCGCGCGCCGCGCGAGCCGGAGCGTGCCGCGGCGGGCATGCCGGAGCGTCCGCTGTGGCTGATGGCGCAACCCGTGGCGCTGACCGTGCAACGCCATCGGCCTTGTCACGGTGGCCCGCTGACCTTGCTCTCGCGGCCGGAACGCATCGAATCCGGCTGGTGGGATGGGGCGCTGGCCACGCGCGATTACTTCATCGCGGAGCGCCCGGATGGGCTGCGCTGCTGGGTCTATCGCCAGCGCCCCGGGCGCGAGGAAAGCGGCGAATACCGCTGGTTCCTGCATGGCTTGTTTGCCTGAGCGTCAGCGATGCCGAGCCAGCCAGCCATGCCTTCATTTTCTGCGTTGCCGCCGGCGCTTTCCGCGTTGCTGCCGGCGTTGCCCGACTATGCCGAGCTGCATTGCATCTCCAATTTCACGTTCCTGGACGGGGCTTCGCATCCGGTCGAGCTGATCGAGCGCGCATTTGCGCTGGGCTACCGCGGCCTGGCGCTGACCGACGAATGCTCGGTGGCGGGCACGGCACGCGCGCACCACGCGCTGAAGGACCTGCGCGAACGCACTCGCGATGCGGCCGAGCGCAGCGCGGCGCGGCTGGCCGCCGGGCTGGATGAAGATGAGGAGGCGCCAGCGGACGAGCCGCAGGAGGAGGGCGACCAGGAAGGCGGCGAGGGCGAATTCGCCACCGCGCAGGATGCCCGCGCTGCCGCAAGCCCTGACGAAGCCTTGCAGGCCCGCCTGCGCCGCCATGAACGCCTGCTTGCCCTGGCCCGCGCAGCGCAGGATTTCCGCCTGCTGATTGGCAGCCGCTTCACGCTCACCGATCACGCGGGCCAGCCCGTGCTGCGGCTGGTGCTGCTGGCGCAGGACCGGGAAGGCTTCGGCAACCTCAGCGAGCTGATCACGCTTGGCCGCACGCGCGCGCAAAAGGGCGCCTACGCGCTGCATCCCGACGACATCGCCGCGCCGCAGCCGGACCAGGCCCACCTGCGCGGCATGCCCGATTGCCTGGCGCTGCTGCTGCCTTCGTATTGCCCTGACCCCGGCGAGCTGCTGCGGCAAGCCCAGTGGATGCAGCAGACGTTTGCCGGGCGCGGCTGGATCGCGCTCGAACAATTGCAGGGCCATGCCGATGCCATGCACCGGCTGCGGCTGGAGGAGGCCGCAGCGCTGACCGGCGTGCCGCTGGTGGCATCCGGGGCGGTGACCATGCACGTGCGCTCGCGCAAGCCACTGTCGGACGTGCTGAGCGCGATCCGCGTGGGCCAGCCGCTGGCCGAATGCGGCATGGCGCTGGCGCCCAATGCCGAGCAGCACCTGCGCATGCGCCAGCGCTTGTCGCGCTTGTACCCGCGCGAGGCGCTGGCGCAGACGTTGCGGGTTGCCGCAATGTGCGACTTCTCGCTGCAGTCGCTGCGCTACGAGTATCCGGAGGAACTGGTGCCCCTGGGCGAGACGCCGTTCAGCTACCTGCGCCGCGAGACCATGAAAGGCGTGCTGCGGCGCTTCCCCGCAGGTCTCCGGCCCAAATGGCGCAAGCAACTGAAGGAGGAGCTCGCGCTGATCCGCGAGAAGCAGTACGAGCCGTTCTTCCTCACCGTGCACGACATCGTGCGCTTTGCCCGCGGCCGCGGCATCCTGTGCCAGGGCCGCGGCTCGGCAGCCAATTCGCTGGTCTGCTATTGCCTGTTCATCACCGAGGTCGGTCCCAGGGATGCCAACCTGCTGTTCGGCCGCTTTCTCTCGAGCGAGCGCGACGAGCCGCCGGATATTGACGTGGACTTCGAGCACCAGCGGCGCGAAGAGGTCATCCAGTACATCTACGAGAAATACGGCCGCCACCGCGCCGCGCTGGCGGCGTCGCTGATCACCTATCGCTCGCGCAGCGCGCTGCGCGACGTGGGCCGGGCGCTGGGCATCGATGCCAGCGTGATCGAGCAGGTGGTCAAGGGGCAGGCGTGGTGGGATGGCGGCAAGACCTTCCTGGAGCGCATTTCGCAGTACGGGCTGGACCCGGACGCGCCGGCAGTACGGCAGTGGGCCAGCCTGACCGCGCAGCTGCGCGGCTTTCCACGCCACCTGTCGCAGCACGTGGGTGGCTTTGTGATTGCGCGGCACAAGCTGTCGCGGCTGGTGCCGATCGAGAACGCTGCCATGGAAAACCGCAGCGTGATCCAGTGGGACAAGGACGACCTGGAATCGCTGGGCCTCCTGAAGGTGGACGTGCTGGCGCTCGGCATGCTCTCGGCCATCCGGCGTGCGCTCACGATGATCCCCACGCGCTCGGGCGCGCCGTACCGGATGGAAGACGTGCCCAAGAAGGATCCGCAAACCTACGACATGATCTGCGCCGCCGACACCATCGGCGTGTTCCAGGTGGAGTCGCGCGCGCAGCAGTCGATGCTGCCGCGCCTCATGCCGCGCAAGTATTACGACCTGGTGGTGGAAGTGGCCATCGTGCGGCCCGGCCCGATCCAGGGCGGCATGGCCGCAACAAGTACCCCGAGGCTTTTGCGCTGGCCCTGTGCAAGCAGATCGAAGGGTTTGGCGAATACGGCTTCCCGGAAAGCCATGCCGCCAGCTTCGCCAAGCTGGTCTATATCAGCGCGTGGATCAAGTGCCACCATCCGGCGGCCTTCCTGTGCGCGCTGCTCAACAGCCAGCCGATGGGATTCTACTCGGCGTCGCAACTCGTGCAGGATGCGCGCCGGCACCACGTGCGCACGTATCCGGTGGATGTGACGGTGAGCGGCTGGGAAAGCGCGCTGGAGCATGAGGCCAGCGGCGCGGTGGCGAGTGCGCGCCAGCGTCAGCGCCAGCGCCAGCGCGTCCACCCGGCGGTGCGGCTTGGCCTGAACCGCGTGAACGGCATGCGCGAGGCGGCGGCTGGGCGGATCGAGCAGGCCCGCGCGCAGGCGCCTTTCGCCAGCGTGGAAGACCTGGTGCTGCGCGCGCGCCTGGACCGGCACGACATCGACGCGCTGGCCGCCGCAGATGCGCTGGCCAGCCTCGCCGGGCATCGCCGCCAGGCGCGCTGGCAGGCGCGCGCCGCGGCGCTGCAGGCCGCGCACCACGACCTGCTCTATGAGGCGCCGCCGGCCGAGAGCGCGCTATCGCTGCCGGCGCCGCGCCTGGGCGAGGATGTGGCGGCCGATTACGCCAGCACGGGCCTGTCGCTCAAATCGCATCCGCTCGCGCTGCTGCGGCCCAGGCTGGCCGCGATGCAATACGCGACGGCGCAGGAACTATCCCGCTGCGGCAACAACCGGCAGGTGCGTGCCTGCGGCATCGTCACGGTGCGGCAGCGGCCATCCACGGCCGGCGGCACCATCTTTACGTCGATCGAGGACGAAACCGGTGCCATCAACGTGATCCTGTGGCCGGACCTGATCGAGCGCCAGCGCAAGGAGGTGCTGGGCGCGAAACTGCTGGGGGTGATCGGCACGTGGCAGCGCCAGGGCGAGGTCAGGCATCTGGTGGCACAGGAACTGGTGGACCTGAGCCCGCTGCTGGGCCGCCTGATGGTACCCAGCCGCGATTTTCACTGACGCCAGGCGATGCTACCGCGGACGTGATTGCGCGGGCGCCTCATGCCCGCGTGGTTTCGCCGCGCCGTGCCCGGTTCATCTCCCCCTGCCAGCCGACCGCGCGGAGCAGCGCGTAGCCGTGCTCCGTGATGCGCGGGCACCAGAGGTCGGCTCCGCATTCCGCCAGCGACACGAGGCCGCGTTCGAGTAGTGCCTCCAGGTCCACGGGATCGAGTTCCAGTCGATCCTGCACATCGTGGACCAGCAGCAAGGTGGCAAATTCGTGGGGGCTTAACATCGCCATCTCCTGGGTTGAAAATCCTGATCGCGCGGCCCGCGCATGGCGCAGAACCGCCTACGGAAAGACAGCACTCAACGGCATTGGTTCAGGCGTTTCCCACATCTTTACAAGCCAGCGCGCTGATTTCGCGATCCCTTGGTTGTACGCTCGTTGTACGTCGGTTATGCGTCTGTTTTGTGTCAGCCTGATCTCCGCTTATTGCCTATACGCGGCCGGCTTCTCGCTAGCCACGCTCCCGTCTTGTGCCCGTCCTTGCCCGTTTAGCGGGAATCCTGCACCCGCCTTGTGCCGTTCTGGCCCCGCTCTTGTGCATGCGGAAAAAGCCGCGAAAACGCGCTTCAGTAAGGGTTGAGCCGGCCGTTACAAGACCCATGCAAGCGATTATTCGGGGCTCCCATGGCTACCTTTCTCTCCCCCGCCGTGCGCCTGATGGCGCGCCTCACCATCACCCGCAAGCTGCTGTTGCTTGCCATCCTGTTCCTGATCCCGCTCAGCGGCGCGCTCTATGCGGTGCTGAGCCTGTCGGTGCAATCGATCCGCGCTTCGCAGGACGAACTGCGCGGCCTGGCCATCGTCGAGCGTGCCCTCGATTTCATGCGCGAGACGCAGGTCCGGCGCGGCGCGGCCAATGCCGTGCTTGCCGGCAACGCGGCATTTCGCGCCACCTTTGACGGCGCGGATGCGAAGGCCGCGGCACACCTTGGCGCGCTGATGCAGCAAGCGGGCGAGGCGGCCCGCTTCGATGTCATGCCGGAAGCAAGAATGCTCGAACAGTCGTGGCAACGCATGCATGAAACGGGCCTGAAGGCCACCGCCGGCCCGCTGTTCGAGACGCACAGCGCGCTGGTCAAGCAGACGCGGCTGTTTATCGGCGATGTGGCGGACCGCTCTTCGCTCGCGCTCGACCCCGACAGCGGCTCGTACTACCTGGTGACGCTGATGGTCGGGCAGATGCCCAAGCTGGCCGAGTTGAGTGCGCTGGCGCGTGGCAGGGGCGCGGCCATCATCAGCCAGGGTGGATACTCTGATGCGGCGCAGCAAGCCGAGCTGGCCGCGCTGGGCGAGCAGATCCAGGACGGCCTGGAATCCGTGCGGCGCGATATCGACCGCGTGAGGCGCGGGGCCCCGGCGTATCGCCCGCGGGTGGAAGGCGCGCTCGCGCAACTGGCCGCCATGGACGCCTTCTACCGCACGCTGAAGGAAAAGATGCTGGGCAGCGGCGGCATCGCCATCGAGGCCAAGCCCTATTTTGACGAAGCGACGGCAGCCATCAATGCGGTCTCCTCGGTCAACAAGGCGTTTTCCGGGATCGCCCGCGACATGCTGGCGCAGCGCATTGATGCCGAGATGCTGCAGCTCGAGGTGCTGGCCGGGGTAGCCCTGCTGGCCGTGGGCGCGGCGTTCTACCTGTTCGCCGGCTTCAGCCACGGCATGCGCGAGGACGTGCGGCAGGTGGCCAGCATGGTGGAGCGCATCAACGCCGGCGACCTGGCCATTACGCTGGCGGTGCGCGGCAGCGACGAGCTCAGCCATGTGAAGCGGCACCTGCTGTCGCTGGTGCGCGGGCGAGGCGTCCGACATCGCCGTGGCTGGCGGGACCTCGGTGGGCCGCGTGCTGCGGACCATGGGCGAGATCGAGGCCGATTCGAAGCGCATTGTCGACATCATCGCGGTGATCGACGGCATCGCGTTCCAGACCAACATCCTGGCGCTCAACGCGGCGGTGGAAGCGGCGCGCGCCGGTGAGTACGGGCGCGGCTTTGCCGTGGTGGCCACCGAGGTGCGCAGCCTGGCGCAGCGCGCCGGCAGCTCCGCCAAGGAGATCCGCATGCTGATTTCCCAATCGGTGCAGCGGGTGGAGGCCGGCTCGGCGCTGGCCGGGGACGCGGCCGCCACCATGGACAGCATTGTCGCGGCGGTCAAGCGCGTGACCGTCATGATGGAGGAGATCAGCCGCGCCTCCCAGGAGCAGAGCAGCGGTATTGTCCAGGTGAACCAGGCCGTGACGCAGATGGATCAGGTGACGCAGCAGAACGCGGCGCTGGTCGAGCAGGCCGCCGCCGCGGCCGATGCGCTCAAGGAGCAAGCCCAGCGCATGGAGCGCTCGGTCGCCGTGTTCCGGCTGGATCCGGCGATCGCGGGCTAGGCGGCCTAGCCCGCATTCAGCGCCGGTTGGCGATCCAGATGCCGGCCACGATGGCGCCCAGGCCGGCCGCGTGATACCAGCGCGGCCAGTCGCCCAGCAGCGCCGAAGACATCAGCGCGGCAAAGACCGGCGTGAGCGTGAAGAAGAACACCGGCAGCTGCGCCCCGGCACGGGCAATGGCACGGTCCCAGGCAAAGTAGGCCAGCAGCGAGGGGATCGTTGCCACATAGACCAGGATGCCGAGCGCCTTGCCGTTCCAGTGAATCGGCGCGCTCCCTGACAGTAGTTCCCACGCGACGAACGGCACGCAGGCCAGCACGCCCGCCACGATCTGCGCAAACAGCAGCACCGCCAGCGGCAGGTCCGGGCGCTTCTTGCGCAGCAGCCAGGTGTAAGCGCTCCAGGTGATGGTGCCGGCCAGCATGAACAAATCGCCGGCCACGAAATCCAGCTGGGCCAGCCGCCCGGGATCCCCGCGCAGCATCACCACGCCCACGCCGGCAAGGCACAGCAGGGCGCCCGCCACATGCCAGCCGCGCACCCGCTCGCGGAAGAACAGCGCGCCGATGATCAACAGGAAGATCGGCGCCGAAGCGCTGATCAGCGTGACATTGATCGGCGACGAGGTGGTCAGCGCCAGGTACTGCATGGCGTTGTAGACCGAGACGGAGAGCATGCCCATGGCGGCAATCACACCGGCGTGCCGGCGCAGCGTGGCGGCATGCTCGCGCACGCCACGCCAGACATAGGGCGCGAGCAGCAGCCCGGCCAGCGCCCAGCGGGCAAAGTTCAGCGTGATCGGGGGGATGGCGCCGGCGGCGTAGTGGCCGACGATGGCGTTGCCGGCCCAGCTCAGCGGCGGGAATGTCAGCAGGCCAAGCGTGGTCCAGTCGAGCCGGGCGCGGCCGGTGGCGGAAGCGGTCATCGGAGGGTTGTCGTCCTGTTCGTATTCTTGTTGTTCTGTTTGCCGCCGGCATCATGCCGCTGGCGCGGATTGCAAAAGATTGTGACCGGCATGCTGCTGGCCGATGCGTTGCGCTAGTCTTCCCATCAGCCGGATACGAACTGTTACATAGCGCTGTGCATTCGCTGTCAACAGGCACTCGCATCGGGCCGTTTTTACAGGCAACGCGCAAGCTGCGCGCCTCAACCTGGAGATAGACATGAAGAAGGCACTCGCCATCCTGACCCTCGGACTCTTCGCTGCCGGCGCTTTCGCCCAGGCCCCGGCTCCGGCCCCGGCCGCCGACGCCCCCAAGGCGCCTGCCAAGGTCGAAAAGAGCGCGCACAAGAGCAACAAGACACACGGCACCTCCAAGCATACCAAGACGGCAACGCCGGCCAAGTCCGCCGCGCAGTAATGCGCGGGTTCAGGGTGCGCTCCGCTGGGGGCGCACCCTCTTTTCTTTTCCCCTGACGCCATGCACCTGATCTGGACCATTCTTATCGGCTTCGTCGCTGGGCTCGTAGCGCGTGCCATTACCCCGGGCAGCGGCCCTAGCGGGTTCTTCCTGACGGCTGCGCTGGGCATCGGCGGCGCGTTGGCGGCCACCTTTCTCGGGCAGGCCCTGCACTGGTATCGCCCAGGGCAATCGGCAGGCTTTATCGGCGCCGTGGTGGGCGCGGTGATCCTGCTGCTGGCCTATCACCTGATCAGCAAGAAGAGCTAGGCCCCGTGCCGTTGATGGCTATGCGCCAACACCAAGCACCAAGCACCAAGCAGCAGCACCCGCAACGCAGAGCACGGAACCCGATCATGAGCCTGATGGACTTTTTGCAGAACGCAGCTTCCGCCCTTGGCGGCAATCCCGAGCAGCAGGTGGACCACATTGCGCAGAACGCGCCGGAGGGCGCGCTTGGCCAGTTGCTGGCCGGCGCTTTCCACTCGGATCAGACGCCGGCCTTCGGCAATATGGTGGGGGAGTTGTTCGGCCAATCCAACGGTGCGCAGCAGGCGGGCATGCTTAACCAGCTGCTGGCAACGCTTGGGCCCGCGGTGTTGTCCGGCGCGGCGGGCGGCGCACTGGGCAATCTGCTGCAGCCCGGCGCGACCCAGGTCACGCCCGAGCAGGCCAGCCAGCTGAGTCCGGCGCAGGTGCAGGAGATCGCCACCCATGCCGAGCAGGCCCATCCGGGCATCGTCGACCAGATTGCCGGCTTCTACGCGCAGCACCCCGCGTTGGTCAAGACCATCGGGAGCGCCGCGCTGGCCATCGCGCTGGCCAAGTTCAAGGAACACCAGCAGGGCTGAGCGCCCGGGCTGGCATGGCTTGCATCACTGCTCGCTGAAGCTCAGTTGCCCAGCATCACGGCCCGCAAGCGGGTCTGCGCCAGCTTCACTTCCTTGGCCTGGTTGTTCAGGCCTTGCAGCAGCTTGTTCAGTTCTGCTTGCACGGCCGGGCTTTGCACTTTCACGACGGACCCGCTGACCTCGATCTGGCCCTTGTTCTTCTCCACGAAGTCGGCCACCTGCAGGCCGCTCGCAAAGGCGGCGTCCACCTGCGGGAACACCGCCTTGAACGTGTTGGCGGGCACGGTCACGGTCTTCTCGAAGGCCTTGTCGTAGACCACCTTCAAGTCATCCGCTTGCTTGAGCTGCGCGTGGGCGGCATCGGCCTTGGCCTGCTCGGTGTCGAGTGCGCCGCGCATGCCGGCCAGCATCTCGCGCGCAGCCTTGACCTCGTCGCGGCGCGCCACGATGTCGCTCAATGAACGCATGGCACCCTTTTGCATGACATCGCCGAGCGGCTTGACCGAGCTGCTCATGCCCGTGTTGAAATCGGTGATCACCGCATACTGCGCGGCGTAGTCGCCAAACGATTCCTTCTCCGCCGCGCTGAGTTGCGGCACGCGCACGCCGGGCTTGTCGACGATCCGGGTTTGCAGGAACTGCGTGAAAGCGGCGCGCTGCTCGGGCTCCTTGTTGCCGCAGGCGGCGAGCACCAGCGGCAGTGCGGCGATGAGCAAGGTGAGCGAACGGGTGTTGAACTTCATGGGAATTTCCAGGTAGGTGCTGTTGGTGCTGTTGGTACTGTTGGTACTGTCTGTACCGTTGGTGATGTTGTTTGAAGCGCCCCGCGATCTTGGCGCGGGGCGGTATGCCTAGGGCAGCTCCACCTGCAGCCGCGCCAGGGTGCGCAGCAGCGTTTCGTCATCGGGCGACAAATGGGTTGCCATCGCAAACGCGGCGCGCGCCTCGTCTTTGCGATTCAGCTGCCACAGTGCTTCGCCCTTGTGCACCAGGCCTTCCACGCGCGCGCCCAGGTTGGCTTCGGTGCCCTCGCCAAACGCGGCCAGCGATTGCTCCATGTAGCCGAGCGCCTGCTCGGGCTGGCCCAGGCGGAACAGGGCCCAGCCTTTGCTGTCGAGGATAAAAGGGTTGTCTGGCGAGTGCGCCAGCGCCTCGTCGATCAGGGCCATGCCGCGCCCGACCATCCAGTTCGCGTCGACCAGCGCATAGCCGACCTCGTTCAGGCGCTCCTTCGTGAGCGGCGCCAGGCCAAGCGCGATATCCAGCTGCTTGTCGTCCCGGCCGGCAATGGCCAGATCGATCAGCTTGCGCCGCACGCGCGCCTGGAAGCCCGCGCCGATTTCGCCCTTGCCGGCCTCGTAGCTGGCCAGCATCTGCCGGAACGCGGCCGCGGGCCCGGCGTTGGTGGGCAGGGCGGCGATGGTATCGGACTGGCGCTTGCACCAGGCATATTCGGCCGGTTCCAGGCCGCCAAACTCATAGTCCAGGCTGATCGTCTGTGCCTTGTAGCTTTGTGCATAGTAGGTATAGCCGCGGCTATCCGTCCGGTTGCAGAACAGGAAACCGTCCTTGAGGTCGAGCACATAGGCCAGGCCAGCCATGGGATGGTTGCTGGTCTCGCCGCGCATCGAGAACGCCTCCCCGAAATCCCCTTCGCCGACGATCGGGTTGAGGATCCACTTGTCCCTTGGATAGCGCTTGGGCAGCCGCACCGACACGGTATTGCCGTGCTTGTCGGTCACCCCGAAGATCACGCTGTCCTGCTCGTTCGGCTTAGGGGTGATGCCGGCGATCCGCTGGCCCGGCAGGAACAAGCGGTAACGGGCCTCGGGCAGGGGCCGGTCGGTGGCCGGATCGCGCAGCACGAATCGGTGCAGTTGCGAGCCTTCGCCGAGCGTGCCGGGTGGTCGGTAGTCGCGCGCCAGGGTCATGGCGGGAATGGTTGCCACAGCCAACAGGACTGCGCCCTTCAGGTAAAGCGTTTTGCTTCTCATTGCCTTGGTATTCAGGTTGAATTGGATTCGGGCGGCTTCGGGCGGCTTCTGCGGCGTCAGCTGGCCATGCCGCCGGCGCGCAGGCTGTCCAGCATGCCGTGCGGGTCATGGGTCATGACCGCCAGGAACGCCAGGAACACCACCAGCCCGAGGTAGTACAGCGTATAGGTCAGTCGCATTGCCGCGCTGATGGTGCAATAGGCGCGGTTCTCCGGGGCCCGCGGATCGTAGCGCCAGGCCTTGAGCATCGGCACAACGCCGTCGCCGGCGGGCAGGAATGGGCCTTCACTTCGGCTCTGCGGAACCGGACGGCTTGCGCCTGAACCACTTGGTGGCGGAATAGCCGATGCCCGCCACTGCCAACGCGATCACCTTGGCGAACTTGGCGAAGAACGCAGCCAGGATGGCCAGCAGGCCCAGCTTCTTTGCCGCTACCCCGCCGATCAGCGCGGCCAGCCCGTATTCCGCCACCTTGTCCGTGCTGGCATTGAAATCCGCATAGGCCTTGCCCTCGGTGAAGTCGAGGTTGGACAGCAACGTGCGCACCACGGGTTTGTTGGCGTCGACCTGGTCGCGCGCGGTGATCAGGTTCAGGCTGACGTAGCCTTCCCGCCCGAGCGCATAGGTGTTGTAGTTGACGGATTGCGGGGCATCGGCCGGCTGGCCTTTCTCGCGTGCCGACATCGACCAGACCAGGCGGTGGCTGGCCGCCTCATAGTGGGGACGCTCCACCCAGCCGACGATCTCCAGCCCGCTGATACCGCGCTTCTCGCGTTCCTCGTTGGCGGCTTCTGTGCCTTCCTTGAGCGATTTGAAGAGATCGTCGACATTCCAGTCCTTGGCCTCGTCGTCGCGGATGTAGCCCGAGGGCTCGTACTTGGCCACCACCATCCAGTCGTCGTCGCCGGTGGGCAGCACCAGGCCAAGCAGGCGTTCGTCGTCGAGGTTACCCATGGCGTGCATGAGCTTGCCGGCGGCCGGCTGGGGAATGAAGACCTCCTTGGCCGGCAGCTTCAGCGTGGCCTGTTCGCCCAGTTTTACCGTGGCCGGCCCTGCCTGGGCGCTGGACTGCGCAGCCTGCCAGGCCGCCTCCATCTCCTTTTCCTTGCTCTCGCTGCCTTGCGCCAGCAGGCTGCCGGAAGCAAGGAGGCTCATCCCGCCTGCCAGGCCGGCCAACATGCTGCGCAATTCATGACCCATCATTCCCACAATGACCTCTCCCTTCGCTTGTTTGTCTTTTTTGCGGCACTGCCGGTGACGGCCGGGATATGCATCCAGTGGCATCGCATGCAGTGCAATCACCTGATATTTCGGCAATTGGTGATTTTAGCGTTTTTTTTATTTACGACAATAAAAGACGACAAAATCCGAGTGGCCGCCACCAATGTGAGTGAGCCCTACCAGGGCGCCCACCGCCAGAGACAAAACCACGAAACCAGCCACACCTGAAACGGCGCAGCAGCCAGCGCCGCGAACGGCAGCTGTGAGAATGGTCACCGCATACGAGGTCAGGGGCCGCGCCACGAAACCCATGGGTCATGCCATCGCGATGCCTCTAAAACCGGTAGAACATGCCAGCCAACACCCAGGGCCGTACGACGCAACCACCGAGGGATGTCGTACGCTCTTGGGTGCAAAAACCATCGCCGATCAATCAAACAGCGATCAACCCCGCAGGGCGATGTCGTACGGCTCTTGGGCGCAACAGCCAACACCGAAAAACCAAAGCCCAATCAAGCAACAAGAGCCCAATGTGCTGCCCTTGGGCCCCAAAACCAACTCCATGCGCAAAAACCTCAAAACGCCAAAACCTACCCAAACACCCCCCTGATCATCCCCCCAATCTCATGCCGACGAGCCACCGGCATCCGCGAAGCCGTAGACACGATACTGATGGCAGCTTCCCCGGCAAAAGGCAACGCAAACGCATACCCCACCCCCGCCACGCCCCCAGCGCCAGCCAGCGCATACCCCAGCTTGCGACTGCGCTCCACACCGCGCTGCAGCTTGAGCAAGCTAAGCCCGCTTCCCTCGTACTCAGCCCGATGCCGCTCATAGTGCGCAACGATCTCCTCATCCTCCAGCTTGGCCAGCAGCGCCATGCTGGCCGTCCCCTGGCCCAGCAGCCGGGTGCTCCCGTTGAGCAGATGGAAATGCTGCACGCGGTGGCTGCCTTCCTCGGCATGCATGCAGTAACCATGGTCGCCAATCCGCACGATCAGGAACACCGTATCGCCGGTCTTGCGCGCCAGCGCCTTCATGCGTGTGGCGCACGCGCTGGCCAGTGGCGAGCGGTTCATGGTGCGCAGGCCCAGCGCCATGGCCGCCATGCCTAGCCGGAAGCGCTTGCCTTGCTCGTCCTGCACGGCAAAGCCGGCATGGGTGAGGTAGCGCAGCATGCGGTGCGCCGTGGTGCGGTCGATGCCGGTCTGCGCCACCAGTTGTGCCAGGGTCAGGCCTGACTCGTGGTGTTCGGCCAGCAGGCAGAGCAGGGTAAACGCGCGGTCCAGGCTCTGGACACCGGGGATGGCGGGGGACGGCGGGGAAGGGGAGGCGGGCAGGGCAGGCACGGGTGGCATCCAGAGGCGCTAGGGAGGTGCAGCAAAGACGAGTTTGTGCACATTATGCACAAATCATCATGTTGCGCTTGTCGCGTCACCGCGGCTGGTTTGCAATAGGTGCATTCCTTGTCCAATGCCGAGCGCCATGCTTCCCATCGAGTCCCGGATCGATCCCGCCAGTCCCACCTTTGCCAGCCAGCGCACCGGCATGCAAGCCCTGATCGAGCAGCTGCGCGCGCTGGAGCAGCGCGCCGTTGCCGCTTCCGAGCGTGCCCGCCTGTCCTTCGCCAAGCGCGGTGCGCTGCTGCCGCGCGAGCGCCTGGCGCGCTTGCTGGATCCCGCTACCGCCTTCCTGCCGATCGCCAACCTGGCGGGTTATGGCATGGATGATACCGATCACGACACCTCCATTCCCGGCGGCTCGCTGGTGGCCGGCATCGGCTTTGTCCGCGGCGTGCGCGCGATGGTGGTGGCGACCGATTCCGGCATCGATGCCGGCGCCATGACCGAGGGCGGCAACCTCAAGCTGATGCGCTGCCAGGAGATCGCCCTGGAAAACCGCCTGCCGTTCATCCACCTGGTGGAGTCGGCCGGCGCCAACCTGCGCAAGTACCGCGTGGACAAGTTCGTGCGCGGCGGCGGCATCTTCTACAACCTGGCGCGCCTGTCCGCTGCCGGGCTGCCGGTGATCACGGTGGTGCACGGGTCGTCGACCGCGGGTGGCGCCTATATGCCGGGCCTGTCCGACTACGTGGTGATGGTGCGCGGCCGCGCCCGTGCCTTCCTGGCCGGGCCGCCGCTGCTCAAGGCTGCCACCGGCGAGATCGCCACCGATGAGGAGTTGGGCGGCGCCGACCTGCATGCCACCGTCAGCGGCCTGGCGGAATTCCTGGCCGAGGACGACGAGCATGCCATCGCGCTGGCGCGCGACGTGGTGGCCAGCCTGGACTGGCCGGCCGTGGCGCCGCGCCTGCCCCAGCCGGCGCAGCCGCCGCGCCTGGACGCGGGCGAGCTCGATGGCGTGATGACGCTGGATGTGAAGAAGCCCGTGGACATGCTGGAGATCATCGGCCGCCTCACCGACGATTCCGCGTGGCTTGCGTTCAAGCCGGACTATGGCACGGCCACCGTCTGCGGCCGTGGCCGCATCGAGGGCCATGCGGTGGGCTTTATCAGCAATAACGGCCCGATCGACCCGGCGGGTGCGACCAAGGCCGCGCAGTTTATCCAGGCCTGCAACCAGAGCGGCACGCCCATTGTGTTCCTGCAAAACACCACCGGCTTTATCGTTGGCCGCGCGTCGGAAGAAGCCGGCATGATCAAGCACGGCGCCAAGATGATCCAGGCGCTGTCCAACTCCACCGTGCCGCAGGTCACGATCTATTGCGGCGCATCGTTTGGCGCGGGCAATTTTGGCATGTGCGGCCGGGGCTTCCGCCCGCGCTTTTGCTTCTCGTGGCCCAACGCGCGCACCGCGGTGATGGGCGGCGAGCAGGCCGCCATGACGCTGGAGATCGTCGCGCGCCAGCAGGCCGAGCGCAAGTGCGTTGCGGTGGACGAAGCGCGCCTGGCGCAGCAGACCGGCGAGATCGTCGCCAACTTCGAGCGCCAGGCCAGCGCCTTCATCACCAGCGGCCTGTTGCTGGACGACGGCGTGATCGACCCGCGCGACACCCGCGCCGTGCTGGCCTTCGTGCTGGCTACCGCCCGCGAGGCCGAAGCGCGCACGCCGCGCGCGATGCAATTTGGCGTGGCGCGGTTCTGATCGGCGCGCCGCGAACACACCAACAAGAGAATCGGAGACCACCAACATGCTCTACACCGAAGACCATCGCAACATCATGGACAGCATCCGCCGCTTCGTGTCGGCCGAGATCGATCCGCATGTCGACGAGTGGGAAGCCGCGGAGATTTTCCCCGCGCATGCATTGTTCAAGCAGATGGGCGAGCTCGGCTTCCTTGGCATCACCAAGCCGGTGGAATATGGCGGCCTCGGCCTCGACTTCTCCTACGCGGTGGCGGCCGCCGAGGCCCTGGGCTATGTGCGCGCGCAAGGCATCGGCATGGCGGTGGGCGTGCAGACCGACATGGCCACGCCGGCCCTGACGGCCTTCGGCTCCGATGCGCTCAAGCGCGAGTTCCTGGCCCCGGCCATCGCCGGCGAGGCGGTCGCGGCGATCGGCGTGTCGGAGGCCGGCGCCGGCTCCGATGTGGCCTCGCTCAAGACGCGTGCGCGCCGCGATGGCGACGACTACGTGATCAGCGGCTCCAAGATGTGGATCACCAACGGCACCCAGGCCGACTGGATCTGCCTGCTGTGCAATACCTCCGATGGCCCGGTGCACAAGAACAAGTCGCTGATCATCGTGCCGCTCAAGCAAGGCGGCAAGCGCACGCCAGGCGTCGAGGTGCAGAAGATCAAGAAGTTCGGCATGTGGTGCTCGGACACTGCGCAGATCTTCTTTGACGAAGTGCGGGTGCCGGCGCGCAACCGCATCGGCGAAGAGGGCATGGGCTTCATCTACCAGATGAAGCAGTTCCAGGAAGAACGCCTGAACGGCGCGGCGCGCCGGCTCGCCTGCAACGCGCTGATCGAGGAAACCGCCGACTACCTGCGCCAGCGCATCGCCTTTGGCAAGCCCTTGCTGGACAACCAGTTCATCCAGTTCAAGCTGGCCGAGCTCAAGACCGAGATGGAGGCCCTGCGCGCGCTGGTCTACATGGCGACCAGAACCTATATCGATGGCGGCGACGTGGTGGAGCTGGCGTCCATGGCCAAGCTCAAGGCCGGGCGGCTGTCGCGCGAGGTGGCCGACTGGTGCATGCAGTTCCAGGGCGGCATGGGCTACACGTGGGACAACCATGCCTCGCGCGCGTATCGCGATTTCCGGCTCGGCTTCATCGGCGGCGGTGCCGACGAGGTGATGCTGACGGTGATCGCCAAGCAGATGGGGCTGATGGCAAAGGGCTGAATGCCCGCCATCGCCCGCCGTCCCACGTTCTTCAATCTCTCCAGCCATGATCAACGCAGTCAATACAGATGCCGCCAATGCCGCCAATGCCGCCCACGCCGTGATCGTGCGTGAGGTCCAGGGCGTGCTGTTCGTCACCCTCAACGTGCCCGCCACGCGCAATGCGCTCGCGCCCGAAGTGGTCGCCGCGCTGGCGCGCGCCGTGGAGCGCGCCGAGACCGACATCACCGTGCGCGCGCTGGTGCTGCGCGGCGCGGGCGGCTTCTTCTGCGCGGGCGGCAACGTCGGCAATTTCAAGGCGAGGCTGGAGGCGGGCAACGCGCCTGAGGATCCGTTGGCAAGCCGTAACCGCGAATTCGGCTACTTCATGCAGCGCCTGGCCGCGCTCCCGGTGCCCGTGGTGGCGGCGGTGGAGGGCGCGGCCATGGGTGGCGGCATGGGCCTGAGCTGCGCCGCCGATATCGTGCTGGCCACGCGCGACGCGCGCTTTGCCTTGTCGGAGACGTCGCTGGGCATCATTGCCGCGCAGATCGCGCCCTTCGTGGTGGCGCGCATCGGCGCGGCGGCCACGCGGCGCCTCGGCTTGTCCGGCGAGCGCGTCAGCGGCGACACGGCGGTGGCGCTGGGGCTGGCCGATGCGCTGGCCGAGGACAGCGCTGCCCTCGATGCGTTGCTGGCCGAGTGGCTGACGCGCATTTGCCGCTGCGGGCCGCAAGCCAACCGCGCCTTCAAGCCGCTGGTGGCGCGCACCGGGCAGGTCGCGCAGGGCGCCGTGCTGGACGAAGCCGCGCACCTGTTCGCCCAATGCATGCGCAGCGAAGGCGCCGAAGGCATCCAGGCCTTTCGCGACAAGCGCGATGCCGCGTGGGTGGTACGCCTTGACGCCGCCACCGTGCGCGCGGCGCAGGCCACGCAAGGCTGAATCCACACAACCGTATCCAGATACTCCGCATCCCGAGACGCCCCATGTCCGCTAGCAGACCCTTCCACACCCTGCTCGTCGCCAATCGCGGCGAGATCGCCATGCGCATCATGCGCACGGCGCGCCGCCTTGGCCTTGCCACCGTGGCGGTCTACTCCGAGGCCGATCGCCATGGCCCGCATGTGGCGTATGCCGACCGGGCGGTGCGCATCGGCGACGCCGCGCCGCGCGCGTCCTACCTGAACATCGCCGCCATCGTCGAGGCGGCGCGCAGCAGCGGCGCGGATGCCGTGCATCCCGGCTACGGCTTCCTGGCGGAGAACGCGGCGTTCGCCGACGCGGTGGCGCAGGCGGGCCTGGTCTTCGTCGGCCCGCCGGCCACCGCCATCCGCACCATGGGCAACAAGGCCGAAGCCAAGCGCCTGATGCTGGCCGCGGACATGCCCTGCATCCCCGGCTACCAGGGCGAGGCGCAGGACGATGCCGCGCTGCTGCAAGCCGCCGCGCCGATCGGCTTTCCACTGATGGTGAAGGCCGCGGCCGGCGGCGGCGGACGCGGCATGCGCCTGGTGCACGATGCCCATGCCTTGCCCGGCGCGCTGGCCAGCGCCCGCTCCGAGGCCACGGCCGCCTTCGGCTCCGGCCAACTGATCCTGGAGCGCGCGGTGATCGCGCCGCGCCATGTGGAGATCCAGGTCTTCGCCGACACCCAGGGCCATGTGATCCACCTGGGCGAGCGCGACTGCTCGGTGCAGCGCCGCCACCAGAAGGTGGTCGAGGAGGCGCCGTCCCCGGCGGTATCGCCCGCGCTGCGCGCCCGCATGGGCTGCGCGGCGGTGCGCGCCGCGCAGGCCATCGGCTACGTGGGTGCCGGCACCATGGAGTTCCTGCTCGATGGCGACGGCAATTTCTACTTCATGGAGATGAACACGCGCCTGCAGGTGGAGCACGCCGTGACCGAAGCCATCACCGGCTTTGACCTGGTCGAATGGCAGCTGCGCGTGGCGGCCGGCGAGCCATTGCCGGTCACGCAAGACCAGGTAGCGCTGCGCGGCCACGCCATCGAGGTGCGGTTGACCGCCGAGGACGTCGCCGCCGGCTTCCTGCCGCAAGGCGGCCCCGTGCTGCGCTGGCGCGCGCCCGGCGCGGAGCACGATGTGCGCCTGGATCACGCGCTGCAGGAGGGCGGCGAGATTCCCGTTCACTACGATTCGATGGTGGCCAAGCTGGTGGCCCATGGCGCCACCCGCGAGGAAGCACGCCGCAAGCTGCTGCGCGCGGTGGAGCAGACGGTGCTGCTGGGCGTGGCCAGCAACCAGGGCTTCCTTGCCGATTGCCTGGCGCATGAAGCCTTTGCGGCCAATCAGGTGCATACGGGTTTTGTCGACGCGCATATGCAGGCGGCGCTGCGGGCGCCTCAGCCTGCCGTGGCGCAGGTGGCCTGCGCGGCGCTGGCCGGGACCGGGCTGCTGGTGGCATCGGCACGCCCGGCACTGCTGGCGCCCGGCTGCAGCCTTGGCTTGCAGGCTGGAGAGCAGCGGTGGCGCGTAGACCTGCGGGCGGTCGCGCAAGGCTGGGAGGTGGTGGTGCGCGAGGGTGGGGACGAGGGTGAGGGCCCGTCCGCCGAGGTGGTCCGCGTGCGCGTGCTGCGCGCCGACGCGGAACAAGGCAGTGCGCTGGTGGAGTGCAACGGCATGGCGTTGCCACTGGTGTTCGCCACCGAGGGCGATGCCGTGCACCTGTTCAGCGCGGGCCGCGCATGGCGCTTCGCACGCCTGGACCCGCGCCAGAAAATGCGCAAGCCCGGCGACGCCGGGAGCGCTGGCGAGCTGCTGGCGCCGCTGACGGCACGCATCGTGGCCGTCAAGGCGGCAGCCGGCGAGCCGGTGCAGGCGGGCCAGGTGCTGGTGGTGCTGGAGGCCATGAAGATGGAGCACGCCATCGTCGCGCCATTCGACGGCGTGATCGCGGAGCTGCATGCCCGGGAGGGCGGGCAGGCGCGCTCGGGTAGTTTGCTGGTGAAGGTGGACGGAGCCGCGCAAGCATGAACACCACCAGCATGCACACCACCAGCGCCACCCCCAATCCTGCACGCACCGTGCGCATAGGCGGCGCCTCCGGCTTCTGGGGCGATTCCGCCATCGCCACGCCGCAACTGCTGGAGGTTCCCGGCCTGCAATACCTGGTCTACGACTACCTGGCCGAGACCACTATGTCGATCCTGGCGCGGGCCCGCGCCAAGGACCCCGCGCTGGGCTACGCCACGGACTTCGTGCAGGCCGCGATGGCGCCGCACCTCGGCCAGATCCTGGCGCGCGGCATCCGCGTGATTGCCAATGCCGGCGGCCTCAATCCGCAGGCCTGCCGCGACGCGGTGATGGCCGCCGCCGCGCGGCAAGGGCTGGCGCCCAAGGTGGCGGTGGTCAGCGGCGACGACGTATTGCCCGCCTTCGAGGGCTGGCGCGCCGCGGGCCTTACCGATCTCTACACCGGCGCCACGCCGCCCGCGGAGCTGATGTCGGCCAACGCCTATACCGGCGCGCAAGGCATCGCCCGCGCGCTGGCGCTGGGCGCCGATATCGTCATCACGGGCCGCTGCGTGGACAGCGCCGGGGTGGTTGGCGCGCTGGCCCACGAGTTTGGCTGGCAATGGCACGATTGGGACCGGCTTGCCGCCGGCACGCTGGCCGGGCACGTGATCGAGTGCGGCGCGCAGGCCACCGGTGGCCTCTTTACCGACTGGCAGCGCGTGCCGGACTGGGACCGCATCGGCTACCCGGTGATCGACTGCGCGGAGGATGGCAGCTTCGTGCTCTCCAAGCCCGCGGGTACCGGCGGCCTGGTCGATCCCGCCGCCGTGGCGGAGCAGGTCTTGTACGAGGTGGGCGACCCCGGCAACTACCTGATGCCTGGCTACCAGCTCAGCCTGATGATGGCGATCCGCGGCATCGACGCGCCCGCCAAGGCCCGCCGCACCGCCGACGCGCTACTGGCGCGCACTCGCGCCATGCTGGCCGCCAACGGCTTGGCGGACTACAGCGGCACCGTGGTGGAACTGCTCGGCTGCGAGTCGCAATATGGCCCGCATGCCCGCGCGTTGCCCACCCGCGAGGTGGTGCTGCGCCTTGGCGCGCGCCATGCGCAGGCCAAGGCGCTGCGCTTCCTGCAGCGCGAAGGCTCATCGGCGGGCACCTCGATGGCCGCCGGCACGCGCTCATCCTTTGCCGGCCGCGTGGATATCCAGCCGGTGGTCAAGGTGTTCTCTTTCCTGGTGCCGAAGGCGGAAGTCCGGATGCAGGTCGCGCTGGACGGCCAGACGGCGGCGCTTGCCTGCGCCGCCGTCGCGGGCGAGCTGACGGCGCCGGCCGCGCTGGCGGCAGCGCCGCCGCCTGGCATTCCCGGCGGGCCGCGCGTAACCGTGCCGCTGATCGCGCTGGCCTACGCGCGCAGCGGCGACAAGGGCGACGACGAGAACATCGGCGTGATCGCCCGCCAGCCGTCATACCTGCCGCTGCTGCGTGAGCAGCTCACCCCGGCCGCGGTGCGCGGGTATTTCGCGCATCTGGTCCAGGGCGAGGTGGAATGCTTCGAGGTGCCGGGCTTGCACGCCCTTAACTTCCTGCTGCACCGCGCGCTGGGCGGCGGGGGCGTGGCCAGCCTGCGCTCCGACCCGCTCGGCAAGAGCTACGCGCAAATGCTGCTCGATTTTCCGCTCACGGTGCCGCAAGACTGGGCGTAGGCCAGCAGCTGCCATTCCATGGCATCGGCTGCCAGACAACCACGGCGGACCGAAGCCATCCCCACCTGATGGAGGAGACATGAACAAAACCAAGCAACCGAAGCGCCCCCGTGGCCTGTGGATGAACGCATGCCTGCTGGCTACCGCGCTGGCTTGCGGCCTGGGCGCCACGGCTCGCGCCCAGGCGCCGTTTCCGTCAAAGCCCGTGCGCGTGGTGGTGCCCTACACCCCGGGCGGCGTGTCCGACGCCGTGACGCGGCTGGTCATGCAAAAGCTGGCCGAGCGCCTGGGCCAGCCGGTGGTGGTGGAGAACCGTCCCGGCGCCAACGGCATGATCGGCTCCGACAACGTGGCCAAGTCCGCGCCCGACGGCTACTCGCTGCTGGTGGTGGTGGCCGCGCATGCCATCAACCCCAGCCTCTACCCCAAGATGAGCTACGACCCGGTCAGGGACCTGACGGGCGTCAGCCAGATCGGGCGCATCCCGCTGCTGCTGGTGTCCAGCGCCCAGTTGCCGCCCGGCAGCGTGAAGGAGCTGGTGGCCTGGGGCAAGGCCAATCCCGACAAGATGACCTACGCCTCTAGCGGCAACGGCTCCGGCGCGCATCTGGCCGGCGAGCTGTTCTCGCAAGCGGTTGGCATCAAGATGACCCACGTGCCGTACAAGGGCGTGTCGCCGGCACTGCCGGACCTGTTCTCCGGGCAGGTGGCGATGATCTTCGATTCCGTGCAAACCATGATGCCGCAGGTGAAAGCCGGCAAGCTCAAGGCGCTGGCGATCACCAGCCCCACGCGCTGGCCGGCCGCGCCCGACGTGCCGACCATGGCCGAGGCGGGCTATCCGGCGGTGACGGCCAGCAGCTGGATCGGCCTGATCGCGCCCGCCAGGACGCCCAAGCCGGTGCTGGCGAAGCTCTCGGCCGAGATGGATGCGGTGCTGCACCAGCCGGATGTGAGGGCGCGCCTGATCGAGTACGGGATCGATCCGGTCGGCGGGACGCCCGACCAGTTCCAGGCCTCCATCAAGGAAGAGGCCGGGCGGTGGGGCGCGGTGGTGAACAAGGGCGGCATCCACGTCGAATGAAGGGGGGCAACCGTCGTCACGGCGCGCGGACTTGGCCCTTCACGGCTAGCCAATCAGCTTGAGCAGCGCGGGCACCGTCAGCACGGCGGTGTAGTAGCCCATGAACTGCACACCGGTGTTGAACCCGATCGCTCTGGAGAGCAGCCCGCCCAGCAAGCCCATGGTCAGGATGACCAGCAGGCCAAGGAACTGGCCCTCCCAGACGCTGATGACCAGGATCAGGCCGACGAAGGTGGCGATGATGGCCTCATGCGACACCTTGCGCGACACGAACAGGGCGGCGCTGCGCGCGTAGTTCATGGCGAACGGATAGGACACCAGCGCGGCTAGCAGCACGGCCAGCAGCCCATAGCCCAGGAACTCCCAGTGGTTGAGCAGGTTGTGCAGGTTGTGGGTCTGGCCGGCGCCGGCGTCCACGGTGTAGACGGGCGGCGCATTGAACAGCGGCGCGGCGGGGCCGGCCGCAACCGGGCTGAGCGGCAAGCCGAAGGCGATGAGCGGGATCAGGGCCTCGGCAATGTAAGTGGCTTCGGTGATGCCGTTGCGCGCACTGAGCACGGTGGTGAGGCGGTGATAAGCGTGCTTGACCCGTGCCCCCACGATCTCGCCGAGGACCACGGTCATGGCGACCGGGCTGAACACGAACGTCGCGCTCGACACGGTGGCGGTGGCCACGGTCCATTTCACCTGGCTGCGATCCAGCACCTTGAACGGGTTGGGGAAGTACCCCGACCAGCCTTTGACGTCAGGTGCCAGCGCGAACGTCCGCACGCGGTCCCGCTGCATGCGCGCGCGATCCACGGGCGAGATGGACGAGAAGAGATCGGCAATGAGCGGGCCGATGGCGATGCCCAGGAAATAGCTGATGCTCAGCTTGACGCCGAACTTCGCCGTCAGCGTCTGCAACGCCACGATGACCACCACGAAGGGCACCAGGGTGGCCACCGAAGCCCACCTGCCGGCCGAACTGTAGGCGATGAGCACGGCGGCCGCGACGAAGATCCACGGCGCGGCCTTGGTGATCGCCGCGCCGAACGGCGCGAGCAGGACGGCGAAGAGCACCGCCAGCGGCACGGCGATGAACGCCGCGATGAGGGCGCCGGAGATCATCTTGCGCAGCGCGATATGCGGCACGCCCAGGTTGCGCAGGTGGTTGGCGTCCTGCAGCAGCGGCGTGGCCATCGTGTCGCCGGGGATGCCGAGCAGCGCGGTCGGGATGGCGTGGGTCATGTGCTTGGCGACGGCGCCGGCGAGGAAGAACGTGAACACCCCCTCGGGTGGCACGCCCAGCAACACCACCAGCAGCGTCAGCGGCGCCAGCGTGGTGGTTTCATCGGTGCCCGAGATCAGGCCGATCGCCGCAAAGACGACGGCGCCGGCCAGCCCCATGCCGGCGGCAATGAGGATGTGGGTAAGCAGTGCAGATTCGATCATGATGAGCCTTCGATATCCTGGATATCCGTGGGCAGGCGTTCAAGCCAGGTTGGACCGGGGACTGACGGGCGTGCTAGACGTGGTAAGCGTGGCGGGCGCGGACAGCGCCATGTCCTCCGCCGGCTGCGGCGCGCCGTTGCGGCGCTCGCGCGCTGCGAAGAGCGCGAAGAGTTGCAACTCCTTGAGCTCCCGCACCACGGACGGGGGAAGGTCCGCGATGGCGCCGAGTCCGCCGGCTTCCTCGGCGAGCTTGTCCAGTACTTCCTTGCGCCAGGCCGGGTCGCCGGACTCGCCCTCGATCACTTCCCGTTTAGGCTTGAACAGGCAGGCGCAGATGACGCCCGCAAGCAGGCAGCCCGCCAGGCCGGCCAGCATGGCGTAGGCACGCGCCAGCTCTGGTGTCTTGACCAGCCCGTTGAGCACGCGGCTGGCGATCAGGAATCCCGTCAGGCTGACCACGGCCCCGATGGCGATGGACCACGCCAGGTGCCGGGTATCGGCGGTATCTCCCCAAACCTCGACGAGGCGCCGCGCCGATGGCGCTTGCTGTGTTTTCATTTGCATGTCTCCGGATATGGCTGGCATCCAGGTGCTTGTGGGCTTGCGGGCTTGCCCGCGTCGATGCCAGCTCTAGTTCTTGTTCTTGTTCTTGTTCTTGTCCTTCGGTTCTTGTTCTTGTCCTTCGCCGCGGCCGTGCCGCGCGTTGCCGCTTACCTGCTTATCTGCTTACCTGCCTAGCGGCTCCTGAGCGCCGTCAGCAACGCCACGGCCCGGTCGGTGCGCACGTCTTTCTCCTCGGCCATGCGTTTCGCGATGCTGTCGACCTCGTCGCCGGTGGCGCCGGCCACCAGCGCGATGTTGCGCGCATGCAGCGCCATGTGGCCGCGCTGGATGCCCTCGGTAGCCAGCGCCCGCAGCGCGCCAAGATTCTGCGCCAGGCCCACGGCGACCGCAGTCTCGCCGAGCTCTTGGGCAGATTTGACGTCGAGGATCTTCAGCGCCAGCCGCGCCAGCGGATGCGTCTTGGTGGCGCCCCCGACCAGGCCCACCGGCATCGGCATTTCGATGGTGCCAACCAGGGCGCCGCTGGTGTCTTTCTCCCAGTGCGTCAGGGACGTATAGCGGCCGCCGCGGCAGGCATAGGCATGGGCGCCGGCCTCGACCGCGCGCCAGTCATTGCCGGTCGCCACGATCACGGGGTCGATGCCATTCATGATGCCCTTGTTGTGCGTGGCGGCCCGGTAGGGGTCGATGGCGGCGAAGGCATAGGCGTCGATCACGCCCTCGATGATCTCGGCGCCGCTACGCTCCTTGGTGGCGAGCACCGCCGGCGTCAGCCGCACGCGGGCACGTGCCAGCCGCAGGTCGGCCAGGTTGGAGAGGATGCGCAGCCGCACGGCGCCGCCGGTGATTTTTTCGACAAGCGGCGAAACGGCTTCGGCCATGGTGTTTACCGTGTTGGCGCCCATGGCATCGCGCACATCCACGATCAGGTGGATCACGACCATGGCCCCGCGCGGTGTATCGGGGAAGACGTGGACCTCGATGTCCTTGCAGCCGCCGCCAAGGCCGATCAGCACCTTGTCGCGGCCGTTTGCCACGTCCAGGATCGCCTCGCGCTGCTTCAGCAAGGCCTGGCGGGCGCCATAAGGGTCCGTGACGCTCAGGACCTGCACCTGCGCCCGCATCAGCGGGCCTGTGCTGGAAGTCTCGAAGCCGCCGCATTCGCGCGCCAGCTTGGCCATGAACGAGGCCGCGGCCACCACCGACGGCTCTTCCACCACCATCGGTACCAGCACGTCCCGGCCATTGACCTGGAAGTTGCCCGCGACGCCAAATGGCAGCTCAAACGTGCCGATCACATTCTCGATCATGCCGTTGGCGAGTTCGACGCTCAGGGCGCCGGGCTCGGCCACGAGCCGGATATCTTGCGCCGACAAGGCGGCGGCGTCGCCCAGGTAGGCCAGGCGCTGGGCGGGCGTCATGGCGCGGAAGTTGGGCAGGCGCGAATCGGTCACCATCGGTGTCTCCGTGAATGGGTTTGGAATGGAGACAGTCTAGGTACACTGTACCAGTATAAAAAGGTACAGTTGGGCGGGACAGTTTGATCCAGCCTTCCGGAGCACTAGCCGATGACGAACCCCAGATCCCCCTCCCCAGATCCCCCTCGATTGCCACTGCGCTGGCCGATTCCATCGAGCGGCAGATTGTCGAAGGCGCCTACCGCACCGGCGACAAGCTCGCCGCGTTCGAGATCCTGGTGGCGCGCGCGCTGGTGGAACCCCGGCGTGGCTCCGGCTACTTCGTGCTCGAGCGGCCGGCCAAAGCGCCGCGGGACGAAGATGCCGGCTCGCTGCGGCGCGCCATGGACATCGTCTGGCTGATGCGCGAGCAACTGAAGAGCAGCCCGGACGTGCTGGCGGTGGGCGATGGGTTTCCGCCGGTGGCGTGGCTATCGGAGGCGCGCCTGGACAAGTACCACCACAAGGTGGTGCGCACCGGCCTGGGTGCCTTGTTCCGCTACGGCAATCGCTTCGGCTACGGCCCCCTGCGTGACCACCTGGTGCGCAAGCTGGGCGACCTTGGCATCGGCGCCGATCCCCGGCAGATCGTGCTGACACACGGCGCCAACGATGCCATCGACCTGGTGATACGGTATTTCCTGCCGGCTGGCGCGACGGTCCTGGTCGACGATCCCGGCTACTACCCGCTGTTCGGCAAGCTCAAGCTGGCTGGCGTCAGGATCGTCGGTGTGCCGCGCCTTGCCGATGGGCCTGACCTGGAGGCGCTGGAGCAGTTGCTGATCCAGGAGCGGCCGCGCCTGTTCTTCACCCAGTCCGTCGCGCACAATCCCACAGAAGTTCGACCTGCTGCTGGTGGAAAACGATGCGCTGGCGGATTTCAAGCCCACCACGCTGCCCCGGCTCGCGGCGCTGGACCAGCTCGAGCGGACCCTCTATATCGGCAGCTTCTCCAAATCCTTCTCCGCGGCGTTGCGGGTGGGATTCATTGCCTGCGGCGCCGACCTGGCAAGCGATCTCGCCGATCTCAAGGCGCTGATCCACGTGAGCAGCTCGGAGTACTGCGAGCGCACCGTCGACGTGATCCTGAGCGAAGGGCACTACCAGCGCTACATCACAAAGCTGCGCTCCCGCCTGGCGGAGGCCACCGGCAAGGCCCTGGCGCTGTTCGACCGGCTGGATGCACGCGTCTTCGCGCGGACCGAGCAGAGCTTGTACCTGTGGGGCGCGCTGCCGAACGTGGACGACTCGCTGGTGCTGGCGCAGAAGCTGCTGCCGCGGAAAGTCGTGATCGCCCCGGGGCGCGTCTTCCGCGTGGACTCCGAGGCAACATCGCCGTGGTCGCGCTTCAATGTGGGCGCGGTGCTGGATCCCAGGTTCGAGGCGGCTGTGCGCGGCGCGCTGGATCGTTAGCGCCATGCCGCAACGGAATATCCAGCTGGCGCAGGTGATTCGCGAAGTACGCGAGAGCCGTTGCCGTGCGTGCGGCGCACGGTACTGGGGGCGCGCTTGCATTACCTCCCGTCTCCACCTTTGCGCAGCGTCACAGCCCACTATACTGAGCCTAGCGCGCCGAAAGTCACGGCAGCGTCGGGACGACAGCCGCTACCATGCCGGTCATTGTCTCGCCCCCACTTAAACCCATGGAGGTTGAACATGTCGATTCGCATCGGTGACGAAGCGCCCGATTTCACTGCTGATACCACGGAAGGGAAAATCAGTTTCCACGAGTGGATTGGGGACAAATGGGCGATCCTGTTCTCCCATCCAAAGGACTTCACCCCGGTCTGTACCACTGAGTTGGGCTATATGGCCCGGCTCAAGCCGGAATTCGACCGGCGCAACACCAAGATCATCGGCCTGAGCGTGGACCCGGTCGCCGACCACCAGAAGTGGGTCAAGGACATCGAGGAAACGCAGGGCCACGCCGTCAACTATCCAATGATCGGCGACGTCGACCTCACGGTCGCAAAGCTCTATGACATGATCCATCCGAACGCGAGTGGCGGGCCGCGCACTGCCGTGGACAATGCCACCGTGCGCTCGGTGTTCCTGATCGGGCCGGACAAGAAAGTCAAGGCGATGCTGGTTTATCCGATGAGCGCCGGCCGCAATTTCGACGAAGTGCTGCGGCTGCTGGATTCGCTGCAACTGAACGCAAAACACACGGTTGCCACGCCGGTGAACTGGAAACCGGGCGAAGACGTGATCATCCCCACCTCGGTCTCCGACGACGACGCCAAGAAGAAATACCCACAGGGTTTCAAGACGCTCAAGCCGTACCTGCGGGTGGTATCACAGCCGAAGTAAGGTACGCGCCGGACGTTCTCGTGACGCGATGGTGGCGAGGCAGTGGCGAGGCAGTGGCGAGGCAGTGGCGCCGATCCTCCGGGGCGGCGCCTTCCCATGCCGCGAGCGCGATGGCCGTCAGCCTGCACCCGCCAGCGAAGCCCTCAGCTCATCGCGCTGCGTGAAACTCGGCGTGGCCAGCCAGCCGATGAAGTCGTCGTGCCAGTTTTCCCAGGCGTTTTCGTCGAAGTCGAAGGCTTCGTCCAGGTGCCCGCCGTCGCGCAGGTAGGTGCCGACGATCCGCGTGCCGTCCCAATACGCCGCCACGGCCACGTCGCTGAGGTCCGCCGTGGTCCCGACCGGAAGGTCGCGCAGCAACATGGACAAGTGTGCCTTGAACGATGCGAATTCGTTAGAGGTCATGGCTTGCTCCGCTGATGGGAAGAGTATGTCCAGAGGATGTACCCGTTCCCCGGGCGCGTCAATTCCGAGCGTTGCGCGCCGCACGCAAGGCAGCCAGCAGAGCGGTCAACCGTGCGGTCAACCGGGCGGTCAACCGAATGGCCAGCTACAGGATTCCCCGCTCCCGCAAGCCCGCGACATCCCCATCACTCAAGCCCAGTTCCGCCCGCAGGGCGGTATCCGTATGCTCGCCCAGCATCGGCGGGCAGCGCATCACCACGGGTGTGGCAGAGAACCGCATCGGGCTGCGCAGGCTCGGCGCATCCACGCCGCGCCCGTGCGGCAGTTGCACCAGCAAGCCCCGATGCTTCACCTGCGCATCCTCGAACACTTCGTCGAGCTCGTTGATCGGGCCGCCGGGCACGCCGGCGCGTTCCAGCGATGCCAGCAAGTCCGCCGCACTCCAGGTCGCCACGCGCTCGGCAATCGTCTCGCGCAGCGTATCGCGGTTGGCAACCCGGTTGGCGTTCTGCACGTAACGCGGGTCGGCGGCGAGCTCGGGGATGCCGAGCAGCTTGCATAGCGCGGCGAACTGGCCGTTGTTGCCGGAAGCAATGATCAGGTGGCCGTCGCGGCAGGCAAAGACTTCGGATGGCGCGGCGACCGGGTTGCTGTTGCCGGCGCGCCGCGGCAGCTTGCCCGTCATCTGGTAGCCCAGCGCCAGGTGGCCGTTGACGGCGACCGAGGCATCGAGCATGGCGGCGTCGATGTACTGGCCTTCCCCGGTGGCCTGGCGGTGGTAGAGCGCGCCGAGCAGGGAGACGGTGGCGTACAGGCCGGTGAGGATGTCGGTGATGGGGATGGCGGTGCGCATCGGCTCGCCGCCTGGGCTGCCGTCCGGCTGGCCGCAGGTGCTCATCAGGCCGGCCATGCCTTGCAGGATGAAGTCGTAGGCCGGGCGGGCCGCGTAGGGGCCATCGGGGCCGAAGCCGGTGACCGAGCAATAGATCACATCGGGGCGCACCGCGCGGATGGATTCGTAGTCGAGGCCGTATTTCTTCAGGCTGCCGGCCTTGTAGTTCTCCACCACCACGTCGCAGCGGGCGGCCAGCTGGCGCACCAGCTCGGCGCCCTCGGGCTGGGAGATATCGATGGTGAGCGACTGCTTGCCGCGGTTGCAGGCGAGGTAGAAGGCGGAGTCGTTGGTGACTGCGCCCTGCGCGTCAGTGAGGAACGGGCCCATCTTGCGGGTGTCGTCGCCATCACCGGGCTTCTCGATCTTGTAGACGGTGGCACCCATGTCGGCCAGGTTCTGCGTGGCCCATGGGCCGGCTACCACCCGCGTCAGGTCGAGTACCTTGATGCCGTCGAGAATTGCGCTCATGTGCTTGCCATCCTGAGAGAGGTTGTCCCGCATCATTCGCTGGATCGGCCGGCCACGCAATTCGCCAATGCCGAAGCCGGCTTACGGCGGGACGGAAGCGTGCGTGTGGCCGGCGTGGGGTTGATGCGTGTTGTCGGATCCGTGCGCGGGGTGTGCCTGGTGCGGGTCGTAGTCGCAGCTCGGGTTGGCTTCGTCGTGCGAATGCGGGGATAGCGCGCCGGGGATGTGCCGGCTGTCGAGTCCGCCGGCGTTGAGCCAGGCCAGCGTGGCCGCGGCGGCACGGTCGATCAGCGTGCCGCACTGGGTGTAGTCGTAGGGGGAGACGTCGAGCGGGCACAGCGGCGGGACGACCGAGATGTGCGCGTGATCGGCCCAGCGCTCCAGGTCCTGCACCAGCTGGCGCGCCACCAGCAGCGACAGCGCGTTGAAGGCATGGTCGATGGGCCCGCGCGGCTCGCGCCGCCGGGCGCAGGCAAAGCCTGCCGGCAGCACCACCACGCGCGTGGCGCCCAGGCGGATGGCGGTGGACACCGGCGTGTTGTTGGCCACGCCGCCATCGATCAGCTGCCGCCCGCCCAGTGCCACCGGCGGAAACACGCCCGGGATGGCTGCGCTGGCCAGCACCGACTGGACCAGGCTGCCGGAGGACAACACCACCTCCGCGCCGGTTGCCATATCGGTGGCCACCACGTACAGCGGCAATTCGGCGCGTTCCAGCGCCATATCGCCGAAATGGCGCGAAAGCAGGCGCTGCAGCGCGGCGGAGTCGACCAGGTGGGCGCGCTGTCCGCGCAGCATGCCAAACAAGCTGCGCCACGACCACGGCATCACCTCGGCCCGGCGCAAGCCGCGCCAAAGCGTCTCCAGCTGGTTGGTGCCAGCCACATGCGGGTTGCAGGCGTAATAGGCGCCGTTGATGGCGCCGGCCGAGGCGCCGATTACCATGTCGGGCTTGATACCCCACGCCACCAGCTCGCGCAGCATGCCAGCCTCGATGGCGCCGAGGCTGCCGCCCCCTGCAAAGACAAAGGCAATTTTTTCCATAGTTTGTGGTGCGGTGCAATAGCCCCGGGGATCCCTGTCAAGGAAAGCATAGGCGACATTGCGCCGGCATGACAGGCGCAATGTCGCCGCAGGGCGTGGATGGCACATAATGTGCATGCAGTGCCAGGAAAAGCACGCGCGCCGAGGATTTCCTGGCCGCCAAGAGAGGAGACAATGAGTAGTTCAACCGACAAGTTTTCGGCCACCATGCGCGACGGCCTGGCGCATCTCGCGCGGCGCCTGCGCTTTGCCATGGAGGAGGGTTCGATCTGGCTGGACGAGCAGCGCATGATCCTGCTCCATACCGCCGCGCTCGGGGCCTTGCGCAAGGAGTTGGTGGATACCCTAGGCATGGAGCGCGCGCGGGGCCTGTTCATGCGCATGGGCTTTCATTCGGGCATGCGCGACGCGGAGCTGGCCAAGAAGCTGCGCCCGGGCGACAGCGACTTCGGCCTGCTCGAGATCGGGCCTTGCCTGCACACCATCGAAGGCGTGGTGCGGGTGACGCCGGTCAAGGTGGATATCGATATCGCCGCCGGCATCTACGATGGCGAATTCCTGTGGGAAGACTCCTTCGAGGGGGATGTGCACAGGCAGTTGTTCGGCATCGTCGACGCGCCTGCCTGCTGGATGCAGATCGGCTACGCCACCGGCTACACCTCGGCCCTGATGGGCCGCACCATCCTTTATCGCGAGGTTGAGTGCATTGCCTGCGGCTTTGACCACTGCCGCATCGTCGGCAAGCCGCTAGAGGCGTGGGAAGACGGCGCCGAGGTGCTGGCGCTCTACCAGCCTGACCCGGTGATCGAGACCATCCTGGAATTGCAAAGCGAGGTCGAGCACCTGCGCGCCCTGCAGCGCAGCACCGACAAGCCAGCCGACCTGGTGGGCTGCTCGCCCGAGTTCCGCGCCGCCTGGGGCCTGCTGCAGCGCGCCGCCGGGAGCAGTGTCACGGTGCTGCTGCTGGGGGAGACCGGCGTTGGCAAGGAGCGCTTTGCGCAAGCGTTGCATGGCGTGAGCGCCAGGGCCGACAAGCCGTTCATCGCGGTCAATTGCGCCGCGATTCCCGATGAACTGATCGAGGCCGAGCTGTTCGGCGTGGAGAAGGGTGCCTTCACGGGCGCGCACCAGTCGCGTCAGGGCCGCTTCGAGCGGGCGCACGGCGGCACCCTGTTCCTGGATGAGCTGGGCGAGCTGTCGGCGTCGGCGCAGTCCAAGCTCCTGCGCGTGCTGCAGGAGGGCGAGGTGGAGCGCGTGGGCGGCACCGAGCCGCGCAAGGTGGACGTGCGGCTGGTGGCGGCCACCAACGTGGACCTGGCCGAGGCCGTGAAGCAAGGCACCTTCCGCAAGGACTTGTATTACCGGCTCAACGTCTACCCCGTCACCATCCCGCCGCTGCGCGAGCGGCTCGACGATATCCGCCTGCTGGCGGAACGCTTCGTGGCCCGCTACGGCGCGCGCCACGGCAAGAAGATCGTCGGCATCACCGACCGCGCGCTAGCCGAGCTGCGCCGCTACGACTGGCCGGGCAATGTGCGTGAGCTGGAGAACGTGATCGAGCGTGGCGTGATCCTGGCCAGCAACGGGGGGCCGGACCACCTGTTCCTGCCGACCAGCGCGCCGCCTGCCATGGACACCGCGCCGCGGCTGGGGGTCAGGGGTACCTTGCCTGAGCTGCGGGAGGCCGCCGTGCATGGCTTGCTCGATCATATGGCTGAGCAGCAGCTTGCGCTGGGCGATGTGGAGACGGTGCTGATGGAGGCAGCCATGCAGCGCGCCAACGGGAATATGAGCCAGGCGGCGAGGTTGTTGGGGATTACGCGGCCGCAGTTGGCGTATCGGTGGAAGATGCGGGGGATTAGGGGGTAGGGGGGTGATTTGTTGGCGGTGGTCGTCTTTGTAGGGCGTTGGCATCTTGCACCCAAG
>NZ_AHJE01000041.1 GCF_000243095.1 Cupriavidus basilensis OR16 | reverse complement strand
CAGCACCACCACGACATCGGCCGGCACCTTGGCCAGGAAGGCCTCGATCTCGGCGGCCGGCAGGAAGGTGCCGGTCGGGTTGTTGGGGTTGGCGATAAAGACCAGGCGCGTATCCGGCGCGATGGCCACGGCCATCGCGCCGAGATCGTGGCCGTAGTCGCGCGCCTTGACCTCGATGGCGCGCGCGCCGACTTCCTGCGTGGCCAGCGCGTACACCGCGAAGGAGTGTTCGGCATAGACGATCGACTCGCCTGGCTTGACCAGCGCATGCGCCGCGATTTCCAGGATGTCGTTGCTGCCGTTGCCTAGCGTGAGCCAGTCGGCCGGCACATCGAAGCGGGCCGACAGCGCGCCCTTCAGCGCGAAGCCGTTGGCGTCCGGGTAGCGGCCCAGGTCGGCCACGGCGGCAGCGATGGCGGTGCGGGCCGATTCGGGCATGCCGAGCGGGTTCTCGTTCGAGGCCAGCTTCACGATTGCCGATTCGTGCAGGCCGAACTCGCGCGCGACTTCGGAAATCGGCTTGCCAGCCACGTACGGGGAAATCGCCCGCACATACTCGGGACCGAACTGCTTGCCCTGCTCTGCCATGTTCATACCTTCTCTGAAACGTTGTTCGCGGATCGCCGATCCTGTTACCGGCTGGACGGATACGAGCCCAGCACCTTGAAGTAAGCCGCGTTGCGACGCAGCTCTTCCAGCGCGCGCACTACTGAAGCATCGTGCTGGTGGCCTTCGACGTCGACGTAGAAGTAGTACTCCCACGCGCCGCTGCGTGCGGGGCGCGACTCGAACCGGCACATCGACACACCGTTGTCGGCCAGCGGCGCCAGCAGCTGGTAGACCGCGCCGGCCTTGTTGGGCACTGAGAGGATCATCGAGGTCTGGTCGCTGCCGGAGGGCTCGGTCTCGTAGCGGCCGATCCCTATCCCCTGTGTGCCTTGCTTGTCTTGATTTGTCATTGTATGAATCCGCTACGCCACGTCATTGCACAGTGGCAATGCAGTGGCCCTGGAAAAACCGAACCGGCACGGCGGCAGCATCGCCACGCGATACCGCCGCAAACGAAGGATCAGGCCGCGGTCCGCTCGAATTCGCGCATGTACTCGATCAGGGCGGCAACGCCCTCGATCGGCATGGCGTTGTAGAGGCTGGCGCGCATGCCACCAACCGACTTGTGGCCCTTCAACTGCACCAGGCCATTGGCGCGCGCGCCTGCCAGGAAGGCGTCGTTGCGGGATTCGTCGGCCAGGAAGAACGGCACGTTCATGCGCGAACGGCTGCCGGGATCGATCTCATTGCGGTAGAACACGCTCTGGTCGAGGAACTCATACAGCGCATGCGACTTGGCGATATTGCGTTGCTCGATGGCGCCCACGCCGCCCTGCGCCTTGAGCCACTTGAAGACCAGCCCGGCGATATAGATGGAATAGGTCGGCGGCGTGTTGTACATCGAGTCGTGCTCGGCGACCAGGCGCCAGTTGAAGGCGGACGGGCAAAGCGGATGCGCATGGCCCAGCAGGTCTTCGCGCACGATCACGATGGTCAAGCCGGCCGGCCCGATGTTCTTTTGCGCGCCACCGTAGGCCACCTGCACGCGCGACCAATCGACCGGGCGCGACAGGATATGGCTGGAGACATCGGCCACCACGACCGGCCCGCCATCGCGGTGCTGGCCGATGTCGGGCACGTCCTGGAACTCGACGCCGACGATGGTCTCGTTCGTGCATAGGTGCACGTAGGCGGCATCGTCCGACAGCTTCCAGTCCGCCACATCCGGGATGCGCGCGAATTTTTTCGCGGTGCTGGTGGCAGCGATATTCACCTCGCCGTAGCGGCGCGCTTCCTGCTCGGACTTGACCGACCAGGTGCCGGTGACGACGAAATCCGCCTTGGGGCGATCCGCGTCCACGCGACGCATCAGGTTCAGCGGCACGATGCCGTTCTCGCCGATGGCGCCACCTTGCAGGAACAGGATGCGGAAGTTCTTCGGCACCTGCAGCAGCTCGCGCAGGTTGGCCAGCGCCTCGGCCTGGATGCTCTCGAACTCGCGGCTGCGGTGGCTCATTTCCATCACCGAGACGCCGGATCCGTGCCACGACAGCATCTCGTCGGCAGCCTGCAACAACACTTCGGTCGGCAGGGCCGCCGGACCGGGCGAGAAGTTATAGACACGCTCGGCCACGGCGCGCTGCATCATGGCGGCAAGTGCTGGATTCTGGGGTTCGTTCATGGATCGGGATGGAAATGAAAAATGGCTGCCGGTATTACCCAAGCAGCCATTATCCATCAAACCCGCTCCAGATTGGGCGGGCGAGGACAGCGCCCCGCCCGCCCAACCTGCCCGCCGGCGAATTACTTCGCAGCGGCGGCGATTTCCTTCTCGGCGGCATCGCGCATCGACTTGCCGACCTGCGGGCCGTACTTTTGCATCATCGAGCCCCAGATTTCCTGGGTCGCCTTGCCCTGGTTAGCCATGAACTTCTGGCCGGTCGGCGACTTCAGGAACGTGGTCAGGTCCTTGATTTCCTGGGCGCTGTAGTACTTGCCGAAGGCGTCGTAGTGGGCCTTCATGGCGTCGGTCTTGAAGCCATCGGTGGTGAACGCCGTGCCCGCGCCATCGACCATGCGCTGCACCGCGCCGTTCTTCTTGAGCTTCTCGACAGCAGCCTGCTTTTGCTTGTCGTTGAGCGTCTTGTTCTCGACCAGTACCTGCTCCAGGACCATGGGCGCTTCCTGCTTGGCGCCTTGCTGCCAGTTATCCGCCTGGCCCTTGACGGCCTGGTCGGCTTGCATCACGGTCAGGAGTTCCTTGATGGCAGCGGTCTTGTCGGCGTCCTGGGCATGCGCCGCGTTGGCCAGCATCATGGCCGGTACGAAGGCAGCCAGAACAGCGATACGTCGATAGGTTTTGAGCATTGTGACTCCCTTGTAAATATGTCCGTTTTAGTCCCGCTGCCGGCAATCGAGTTCCGGCTAGCGGGTCAATGTTGCAACAACTTACGAATTTGATCCTGTGTCAGGCGTGCCGGCGTCAGTGCCGTCCTGCGCACCTGCCTGCTCACCGTCGGCAGCCGGAGCCGCCGCATCCACCGCGTCAGCCCCTTCCTCGAGTTCGTCTCCCGCCACACCGTTGTCGGCATCGCTTTCGACGATTCGCTGCAGGCCGGACAGCTTGGTGCCCTCATCCACATTGATCAGAGTCACGCCTTGCGTGGCGCGACCCATCTCGCGGATTTCGGACACACGTGTACGGATCAGCACGCCGCCGGTCGTGATCAACATGATCTCGTCCTCCGGCGACACCAGCGCGGCAGCCACTACCCGGCCATTGCGCTCGCTCGTCTGGATCGCAATCATGCCCTTGGTATCGGACGCACGTCGTTCTCGTCGAAGCGCACGGCCTTGCCGGAATCCGAGAACAGCATCACGTCGTGCTGGCCGTCGGTGACCGCAGCGCCGATCAGGTAGTCGCCCTCGTCGAGATCGACCGCGATGATGCCGGCCTTGCGCGGGTTCGAGAACTCGGTCAGCGCCGTCTTCTTGACGGTGCCGCGCGCGGTGCTCATGAAGATGAAATGCTCGGCGTCGAACTGGCGCACCGGCAGGATGACGTTGATCTTCTCGCCATCGGACAGCGGGAACATGTTGACGATCGGCCGGCCGCGCGCATTGCGCGACCCCTGCGGCACCTCGTACACCTTCAGCCAGTACAGCCGGCCGCGGTTCGAGAAGCACAGGATGTAGTCGTGCGTGTTGGCGACGAACAGCGTGTCGATCCAGTCGTCTTCCTTGGTGGTGGTAGCCAGCTTGCCGCGGCCGCCACGCTTTTGCGCGCGGTACTCGGAAATCGGCTGGCTCTTCATATAGCCGCTGTGCGACAGGGTGACCACCATGTCCTGCGGCGTGATCAGGTCCTCGGTATCGAGCTCGGTCGCGTTGAGCTCGATGTGGGAGCGGCGCAGGTCGCCGAACTCGGCGCGGATGGCGGTCAGCTCATCGGTAATGATGGTGCTGATGCGTTCCGGGCGCGACAGGATGTCGAGCAGGTCGGAGATGACCGCCATGACGTCGCGGTATTCCTGGACGATCTTGTCTTGTTCCAGGCCCGTGAGGCGCTGCAGGCGCATCTGCAGGATTTCCTGGGCTTGCGAGTCGGACAGGCGGTACAGCCCGTCGGCTTGCATGCCAAAGATGGCCGGCAGGCCGTCCGGGCGATAGGAGGCGCGGCCGCCTGCGGCTTCGCCTTCGGCGCGTGCCAGCATCTCGCGCACCAGGCTCGAATCCCAGGCCTTGGCCATCAGCCCTTGCTTGGCGATGGGGGGCGTCGGCGCCGCCTTGATGATGGCGATGAACTCGTCGATGTTGGCCAGCGCAACCGCCAGGCCTTCCAGCACGTGGCCGCGCTCGCGCGCCTTGCGCAGCTCGAACACGGTGCGGCGGGTGACGACTTCGCGCCGGTGCGACAGGAAGCAATCCAGCATCTGGCGCAGGTTCAGCAGGCGCGGCTGGCCATCGACCAGCGCCACCATGTTCATGCCGAAGGTGTCCTGCAGCTGGGTGTGCTTATAAAGATTGTTAAGCACCACCTCCGGCACTTCGTTGCGCTTGAGCTCAATCACCACGCGCATGCCGGATTTGTCGGACTCGTCGCGGATATCGGAGATGCCCTCGACCTTCTTGTCCGTCACCAGCTCGGCGATGCGCTCGAGCAGGGTGCGCTTGTTGACCTGGTAGGGCAGCTCGTCGACGATGATCGCCTGGCGCTGGCCACGGTCGATATCCTCGAAGTGCGTCTTGGCGCGCATGACGACGCGGCCGCGGCCGGTGCGGTAGCCTTCGCGCACGCCCTGGATGCCATAGATGATGCCGGCGGTCGGGAAGTCCGGCGCCGGAATCAGCTCGATCAGCTCGTCAATCGTGGCTTGCGGATTACGCAGCAGATGCAGGCAGCCATCGACCACTTCGTTGAGGTTATGCGGCGGGATATTGGTGGCCATACCCACCGCGATACCCGACGAACCATTAATCAGCAGATTCGGGATGCGCGCCGGCAGAATCAGCGGCTCATGTTCGGAGCCGTCATAATTCGGCCCGAAATCGACAGTTTCCTTATCGATATCGAGCAGCATCTCGTGGGCAATCTTCGCGGGAAGCGCGCGCCCGACGATCACGCTCATGGCGTAATCGAGATAGGAACGGCGCATTTCCTCTTCGAGGGAGACCGGAAGGGTTTCTTTGGCGAATTGATCCATTGCGGCGTGGGTTATCCGGCGAATTTAAACAGAAGGCACCCAGGTGAATCGCCATTCGCCAAAGCGGCGTCTGACAGGTGGGCAACGTGACATTCTAACATGCGCGGCTGCCCTCTCCCGCAGCCGCTGCGCCCCCCTTGGCAGGGGCTCCGGCGGCGCCGGGAACGGGCGCGCGGCGCCATGTCCAAAATCCTGCAAGCACGGCCCGACAAGGGTTTGCGGGCATCGCAAGAGCCATGTTGCACAAACACCACAGGCCTAAAACCCATTGATGGAATCGAATATATTTACTTCTTAGGAAACGACCCTTGTGGCACAATTCCCCAGCGAAGAGCCAGACATTGTTCGAAGTGGAGCATACACCGCATCGAGAATGTTATACTCCGAAGAATGTATGACTTGTTTCCGTCCATTTGCTCGCAGTAACCCTGCGGTGATCTCATCCTGAGAGGAGAAATATGAAAAAATTTGCCAAGCTCGCGCTCGTTGCAGCTACCGCAGTAATGGCTGCATCCGCTCAAGCCCAGTCCGTCCCCTACGAAAAGAAGGCTGTGAACGATAACTGGGGCAACGGTACGAGCGAGTACGTGTGGAAGAATGGCACGAACGAGCTCTGCTGGCGCGACAGCTCGTGGACCCCGGCCACCGCCAACGCCCTGTGCGACGGCGCCCTGGCTCCGGCGGTCGCTCCGGTGGCAACGCAACCCCCGGCAGCTGTTCCCCCGGTTGTTTCCAGCGAAAAGGTCACTTTCGCTGCTGACACCCTGTTCGATTTCGACAAGGCTGTGCTGAAGCCGGAAGGCAAGGCCAAGCTGGACGACCTGACCTCCAAGCTGTCGGGCATCACCCTGGAAGTGATTATCGCAGTTGGCCACACCGACTCGTTCGGTTCGGACAAGTACAACGATCGCCTGTCGATCCGTCGTGCTGAAGCCGTCAAGGCCTATCTGGTCAGCAAGGGCGTGGAAGCCAACCGTGTCTACACGGAAGGCAAGGGCAAGCGTCAGCTGAAGGTTGACCCGAAGTCGTGCAAGGGCAACCGCAAGGCACAGATCTCCTGCCAGCAGCCGAATCGTCGCGTGGAAGTCGAAGTGGTCGGCACCCGCAGCGCACGTTAATCGGAATCTTTCCGATGAAAGAAAGCCCAGCGCAAGCTGGGCTTTTTTTTTGATACAGTCGCTGCATATCCTCCGCCTTCTCGCTGCCGCCCTGGTGGCGCGCCAAACTCCATGACGCAGATATCCTCTCCGCTCCATCCCAGGTTGAAACCACCCTGATCGGCAAGAACGCCGATGCGCGCGAAATCGACAAGTTCAGCGAGCTGGCCCATCGCTGGTGGGATCCGGAGAGTGAGTTCAAGCCGCTGCACGAGCTCAATCCCCTGCGGCTCGGCTGGATCGATGGCATCGCCAACATCAAGGGCAAGGACGTGGTCGACATTGGCTGCGGTGGTGGCATCCTGGCGGAGAGCATGGCGCGCACCG
>NZ_AHJE01000042.1 GCF_000243095.1 Cupriavidus basilensis OR16 | reverse complement strand
CAGTGTACGCAAGGTGGCGCGATCGGCCAGGTAGCACACGGTGTACAGGATGCGCGCGGCGAGGAAGACCAGCGCCAGCTCGTCGATGCGTGCGGCTGGTGCTTGCAGGTGCGTGGCGCACAGCACGGCCGCGGCGAAGAAGGGGAAGGCCTCGAAGTGATTGCGGTGCGCCAAGTCGGCGCGCCGCGCGCGCCCGGCCTGTTTTTCCAGCCAGCCACGCGGGTCGTGGTTGTCGTAGGCGCGTCCGCTCGCCTTGGCCACGCCCACCGTCACGACGGGCAGGATCCCTGCCAGCAGCACACACCAGAATGCGATCGGCATTGTCTTTTCCTTTGCTTGGAGGAAAACGCCCGGCGGCCGGACTGGCCGGCCGCCGGGCGTGCACGCGAGCGCGACGGCCTCAGGCCGCCACCACGCGGATTTTCACACCGGCCACGCTGACGACCTGGCCGGCGCGGATCTTGGCGGTCTTGCGCGATTCCACCGCACCGTCGACCGAGACTTCGCCGGCCGCCACCAGGGCCTTGCCGGCGCCGCCACTGTCGCACACGCCGGCGACCTTGAGCAGGTCATTGAGGGCGATGTGCTCGCCCTCGAGCGGGAAGGTAATGGTTTGCATGGATCTCCCTTACTTGCCCCAGCTGTCGCGCAGCCCGACGATGCGGTTGAAGACCGGCTTGCCGGGCTTGGAGTCCACGCGGTCGGCCACGAAGTAGCCCTGGCGCTCGAACTGGAAGCGGTCTTCCGCGGCAGCTTGCTGCAGGCCGGGCTCCAGGTAGGCCGTGACGATCTTCTTGGATTCCGGGTTCAGCGCGTCGAGGAAGTTCTTGCCGCCGGCGTCCGGGTTCGGGTCGCTGAAGAGGCGATCGTACAGCCGGACCTCGGCTTCATAGGCATGCGCCACGCTGACCCAATGGATGTTGCCCTTGACCTTGACGCTGTCCGCGCCGGGCGTGCCGCTGCGGGTCTCGGGCAGGTAGTTGGCGTGCACGGCGATGACCTTGCCGTCGGCGTCGCGATCCACGCCCGTGCATTCGATCACGTAGCCGTGGCGCAGGCGTACCTTGCTGCCCGGGGTGCCGTCCTTGGGCGCGAACAGGCGGAAGTAGCCCTTGGGCGGCGCTTCGCTGAAGTCGTCGCGCTCGATCCACAGCTCGCGCGTGAGCGGGAAGACGCGCATGCCCAGCTCCGGCCTCTTCGGATGCACCGGCGCCGTGCATTGGTCGCTCTGGTCTTCGGGGTAGTTGTCGAGGATCAGCTTGAGCGGATCCAGCACGGCCGCGCCACGCGCGGCGCGCGCGTCGAGGTCGTCGCGCACGGCGCCTTCCAGCGTGCTCATGTCGATCCAGCTATCGGATTTGGCCACGCCGATGCGGTCGCAGAACAACTGGATCGATTCCGGCGTGAAGCCGCGGCGGCGCACGCCCACGATGGTGGGCATGCGCGGATCGTCCCAGCCGTCCACGCGGTTCTCAACAACCAGTTGCAGCAACTTGCGCTTGCTGGTGATGGCGTAGGTCAGGTTCAGGCGGGCGAACTCGTACTGGTGCGGCAGCGGATCGCTGAACACACCGCATTCGCGCAGCTGCGCCAGCACCCAGTCGTACAGGGGGCGGTTGTTCTCGAACTCCAGCGTGCACAGCGAATGCGTGATGTTTTCCAGTGCGTCCGAGATGCAGTGGGTGAAGTCGTACATCGGGTAGATGCACCACTTGTCGCCCGTGCGGTGGTGATGCGCATGGCGGATCCGGTAGATCACCGGGTCGCGCATCACGATGTTGGGCGCGTTCATGTCGATCTTGGCGCGCAGCACGTGCTCGCCATCGGCGTACTTGTCGTCGCGCATGTCGCGGAACAGCTGCAGGTTTTCCTCGACGCTGCGCTCGCGGAACGGCGAGGGCGTGCCCGGGCGGGAGAAGTCGCCGCGGTTGGTGGCGATCTGCTCGGCGCTCTGGCTGTCCACGTAGGCGACGCCGCGCTCGATCAGCTTTTCGGCGAAGGCGTAGAGCTGGTCGAAGTAGTCGCTGGCGTAATACAGGTGGGCCTGCTTGCTGCCGTCCTTGGCCGTGGTATCCCAGCTGAAGCCGAGCCAGTGCACCGCGTCGATGATGGAATCGACGTATTCGGTGTCTTCCTTGACCGGGTTGGTGTCGTCAAAGCGCAGGTGGCAGCGGCCCCCGAAATCGCGCGCCATGCCGAAGTTCACGCAGATGCTCTTGGCGTGGCCGATATGCAGGTAGCCATTGGGCTCCGGCGGGAAGCGGGTAATGACGGGGGGCAACGGCTCGCCCTGGGCATCCTGGCGGCCGGCGTAGGTGCCGGCGTTGAGGTCCTGGTCGATGATGCTGCGCAGGAAATTGGATGCGGCGGGCGTGCTGTCGTTGGCTTTGGGGTCGTTGCTCATGGTGGCGCCGGTGGGCGGTTAAGTCAGGAGGCGGGGCGGCGGCCGGATATTCGGGTTCCGAAAGTCCGGTGGGCAGCCTGCCGCGCTGCTCGATTGCATGGCGGAATGCCGGATCGGGTGATTTTACCGTGCCGGGGACCAGAGTCGTGCAAACTGCGCGCGCGAGCGCAAAAACGACCGGCTGCAGCTCAGCGGTGCCGATCCGGTACTGCCATCGTCGTTTGCCGTGGGCACGGCTGCCCAGGCGAGCCTGGGCGCGTCGGCGCTGGCCGCCGCCATGTTGTGGCAACAGCGCAGCGGGCGCTGGCAGGATGTCGGCGTCGACATGCGCCACGCCGTGGCCGAGTTTCGCAGCGAGCGCTACCTGCGCGTGGGCGGCAAGCCGGCGCAGGAGTTCCGCGACAAGCTGTCCGGCATGTATCGCTGCGGCGACGGCCGCTGGCTGCGGGTGCATGCCAATTTTCCCCATCACCGGGATGGCGTGCTGCGCATCCTGGGCTGCCAGCACGATCTGGTCGCGGTGCGCTCGGCCTTGCAGAAATGGGACGCCGAGATCTTCGAGACCGCCGCCTCGGAGGCCGGCCTGGTCGTGGCCGCCATGCGCAGCTTCGACGAATGGGACCGCCATCCGCAGGGGCAGGCGTTGCACGGCATGCCGCCACTGACTATCGAGCGTATCGGCGAAGCGCCGCCGCAGCCGCTTGCCGCGCTGCCCATGGCCGGCGCGCGCCCGCTCAGCGGCGTGCGCGTGCTGGATGTCACCCGCGTCATCGCCGGGCCGGTAGCCGGACGCACGCTGGCCGCGCACGGGGCCGACGTGTTGCAGGTGAGCGCGGCCCACCTGCCCAGCATTGCGCCGCTGGTGATCGACACCGGGCGCGGCAAGCGCGCCTGCCAGCTGGACCTGCGCGACCCCGACGACAAGCGCGCCCTGCACAAGCTGCTGCACGGCGCCGACGTGCTGATACAGGGCTATCGCCCGCAGGGGCTGGCGGAGCTGGGCGTGGGGCCGGAGGCGGTGGCCCGCGCCCGCCCGGGGATCGTCTATGTGACGCTAAGCGCCTATGGGCATGTGGGCCCGTGGGCCGGCAAGCGCGGCTTCGATTCGCTGGTGCAGACCGCCAGCGGTTTCAACAAGGCGGAAGCGTTCGCGGCGCGCAGCGAGGAGCCGCTGCCGCTGCCAGCGCAAGTGCTGGATCATGCGGCCGGCTACCTGCTGGCGCTTGGCGCCATGGCCGGGCTGCATCGCCGTGCGGCCGAGGGCGGCAGTTGGCATGTGCGGGTGTCGCTGGCGCAGGTCGGCCAGTGGTTGCGCGGCCTGGGCCGGGTCGACGGTGGTCTGGAGGCGCCGGACCAGCGCTTCGAGGACGTGCCCGACTTGTTGGTGACCATGCCGTCAGGCTTTGGCGAACTGCGTGTGGTGTCACACGCGGGACGCTTGTCCGAGACGCCCGCGCACTGGGCGCTGCCGTCGGTGCCGCTGGGCACGCACGCGCCAGAGTGGCTGCCGCGCGCCTGAGCGCGCGCGGGCTGGGCTAGAGCCGGGGTAAGGCGTTCTTCAGGCGCCCGTCATGCGTGCCATCCACGCCGCCATGTCGCGCTCGATGGGGCTGCCTTCCTGCTGGGCCGCGAGAATGCGGGCGCGGTCGCCCGCCGGGCGGTTCTGGCTGAGCTTGAACTTGGCTTCGACGCGGGTGGGCACGATGCGCAGGCCCACGATCGCGCCCAGCATCTTCCGCTGGAAATCCTCCGGCAGCTCGCGCCACTGCGCGGCGTAGCCGGGCTCGTTCTGGGCGATCAACCGCTTGAGCAGCGCATCCTTGGCGTCGGCGTCATGGATGGTGGCGATCTCGGCGTACACGTGCACGGCCACGTAGTTCCAGGTCGGCACCGACAGTTTCTGCTCGTACAACGCCGGCGACACATAGCCATGCGGCCCCTGGAACACCAGCAGCGCGCTGGGCGTCTGCTCCAGCCAGCGCCAGTGCGGGTTGGCGCGCGCCATATGGCCTTCGATCTGCCAGGCGTCGCCGCTGCGCTGGGCCACCACCGGCAGGTGGGTGGCGAACGGCTGCCCGTCGGCGTCGTTGCCGATCAGCGTGGCAAAGGGGTAGCGGCGCATGACCTCGTCGATGGCGTCGCTTTCGGTGCTGGCGAAGTGGGATGGCGTGTACATGGAATCAATACAGGGTTTGCTGCATCCGTGCGGGCTGCGACTCGTCGTAAGCGACGCCGTCGAAGGGATTCCGGCTCACGGCGGCGAGGATGGTGCCGTTGCTCGGCAGGCTGCTGCGCGCCACTTGTGTTTCCTGGGCCCACAGCTTGGAGCGCACCAGCGCGCGGGCGCACTGGAAGAATACCGACTGGATCGAGATCACCAGCACGGTGGCCGGCGCCTTGCCATCCACGACGCAGCGCGCGATCAGCGCCGGGTCCACCGAGACATGGGCGGTGCCCGCCACGCGGATGGTCTCGTTCACGCCGGGGATCAGGAACAGCAGGCCCACGCGGGGGTCGGCGATGATATTGCGCAGGCTGTCCAGGCGGTTGTTGCCACGCCGGTCCGGCAGCAGCAGGGTGCGCTCGTCGAGCACCTGCACGAAGCCCGGGGCATCGCCGCGCGGCGAGACTTCCGCGTACTCGCCGCTCACCGTGGACAGCAGGCAGAGCGGGGCGGCCTCGACGAAGGCGCGGTAGTGCGGGTGCAGGTAGTCGACTTCCTTGGCGAGCGAGGCTTCGCCGGCTTCGGCGTAGTGGGCCTCCAGCTCGGCCAGCGTGGTCAGGGCGTGCGGCGTGGTCATGTCGGGTGGCGCATGTGGGTGGCACATGTCGGGTGGCGCATGTGGGGCGCTCGTCAGGGCGTTGGGAAGACCGGGCAGAGGCTCACTGTACCGCAGTAGCGCGGCCTTTGTCGCGTTGACGCCGCAGGCCCGCGCGTTACAGGTTGATGGTGCCGCGTCCCAGTTCGATCACGCGCCCTCCCACGCGGATGGCCCGCTCGCCGGTGACTTCCAGGCGCAGCGTACACGGCCGGTCGACCGCCTCGCCTTGCGAGACCTGGTAGGCGGCCGGCAGCGCGTAGTCATTGGCAATCAGCCAGCCGCCCAGATTGGCGCAGGCCGAACCGGTGCCCGGGTCCTCGGCCACGCCACCACCTTGCTTGGTGAAGAAATAGCGCGACAGTACCTGGCCGGGCCTGGCCGGGTCGAACGCGAAGACGTAGGCCGTCTTGCGGCCCAGGCTGCTCTGTGGCCAGTCCGCCAGGCGCGCGGTGTCAGGCTGCGCGCGGCGCACCGCGTCCACGCTTTTCACGGCCACCATCAGCTGGTCGGCGCCGGTGTCGACCCAGATCGGCGCGGCCAGCAGGTCAGTCTCGGCGAGCCCGAGCAGCGACGCCATCTGCGCGTCCGGCAGGCCCGCCGGCGCGGTCTTGGGCGCGCCCGCGTGCGGCGCGGTGAAGGTCCACACGTCGCCCTGCGCGGTCACCGGCACCACGCCCGCCTTGAACTCCAGCGTGAGCGCGTCGCCGGTTGCGGCCAGGTCGCGCACCACATGGGCGGTGCCCAGCGTGGGATGGCCCGCGAAGGGCATCTCGTAGCCCGTGGTGAAAATCCGGACGTGCGCGCTGGCCTGCCCGGAGGGGAGGATGAAGGTGGTCTCGGACAAGTTGAACTGCAGTGCCAGCGCCTGCATGGTGGCCGTGTCGAGCCCGCGCGCATCCTCGAACACGCACAGGGGATTGCCGCCGAAGGTGGATTCGGCGAAGACGTTGAGCAGGCGGAAAGCGTAGGTGGTCATGGCGGTCGGGGCGAGAGCGAAGGCGAAGGCGAAGGCCTCAGTGTAGTGCCCCGCACGGCGCACGCCATGCACAGTCATCGCCGTGGCAAGCAGGCCAGTTGCAGACAGTTGGGTAAAGCGTCCGGCTCGGCGCCCGGCTCAGCGCCGGCCCGGCATGCAGACGCCATCCGCGCAGCCGTAGCCCAGCAGCCGGCTGGCGCGATAGCGGTTGCGCGCGAACCAGCGATAGAGGTGCTGCCACGCTGGCCGGGTAGCCCGCAGCCTGAGCGGCCACACCAGCCAGCCCAGGCCGATCAGCGCATAGCTCTCGGCGATGCAGTCGATGCCAACCAGCAAGCGGGCGTCGGCCCGAATGCCATGCAACTCCGCCTCCACCGCGGCGAACGTGGTGCCGTAGGCCGCGGGATCGAAGCCCTCGCTGCGAGATGACAGGCACTGGCAGTACCAAGGCAAAAAAACGCCCACCTTGCGGCGGGCGCTCCCAGTACTACCTTTGGGCACTCAAAACCCTACGGCCTGCCCGTCGCGGCGGCTGTCGCTGGCGGCCACATAGCCATGCTCGGCGTCATCCGACAGGCGCCAGATAAACTGCCCCGAGCCGAAATCCATGTAAGGATCGTCGACCGACTTGAGCTGGTGGCCGCGCGCCTTCAGGCCGGCAACGACCGCCGGATCCATGGTGGATTCGACGTCCAGCGTGAAGTCGCGGTTGACCTTCCAGCGCGGCGCGCAGCAGGCCGCCTGCGGCTGCTGGTTGTAGTCCACCATGCGCACCACGGTCTGCAGATGGCCCTGCGGCTGCATGTCGCCGCCCATCACGCCGAAGCTCATCACCGGCTCGCCGTCCTTGGTCAGGAAGGCCGGGATGATGGTGTGGAAGGGGCGCTTGCCGCCAGCCACCACGTTGGGGGATTTCGGGTCCATCGAGAAGCCCACGCCGCGGTTCTGCAGGCTGATGCCGGTGCCCGGCACGACCACGCCGGAGCCAAAGCCCATGTAGTTCGACTGGATGAACGAGATCATCATGCCGTTCTCGTCGGCGGCGCTCAGGTAGATGGTGCCGCCGACCTTGGGCATGCCGAAATCGAAGTGCGTGGCGCGCTCCATGTCGATCAGCTTGGCACGCGACTTCAGGTACGCGTCGTCCAGCATCTGTTCGGGCGTGACTTCCATGCTGCCCGGGTCGGCCACATAGCGGTAGAGATCGGCGAAAGCCAGCTTCATTGCCTCGATCTGCAGGTGCTGCGACTCGACCGAGTCCACCGGCAGCGCGGCCATGTCGAACTGGTCAAGGATGCCCAGCGCCACCAGCGCGGCAATGCCCTGGCCGTTCGGCGGGATCTCGTGCAGCTCGTAGCCGCGATAGGCCTTGCTGATCGGCTTGACCCAGTCCGGCTTGTAGTTGCGCAGGTCGTCGGCGGTCATGGCGCCGCCGCATTCCTTGCCAAAGGCAACGATCTTCTCGGCGATCTCGCCTTCGTAGTAGGCGCGGCCATTGCTGGCGCCGATCTTGCGCAGCGTGTCGGCGGCGGCCTTGAGCGTGAACTTCTCGCCCACGTTGGGCGCACGGCCATTGGGCATGAAGGCCTCGGCGTAGCCCGGCTGGTCCTTGAGTTCCGGCACGGCGGCGGCCCATTTGTGCGCCACCACCGGCGGCACGGCGTAGCCGCGCTCGGCGATCTCGATGGCGGGCTCCATCAGCTCGGCAAAGGGCAGCTTGCCAAAGCGCTCATGCAGCGCGGCCCAGCCAGCGATCACGCCTGGCACGGTAACGGCGTCCCAGCCGCGCACGGGGCGGTTGGCGATGCCGTTGGCATCCGTGCCGTACTTGCTCTTGAAATACTCGGGGCTCCATGCCGCCGGCGCCACGCCCGAAGCGTTCAGGCCATGCATTTCCTTGCCGTCCCACAGGATCGCGAAAGCGTCGCTGCCCAGGCCGCACGAGACCGGCTCGACGATGGTGATGGCCGCCGCCGCGGCGATGGCCGCATCGACCGCGTTGCCGCCCTTGAGCAGCATGCGCAGCCCGGCCTGCGCCGCCAGCGGGTGCGAGGTGGACACCACGTTGCGCGCGAACAGCGGGATGCGCACGGAAGGGTAGGGATTGGTCCAGTTGAAGTTCTGCATGCTTGTCTCGGTTCGATGCGCTGGCAGCGCTTGGCCGCAATGCCGCGGCCCGCTTGCCAGCGCTCGTACGTTATTCCACGGTGATCTTGCGATCCTTGATCAGCTTACCCCAGCGCGCGCTGTCCTTCTTGACCATCGCGGCGAACTGGGCCGGCGTGCCGCCAACGGGTTCCGCGCCCAGCTTGCCCAGGCGCTCCTTCACGTCGGGCGACTGGATCGCCTTGTTGAACTCGGTGTTGAGGCGGCCCACCAGCTCGGCCGGCATCTGCTTGGGGCCATAGATGCCGAACCAGGTATCGGACTCGAAGCCGGGCAGGCCGGACTCGCTGGCGGTCGGGATCTCCGGCGCCAGCGGCGAGCGCTTCAGGCTGGTCACGGCCAGCGCCTTGAGCTTGCCGTCCTTCACGTGCGGCAGGCCCGAGACAATGCTGTCGAACAGGATCTGCACCTTGTTGGAGATCAGGTCGGGCACGGCCAGCGCGGTGCCGCGATACGGGATGTGCGTGATGAATACGCCGGCCTGCGCCTTGAAGGCTTCGGCGGTCAGGTGCACCACGGTGCCATTGCCGCTGGATGCGTAGTTCAGCTCGCCCGGATGCTTCTTGGCGTAGTCGATCAGCTCCTTGACGTTCTTCACCGGCAGGCTGTTCGGCACCACCAGCACATTGGTGGCGATGGCCACCTGGCCGATCGGCGTGAAGTCGGTCTCGGTGTTGTATGGCAGGCGCGTGTTGATGTACGGCCCGATCGAGTGCGTGCTGGTGGTAGCGATCAGCAGCGTGTAGCCGTCGGCCGGCGCCTTGGCGGCCATGTCGGAGCCGATGGCGCCGCCGGCGCCGGGCCGGTTGTCGACCACGATCTGCTGGCCCATGTTGGTGCCCACTTTCTGCGCGATGGCGCGAGCCAGCAAATCGGTGGCGCCGCTGGCCGGGAACGGCACGATCAGGCGGATCGGCTTGTTCGGGTAGGTGTCGGCGAGCGCCGGGACGGCGCTCAGCGCGAGGCCGGTGGCGAGGCTCGTGCCAACGAGGCGCAGCCAGTGTTTCATGATGATCTCCGGATCGGGGAAGCAGGCAAACGCAGGCCGGGGCCGGCCCTCGGGCAACACACCCCGCCGCGGATGCTGCCAGGCGGTGCTGCGGATCAATTATTCCGTGCAGGTCATCATAATGAAAGCTAATATTTCTTTCTTATGTCTAAAGGTTTTCTTAAGTATTGGCGTGCCGGATAAGCCGCACACCAAGCCGCACACCAAGCCGCACACCAAGCCGCATACAAAGCCGCATACAAAGCCGCACATCATGACTTTCTCCCCATGAGCACCATCCGTTTCCTGCGCACCTTCGTTGCCGTGGCCGACCACGGCTCCTTTGCCGCCGCCTCCGAGCGGGTGGCCCTGACCCAGGCCGCGGTCAGCCTGCAGATGCGCGCGCTGGAGATGGAACTGCGCCGCGAGCTGTTCGACCGGGGCGGCCGGGTGGTGGCGCTCAATGCCGGTGGGCGCGAGCTGTTGCCCCAGGCACGCCGCATGCTCGCGCTCTACGACGAGATGCGGCTGCCCCAGGAAGTGCCGGACGCGATGGCCGGCGCGGTAGCGGTGGGCGCGGTGGTTTCGGTCATGGGCGGCCTGTCGCATGTGGTGGCGCGCATGAAGCGCGAATACCCGGCGCTGGACGTGCGCCTGGTCGGCGCCAAGTCGATCGAGCTGGCGGCGCAGGTGGAGGCCGGTGAGCTGGACGCGGCGATGCTGGTGGAAGGGGCGGGCCGCCTGCCCGGCACGCTGGTGTGGACGCCGCTTTACCAGGAGCCGCTGGTGGCGATTGCTGGGCGCGACAGCCTGGGCGTGAATGCGCGCGAAGCGCTGGCGGCCAACCCGTTCCTGCGTTTCGACCGCGGCCAGCGCACCGGCATGCTGGTTGCGCGGGCGCTGCGCCGCGCGCATCTGCGCGTCAACGAATTCCTCGAGCTGAACTCGATCGAGGCGCTCGTCGAACTGGTGCGCCAGCAGGTGGGCGTGACCGTGGTGCCGTTGCTGCAGCGCGCGCGCTGGCTGGAGGACGACGCCCTGCGCATCCTGCCGCTCGAAATCGGCGGCGCGCCGGTGCTGCGCACCATCGGCATGCTGGAGCGGCGCGACCAGGCGCGCCGCCACGTCACGGCGGCCGTGCGGGATGCCTGCGCAGGCCTGTTCCAAGCCCCTGGCGCCGGTATCTGAGCGCGGCGGTGGGCAAGGCATGAAAAAAGGTGCCTTGCGGCACCTTGAGGGTCTTCTCTGGCATCGTCGCTCGCGGCTGGCACGGATACCGGCCGCGGGACTTGCTCTCTTATTCTTCCTGGAAGGCTTCCTCGCGCTTGTTCTTGATCGACGGCAGCGCCACGATCAGGACCAGCACGGCGGCTGCGATCAGCAGGCCGAGCGACAGCGGGCGGGTCAGGAACACGCTGAACTCACCGCGCGACAGCAGCAGGGAGCGGCGGAAGTTTTCTTCCATCATCGGCCCCAGCACGGACCCGCCACGCCTTCGATGGCACCCTTGCCGAACTCATGCGAGAACTTCGAGGTCTTCTTTTCCAGCGAGTAGGCCGCGAACGAAGCCAGCGCCGCACCGCCGCCCGGCAGGATACCCAGCGCGGAGCCCAGGAACGTGCCGCGAAGCACTGCCGGGATCATGCGCTTGAAGTCTTCCTTGGTCGGGAACAGGTTGGTGATGTGGTCCGTGAAGGTTTCGCGGGCATCCTTCTGCTCCAGGTTCGCGATGATTTCCGCGAAGCCGAACACACCCATCGCGACCGACACGAAGTTCAGGCCGTCGGTCAGTTCGGGCACATCAAACGAGAAGCGCGCGGCGCCCGAGTTCACGTCGGTGCCGACCAGGCCCAGCAGCAGGCCCAGCACGATCATGGCGATGGCCTTGACCAGCGAGCCCGAAGCCAGCACCACGGCGCCGATCAGGCCCAGCACCATCAGCGAGAAGTACTCGGCGGGGCCGAACTTGAAGGCCAGTTCCGACAGCGGCGCCGCGAACGCGGCCAGGATCAGGGTTGCCACACAGCCGGCGAAGAACGAGCCTAGGCCGGCGGTGGCTAACGCCACCCCCGCTCGCCCTCGCCTGGCCATCTGGTAGCCATCGATGGTAGTCACCACCGACGACGATTCACCCGGCAGGTTGACCAGAATGGCGGTGGTGGAGCCACCATACTGCGCGCCGTAGTAAATACCGGCCAGCATGATGAGCGCGGCCACCGGCGGCAGCGTGTAGGTCACCGGCAGCAGCATGGCGATGGTGGCCAGAGGCCCCAGGCCCGGCAGCACGCCGATCAGGGTACCCAGCACGCAGCCCAGGAAGGCGTATGCGAGGTTTTGCAGGGTCAGGGCGGTCGAGAAGCCCAGGCCCAGGTTGGCTAGTAGTTCCATATGGCCGTCTCCTTATCCTGCCAAGAATGCCGGCCACACCGGCATCTGAAGATTGATGCCGTAGACGAAGGCGCCCAGGCTGATGATCACCAGGACGATGGCGTTGACAACGGCACCCTTCCAGCTGAATTCATGGCTGGCCATCGACGACACCAGCACCAGCACCAGCACCGACAGCACCATGCCCAGCGGTTTGAGCATCAGGCCGAACAGCACCACCGAACCCAGGATCCACAGCAGGGTCTTGACGTCCCAGCGTGCGAGCTGGTCTTCTTCCTTCTTGGCGGACAGGGAACTCCACAGCACCAGCGCGCCCAGCAAGGCGAGCACGATGCCGAGCCAGAACGGGAAATACCCGGGGCCCATCTTCGCGGCAGTACCCATGGAATACCCGCGTGCGACCCAGGAAAAGCTGAATCCGACCAGGATGAACATCAGGCCGGAGGCAAAGTCCTTTTGGCTACGAATGCGCAAAATGATTCTCCTCGAAAAAACTGCTTGAAATCCGTGCGGCTGGGGATGTTGCGGTGCGTCAAAAGCACGCGCGCAACCGTCCCGCCGCTGGCAGGGTGGAAATTAAGGGGCAGACCTTTCAGCTACCTTTCAGATGTCTGCAAAAATGGTCAATCTGCGGGTATCTCCCTAGGAGACATCCAGGGCGCGCTTGCCCACTTGCCGGGCGCTGCCTGCCCATGCCCGCGGCAGCGTGGTCATGGGGCTGCGCTATCATCGTTGGCTGCACTGCCGATGCTGGCGCGTCCGCGGCCTGTGGCCGATGCGGCACGGCATGAAAAGGGAAAGCCGTCTTGGAAAGCATTGACCATGTCATTCTGATCGGCGCCGTCGTGATGTCGCTGGGCATTGTGGTGGGCGCCTTCTCGGCGCGCGCGGGTGTGCCCTTCCTGCTGGTCTTCTTATCGGTCGGCATGCTGGCTGGCGTGGATGGGCCCGGCGGCATCCGCTTCTCCAATACCTGGCTGAGCTTCCTGGTCGGCAACCTCGCGCTGGCGGTGATCCTGCTCGATGGCGGCTTGCGCACGCGGCTGAGCACATTCCGGGTCGCGCTGAAACCCTCGCTGTCGCTGGCGACCGTAGGCGTGCTGGTCACGACCGGCCTGGTCGGCCTGTTTGCGGCCTGGGTGCTGGAGATCGACTGGAAGCTGGGCCTGCTGCTGGGTGCCATCGTCGGCTCGACCGATGCCGCGGCGGTGTTCTCGCTGCTCAATACCAGCGGCATCCGGCTCAAGGAACGGGTGGCGAGCGTGCTGGAGATCGAATCCGGCATCAACGACCCGATGGCCATCTTCCTGACCCTCACCCTGATCGACTGGATCGCCGCGCCCGCGGGCCTGAGCCCCGGCGCGCTGCTGTGGCGCCTGGTGGTGCAGTTCGGGGTCGGCGGCTTGCTCGGATTGGGCCTGGGCTACTGCATGGCCAACGTGATGGAGCGCATCCGCGTGGCAGAAGGCCTGCAGGCCATCCTGCTGTGCTCGGGCGGCGCCATGGTGTTCGCCATCGTGCAGACCGCGGGCGGCAGCGGCTTCCTGGCCGTCTACCTGACCGGCATCCTGGTGGGCAACCGCGACCGCGCGGTAGGCCCCGACACCATGCGCGCGATGGACGGCATGGCCTGGCTGTCGCAGTCCGTGATGTTCCTGCTGCTTGGCCTGCTGGTGGCGCCGCACCGGATCTGGGAAGTGGCGCTGCCGGCGGTGGCGGTGGCGGCATTCCTGATGCTGGTGGGAAGGGCTTCGTGGCCTGGATGGGCTTGCGTGGGGCGGTGCCTATCGTGCTGGCGCTGTTTCCCATGCTGCAGGGCATGCCCGATTCCGGCTTGCTGTTTCGCATTGCCTTTGCGGTGGTGCTGACCAGCCTGCTGCTGCAGGGCACCACCGTGCCGCTGGCGGCGCGGCTGGCGCGCGTGCTGCGCCCCGCCTATCCGGAGCCGCTGGCCCGCTCGCGGCTGCAGGGCACGCATGGGCCGGCACTGGAGGTGATGCAGTTCCGGGTCGGGGCCGATTCGCCGGTCGAAAACCTGCGCGCCGACCAGCTCGAGCTGCCGCCGCGCTGCAGGCTGCTGACGGTGGCGCGGGACAAGGCCCTGGTGGCGCCCGAGCAGACCGTGCTGGCGGCCGGCGACATGGTTTCCATCCTGGCGCCCGCCACCAGTGTGCCGATGCTGGCGCTGCTGTTCCACCGGCCCGGGCCGGCGCCGGCCTGGGGCAAGGCAAGCCATGATTTCCTCTTGTCCGGGGAGGCCATGCTGCGCGATGTGGCGGGGCTTTACGGTACACGGGTGTTGAGTGCCGACGAAGCCGCCCGGACGCTGGAAGCTGCCATGCAGAAGGCATTTACGTCGCCGCCGGTGGAGGGCGACGCGGTGGAGATCGCTGGGTTGAAGCTGACGGTCATGCGCATGGACGGGCCACGCATCATCCAGGTGGGCTTGCTGCTGCCGCGCGCAGAGCCCGGCGCGACCAGTCCGGAGGTGTCCTGACGGCCGGCGGGGACGCCCTGAACAGGAATGAAAAACGGCCCGCGCGGGCCGTTTTTCATTCAAGGGGCGGCGTTTTGCCCAGGCGGATCAATCCACCTTGGCGCCCGACACCTTCACGATCAGCGCGTACTTCTTCAGCTCGCGCTGCACCAGTGCGCCGAACTGCTCCGGCGTGGTCGGTGCCGGCTGGGCGCCAATGCGGGCCAGCTTTGCCTTCATGTCGTCGGTCTTGAGGATGGCCACGATCTCATGGTTGAGGCGCTCGACGATCTCCTTATGCGTATTGGCCGGAGCGAACACGCCGAACCACGTGGAGATGTCAAAGCCCTCCAGCCCCAAGCCCTTGCCAGCCTCGGCAATGGTCGGCAACTCGGGGAAGGCGGCGGCACGCGTGGCGGTGGTGACGGCGAACGCCTTGAGCTTGCCGGCCCTGATGTTGGCCGAGGCGGAGGCCAGGTTGTCGAAGATCATGTCGGTCTGGCCGGACAGCACCGACAGCTGCGCGGGCGACGCGCCGTTATAGGGGATGTGGACCATGCTGACCTTGGCCATGCTCTTGAACAGCTCGCCGGACAGATGTCCCGCGCTGCCGTTGCCGCCCGAGGCGTAGTCCAGCTTGCCGGGGTTCTTGCGCGCGTATTCCACCAGCTCACGCACATTGTTGATATGCAGCTCGGCGGCCTTGCCGGGGTGCATGACGAGTACGTTGGGCACGTCGGCCACCAGCGTGATCGGGCTGAAGTCCTTCACCGGGTCATACGGCATCTTGGCGAAGAGGCTGGGGTTGATGGCGTGGGTGGCCACGGCGCCCATCACGATGGTGTAGCCGTCGGCCGGCTGCTTGGCCACGTAGTCGGCGCCGATATTGCCGCCGGCGCCCGGGCGGTTTTCCACCACCACGGGCTGGCCCAGGCTGTCCTTGAGCTTGTCGCCAATGGCGCGCGCCACGGTGTCCAGCGGGCCGCCGGCCGGGTAGGGCACGACGAACTTGAGCGGCTTGGTCGGGTAGGCGGTGGCCGCGGCGGCAGGCGTGGCGCTAAAGGCGCTAAAGGCGATACAGGTGCCGATGGCGGGCAGGGCGGCGGCGAGCAGCGCCGCCGCGAGTTTTTTCTTGAGCATGGAGATGCGTCGGGTTGGATTGGGAATCTGGGTGCGCCAGGCGCCCCGGGGCACTTGGCGCCGAAGGCTCTGCGGCCTATTTCATGCCGATGCCGCGCGCCATCATCACCGCGCACAGCGGCAGCAGGATCAACAGGTGGGCCTGGATCATGACCCAGCGCCGCGCGGACTTCAGCTCGGCGGGCATTGGCACGAAGTCCGGCAGGCTGCGCGCCTGGCGGCGCCACCGCTGGATGGCGAAGGTGGGCGGCAGCGAGCACAGGGCGATCACCACGAACACGGTGATCTTGGCGTGGAACCACGGGTTGTGCAGGTAGAACTGAGCGCCCTTGGCGCCGTAGAACAGCCGCAGCAGGCCGGTCGCCAGTACCGCCATGGCACTCAGGAAGTAGAGCAGGTCGTAGACCGACAGGCGCTTGAGCACGGGCGGCGTCATGCCGGGGCGCAGCACAACCGCCTCGGCGGTCATCAAGGCGATCAGCAGGAAGATGAAGGTGAAGTGCAGGAAAGCCAGCAGGGCGTCGGTCAGCATCCAAACTCCTCGTGTGGTTGGGCATGCGCCGTACGCCGGCGCGCGCGGGTCCAGGTTTCTTGCTTATTCCGCTACGGCAACAACAACGACTACGGCTACGGCTACAAATCCGGCTTGCCGCCCGCGCGCCGCCACGGCGGGCACAGGCGGCAAGCGCCTTACAGCACGCCTTTGGCGCGTAGCGCGGCAATCTGCTCCGGCGTGTAGCCCAGCATGTCGCCAAGCACCGCGTCGGTGTGCTCGCCCAGCAGCGGCGGGTGGCGCACGGCCTCGGGCGGCGTCGCGCTCATCTTGATCGGGCTGCCCACCAGCTTGACTTCGCCGGCGCTCGGGTGCGGCAGGTCCACGCGCAGGCCGCGCGCCTTGACCTGGGCATCCTCGAACACATCGTCCAGCGTGTTGATCGGGCCGCACGGCACGCCGGCAGCTTCCAGGTCCAGGATCCACTGGGCGCGGGTGCGCGGCTTGACCATCTCGGCGATGACTGGCACCAGCACATCGCGATGCGCAACCCGCTGCGGGTTGGTGGCGAAGCGCGGGTCGTCGGCCAGTTCGGGGCGCCCGCCGGCGGCGACGAACTTGCGGAACTGGCCGTCGTTGCCGACCGCCACGATGATCCAGCCGTCGGCGGCCTGGAAGGTCTGGTAGGGGACGATATTGGGGTGCGCGTTGCCCCAGCGCCTGGGCGCTTCGCCGCTGGCCAGGTAGTTGGTGTTCATATTGGCCAGCATGGCCACCTGCACGTCGAGCAGGGCCATGTCGATGTACTGGCCTTCGCCGGTGCGCTCGCGGTGGGCCAGCGCGGCCAGCACGGCAATGGTGGCGTACTGGCCGGTCATCAGGTCGGAGATGGCCACGCCGGCCTTTTGCGGGCCGCCGCCGGGCAGGTCGTCGCGCTCCCCGGTCAGGCTCATGAAGCCGCCCATGCCCTGGATGATGAAGTCGTAGCCCGGACGCGCCGCGTAGGGGCCGGTCTGGCCGAAGCCGGTCACCGAGCAATAGATCAGGCCCGGCTTGATCGCCTTGAGGGAGTCGTAGTCCAGCCCGTACTTCTTCAGTTGGCCGACCTTGTAGTTTTCCAGCACCACATCGCTCTGGGCGGCCAGCGCGCGCACCAGTTCCTGGCCTTCGGCCGTGCTGATATCGCAGGTGACGGAGCGCTTGTTGCGGTTGGCGGCCAGATAGTAGGCTGCTTCCGCGGTGTCGCGGCCTTGGTCGTCCTGCAGCCAGGGCGGGCCCCAGGTGCGGGTGTCGTCGCCGGCGCCGGGGCGCTCGATCTTGATCACGTCGGCGCCGAAGTCGGCAAGGTTCTGGGCGCACCATGGCCCGGCGAGAACACGGGTCAGGTCGAGGACGCGGAGGTGGCTTAAAGCTCCCATGGGGTGGTTTGCGGATCCGATCGAGGTGGGCTAGGGAAGGCCGGGCGGCCCCGCCGTCTGGTCTGGGTGGCGGCTTGCGGGGCAATCGGGGGCTGGCGCGAAACCAGGCTCGGGGGCGTCCGGCTGGGACAGGCAGCACTTTACCACCGGCAAGCCGCCGGGAGCACATCGCAGGGAAGCCGGGAGCCAGCCGGGACTGGGCGTTGCGGGCTGCGCGCGGCGATTCCCCGGCGGGCTGCCGCGCGGCGAGCCTTCCCCGTATAATCAATGGTTTGCAAATCCATCTTGACCGACAGCGCCCTGCCACGCCGTGGGACGCCCTGCCCAGAACATGAAAGTCTCCGACATCCGCAGCAAGTTCTTGCAGTACTTCGAATCGAAGGGCCATTCCGTGGTCCGCTCGTCCAGCCTGGTGCCGGGGAACGATCCGACGTTGCTGTTTACCAATTCCGGCATGGTGCAGTTCAAGGACGTGTTCCTGGGCACCGACAAGCGCCCCTACACCCGCGCGACTTCGTCGCAGCGCTCGGTGCGCGCCGGCGGCAAGCACAACGACCTGGAGAACGTGGGTTACACCGCGCGTCACCACACCTTCTTTGAAATGCTCGGCAACTTCTCGTTTGGCGACTATTTCAAGCGCGAGGCGATCCAGTACGCGTGGGAGCTGCTGACCAAGGTCTACCAGCTACCGGGCGAGAAGCTGTGGGTCACGGTGTACGCGGAAGACGACGAAGCCTATGACATCTGGGCCAAGGAAGTCGGCGTGCCGCCCGAGCGCATCGTGCGCATCGGCGACAACAAGGGCGCGCGCTACGCCTCCGACAACTTCTGGCAGATGGCCGATACCGGCCCCTGCGCCCTGCGGCCCGTGCTCGGAAATCTTCTACGACCACGGCCCTGACGTGTGGGGCGGCCCCCCGGGATCTCCCGAGGAAGACGGCGACCGCTACATCGAGATCTGGAACCTGGTGTTCATGCAGTTCAACCGGGACGAGCAAGGCAATATGCCGCGCCTGCCCAAGCCCTGCGTCGACACTGGCATGGGCCTGGAGCGCATTGCCGCGGTGCTGCAGCACGTGCACAGCAACTATGAGATCGACCTGTTCCAGGCCCTGATCAAGGGTGCTGCGCGCGAGACCCATACCGATAACCTCAACCAGAACTCGCTCAAGGTCATCGCCGACCATATCCGCGCCTGCGCCTTCCTGATCGTCGATGGCGTGATCCCCGGCAATGAAGGCCGCGGCTACGTGCTGCGCCGAATCATCCGCCGCGCCATCCGCCACGGCTACAAGCTGGGTCAGAAGACGCCGTTCTTCCACAAGCTGGTGGCCGACCTGGTGGCGCAGATGGGCGAAGCCTATCCGGAGCTGGCCGAGGCTGAATCGCGTGTGGTGCAGGTGCTCAAGGCCGAGGAAGAGCGTTTCTTCGAGACCATCGAGAACGGCATGTCCATCCTCGATGCCGCACTGGCCGATATCAAGCTCAAGGGCGGCAAGGTGCTCGACGGCGAACTCGCCTTCAAGCTGCACGATACCTTTGGCTTCCCGCTGGACCTGACGCAGGACGTGTGCCGCGAGCAGGAATTGACGGTGGACGAAGCCGCCTTCGACGCGGCCATGAACCGCCAGCGCGAGCAGGCCCGCGCCGCCGGCAAGTTCAAGATGGCGGCCGGCCTGGAGTACAAGGGCGACAAGACCACCTTCCACGGCTACGAAAAGCTGGGTGTGGACGGCGCGACGATCACCGCGCTGTACGTGGACGGCGCATCCGTCGACACGATGCAGCCCGGCCAGACCGGCGTGATCGTGCTGGACAACACGCCGTTCTACGCCGAGTCCGGCGGCCAGGCCGGCGACCAGGGCGAACTGAAGAGCGCCAGCGCGGTATTCAGCGTGGTCGATACCACCAAGGTGCAGGCCGATGTGTTCGGCCACCAGGGCACCCTGGCGGGCGGCGCGCTCAAGGTCGGCGATAGCGTCACCGCGCAGGTCGACGCACAGCGCCGCGCGCGCACCGTGCGCAACCACTCGGCCACCCACCTGATGCACAAGGCGTTGCGTGAAGTGCTGGGCAGCCACGTGCAGCAAAAGGGCTCGCTGGTCGACGCCGACAAGACGCGCTTCGACTTCTCGCACAACGCTTCCATGACCGACGAGCAGATTCGCCGCGTCGAGGAAATCGTCAATGCCGAGATCCTGCAGAACGCAGCTACCGGCGCTGAAGTCATGCCGTTCGACGACGCCGTGAAGAGCGGTGCCATGGCACTGTTCGGCGAGAAGTACGCCGACGACGTGCGCGTGCTGTCGATCGGCAGTTCCAAGGAACTGTGCGGCGGCACCCACGTGAGCCGCACCGGCGATATCGGCGTGTTCAAGATCGTGATGGAAGGCGGCGTGGCAGCGGGCATCCGTCGCGTCGAAGCCATCACCGGCGACAACGCGCTGCACTATCTGCAAGCGCTGGATGCCAAGCTGAACGAAGCCGCCGCCGCGCTCAAGGCGCAGCCGTCCGAACTGGTGCCGCGTATCGGCCAGGTGCAGGAGCAAGTGCGCGCGCTGGAGAAGGAACTGGAACGCCTCAAGAGCAAGCTGGCCGCCTCGCAAGGCGACGAGCTCGCCGCGCAAGCCATCGACGTCAAGGGCATCAAGGTGCTGGCAGCCCAGCTCGACGGCGCCGACGTCAAGACGCTGCGCGAGACCATGGACAAGCTCAAGGACAAGCTGGGCACCGCGGCCATCGTGCTGGGCGCGGTGGCAGACGGCAAGGTCAGCCTGATCGCCGGCGTGACCGCCGATGCTACCGCCAAGGTCAAGGCCGGCGAACTGGTCAACTTTGTCGCGCAGCAGGTCGGCGGCAAGGGCGGCGGCCGTCCGGACATGGCGCAAGCTGGCGGCACCGAGCCGGCCAACCTGCCGCAGGCGCTGGCAGGTGTCGGCGAGTGGGTCGCGGGCAAGGTCGGAGCTTGATGCGCTTTTGCAGCATCGTGGAGAAAGGCGCTTCGGCGCCTTTTTTCATGTCTCCTGCCGGCTCAGCCTGCCCACCAGCGTCAAGATATCGATCGGCAGCGGAAACACGATGGTCGAGCTCTTGTCCCCGGCGATCTGCGTGAGCGTCTGCAGATAACGCAGCTGCATCGCCTGCGGCTCCCGCGCCAGCATCTGGGCGGCTTCCAGCAGCTTCACCGAAGCCTGCAACTCGCCCTCGGCATGGATGACCTTGGCGCGCCGCTCGCGTTCGGCCTCGGCCTGGCGTGCAATGGCCCGTATCATGGTTTCGTTGAGGTCGACGTGCTTGATCTCCACGTTGGAAACCTTGATGCCCCAGCTATCGGTTTGTGCATCGAGCGCTTTCTGGATATCGATATTGAGTTGCTCGCGTTCGGCCAGCATTTCGTCGAGTTCGTGCTTGCCCAGCACCGAGCGCAGTGTGGTCTGCGCCAGCTGGCTGGTGGCCTCGAGGAAATTCGCCACCTGGATGATGGCGCGCTCCGGGTCGATCACGCGGAAGTACACCACCGCGTTCACTTTCACCGACACGTTGTCGCGCGAGATCACATCTTGCGGCGGCACGTCCATCACCACCGTGCGCAAGTCCACGCGCACCATCTGCTGCACCGCCGGGATCAGGATCACCAGCCCCGGCCCTTTGACCTTCCAGAAGCGTCCCAGCATGAACACCACGCCACGCTCATACTCGCGCAGCACGCGGATGGACGAGACGATGAGCAGGGCAATGATGAAGACCAGACCGCCTGCGCTGAATCCGAATGCCATGATCATGCTCCTTGCGAGGATGGGTGAATCGTGCCAGTTGTGGATTGCGCTGCGTCCAGCGCGCGCACTTCAAGCAGTAGCCCATTGCGCCCGATGACCAGCACCGGCTCGCCGCGCGCCAGCGGCCGCGCGCTATGTACGCGCCAGCGCTCGCCGCGCACTTCGGCCCAGCCGTCTTCCCGGAGATCCTCCAGCATCACGCCAGGCGCGCCGATCATCGCGTCACCGCCGTTGATCGCGGGCATGCGCCGCGCGCGCCAGAGCAACGTCCAGACGGCGAACAGGAACACCGCGCTGGCCAGCGCCAGGCTGCCGATCAGCCACGGCGGAATGCCGAAGCCGGGCACGTCGGTATCGATGAGCATCACGGCCCCGAAGATGAAGGCAATGATGCCGCCCACCCCCAGCGCGCCAAAGGTGGGCAGATATAGCTCCGCCACCATGCAGCCGATGCCCAGCGCGATCAGCCCCAGGCCTGCGTAGCTGACGGGCAGCATATGCAGCGCGAACAGCGCCAGCAGCAGGCAGATTGCGCCGCCGATGCCGGGCACCACCATGCCCGGCGTGGAGAACTCGAAAATCAGGCCGTAGACGCCGGCCATCATCAGGATCAGGGCCACGCTGGGATCGGTGATGACCGCCAGGAAGCGGTCGCGCCAGTCCGGCTCCAGCACCTGCACCGGCGCATGCGCGGTGCGCAGCACGCGGTCCACACCGGCGGCCTGGATGTGCTTGCCATCCACCGCCCGCAGCAGCGCGGGCAGGTCGGGCGCGATCAGGTCGGCGACCTTCTGCGCCACTGCCTCGCTGGCCGACAGGCTGACCGCTTCGCGCACCGCGCGCTCGCCCCACTCGGCATTGCGCCCGCGCAACTGTGCCAGGCCACGGATATAGGCCGAGGCATCGTGCATCTGCTTGCGCTCCATGGTGTCCTGTGGCGGCGCGCCGGCCGGAGCGGGGGGCCGAGGCCGGGGTCGCCTCCGGCTTTTGCGGGCCGCCGATGCCGATCTGCACCGGGCTGGCCGCGCCCAGGTTGGTGCCGGGCGCCATCGCGGCGATATGGCTGGCGTAGAGGATGTAGGTACCGGCGCTGGCCGCGCGGGCGGGCTCGCCTGCGCATTGGCCGGCGTGACGGAGACCAGCGGCGTCGCCACCAAGGCAGCGAGGGCTAGCCAGGCGGTCGCGAAAAGCCATCGCAGGCGCATCGGGACAGGCTTCATGGCAGTGACGCCGGCACGAGAAGTGCAAACGCGGCGCCACTTCCAGTGTAGGCGACCGGGCACATCTTGCCGGTGCAACACCGTGGCCGGCAGTCTCAGGCCGCCGCTGCCATCCCGGGCGCGGCCGCCCTGAATGTGTCGGCCAAGGCGCCCAGCGCGGTGTTGACCATGGCCGGATGCCAGGCCAGCAACGTGGTGACCCGGCCCGCCGGGCCGAGGTCGTGGAGGCTGATCCTGGGCAGGTCGCGGTACAGGCCAAGTACCGAGCGCGGCACAATCGCTACGCCGATGCCGGCTGCGGCGCACGCAATGATGGCGTGATACGAGCCGAGTTCCAGCACCCGGCGCGGCGGGCTGCCGCTGGCGCCGAACCAGGCTTCGAGCCGGCCACGGTAATTGCAGCCAGACTCGAAGGACAGCATGGTGCGCGTTTCCAGGTCGGCAGCGCTGTGGATGGGGGCATGGCGCTCGCGCGCGATCAGCACCAGCTCTTCCTCGAACGCCGGCAGCGACGCCAGCGCCGGGTCGTCCAGCGGTTGGGCCACGAAGGCGCAGTCCACCTCGAAGCGCGCTAGCGCCTGCAAGGCTTGGCGCGTGGGGCAGGTCACCAGCTCAAGTTCCACGTCCGGCCACGCCTGGTGATAGGCGGCCAGCACGGCGGGCAGGCGGCTGGCCGCCGTGCTTTCCATCGAGGCGATGCGCAGGCGGCCTTGCGGCTTGGCCGGCAGCACGGCCTGGCGCGCTTCTTCCGCCAGGTCCAGCACGCGCCGGGCGTAGTCGAACAAGGTCTGTCCGGCCGGGGTCAGCACCATGCGCTTGCCATCGCGCAGGAACAGCTCGACGCCGAGCGACGCCTCCAGCTGGCGGATGCGGGTGGTGACGTTGGATTGCACGCGGTGCAGGCGGGTGGCGGCGCGGGTGACGCCGCCTTGCTCCACCACGGCGCGGAAGATTTCCAGGGAAGCCAGGTCCATTGCGATCCCCTTGCAAGGTGTGTTGATGACGTGACGGCGACGAGGTGGCGAAGCGGCGACGAACAAATGATCATCTCAGATAAAGATGATTGTGTTCTCAATTATTCATTTTTAGGCTCTCGGATCCGAGCGTAGCATGCGCCTATGAAATCCACATCCACACTCGCGTCCCGCGACGCTGCCGCGCAGGCGCAGCCCGGCGTCTGGGCCGTGGCCCTGGCGGGGCTGGTGGCGCTGGGCGTGGCGATGGGCGTTGGCCGCTTCGCCTTTACGCCGCTGCTGCCCATGATGCTGCACGACGGCAGCGTCACGCTGGGCGAGGGCGGCTGGCTGGCCACGCTGAATTACCTGGGCTACTTCGCCGGCGCCGCGGCCTGCTTGTTCATCCGGCCCGACCCGGCGCGCATGGTCCGGATTGGCATGGTGGTCACTGTCCTGCTAACGCTTGGCATGGCCGCTCCCGGCGGCATGGCGGCCTGGGGCGTGTGGCGCGCGGCGGCCGGCGTGGCCAGCGCGATGGTCATGGTCTACGGCTCGGCCTGGTGCATGCACCGGTTGGCCGAACTGGGCCGGGCACCGCTGGGCGGCGTGATCTTCTGCGGGCCGGGCATCGGCATCGTCATCACGGGCGTTTCCGTCTTTGCCATGGTGAGTGCCGGCTGGCCGGCCAGTTGGGGCTGGCTGGCCTTTAGCGCGCTGGCGGTGCTGCTGGTCGGCGCGGTCTGGCATGTCTTCACGCCCGCGCCGCGCGGCGCGCGCGCTGCCGGCCTGGCGGCGCCGGCGCAAGCGGCGCCGCGGCTGGGCCGCGAGACCTGGCTGCTGACCTGCGCTTACGGCCTAGCGGGCTTTGGCTATATCATCACCGCCACCTTCTTGCCGGTGATTGCGCGCCAAGCCATGCCGGGCTCGCTGTGGGCCGACCTGTTCTGGCCCATCTTCGGCGTGGGGGTGACCATCGGGGCCTTCGCGGCCTCGCGCGTCAGCACGGAGCACGACAATCGCCGCCTGCTGGCCTTTACCTATGTGGTGCAGGCGATCGGCGTGGCCATTGCGGTGGTCTGGCCAACGGTGGCGGGTTTCGCGCTCAGCAGCGTGCTGGCCGGATTGCCGTTCAATGCGCTGGTGTCGTTTGCCATGCGCGAGGCGCGGCGGCTGTGGGGCGCGCAGGCGCAGCGCCTGATGGGCCTGATGACCGCCAGCTACGGCCTCGGCCAGATCGTCGGGCCGCCGCTCGCCACGGCGCTGGTGGCGCGCACCGGCGGCTTCGCGGCCTCGCTCGGCTGCGCGGTGGCGGCCCTGCTGCTGGGTGGCGCGATCTTCGCATGGATGAGCCGGCAACAATGCCGGCCATCACGCGGGTAACGAGGCCCCGCCAAGGCGCCGGCGCGCACCCTGACGCCACTCCCGGCTTGCGCTACAGTATCGCCTTTGCCGCCCCCGGCGCCGGTTGGCAGAACCGGCGCGCGACACGCGCGGCGCAGGAGCCGAACATGTCCTTTGCCTTGCAACCCGCCCGTGCTGCGGGCGCTTCTCCGTCCGCTTCTCCGTCCGCTTCTCAGCCAGTCGCGCAAGCCGAGTCGCGCATGCGGGTCGACCTGGCAGCGGCCTATCGTCTCTGCGCCCTGCAGGGTTGGGACGACCTGATCTACACGCATATCTCGGCGACCGTTCCCGGCGAGCCCGATCACTTCCTGATCAACCCCTTCGGCTTTGCCTTCGACGAGATCCGCGCCAGCGACCTGGTCAAGATCAATGGCCGCGGCGAGGTGGTGGGCGACAGCACGCATGCGGTCAACGTCACCGGCTTCGCGCTGCATGGCGCGGTGCATGCGGCACGCCCCGATGCCGTGTGCGTGATGCATCTGCACAACAGCGCCGGCGTGTCGGTCTCGGCCCAGGCCTGCGGCCTGCTGGCGCTCTCGCAGCACGCCTTGCGCTTCTACGGCCGGCTGGCCTATCACGACTACGAAGGCCTGGCTTTCACGCCCGCCGAGGGCGCGCGGCTGACGGCCTCGCTCGGCCAGCATCCCGCCATGCTGCTGCGCAACCACGGCACGCTGACGGCGGGCCGCACGGTGGGCGAGGCCTACGTGCTGATGGCGACGCTCATCAAGGCCTGCGAGATCCAGATCGGCGCGCAGGCTGGCGGACAGGTCGTGCAGCCGCCGCACGCGCTGGCGCAACGCGCTTCCGAGCAGCTGTACGACGGCGGCGCGGTCGAGGGCGAACTGGAATGGCCATCGCTGTTGCGCAAACTCGATAGAATCGATGCTTCGTACCGCGATTGACCTTGCGGATGCTGGTAGCTCCCTGCGCGCATCGCCAGGGCAGGCAGCAAGGGACAACGAGAAACAAAACGACAACAGGAAACAGGAAACAAAGCCATGCCGACTTACCACGTAGAACTCTTCGAAGGCCGCACCATTGAGCAAAAGCGCAAGCTGGTCGAGGAAGTCACCCGCGTTACCTGCGAAACCCTCGGCTGCTCGGCCTCGGCCGTGGATATCATCATCACCGACATCAAGCGCGAGAACTGGGCCACCGGCGGCCAGCTGTGGGCTGACAAGAAGTAAGCCACGCGCAGCTACGCCGCAGACAAAAAAACCGCCCCGGGCCAAGGGCCACAAGCCCCGACGCCCACGGCACGCGCCTCGCCACCCGCCACGGATCTCCCCATGCAGCATTTCGCCTCCGACAACTACGCCGGCTTCTGTCCGGAATCGCTCAAGTATTTCCTCGAAGCCAACGGCAGCGGCCACGAGCAGGCCTACGGCGACGATTCGTGGACGCAAAAAGTCTGCGACCGGATCCGCGACCTGTTCCAGACCGATTGCGAGGTGTTCTTCGTCTTCAACGGTACCGCGGCGAACTCGCTGGCGCTGTCCGCGCTGTGCCAGTCCTACCACTCGGTGATCTGCCATGAACTGGCGCACATCGAGACCGACGAGTGCGGTGGCCCGGAGTTTTTCTCCAACGGCTCCAAGCTGCTGACCGCGCCAGGCGCCAACGGCAAGCTCACGCCCGATGCAGTGGAAGCGCTGGTGACACGCCGCTCGGACATCCACTATCCCAAGCCCAAGGTGGTGTCGCTGACGCAGTCGACGGAGGTCGGCACGGTGTACACGGTGGAAGAAGTGCGTGCCATTGCCGCCATCGCCAAGCGCCGCCAGTTGCGCGTGCACATGGACGGCGCGCGCTTTGCCAATGCGGTGGCGTCGCTCGGCGTGCATCCGTCGGAGATCACCTGGCGCGCGGGGGTGGACGTGCTGTGTTTCGGCGGCACCAAGAACGGCCTGCCGGTAGGCGAGGCGGTGGTGTTCTTCGACCGTAAGCTGGCCGAGGACTTTGCATACCGCGTCAAGCAGGCCGGGCAACTGGCTTCCAAGATGCGCTTTATCTCGGCCCCGTGGCTGGGCCTGCTCGAGAACGATGTGTGGCTTGGCAACGCCCGCCATGCCAACGCCATGGCGCAGTTGCTGCATGCGCGCATCGCCAGCATCCCCGGCGTGCGCATCATGTTCCCGACCGAGTCCAACGCCGTCTTTGCCGAGCTGCCGCTCGCGGCCATCGAGGCCCTGCATGCCAAGGGCTGGCGCTTTTACACCTTTATCGGTGCCGGCGGCTGCCGCTTCATGTGCTCGTGGGACCTGCAGCCGGAAACGGTCGAGGCGCTGGCCGCGGATATGCGCGTGGCCTGCGGCGCGTGAACGCCGCCGTCCTTATAAAATGACAACATAACAAGATCACAAAAACAGGAGCCCCGCATGCCCGTCTACCGATATTGTCCGCAATGTGGCTCGCCGCTGGAGGTGCTGCCGCATTCCGGCCGCGAACGCGACGCCTGCATCCAGCCAGAGTGCGGCTTTGTCCACTGGAATAACCCGCTGCCCGTGCTGGCCGCGGTGGTGGAATATGAAGGCAAGCTGCTGCTGGCGCGCAACGCCGCGTGGCCGGAAAAGATGTTCGCGCTGGTAACCGGCTTCATGGAGCGCGACGAGACGCCGGAGCAGGGCGTGGCGCGGGAGCTCAAGGAAGAAACCAACCTGGACGCGCATTCGGTATCCCTGATCGGCGTGTACGAGTTCATGCGCAAGAACGAGCTGATCATCGCCTACCACGTGCAGGCGAGCGGCACGATCGTGTTGTCCGAGGAACTGGTCGACTACAAGCTGGTGGCACCGGAGGACATGCGGATCTGGTCGGCGGGCACCGGCTTCGCGGTAGCGGACTGGCTGGCCTCGCGCGGCCATCCGGTGCGCTTCTTCGATCGCCAGACCGGCGAGGACATTGCCGACCCGCGCCGGCGCGATGGCCTGGGGCAGCCGGGCATTTCGCTACAATACCGGCCATAGCCACAGATGCGGCAGCGGCAGGCACGGTTCCCATGACCATGACGGCCCTGAGCGCCCAGAACCAAGGAAGAGAGGAATGGAGTTCCAGAGGGGGCCTGAACTGCCCGCTGCCGATCCTGCGTACCAAGAAGGCGCTGGCCGACATGCCCAGCGGCGACGTTCTCAAGATTCTCGCCACCGATCCCGGCGCCACGCGTGACTTCCAGGCGTTTGCGAAGCAGACCGGCAACGAGCTGCTGTCGCACCAGGAAGTGGACAAGGTGTTCGTGTTCTACATGCGCCGGCGTTGAAGCCAGGGCGGCGCGGGTCGCCCGCGACCATGAAAAAAGCCGCGTTTCCGCGGCTTTTTTCATGGTTCCGGATGTTCAGATGTTATTGATGCGCGCGCGCAGGTAGGTGCCGAATTCGTCCATCACCTCCGGGTGCTTGAGCGCAAATTCCACGGTGGCCTTCAGGTAGCCCAGCTTGCTGCCGCAGTCGTAGCGCGTGCCCTTGTAGCGGTAGGCCAGCACCTGTTCCTGGCTGAGCAGGGACTGGATGGCATCGGTGAGCTGGAACTCGCCGCCCGCGCCCGGCTTGAGGTTGCGGATATGGTCGAAAATGCGCGGGGTCAGGATGTAGCGGCCAACCACGCCCAGGTTGGACGGTGCGTTCTCGGGCGCGGGCTTCTCGACGATGTCCGACACCTTGATCACGCCTTCGTCCCATTCGCGGCCATCCACCACGCCGTAGGAGCGGCTCTGCTCCGGCGCGATCTCTTCCACGCCCAGCACCGAGCAGTTGTAGTGGCCGTACAAGTCCACCATCTGCTTCATGACCGGCGGCTCGCCATCCAGCAAGTCATCGGCCAGCATCACGGCGAACGGCGCGTCGCCCACCAGCTTTTCCGCGCACAGCACGGCGTGGCCAAGGCCAAGGGCCTCGGGCTGGCGCACGTAGAAACACTCCACGTGCGACGGCTTGATCGAGCGCACCAGGGTGAGCAGGGCTTGCTTGTTCTTTGCCTCGAGCTCCGCCTCGAGCTCGTAGGCCTTGTCGAAGTGATCCTCGATGGCGCGCTTGGAGCGGCCGGTGACGAAGATCATCTCGGTGATGCCAGCAGCCATGGCTTCTTCCACGGCGTACTGGATCAGGGGTTTGTCGACCACCGGCAGCATTTCCTTCGGGCTTGCCTTGGTAGCCGGCAAAAAACGAGTGCCGAGACCGGCTACCGGGAAGACAGCCTTGGTGACGCGGGTTTCCATATCAGGTTTCCTTATCAATTCGGTGTAGACAACCCTGCTGGTGATGCAAAGCTCATGCCGGCAAACGCTGAAGTTGATCCTGCAGCTTGACCAGCGTCTGTTCGAAATCCGACAGACGCTGGGTTTCTTGCGCGACTACGGCGGGCGGTGCCTTGGCGACGAAGCTCTCGTTGGACAGCTTGCCACGGCATTTGCCGAGTTCGGCGCTGATGCGCTCTATTTCCTTGGACAGGCGCACGCGTTCCGCGGCGACGTCGATTTCGATCTTGAGCAACAGATGGTTGCCGCCAACGATGGCCACCGGCGCACCGGCACCTTCTGCCATCAGGGCATTCTGATCTTCGAACACCTTGACCTCGGAAAGTTTCGCCAGCGCCTGCACATAGGCCTGGGCCGACGTCAGGAACGCGCTGTCGCCTTCGGCATACAGCGGGATGCGCTGGGCCGGCGAGATGTTCATCTCCCCGCGCAGGTTGCGGCAGGCGTCGACCACGGCCTTGAGCTGCGCGGTCCATTGTTCGGCGGCCTCGTCGATCTTGGCGATGGCCGGCAGCGGGTAGGCCTGCAGCGCCAGTGTCTCGCTGCCGTCGCCCTTGGCGCGGCCGGCCAGCGGCGCTACCTTCTGCCACAGTTCTTCGGTGATGAAGGGGATGATCGGGTGGGCCAGGCGCAGCACGGTTTCGAGCACGCGCAATAGCGTGCGGCGGGTGGCGCGCTGCTGCGCGGGGGTGCCGTTCTGGATCTGGACCTTGGCCAGTTCCAGGTACCAGTCGCAGTACTCGTCCCAGACGAACTTGTAGATGGCGCTGGCGATATTGTCGAAGCGGTACTCGGCAAAGCCTTTCTCCACCTCGGCCTCGACGCGCTGCAGCAGCGATACGATCCAGCGGTCCGGCTGCGAGAAGTGCAGGTAGCCGTCGGGTCCGCAGTCGTTGCTGCACGGGCCCATGCCGCAGTCGTGCCCTTCGGTGTTCATCAGCACGAAGCGCGTGGCGTTCCACAGCTTGTTGCAGAAGTTGCGATAGCCTTCGCAGCGGCCGGTGTCGAAGTTGATGTTACGGCCCAGCGTGGCCAGCGAGGCGAAGGTGAAACGCAGCGCATCGGCACCAAACGCCGGAATGCCTTCGGGGAATTCCTTCTTGGTCTTTTTCTCGATCTTGGGCGCGTCCTTGGGACGGCGCAGGCCGGTGGTGCGCTTCTTGAGCAGCGGCTCGAGCTCGATGCCATCGATCAGGTCGACCGGGTCCAGGGTGTTGCCCTCGGACTTGCTCATCTTCTTGCCTTCCGAATCCCGCACCAGACCGTGCACATAGACGGTATGGAACGGCACCTTGCCGGTGAAGTGCTTGGTCATCATGACCATGCGCGCCACCCAGAAGAAGATGATGTCGTAACCGGTAACCAGTGCCGACGACGGCAGGAAATGTTGCAACTCGGGCGTCTCGGCGGGCCAGCCCAGCGACGAGAAGGGCACCAGTGCCGACGAGAACCAGGTGTCGAGTACGTCGTCTTCGCGGCGCAGCGGGCCGGTGCTGCCGGCCGCGCTCGCCTTGGCCACCGCCTCTTGCTCGGTACGGGCGACGAAGCACTTGCCGGCCTCGTCGTACCAGGCCGGAATCTGGTGGCCCCACCACAGCTGGCGCGAGATGCACCAGTCCTGGATGTTCTCCAGCCATTGGTTGTAGGTGCTGTTCCAGTTGTCGGGGATCAGCTTGATCTCGCCGCTCTGCACGGCGTCCAGCGCCACTTCGGCAATCGAGCGGCCCGGGTGGAACGTGCCGTCCGGCGCCGGCTTGCTCATGGCGACGAACCACTGGTCGGTCAGCATCGGCTCGATCGCGCTGCCGGTGCGCTCGCTGCGCGGCGTCATCAGCTTGTGCTTCTTGACCTCGGCCAGGAGGCCTTGGGCGTCCAGATCCGCCACGATGCGTGTGCGCGCTTCGAAGCGGTCCAGCCCGGCGTAGGCGGCAGGCGCGTCGGCGACAATCCTGGCGTCTAGCGTCAGGATGGACAGCTGCGGCAGCTTGTGGCGCTGGCCAACCGCATAGTCGTTGAAATCGTGGGCGGGAGTCACCTTGACCACGCCCGTGCCGAATGCGCGATCGACGTAGTCGTCGGCGATCACCGGGATATCGCGGCCGGCGAGCGGCAGGCGCACAAACTTGCCGATCAGGTGCGCATAACGCTCGTCTTCCGGGTGCACCATCACGGCCACGTCGCCCAGCATGGTCTCGGGGCGGGTGGTGGCAACCGTCAGGTGGGTCAGGCCGTGCACGGTATCTGCCTCGGCCAGCGGATAGCGGATATGCCACATCGAGCCTTCTTCCTCGACGCTGTCCACTTCCAGGTCGGACACCGCGGTGCCGAGCACCGGATCCCAGTTCACCAGGCGCTTGCCACGGTAGATCAGGCCCTGCTCGTACAGGCGCACGAACACTTCGGTGACCGCCTGGGACATCTCCGGCGACATCGTGAAGTACTCATGGCTCCAGTCGATCGAGGCGCCCATGCGGCGGATCTGGCGCGTGATGGTCGAGCCGGACTCTTCCTTCCAGGCCCACACCTTCTCGGTGAACTTCTCGCGGCCGAGTTCATGGCGCGACACGCCCTGTGCTTCCAGCTGGCGCTCCACCACGATCTGGGTCGCGATGCCGGCGTGGTCGGTGCCCGGCACCCACAGGGTGTTGGCGCCGGTCATGCGGGCGTGGCGGGCCAGGCCATCCATGATGGTCTGGTTGAAGGCATGGCCCATGTGCAGCGTGCCGGTCACATTGGGCGGGGGCAGCTGGATGCAGAAGTCCGGACGATCCGGATCGAGGGTCGGCTTCGCGATGCCGCGCTTCTCCCACTCTGGGCCCCACTTGGCCTCAATGGCGGCGGGTTCGAAGCTCTTGGCAAGGGACTGGTCTTGGGCGGTCATGCTCGGATGTCGATGATTACGTCGGATTCTGCGGGCCAGGCGGAGAGGGGCAACGCGCCGGGAAAACGTCAAATTATAGGGGAGGCGGGTGGAGGGCGCGCGATTTCGGCCCGAGCTCGGCATCGCGGCGTCATTTTGCCGGTGCTTTGCCCTGCCTGAAAGTCTCCGGCTTCCCTCTCGCGAGGGGATCGCAAGCCATTTTTCGTGCCGCTTTGTGTGGTTCCCGGCCCGTCCCCGGACGATTCCCCCATCCGGTAGCGGGGGCCCCACGGCCACGAGAGGCGCCCCGGTATAATTCGGGGCACTCCACAAGGCCTCCCCGATGTCCGACCTGCTTGCCAATCTCAATGCTGAACAACTAGCCGCCGTCACTTTGCCCGACGAGCCGGCGCTGATCCTGGCTGGCGCGGGCAGCGGCAAGACGCGCGTGCTGACCACCCGCATCGCTTGGCTGATCCAGAACGGCCGGGTGTCGCCCGCCGGCCTGCTGGCGGTGACCTTTACCAACAAGGCCGCCAAGGAGATGATGACACGGCTGACGTCGATGCTGCCGATCAACACGCGCGGCATGTGGATCGGCACCTTCCACGGGCTGTGCAACCGCATGCTGCGCGCGCATTACCGCGACGCCGGCCTGCCGCAGACCTTCGCCATCCTCGATAGCCAGGACCAGCTCTCCGCGCTCAAGCGCCTGCTCAAGTCGCTGAACGTGGATGATGAGAAGTACCCGGCCAAGAACCTGCAGTACTTCATCAACAACGCCAAGGAGCAAGGCCTGCGCCCGGCCGACGTGGAGGCCAACGACGACTTCAACCGCCGCTTTGTCGATCTCTACGCCGCCTACGATGTGCAGTGCCAGCGTGAAGGCGTGGTCGACTTCGCGGAGCTGCTGCTGCGCTGCTACGAGTTGCTGCGCTACAACGATGCGATCCGCCAGCACTACCAGCACCGTTTCCGCCATGTGCTGGTGGACGAGTTCCAGGACACCAACGTGCTGCAGTATCAGTGGCTCAAGATGCTGGCTGGCTTTGGCACGCAAAATCCCGCCGCCGTATTCGCGGTGGGCGACGACGACCAGAGCATCTACGCATTCCGCGGCGCCAATGTCGGCAATATGCGCGACTTCGAGCACGAGTTCCGCGTGCGCCACATGATCAAGCTGGAGCAGAACTACCGCTCCCATGGCCACATCCTGGATTCGGCCAACCACCTGATTGCCCACAATTCGCGCCGCCTGGGCAAGAACCTGCGCACCGATGCGGGCCACGGCGAGCCGGTACGGGTGTACCAGGCCGGCACCGACGGCCAGGAAGCCGGCTGGATCGTGGAGGAAATCCGTGACCTGATCGCGCAGGGCATGAGCCGCTCGGAAATCGCCATCCTCTACCGCAGCAATGCGCAGTCGCGGGTGATCGAACACGCGCTCTTCTCGGCCAGCATTTCCTACCGCGTGTACGGCGGCCTGCGCTTCTTCGAGCGTGCCGAAGTCAAGCATGCGCTCGCCTACCTGCAGTTGCTGGAAAACCCGCGCAACGACGCCGCCTTCGGCCGCGTGGTGAATTTCCCCACGCGCGGCATCGGCGCGCGCTCGCTGGAAGCCCTGCAGGATGCGGCGCGCCAGTACGACTGCTCGCTGGCCGAGGCCGTGGCCTTCGTGCCCGGCAAGGCTGGCAGCACGCTTGGCGCCTTCGTCCGCCTGATCGAGCAGATGCGCGCCGAGACACGCCGCATGACGCTGCCGGAAACGGTCGAGTACGTGACCAACACCAGCGGCCTGATCACGCACTATCGCGCCGAAAAAGAAGGCCAGGACCGCATCGAGAACTTGCAGGAACTGGTGACGGCCGCACAGGCGTTCGTGATGGAAGAAGGATTTGGCCTGGATGCACTGGCGAGCGCGATTCCCGTTGGGCGCGATGGCGCGCAGCCGCTGCCCGCGCTGGCCGAGGGCGACCAGGCCCAGCAGGTGCTGGATCCCGAGGCGCTGCCGGTGGTGATGACCCCGCTGGTGGCCTTCCTTACCCATGCCTCGCTGAGATGTACGTGGCGATCACGCGCGCGCGCGCGCGGCTCTATCTCTCGTTCGCGCAAAGCCGCGTGCTGCACGGGCAGATGCGCTACCACGTGCGCTCGCGCTTCTTCGAGGAGTTGCCCGAGGAATCGCTCAAGTGGCTGATGCCGCCCGCGCAGGCCTATGGCGGTGGCGGTGGTTCCCAGCGCCGCCAGCAGAACGAGGGCGGCTGGGGCCGCGACTGGTTCAAGAAGGCGGAGGACGTTCCCTACTCGGGCACCCAGCCTACCGGCGGCATGGACACCGGCAACGGCTACGCCGACGCCAAGCGCCAGGCCGGCTCCGGCTTGCGCATTGGCCAGAGCGTGTTCCACAACAAGTTCGGCGAGGGCGTGATCGCCGGGCTGGAAGGCGAGGGCGAAGCCGCCCGCGCGAACATCAAGTTCAAGCGCCACGGCGCCAAATGGCTGATGCTGTCGGTCGCCAAGCTGGACCCGATCGACTGAGTGCACGGGTGGCCAGGCAGGGCATCAGTCCAGCTGGATGTTGCCTTCCTTGATCACCTTGGCCCATTCGATTGTCTGGGCCTGGATGAACTTCGCCGCCTCGGCCGGCGTACCGGCCACGATCTCCCCGCCCAGGCTGGTCACGCGCTCGCGATTCTCCGGCAGGTTGATGACCTTGCGGATCGCGTCCGACAGGCGCTTGACGATCTCCGGCGGCGTACCCGCCGGCAAGAACACGCCATTCCACTCGTAGACTTCATAGCGCGGCACGCCTGCCTCGGCCAGCGTCGGCGTGTCCGGCAGGATGGCCGTGCGCTTGGCGCCGGTCACGCCCAGCACGCGCAGCTTGCCCGCGCGCACATGCTGCAGGCCCGACGCCGTGTTGGCGAAGAACACCGGCACCTGCCCGGCAATCACATCGGCCATGGCCGGGCCGCCGCCCTTGTACGGCACGTGCAGCAGATCCAGCTTCATGCGCTGCGCGAACAGGGCGCCCGCCAGGTGCTGGGCCGAGCCGTTGCCCGAGGACGCATAGGCAATGGTGCCCGGCTTGGCGCGTGCCATCGCGATCAGCTCCTGCGTGGTCTTGGCCGGGAACTGCGGGTTCACGACCAGCATGTTGGGATACAGCGCTAGCACCGAGACCGGGATGAAGGACTTGACCGGGTCGTAGGGCAGCCGCTTGTAGAGCGAGGGGTTGGCGGCAAACGAGGCGGCATCGAGCAGCACCGTATAGCCATCCGGCGCCGACTTCGCGACCAGGTCCGTACCGATCTGGCCACCCGCGCCGGGCCGGTTGTCCACCACGATGGTCTGGCCCAGCTCCTGGCCCAGGCGCGGCGAGATCATGCGGGCCATGGTGTCGGCGCCGCCGCCGGGCGCGTAGGTGACCACCAGCCTAATGGGCTTGGCCGCAGGCCAGGCCTGTGCGTGCGCAAAGCCGCTGGTGCCGGCGGCGAGCCAGCACAGGGCGGCGGCGCAAAGACGGATCGGGAATTGCATGGGTCTCCTCGGGATATGTAGGTATGGGTGCCGCGCCGGACCGCGCCTGCGGCGGCGCCAGCGCGCGCGGGTTCAGCGCACTTCGGCGCGATAGTGGAAATCGTCGGCATTGCCGAGTGTCTGACGGAACTCCACGCGCCTGCCTGCGAGGTCGAACGCCACGCGGCTGACCGCCAGGGCGGGATGGCCCTCTGGCAAGTTCAACTGGGCCGCCTCGCGCGCGCCCAGCCGGGTGAAGCGCAAGTCGTCGACGGCGCGGCCGACCGTGACGCCGCAACGCTCGGCATACATCGGATAGAGCAGGGGCGCGAACTCGGCTGGCTTGAGCGTGGCCAGCGCGCCGAACAGCGCCGTCGGCAGCCAGATGGTCTCGAGCAGCCGGACCTGTCCTTCCCAGCCGCGCTGGCGCAGCACGCGCAGCACCGGCGTGCCCGCGGCCAGCCCAAGCTGCACGGCGACATCCGCCGGGGCCGCCAGCGTGCGCAGCGACACGATGCGCGACTCGGGGATCTCCGAGCCAGCATCGCCAAAGCGGAAGAACCGCGCCATGGTGGCGCCGGTCAGCGCGCCGCGCACGAAGGTGCCGCGGCCATGCACGCGTTCCAGCAAGCCTTCGTCCACCAACGCCTGAATGCCGGCGCGCATGGTGCCAAGCGCCACGCCGTAGTGTTCCGCCAGCGCGCTCTCGGCCGCAATGGCGGTGCCGGAAGCCCATTCGCCGGCCAGGATGCGGCCTTTGAGCGCCGTGGCGATGCGGGCCCAGCGTGGCGCCGCCTGGCTGGCTGGCGAGGCGTCGAGGGCGGCTCCCATGAGGGCCGGCAGAGCGGAACGGTCGGGCATGCTTGTCTTCGGTGGTGAGTGCCCCGGCGGCTGCGCGCTGTCGAGGACTCTAGTCATCTATAGGACTAGAGCATAGAATGGAGGGGCACTGGTGTCAACCACCGGACGCCTGGCCGCCACGAGACGGCCAGGCGCTACCATTCATGGCGGCATGCGCCGTTCCTTGGGCCAGAACATGTTCCAGATCGATACCCACTTCCACGTGTTTTCCGCAGGTGCCCCCGCCGTGGGCGGCGCGCGCTACCGGCCTGCCTACGGCGCCAGCCTGGCGCAGTGGCAAGCTATCTCCGGGGCGCATGGCGTGCGCGCGGGTGTGGTGGTGCAGCCGAGCTTTTTCGGCAGCGACAACAGCGAGCTGGAAACGGCGCTGGCGGCTTCGTCCGCGCTGCGTGGTGTTTGCGTTGTGGGTCCGGAGGCGTCCGCCGGGGAACTGGCACGGCTGCATGGCCTGGGCGTGCGCGGCCTGCGCTGGAATATGGTCGGGCGGCACAACGACGCGTCATGGCGCGATGCGCGCTGGCCCGCGCTGCTGGAGGCGGCCCACGCGCTGGGCTGGCACCTGGAGCTGCACACCGATCCGGGCCGCCTGCCTGCGGTGCAGGCATGGCTGCCGGCGGTGCCCATTGCGCTGGTGCTGGATCATTTCGGCAAGCCCGCGCTCGGCGCGCAGGCAGACGCGCCGACGCTGGCTTGCGCCGCGCACTGGCGCGGGCAGCGGGCGGTCTACGTCAAGCTGAGCGCGCCGTATCGCGTGGCGGCAGACTTGGCGGGCGTGGTGGCCGGCTGGCACCACTGCCTGGGCGAGCAAGGCTTGCTATGGGGATCGGACTGGCCGTGGACCAATCACGAGGCCGAGGCCGACTATGCCGGCCTGCAGCGCAAGGTGTGGGAGTGGCTGGGGCCGCTGGCCGAGGCGCCGGACCGAAACGCGGCCCGGCTGTTCGGCCTGCAAGCCGCGTGACCGGCCTTCAGGCGGCCAGGTCCGGCCTGCCGGCGGCTTCTTCCGGCACGACATTGAAGCAGCCGCGGTAGGTGGCGTAGAACGAGCAGTACATGATCGCCAGCATCAGCAGCGAATACGGCGTGACCAGGAAGGACAGCACCGCCTCGGCCCCCAAGGCGCCGAACAACGCCTCGAGAAAGAAAGGCACCGCCACCAGCAAGACCGCGAACACCACGCCATAGGCCAGGAACGCGCCACGGTTGCGCCAGCACGCGGTCCAGCTGAAGAACAGCGCCTTGACCGGCGGCACGTTGTGCCACGCGGTGAGCAGCGGCGCAAACCAGAACAGCATGGCGATGGGCGTGTACAGCGCGGCCCCGATCATCAGCGCGAAGTAGAGCTGCCGCACGGATTCCGCCGACGGCGCTTCTTCCTTGAGCAGGATCGGCACCAGCGTGCTGATGTCCACCAGGCTGCCCGCGATCAGGCTCAGCACGAACACCAGGCCGGCATAGATGCCGCCCAGCACCAGCAGGTTGCGGCTGGCTTGCTTGCCATTGCCGCGAAATCCCGCCAGTAACACGGTAGGCAGCACACGCTTGTTCAGGATCACCTCGCGGCAGGCGGTCATGATGCCGACCGACAGCCCCGGGGTGACCACCAGCAGCGCGATGATGCCGATCAACGGCACGAACACGGCCAGCTGCGCGGCGATCAGGTAGACAAACAACAACATCAGGAAAGCGAGCGGGTTCTTGCGGAACAGCCAGACACCCTGGCGGAACCAGACGTAACCTTCCTTGGCGGAGACTTCCAGTAATTGCATGACGGTCAGGTCCAGGGCAGCGCGGCGGCTTCGATGCGCCGGCGCAGGATGCGTTCAAAATGCGTGGGGTCGTGCGGTTGCAGCATGTCGGCCTCGCGTGGCAGGTAGAAGTCCCACAGGCGGGAAATCCAGAAGCGCAGTGCGCCGGCGCGCAGCATGTCGCGCCAGTGCTGCGCCTCGATGGGGCCCAGCGGCCTCACGGCATGATAAGCCCGCAGCAGTGCCTGGGCGCGGGCGGCGTCGAGCGTGCCGCTGGCCAGGTCGATGCACCAGTCGTTGACGGTGACGGCCAGGTCGAACAGCCACTTGTCGTTGCCGGCGAAGTAGAAGTCGAAGAAGCCCCCCAGTTTCTCCTGGCCGGCAGGATCCTGCTCGAACAACGCATTGTCGCGGAACAGGTCGCAATGGCAAGGGCCGCCGGGCAGCGCCGCGTAATCCGCGCTGCCGAAGAAAGCGCTCTGGTGGGCCAGTTCCTCGCGCAGCAACGCTTGCTGGCCGGCATCCAGGAAGGGCAGGATCTCGCCTTCCGTCTGCTGCCACCAAGGCAGGCTGCGCAGGTTGGGCTGCTGGCGCGGATAGCTCTGCCCGGCAAGGTGCATGCGGGCGAGCATGTCGCCCACTTGCGCGCAATGCCCGGCGCCGGGCGCCAGCTGCGAGCCGCCCGGCAGCCGCGTGACAATGGTCGCCGGCTTGCCCTTGAGGGCGCGCAGGATCTCGCCGTCGCGGCCCGGGATGGGCGCCGGTACGCGGATGTCGTGCGCGGCCAGGTGGGCCATCAGGTGCAGGTAATACGGCAGCTGCTCGAACGTCAGGCGTTCGAAGATGGTCAGCACGTACTCGCGTGTGACGCCGTCCTGCTCCATGGTCAGGAAGAAGTTACTGTTCTCGATGCCCGAGGCAATGCCGCGCAAGTCGCGCATTTTGCCCAGGTTGTAATCAAGGAGCCAACTGGCGATCTCGTCCGGCGAGACCGTGGTGAATACGGCCATACTCTTTGTGTGAATCGAAACGGATGGCGGCGGGCGCAAGCAGAGCTTGGCTTTCGCGGCATGAATGCCGGAAGCGCCGGCGCGGCCCCGCCGTGATCATCTGGCAGGGTCGTGGGAAATCGGGAAACAGCAAGCAGAATTCAGAAAGCGAAAATCGGGACGCCGGAGCCGGGACGTCAAGCCCCGGATTGCCGGCACTCAGAATTGCAACACTTTGACTGACGGTAATGCCGGACTTGACCTCGATATCGGTGGCCTGGCCCTTGTTCTTGTATTCCCGGATCTGGGTGCCATCCCGCTCATCGAGCTGGAAGCTCGGTTCGCGCGGCTGGTTCAGCTAGGTTTTGGCCGGCGTGGTGATCGGCCGGTTGTTGATCTGGTTCAGCTCTTGCTGGGTCAGTGCGCCGCCTGCCTGCTCGGCCGGCTGCTGTGCCATCACCGCGGCCGGGGCGCCAAGCGCCAGCAATACCGCGAGCGCCAGCGCGCGGGCGGCGACCGGACGGGGGGCTCCAAACGGCTCCGGCTCTGCCGCACGTGCGGTGGCCAGGAGTGAGGGGGAGGTCATCGAAGGCTCCTATGCAGTGCAGCAGGCCAAGGGCATGCTGCACCACAAATGGCGCTGCAGCCCGGCGACGCCGGGCTTTCGCAGTGTGTCAGGGTTCCATTCTAGCAATTCCTGCCCGCGCCGGGCTCCTCGCGGTGACCCGGCGGGCACCTTTGCGGGGCGGGCGGCGGGCCAGGCAGCCGCCTGGCCGACCCGGCTCAGAGGTAGAACATCTCTTCCTTGGGCGGGATCGGGTTGTCGCCGCCGCGCTGCTCGTAGTACTCATATACCGCTTCGAGCACTTCGTGGGGCTCGTCCACGATCTTCATCAGGTCGAGGTCATGCTCGGCGATCAGGCCCATCGGCAGCAGCGTGAAGCGGAACCAGTCGAGCAGGCCCTTCCAGAACCGGCTGCCGAACAGCACCACCGGCACGGAGCGGGACTTGCCGGTCTGCACCAGGGTCAGCACTTCGGCCAGCTCATCGAGCGTGCCGAAGCCGCCCGGCATCACGATAAAGGCGTCCGAATTCTTGACGAAGGTCACCTTGCGCGTGAAGAAGTGGCGAAAGCGCATGGCGATGTCCTGGTAGGGATTGCCTTGCTGCTCGTGCGGAAGCTCGATGTTCAGGCCCACGCTGGCCGATTTGCCCGCGTGGGCGCCCTTGTTGGCCGCTTCCATGATGCCCGGGCCACCGCCCGAGATCACGGCGAAGCCGGCGTCGGAGAACAGGCGAGCGATCTCGATGGTGCGCTGGTAGTAAGGCGAATCCTCGCGCAGGCGCGCGCTGCCGTAGATCGAGACCGCCGGGCGGATCTCCGAAAGGTACTCGGTTGCCTCGATGAACTCTGCCATAATCGTGAACATTTGCCACGAAGCGCGCGCTTTTTTTGCAGTCGCGCGGTCTTCGTCGGCCAGCGCACGCAGGCTGGGAATCATCTTGCGTGGGTTGGCGCGGATGCCGGCGGCGGGAGATGTATCTCCCGGGCCATCGGCAGCAGCGCTGACCGTCACGTTCACGTCCATATCGGCCGCGGTGGTAATACTGCCTTGCGCGGCCTGCTTGAGGGCCGCCGCCGGGTTATCGGCGCCGGCTGCGTCGGAAGGGGGGGCGGCGTTCGCACCGCCTGCGGCGGCACCAGTCAATTTTGAGTCCATGGGAATGTCGGATAGTCCAAAAACACTCTTGCTCGTCGATGGGTCGAGCTATCTGTATCGTGCGTATCATGCGCTGCCGGACCTGAGGAACGGTGAGGGCCTGCCCACAGGGGCAATCTACGGCATGATCAATATGCTGCGCAAGCTGCGCAGCGATTTCCCGGCAGAGTATAGCGCCTGCGTGTTCGACGCCAAGGGTAAGACCTTCCGCGACGACCTGTATCCGGCGTACAAGGAGCATCGCCCGTCGATGCCCGAGGACCTGGCCAAGCAGATCGAGCCGATCCACGAAGCGGTGCGCGCGCTGGGCTGGCCCATCGTGGTGGTGGAAGGCGTGGAGGCCGACGACGTGATCGGCACGCTGGCGCGCCGGGCCACCGCCGAAGGCATGCGCACGGTGGTCTCCACCGGCGACAAGGACCTGGCGCAACTGGTCGACGACCACGTCACGCTGGTCAACACCATGAGCGGCGAAATCCTCGACCCGCCCGGCGTGGCCGCCAAGTTCGGCGTGCCGCCCGATCGCATCGTCGACTATCTCTCACTGATCGGCGATGCCGTGGACAACGTGCCGGGCGTGCCCAAGGTGGGCCCCAAGACCGCGGTCAAATGGCTCACCGAATACGGTACGCTCGACGATGTGATGGCGGGCGCCCCCGGCATCAAGGGCGTGGTGGGCGAGAACCTGCGCAATACGCTGGAGTGGCTGCCCAAGGCGCGCGAGCTGGTGACGGTCAAGGTGGATTGCGACCTGACCAGCTCGCTGGCCGATTTCCACCAGCTCAAGGGCGGCAACGAGGACAAGGACAGGCTGATCGACTTCTTCGCGCGCTATGGCTTCAAGACCTGGCTGCGCGAGGCCTCCGGCGAGAGCCTGCCCAACCCGCGTGCCCTGGCACGCGCCAGCGCGGCGCAGCCTGCCGCGGCAGGCGGTGCGGCGGCGGCCGATCCGGGCCCGGCCCAGGGCGGCCTGTTCGACAGCGCTCCGGCCCCGGCCCAGATCCGCTACGAGACCGTGGCGACCGAGGCGGCGCTGGAGGCCTGGATGCGGCGCATCGAAGCCGCTCCGCTGGTGTCCATCGACACCGAGACCACCTCGCTGGAGCCGATGCAGGCGCAACTGGTCGGCATCTCGCTGTCGATCGAGCCGGGCGAAGCCTGCTATATCCCGGTGGCGCACCGCGGCCCGGATGTGGTGGGCCTGGAGGCCAACGGCCAGCTCACGCGCGAGGCCGTGCTGGCGCGCATGCGCGCCTGGCTGGAAGACCCGTCGCGCGGCAAGGTCGGCCAGAACCTGAAGTACGACGCCCATGTCTTCGCCAATCATGGCGTGAGCCTGCGCGGCATCGTGCACGACACCATGCTGCAGAGCTACGTGCTGGCGTCGCACCGCAACCATGGCATGGACAGCCTGGCCGAGCGCCTGCTTGGCCTGAAGACCATCAGCTACGAGGAAGTGTGCGGCAAGGGCGCGAGCCAGATCGGCTTCGACCAGATCGACATCGCGCGCGCCACTGAATACGCCGCCGAGGATGCCGACGTCACCCTGCGCCTGCACCGCAATATGTACCCGCAGGTCGAGGCGTTGCAGGGCGTGCATTACGTCTACGAAAAGATCGAGATGCCGGTCTCGGTGGTATTGCAGAAGATCGAGCGCAACGGCGTGCTGATCGACGCCGAGCGCCTGGGCGCGCAAAGCACGCAGCTCGGCCAGCGCATGCTGACGCTGGAGCAGGCCGCGTATGAGGCCGCGGGCCAGCCCTTCAACCTGGGCTCGCCCAAGCAGATCGGCGAGATCCTGTTCGGCCAGATGAAGCTGCCGGTGGTCAAGAAGACCGCCAGCGGCGCGCCGTCCACCGACGAAGAGGTGCTGCAGAAGCTGGCCGAGGATTACCCGCTGCCCAAGCTGCTGCTGGACTACCGCGGCCTGGCCAAGCTGAAGTCCACCTATACTGACAAGCTGCCGAAGATGGTCAACCCGGCCACCGGCCGCGTGCATACCAGCTATGGGCAGACCACCGCGGTGACCGGCCGGCTGGCCTCCACCGAGCCCAACCTGCAGAATATCCCGGTACGCACCGAGGAAGGCCGGCGTATCCGCGAGGCCTTCATCGCCGGGCCGGGCAACGTGATCGTGTCGGCCGACTACTCGCAGATCGAGCTGCGCATCATGGCCCATATCTCGGGCGACGAGAACCTGATGCGCTCGTTCGCCGAGGGCGAGGACGTGCACCGCGCCACCGCCGCGGAGATCTTCGGCGTGACGCCGGACGCCGTCAGCAGCGAGCAGCGCCGCTACGCCAAGGTCATCAACTTCGGCCTGATCTACGGCATGAGCGCTTTTGGCCTGGCCGGCAACCTGGGCATCGAGCGCGAGGCCGCCAAGCACTACATCGACCGCTATTTCATGCGCTATCCCGGTGTGGCGCGGTACATGGAAGAAACGCGCCAGACCGCGCGCGAGCAGGGCTTTGTCGAGACCGTGTTCGGCCGCCGCCTGTGGCTGCCGGACATCAACGGTGGCAACGGCCCGCGCCGCCAGGGGGCCGAGCGTGCCGCCATCAACGCGCCGATGCAGGGTACTGCCGCCGACCTGATCAAGCTGTCGATGATCGCGGTGCAGGACTGGCTGGAGCGCGATGGCCTGGGTACGCGCCAGGTCATGCAGGTGCACGATGAACTGGTGCTGGAAGTGCCGCAGTCCGAGCTGGAGCTGGTCAAGTTGAAGTTGCCGGAACTGATGTGCAACGTGGCCGAACTGCGTGTGCCGCTGGTGGCCGAGGTTGGCACCGGCAGCAACTGGGAGGAGGCCCACTAAGCGCGCGGGGCGGCCTTCGGGGCCGCCCCGGGATTGCACCTAGGGAAGGGCGCATCGCATCATCGTAGTCGGAGGAGGAGCAGGCGGGCTGGAGCTGGTCACGCGGCTGGGCGACAAGCTCGGCAAGGGCGGGGCCGCGCAGGTGGTACTGGTGGACCGCTCCCCCACGCATATCTGGAAACCGCTGCTGCACGAAGTTGCCGCCGGCAGCATGGATCCCCATACCCATCAACTCGAATACGTGGCGCAGGCCCGCTGGCATCATTTCGAATTCCAGCAAGGCGAGCTGACCGGCATCGACCGGGGCCGCAAGACCATCTCGGTGGCGGCCTGTGTCGACCTCGACGGCACGGAGCTCCTGCCCGCGCGCGATCTGCCCTATGACACCCTGGTGCTGGCGATCGGCTGCGTCACGCATTTCTTCGGTGTGCCGGGCGCCGCCGAGAACGCCATCGCGCTCGACACCGTGGACCAGGCGGAGCGCTTTCGCCGCAAGCTCATCTCGGCCTGCGTGCGCGCCCAGAACGGGCGCGGGCGCATCGGCGAAGACGGCCGGGCGCGCGTGGATTTTGGCCTTCTTGGGCGCCGGCGCCACCGGCGTCGAGCTCTCGGCCGAACTGCGCAATACCGCGCACGTGCTGAGCGCCTACGGGCTGCATCAGCTGGACCCGCGCCGCGATGTGCGCATCCACGTGATCGAGGCCGGCCCGCGCATCCTGCCCGCGCTGTCCGAGCGCGTGTCCACCGAAACCACCAAGCTGCTGCGAAAGCTCGACATCGAAGTTTTTCCCGCCGGGCGCGTGCGTGACGGAAGTCGACCGGGGACGCGGTGCTGACCGCCAGCGGCAAGCGCGTCGACGCCGACCTGACGGTGTGGGCCGCCGGCATTACCGCACCGGCGGTGCTGTCCACCCTGGGCCTGCCGGTCAGCCGGATGGGCCAGCTCATCGTCAAGCCCACGCTGCAAAGCGAGGCCGATCCCGATATCTTCGCCTTTGGCGATTGCGCCAGCTGCCCCTGGCCCGAGAAGCAGGGCGCCGTACCGCCACGCGCGCAGGCCGCGCACCAGCAGGCCATGTTCCTCTACGGCGCGCTGCGCGCGCGCCTGGACGGCAAGCCGCTGCCGTCGTTCTCCTTCAAGGACCTGGGCTCGCTGGTGTCGCTGGGGCATTTCAGCGCGGTCGGCAGCCTGATGGGCGGCCTGATTGGCGGCTCCATGTTTATCGAAGGGCTGATGGCGCGCGTGATGTACAGCTCCCTGTACCGCATGCACGTGATGGCGCTGCACGGCGCCGTGGGCATGGGGCTGGATACCGTGACCCACTGGCTGCGCAGCAAGACCAGCCCGCGAGTCAAGCTGCACTGACCGCCTGACCGCCTGACGGGCGCCGGAGGCGCGCGGAATCGCCGCGCCTGCCGGCCGCGTGCGTTTCACGCCATGTTTGCTTAGAATCGGATCTCCCGACGCCGCTGGCGTCGGCGTGCCTTGCGCATCCAGATCCGCAAGCCAAGCCACTCAAGCCATCCGCGCCCCACAGGAGACCGCATGCTGAAGCCAGAAGTCGAGAGCCTCGTACCCAGCCAGTCCTTTGACCGCCGCGCCTTCGTCAAGACGGCGCTGGGTTCGGCGTTTGCCGCCGCTGCCTTGCCTGTGATGGCGCAGGCCATCAAGACCGATTTCGCCGGCCTTGCCGCCGGCGAGGTGACGATTCCCTCGGGCGGCTTCAACATGCCGGCGTACCGCGCCCAGCCGGAGGGCAAGACCAACTTGCCGGTGGTGCTGGTGGTGAGGCGAGATCTTCGGCGTGCATGAGCACATCGCCGACATCTGCCGGCGTTTTGCCAAGCTGGGCTACCTGGCCATCGCGCCGGAACTGTTCGCGCGCCAGGGCGACCCCAGCAGCTTCGGCACCATCCAGGAACTGCAGGCGAAGCTGATCTCCAAGGTCCCGGACGATCAAGTGATGGCAGACCTCGACGCGGCGACGGCCTGGGCCAAGGCCAACGGCGGCAACCCCAGCCGCCTGGCCATTACCGGCTTCTGCTGGGGCGGGCGCATTACCTGGCTGTACGCCGCGCACAGCCAGCAGGTGAAGGCTGGCGTGGCCTGGTATGGCCAGCTGGTGGGCGAGCCGACCCCGATCAAGCCGCGCAACCCGGTCGACCTGGCCGGCCAGCTCAAGGTGCCGGTGCTGGGCCTCTACGGCGGCAAGGACACCGGCATCACGCAGGAACAGGTCGAAAAGATGAAGGCGGCGCTGGCGGCATCGAGCGATCCCTTTGCCAAGGCTTCCACCTTCGTGGTCTATCCGGAATCCGGCCATGCCTTCAACGCGGACTACCGCCCGAGCTATCGGGAGGCGGACGCCAAGGATGGCTGGCAGCGTTGCCTGGCCTGGTTCAAGCAGCACGGGGTGTAAGGCGCGGCTCGCGCATGCGGCCTGGCCGGGCGCTGCCGGTTCCGCGGGCAAGATCGGCTTGTGCCGCGGGATTTGCAAAACCGGCCGCAACCTACGTACAATGCGGGCTTCGTTTCTTGCAACAGTGTTGCGTTTGAGATCGATACTGCTCCCCCAGGAGCGGAATAGCGATCCCAGGAGCCCATCATCGATTCCACGCTTGTCTATATCCTGCTTGCCGCCACCGTCTCGGGGGTGGGCAGTATCTTTGGCGCAGCGCTGTTGTCGCTGACAGTGGCTTCCCGCGTGGTCGAGCGCATGGTGAGCTTCTCGGTCGGGGTGCTGCTGGCCACGGCCTTGCTGCATTCGCTGCCCGAGGCCTTCGAGTCCGGCGCCGATCCGCGCGCCTTGTTCGGCACCTTGCTGGCCGGCCTGCTGGGCTTCTTCCTGCTGGAAAAGGTAGCGCTGCTGCGCCACTCGCACCATCACGAGGGCGACGGGCACCACCACCACCACGGCCATGACCGCGAGGAAGCGGGTCGTAGCGGCATGACCATCCTGGTGGGCGATACCTTCCACAACTTTGCCGACGGCATCGTGATCGCCGCCGCTTTCCTGGCCGATCCGCATATTGGCCTGGTCACCGCGCTGGCCATCGCCGCGCACGAGATCCCGCAGGAAGTGGGCGATTTCATCGTGCTGCTCAACGCCGGCTTCTCCAAGGCGCGCGCCTTTGCCTTCAACCTGCTCTCCAGCCTGGCGGCCATCGCCGGCGGCGTGGTGGGGTACTACCTGCTCGACCAGATGAGCGGCTGGATTCCCTACGTGCTGGTGATCGCCTCGAGCAGCTTCGTCTATATCGCCGTGAGCGACCTGATGCCGCAGATGCAGCGCAAGCCGCGCTGGCGCGAGTCGATTATCCAGGTCGTGCTGGTTGCCACCGGGATCTGCGCCATCTTCTTCATCACCAATGGCGTGCACGAAGCGCATGGCCATGGCCACGCGCACGGCGCGGCGGCGTCCGCCAGATAAGCCAGCCGCCGGGGCGGCTTGCGCCGCCCGCCATCTCAGGCGCCGCTTGCCACCGGCCGCGCCGGATCGGCGCACCACTCGCTCCATGATCCCGGGTAAAGCGCAGCGCCCGAAAGGCCAGCCACTTCCAGCGCCAGCAGGTTATGGCAGGCGGTCACGCCGGAGCCGCACTGCATGATCGCTTCGCTGGCCGGCTTGCCGCCCAGCACCTGCGCGAACTCCTGGCGCAACGCGCCAGCCGGCTTGAAGCTGCCGTCGCCCTCCAGGTTGTCCTTGAAGAAGCGGTTGGCCGCGCCCGGGATATGCCCGCCCACGGGATCCAGCGTTTCGTTCTCGCCACGGAAGCGGTCCGCCGCGCGGGCGTCCACCACCAGCCGGGTCGGGTTTGCCAGGTTCGCCAGCACGGCGTCGGCGTCCACCGTGGCCACCAGTGCCGCCTTGCGCGTCAGGTTGCCCGGGGTTTCGGGCTCCCGCGCGTTGTCCGCCTCGAGCGGCAGGCCGGCCGCCACCCATGCATTCTTGCCGCCGTCCAGCACGGCCACCGCGCCGTGGCCCAGCCAGCGCAGCAGCCACCAGGCGCGCGCCGCGTACATGCCACCCTGCGCATCGTAGGCAATGACCTGGGTGTCTTCATTCACCCCCAGTGCGCGCAGGCGCGCGGTCAGCGTGTCGGGGTCGGGCAGCGGGTGCCGGCCATTGGTGCCGGTCTTCTCGCCGGACAACTCGTTGTCCAGGTGCAGGTAGAAGGCGCCAGGCAGGTGGCCCACGTGATAGGCATCGCGTCCCGCAGCCGGGTTGGCCAGGTCGAAACTGCAGTCGATCACGACGCTGTGGCGGCTGCCGTCGTCGCGCAGCGCGCGCAGGTCCTGGCTGGAGATCAGGGTGGTGAACATGGCATAACCTTGGGTTGGGATGGCCGCGCCCTGACGGCGCGGGCGGCCGGGTGAGCACCGTTGGCCGCCATCGATGCTACACCTCGGGGTGCACTTCCGCCTCGGCCGACTTGACCGGCGTATCGGCGGTTGGCTGCTGGTTGGAGCCTTCGCGCGCCCGGGTGAGCGTGGTCGCGATGCCGCTGGCGATGATCAGCCCCATGCCGACCCAGGACAACCCGTTGAGCTGGTCGCGCCAGACAATCATGCCCCACAGGCTGGAGAACACAATGCCGGCATATTGCAGGTTGGCGGTGAGCAGCGTGTTGCCGCGCTTGTAGGCGCGCGTCATCGCGGTCTGGCCGAGCGTGGCGAGAACCCCGATGGCCAGCAGCAGGCCGGCGCCCCGCCAGGTGTGGGCGCTCGGGCCGGTAAACACCATCCAGGCCAGGCCGACCACCATCCCGACCGCCGAGAAGTAGAAGACGATGCGGCCTTCGGGCTCGCCCAACTGGCCGAGCTGGCGTACCTCGACGTAGGCCAGCGCGGTGAACATGCCGGAGATCAGGCCGATCAGGCCGCCGGTGAGTTGGTTATGGCCAACGGACGGCTGCAGCAGGCAGAGCACGCCGCCGAACGACATCAGGATGGCGCCGATCAGCTTGCGGTCCGCGCCGCCGGTACCGGTCAAGGCCGCGCCGGCACCCAGGATCAGCGCGATCCAGACCGGCGACATGTAGTTCAGGGTCATCGCCGTGGCCAGCGGCAGCATGGTGATCGAGGTGAACCACAGCAGCAGGGCGGTCACGCCGAACAGGCTGCGCTTGATATGCATGGCCATGTGCGGCGTACGCACCGAGGTGCCCGACGATGCCAGCACGGTCCACATGATGATCACGCCGATCAGGCTGCGGTAGAACACGATCTCGCCCGTGGCATAGATCTCGGATGCCAGCTTGACGCCCACCCCCATTAACGAGAAGGCGAAGGCGGCGAACAGCATCCAGAGCGATTGCATGGTGAGGCGGAAGGAAGAATGGACAGCGCGCGAACCGGGTCCTGGCAGGGCAGGGATCGGAATCGCGGAAGGCTCCGCATGGGGCGGATGGCCGGCGTGGCAGGCGGCGAGGCGCCGGACGCACACCGGAAGCGGCGATTGTAACAGCGAGTGTGCAGTGCACCAACGGCAGAACGGACCGCCGAGGCGGTCCGTTCTGCTTGAAAAGCTACGTCGTTCAGGTGGCTGCGGCCCGCCGGGCCTTGGCTGGCGGGTCAGTCCGTGAACGACATGGCGCGGCGATACCATTCATGAAAGTGTTGCATACCGTCTTCCATGGGCGACTGGTAAGGCCCGGTCTCGCTGACGCCGCGCTTTGCCAGCGCGCGGCGCCCGGCATCCATGCGCTCGGCGATCTCGTCGTCCTCGATGCAGGTTTCCATATAGGCGGCGCGCTCGGCCTCGACAAACTCGCGCTCGAACAGCGCGATTTCCTCGGGGTAGTAGAACTCCACGACGTTGCGCGTCTTGTTCGGCCCGAGCGGATGCAGGGTGGAGACCACCAGCACGTTCGGATACCACTCCACCATGATGTTGGGGTAGTAGGTGAGCCAGATCGCGCCGTACTTGGGCAGCACGCCGTTGTTGAAGCGCAGCACGGCCTCATGCCACTTCTGGTACGTGGGGCTGCCCGGGCGCTTCAGGCCCGCATGCAGCCCGACGGTCTGGACGCTGTGCCAGTCGCCGAACTCCCAGCTCAGGTCATCGCAGGAGACAAAGCTCCCGAGGCCCGGGTGGAACGGCACGACGTGGTAGTCCTCCAGATAGACCTCGATGAAGGTCTTCCAGTTGTAGTTGCACTCGTGGATCTCGACGTGGTCGAGCAGGTAGCCTTCGAAGTTCAGGTCTTCCGCCACGCCCAGGCGTGCCAGGTCGGCCCGGACGTCGCGCTGCCCCTCGAACAGCAGGCCGTTCCAGTTCTGCAGCGGCGAGCGGTTCAGGTGGACACACGGACGCTCGGCGAAATGCGGCGCACCGAGCAGTTCACCCTTGAGATCGTAGGTCCAGCGGTGCAAGGGGCAGACAATGTTCTTCGCATTGCCGCGGCCATTGAGCATGATGGCCTGCCGATGGCGGCAGACATTGGACATGAGCTCGATCCCGTCGGCATTCCGTACCAGGATGCGGCCCTCGTCCTCGGCGGCCAGCGTGTGATAATCGCCCGCTTCGGGGATCATCAGCTCGTGGCCAACGTAGCCCGGGCCCTTCTTGAACAGCAGTTCCAGTTCTTGTTGATGCAGTGCCTCGTCGATGTAGACGTTTACGGGCAACTGCGTATCAGCCGGCACCAGTTTCAGCGCGGTGCTGAGATTGGACATTATCCCCACTCCCTATGACAGGCGAAAGCAGTGAACAACCCAACCATCGAAAAAGAAATCGATTTGGGAAAGACGGTCAGCCGCGCCCTGGCCTGCTTCCGGGCCGACGGATGGGGATCGCGCTGACGAACCGCGGATTGTACCCGAGCGAAAAAGTTAAGGGACTGATTATTTAGCCTTTTTAGCGAAAAAGTCGACCCGGGTCGTCATGGAGGTGTCGTTCAGGGCGCATTCGGAAAGACGACCCAAGCGCACAAGTCACTTTCCGGCAACGCTGTCCACCCCCGCTGTCGCATGGATGCGGGCAACGCCCCGCTTTGGCGTAAAATCCCACCTTCCTCAGATTCAATGTCCGCAATGCCAAAGACTACGAGCTCTCCGGCCCAGGCCGATCCGGCCGCGGCCGACCCGCGGTCCGCCTCCGCGCCGCCCGCCTCCTATGAGGCCGCCATGGCCGAACTGGAGGCCCTGGTAGCCAGCATGGAGGGCGGTGCCTTGCCGCTGGAAGATTCTTTGGCCGCGTACAAGCGCGGGGCTGAACTGGTCAGGTACTGCCAGCAGATGCTCGAACGCGTGGAACAACAAGTTAAAGTGCTGGAGGGCGATGTACTCAAGCCCATGTCCGCCGACGCCGGAGACCTGGAATGAGCGAATCGCATCAAGCTATCGACGCCGGCGATTTCGCCGCCTGGATGCGCGCCACGGGCGCCAGGACCGAGGCCGCGCTCGACGCCGGGCTGCCGGCGGTGGAGACAGTGCCTTGCACGCTGCACGAAGCCATGCGGTATGCTGTGCTCGGCGGCGGCAAGCGGGTTCGCCCCTTGCTGGTGCACGCGGCCGGCGAAGTGGCGGGCGCTGCCCCCGAGTCCTGCGACGCGGCCGCCAGCGCGGTGGAGATGATCCATGCGTACTCGCTGGTCCACGACGATATGCCCTGCATGGACGATGACGACTTGCGTCGTGGCCGTCCCACAGTGCACAAGGCCTATGATGAAGCGACGGCGCTGCTGGTGGGCGACGCGCTGCAGACCCAGGCCTTCGTGGTGCTGGCCGAGTCGGCCTCGCTGGCCTCGCTCGACGCCGCCGCGCGCATGCGCCTGGTAGCGGAGCTGGCCAGGGCCTCTGGCTCGGTGGGCATGGCAGGCGGGCAGGCGATCGACCTGCAGCATGTCGGCCTGGCCATGTCGCTGGAAGAACTGGAAGGCATGCACCGCATGAAGACGGGTGCGCTGCTGCGCGCCAGCGTGCGCATGGGCGCTTACTGCGGTGCCGTGGACGAAGCCGGCCTGGCCGCGCTCGACCGCTACGCCGCGGCCGTGGGCCTGGCGTTCCAGGTGGTGGACGATATCCTCGACGTAACCGCGGATACCGCCACGCTTGGCAAGACCGCCGGCAAGGATGCGGCAAACGACAAGCCGACCTACGTGTCGCTGATGGGGCTCGAGCCTGCACGCCAACTGGCGCAGCAGCTTCGGGCCACGGCGCACGAAGCGTTGGCGGTGTTCGGCGCGCGCGCCAGACGCCTGGGCGAACTGGCCGATCTCATCGTGCTGCGCTCGAATTGAATGGACAAGCAGGAAACACTGACAACCGGGCACAAGAATCCGGCCGCCGAACGGACATCATGACCTACGCACTGCTAAAAACTATTGACGACCCCGCAGCCCTTCGCCGGCTGGACCGCCGCCAGCTCAAGACGCTGGCCGACGAACTCCGCGCCTACGTGCTCGAATCGGTGTCGCAAACCGGCGGCCACCTGTCGTCAAACCTGGGCACGGTCGAACTGACCATTGCCCTGCACTATGTGTTCAATACGCCGGAAGACCGCGTCGTCTGGGACGTGGGGCACCAAAGCTATCCGCACAAGATCCTGACCGGCCGCCGCGACCGCATGCATTCCCTGCGCCAGTGGGGCGGCATCTCGGGCTTCCCGCGACGCTCGGAAAGCGAGTACGACACCTTCGGCACCGCGCATTCCTCCACCTCCATCTCGGCTGCGCTGGGCATGGCGCTGGGTGCCCGCACGCTGGGCGAGAAGCGCGTTTCCATTGCCGTGATCGGCGACGGCGCGATGACCGCCGGCATGGCCTTCGAGGCCATGAACAACGCCGGTGTCTACAAGGACCTGCCGCTGCTGGTGGTGCTCAACGACAACGACATGTCGATCTCGCCGCCGGTGGGCGCGCTCAACAGCCACCTCGCGCGGCTGATGAGCGGCAAGTTCTACGCCGCCACCAAGAAGGGCATCGAACGCGTGCTGTCGGTAGCCCCGCCGGTGCTCGAGTTCGCCAAGCGCTTCGAGGAACATGCCAAGGGCATGATGGTGCCGGCCACGCTGTTCGAGGAATTCGGTTTCAACTACATCGGCCCGATCGACGGCCATGATCTCGAGTCGCTCGTGCCGACGCTGCAGAACATCCGCCAGCGCGCCCTCGAAGGCGGCGGCCCGCAGTTCCTGCACGTGGTGACCAAGAAGGGCCAGGGCTACAAGCTGGCCGAGGCCGACCCGATCCTGTACCACGGCCCCGGCAAGTTCAACCCGGCCGAAGGCATCCGCCCGTCGACCAAGCCCGCCCGCAAGACCTACACGCAGGTGTTCGGCGAATGGCTGTGCGACATGGCCGCCGCCGACCCCAAGCTGGTGGCGGTAACGCCCGCCATGCGCGAAGGCTCGGGCATGGTCGAGTTCGAGAAGCGCTTCCCGAACCGCTACTACGACGTGGGCATCGCGGAGCAGCATGCCGTGACGTTCGCGGGGGGCCTTGCCTGCGAGGGTCTCAAGCCCGTGCTGGCGATCTACTCCACGTTCCTGCAGCGCGGCTATGACCAGCTGATCCACGACGTGGCGCTGCAGAACCTGCCGGTGGTGTTCGCACTCGACCGCGCCGGCCTGGTCGGCGCCGACGGCGCCACCCACGCGGGCGCCTACGACATCGCGTTCCTGCGTTGCATCCCCAACATGATGGTGATGACGCCGGCCGACGAGAACGAATGCCGCCAACTGCTGACCACCGCGTACCAGCAGGCATGCCCGACCGCCGTGCGTTATCCGCGCGGCGCCGGCAGCGGCGTGGCGACCGAGGCCGCGCTCACCGCGCTGCCGGTGGGCAAGGGCGAGATGCGCCGCACGGGCGGCGCGCGCGCCGGCCAGCGCGTGGCCTTCCTGGCGTTCGGCTCGATGCTGCATCCGGCGCTGGGCGCGGCCGAGGCGCTCGACGCTTCGGTGGCCAACATGCGCTTTGTCAAGCCGCTTGACGAAGCACTGGTGAAGAAGCTCGCGAGCGAGCACGACTACCTCGTCACCGTCGAAGAAGGCTGCGTGATGGGCGGCGCGGGCAGCGCCGTGCTCGAAGCGCTGGCCGCCGCCGGCATCGCCGTGCCGGTGCTGCAGCTTGGCCTGCCCGACCGCTTTGTCGACCATGGCGATCCGGCTTTCCTGCTGGCGCAATGCGGATTGGACGCCAAGGGCATCGAGCAGTCGGTGCGCGAGCGCTTCAACCTGGCCCGGCCGGCCGCCGCAACGCGCGCGGCCTGAGCCAAGGGCGCGCCCGCAGCGCTGCGGGCGCGCCGGTTTTCCTGATGCCGTTCACCCGTGCTCCCCGTGCGGGTATCGCCCTGCTCGTGGGCAGTCCAAGACAAATTCCCTTAGAATCCCAGGTTCTGTGTTCGCAGCTGCGAAGAAGGCATCGGCTTTGCCTTCACCGCGGTTTCACACTCGTTGCGCGGCAAGGTTGACTGCGAAAAATGCCGCGACCGTAGAGGAAACCTGATCCATATGAATGACATCAATCCCGCCTTTGTGATGCCCGACGTGCAGTCGAGCCTCGATACCCGCCAGATCCCGATCCAGCGGGTTGGCGTGAAGGGCGTGCGTTACCCCCTGTCGCTGAAGACGCCCGCGGGCGTGCTGGCGACGGTTGGCACCTTCAATCTCGACGTGCACCTGCCTGCCGACCAGAAGGGCACGCACATGTCGCGTTTCGTCGCCTTGCTGGAGGACGAGCGCGAGCCGCTGGAACTGGCGACCTTCCGGACGCTGCTTGACAAGATGCTGGTCAAGCTCGAAGCCGAGGCTGGCCGCATCGAAGTGACCTTCCCGTATTTCATCAACAAGATCGCACCGGTGTCCGGCGTGCAATCGCTGATGGACTACGAAGTCACGCTGATCGGCGAAGTGCGCAACGGCACCACCAAGGTCTTCCTGAAGGCCCTGGTGCCGGTCACCAGCCTGTGCCCGTGCTCGAAGAAGATCTCGCAGTACGGCGCGCACAACCAGCGCTCGCACATCACCATGAACGTGGAGCTGGCGGGCGACTTGCCGGTCGAGGCGCTGGTGCGCATGGCCGAGGAAGAAGCCTCGTGCGAGCTGTGGGGCTTGCTCAAGCGCCCGGATGAGAAGTTCGTCACCGAGCGCGCTTACGAGAATCCCAAGTTCGTCGAGGACCTGGTGCGCGATATCGCCATGCGCCTGAATGCGGACGAGCGCATCGTGGCCTATGTGCTGGAGGCGGAGAACTTCGAGTCCATCCACAATCACAGCGCCTATGCGGTGATCGAGCGGGACAAGCGTACGGCACAGTAAGCCAGTAAGCCGTCCTTGCCAACGACAAAAAAGCAGCCGGATATCCGCCAGCTCCCAGCGCGGCGTCACGCCGTAGCCGTAGTTGCGCTGCGCCAGCTCGGGCGCGGCTTGCAGCCGCATCGCGCCGGCAAAGGCGATCATGGCGCCGTTGTCCGTGCAGAAGGCCAGGTCGGGATAATAGACCTCGATCTTCTTCTGCGCGCCAAGCTGGTCCAGCCGCTCGCGCAGTTGCCGGTTGGCGCCCACGCCGCCGGCAACCACCAGGCGCCGGTGTCCGGTCTGCTTGAGCGCGGCCATCGACTTGGCGGCCAGCACGTCGACGATGGCGTCGACAAAGGAGCGCGCCAGGTTGGCCCGGTCCTGCTCGCACACATTGCCGAGCTTGCGGGTTTGCGTGAGCACGGCGGTCTTCAGGCCGGCGAAGGAGAAGTCAAGGTTGCCGGAATGCAGCATCGGGCGCGGCAGCGCGTACGAGCCCGGCACGCCGAACTCGGCCAGGCGCGAGACTTCGGGGCCGCCCGGGTAGCTCAGGCCGAGCAGCTTGGCGGTCTTGTCGAAGGCTTCGCCGGCGGCATCGTCCAGGGTCTCGCCCAGCAACGCGTACTCACCGACGCCGCGCACTTCCATCAGCTGCGTGTGCCCGCCGGACACCAGCAAGGCAACAAACGGGAACGGCGGCGGATTACGCGTCAGCAGCGGCGACAGCAGGTGGCCTTCGAGGTGGTGCACGCCCAGCATCGGCACATTGAGCGCGAAGCCCAGGGCGTTGGCCACCGATGCGCCCACCAGCAGCGCGCCCGCCAGCCCGGGGCCTTGGGTGAAGGCGATCGCATCGATGTCGGCGCGGGTGCGGCCGGCTTCGTCCAGCACCTGCTGCAACAGTGGCAGCACGCGGCGGATATGGTCGCGCGAGGCGAGTTCAGGTACGACGCCGCCGTAGTCGCGGTGCATGGCGATCTGCGAATGCAGGGCGTGGGCGAGCAGGCCGGCTTCGGTGTCGTACAGCGCGAGGCCGGTTTCGTCGCAGGAGGATTCGATGCCGAGGACAAGCAGATCGGGTGGCAGCCTGGCATGAGGCCAGCAGGGTAGCACAGCGGCGCCGGCCATGCTTTTCGCTACAATCGCCGCTTCTTCAGCAGGCATTGAGTGGGCAAGACAGACATGGGCAGCAAGCAGACCGCAGAGACCGGCCAGGCCGGCGCGCGCGCAGGGCGCTTCGATGTGGCGGTGCTTGGCGCCGGGGCCGCCGGCATGATGTGCGCCGCCGTGGCGGGGCAGGGCGGCGCCAGCGTGGTGCTGATCGACCACGCCACCAAGGTGGCGGAGAAAATCCGCATTTCCGGTGGCGGACGCTGCAATTTCACCAATCTGCAGGCGGGTCCGGCCAATTTTCTGTCGGCTAATCCGCACTTCTGCCGCTCTGCGCTCGCCCGCTACACGCCGCAGGACTTCCTCGCGCTGATGCGCAAGCATGAGATCGACTGGCACGAGAAGCACCGTGGCCAGCTGTTCTGCAATGACAGCGCCGAGCAGGTGATCGAGATGCTGCGCGCCGAATGCGGCGCGGGCCATGTGCAATGGCGGACCGGCTGCGCCGTGGACGAGGTCAGGCGCGAGGGGGACGATTTCCTGCTGATGACGGCCAGCGGGCCGGTACGCGCCGGTGCGCTGGTGGTAGCCACCGGCGGCCTGTCCATTCCGAAGATCGGCGCCACCGACATCGGCTACCGCATTGCCCGCCAGTTCGGGCTGGGCGTGGTGGAGACGCGCCCGGCGCTGGTGCCGCTGACCTTCGACGGGCAGGGCTGGGCACCGTTCGTGCCGCTGGCCGGCGTGTCGATGGAGGTCGACATCGCGACGGGCAGCGGAAAGACCGCGGGTGCCTTCCGCGAGGACTTGCTGTGGACCCACCGTGGCTTGTCCGGCCCCGCCGTGCTGCAGATTTCCAGCTTCTGGCACCCTGGCACACCGATCACCATCGACCTGTTCGACGGCAACGACGCCAGTGCATGGCTGCTCGAGCAAAAGGGCGGCAGCCGCAAGCACCTGGCCAACCTGCTGGCCGAGCGCCTGCCGGCCCGCCTGGCCGACGCCTGGTGCGCGGCCGCGGGCCTGAACGGCGCCCAGCCGCTGCACGACATGCCGGACAAGGCGCTGCGCCGGCTCGGCGCCGCGCTCAATAGCTGGCAACTGGTGCCGGCAGGCACCGAGGGCTACCGCAAGGCCGAGGTCACGCTTGGCGGCGTGGATACGCGGGCGCTGTCGTCGGCGAGCATGATGGCACGCACCGTGCCGAACCTGTATTTCATCGGCGAGGTGGTCGATGTGACAGGCTGGCTTGGCGGCTACAACTTCCAATGGGCCTGGGCGTCCGGCGTAGCCGCCGGCCAGGCCGTCGCGGAGAACGCGCGGGCCACGGCCACGAGCGCCGTCTAGAAGGTCCCGGTGATCCAGGTGGCCTAAGCGGCACGGCACCAAAAAAGCCGCCGTGCGGGCTTGACAGCCGTTGTGCTACACTTGTAGCTTTCGTAAAATCGCTAACAGCTGCTACTTATTTCAGCAAAATGACCACGATCCACCTTAAAGAAAACGAGCCGTTTGAAGTTGCCATGCGTCGTTTCAAGCGCACCATCGAGAAAAACGGCTTGCTGACTGAATTGCGGGCTCGCGAGTTTTACGAAAAACCGACGGCTGAGCGCAAGCGCAAGAAGGCTGCAGCCGAGAAGCGCCACTACAAGCGCATCCGCAGCCTGATGCTGCCGAAGAAGCTGTACTGAGCGCACCCTTCGCTTTTTCGCATCAAAACCCGCTGTGGGCAAGACCCCGGCGGGTTTTTGCATTGGCGGTCCGACGGACGGCGCGCGGCGCCGGCCGGTAACGTCCCGTCCACACTTTTCTGGAAATTTGCCATGTCCCTCAAAGCCCGTGTAACTGAAGACATGAAGGCCGCCATGCGTGCCCGCGAGACCGAGCGCCTCGGCACCATCCGCCTGCTGCTGGCCGCCATCAAGCAACGGGAAGTGGACGAGCGCATCGAGCTCGACGATGCCGCCGTGCAGGCCGTGATCGAAAAACTGATCAAGCAGCGCAAGGATTCCATTTCCCAATTCACCCAAGCCGGCCGCACCGACCTGGCGGACAAGGAAAGCGCGGAAATCGAAGTGCTCAAGGTCTACATGCCGGCGGCCCTGTCGGATGCGGAAGTTGCCGCCGAGGTGCTGGCCGCGGTGACGGAAACCGGCGCCGCCGGCCCGCAGGACATGGGCAAGGTCATGGCCGTGCTCAAGGCGAAGCTGGCTGGCCGTGCCGACATGACCGCCGTCTCCGGCCTCGTCAAGGCCGCGCTGACCGGGCGCTGACCGGGCCGGGGCGCTAGCTTGCGCCTGGTGGCCGAGGGCCGTTTAAGGCGCTTCTTGCCCGGCACCCCTCGCAGCACTGGCTGCAATCCGTTGCGTCTGCACTACAATGTAGTGTCAAGGGGCCGGAAAGCGCAGTGCCGGTCACGCACTTCATGAACAAGATAGCGCCGCTACCCGGTCCTACGGGCAGCTCGGCCAGAGGACGACAAGCCGGGTGATTCCGCAATCCTTCATTCAGGACCTGCTCAACCGTGTCGACATAGTCGATGTGGTGGGCAAGTACGTGCAGTTGAAGAAGGGCGGCGCCAACTTCATGGGGCTCTGCCCCTTCCACAACGAGAAGTCGCCGTCATTCACGGTCTCGCCGACCAAGCAGTTCTATCACTGCTTTGGTTGCTCGGCGCACGGCTCGGCCATCGGTTTCCTGATGGAGTACTCCGGGCAGTCCTACCCTGATGCCGTGCGTGAGCTGGCGCAATCGGTCGGCCTGTCGGTGCCGGAGGAACGCGACCGGCTGCCGCCGGCCCAGCGGGCCGAAGTGCAGGCTCGCTCGCTGGCGCTGTCCGATGCCATGACCCGCGCGACCGAGTTCTACCGCAAGCAATTGCGCAGCGCGCCGCAGGCGATCCAGTACCTCAAGGGCCGTGGCCTGACCGGCGAGATCGCGGCGCAGTTTGGCCTGGGCTATGCCCCGGACGACTGGCAGGGGCTGGAGTCGGTGTTCGGCAACTATCGCGACGATGCGATCGCCGGGCCGCTGGTGGAAGCCGGCCTGATGATCGAAAGCGCCGAGAAGCGCGACGCCGACGGCAAGCCGCGGCGCTACGACCGTTTCAGGGACCGCATCATGTTTCCCATCCGCAGCACCAAGGGCCAGGTGATCGGCTTTGGCGGGCGGGTGATGGGGCAGGGCGAGCCCAAGTACCTGAATTCTCCTGAAACGCCCCTGTTCAGCAAAGGCACCGAGCTGTATGGCTTGTTCGAGGCCCGCCATGCGATCCGGGAAACCGGCTATGTTTTGGTGGTCGAAGGCTATATGGACGTGGTGGCCCTGGCCCAGCTCGGCTTTGCCAACGCCGTGGCCACGCTGGGCACGGCCTGCACGGCGGTGCACGTGCAAAAGCTGTTGCGCCAGACCGACGCCGTGGTGTTCTCGTTCGACGGCGACGCCGCCGGACGCCGCGCGGCGCGCCGGGCCCTGGAGGCCTGCCTGCCGTACGTGGCGGACAACAAGACCATCCGCTTCCTGTTCCTGCCCGCCGAGCATGATCCGGACAGCTATGTGCGCGAGCAGGGCACCGACGCGTTTGCCGCGCAGGTGCGCGATGCCATGCCGCTGTCGCGCTTCTTGCTGCAGGTGGTGTCGGAGGGGCAGGAGCTGCGCCAGGCCGAAGGCCGCGCCCGCGCCCAGTACGAGGCCAAGCCGCTGCTGCAGTCCATGCCTGCCGGCGGCCTGCGGCTGCAGATCGTGCGCGAGCTGGCCGATGCCACCGGCACGACGCCGGCCGAAATCGAAGCCGTCTGCGGGCTGGCGAGCGATCCGGCGCGGGTCGGGCGCTTTGCCCAGCCGCGGCCGCGCACCAAGCGTCAGGCCCCCGCCGGGCTGGAACAGCGGGTGCTGCAGTTGCTGATGCGCTACCCGCAGCTATCGAGCCGGCTCGATGTCGACAGCCGGGCGCTGCTGCTGGAAGACGAGCAGGCCGATGCCGAGGTGTTGGCGCACCTGGTGTCCGCCTGCGATGAGTTGCAGGGCGAGGTGAACTTCGCGGCCTTTAGCGAGCATCTCGCGCAGTCGCCGTATGCCGAGGTCTACGCCAATGTGCGCGCCGCGGTGCTGCGCGAAGAGATCGATGAGGAACCTGCCGAGCAGGAATTCGATACCGCCATCGCCAAGCTGCTGGCAGGGCCGTTGCGCCGTGAGCTCGACATGCTCCAGCAGTCGGTGATCATGGGCACGGCGGATGAAGAAGGCAAGAGCCGCATGCGATGGCTGGTCAGCGAGATCAATCGGCGGCGGCAGCTGGGTTGACCGTCCGGTAGGTCGGGCAAGGCGGATGGTGACAAATAAGTGAAGGTTTGGCGCAGCCTGGCTGCGCTTAAGCCTTGATTTTTCAGGTGAAAACCTCACCTGATGGGAAGCTGGCTAATTGTGACGTGCTACAATTGCCGGTTTCGATAGCGGAATCTTTCTCTCCCCTTCTGGTGAAAGTGAGCGTGCCAATGGCAAAGGCCAAAGCAACCGAAAAGGTTTCCACTAAAGCTCCCCAATCGGGGAGCGGCAAGGCGTCCGTGAAAATAACGGCGGCTGCCAAGGCAGCCGCGTCAGTCAAGGCGCCAGCCCAGCCCGTGCCTGCCAAGACCGCTCGGAGCGCCAAGGCGCCCGCAGCGTCCACTTCCACCGGGACCCGCCTATCCGAAAACTTGAGGCCCTCGACTTCGGCACACGAGAGCGGCGATAGCGCCAATACAAGCGGCAAGAACGCCGCGTCTGCACCTGTGAAAGGCAAGAGTATTACCGTGGCGAAACAGCAGAATACCGAAGTCGAGAGCAAGAATACGGCAGCGACCAGCGCCAAGACCGGAGACGCCATGCCAGGCGCCGCCGCGCCCGAGGCCACGCCGCCCGCCACAACTTCCGCCCCCGTTGCATCCGAGCGTCCCGCCGCTCCGGCAGTCAAGCCGGAGCCGAAGAAGCGTGGCCGCAAGCCCAAGGCCGGAGCGCAGCAGGACGACAGCACACCAGACGACGTGACTGAAGAGCTTTACGAAGACGAGACGCCGGCGGCCGCAACGCCGGCTGTCGCGCCCAAGAGCGAAAAGCAAAGGGCTCGCGACCGCAAGGCCAAGGAAAAGGCCTTGCTGAAAGAGTTCGCCTCGACGCAACAGGGCACCGAGGAAGAACTGGAAGCGCGCCGCCAGAAGCTCAAGGCGCTGATCAAGCTGGGCAAGTCGCGCGGCTACCTGACCTACGCGGAAATCAACGATCACCTGCCGGACGACATGGTCGATTCGGAAACGATCGACACGCTGGTCGCCACGCTCAACGACATCGGCATCGCCGTCTACGAGCAAGCCCCCGACGCGGAAACGCTGCTGCTCAACGACAACGCCCCGTCGGCCACCAGCGAAGAAGAAGCCGAGGAAGAGGCTGAAGCTGCGCTTTCTACCGTTGACTCCGAGTTTGGCCGGACCACCGACCCCGTGCGCATGTACATGCGCGAGATGGGCACGGTGGAGCTGCTCACGCGCGAAGGCGAAATCGAGATCGCCAAGCGCATCGAGGCCGGCCTGAAAGACATGGTGATGGCGATCGCCGCCTGCCCGGTCACGATCTCCGAGATCCTGGCCCTGGCCGAGCGCGTTGCCAACGATGAAATCAAGATCGACGAGTTCGTCGATGGCCTGATCGACCCGAATGCCGCGGACGTGCCCGTGGCCCCCCGGCCCCGGCCGTGGTGGTGGCTGCCGAGGAAGACGACCTGGAGTCCGACGGCGAGGAATCCGACGAAGACGAGGACGACGAGGCTGGCGGCCTGGCTGCCTCCGCGCGCCAGCTCGAGGAACTGAAGCTGGCCGCGCTGGAAAAATTCCGCGTGATTGCCGAGCAGTTCGACAAGATGCGCCGCTCGTTCGAGAAGGAAGGCTACAAGTCCAAGTCCTACGTCAAAGCCCAGGAAGCCATCCTGAACGAGCTGATGAGCATCCGCTTCACCGCCCGCAACGTCGAACGCCTGTGCGACACGCTGCGTGGCCAGGTGGACGAAGTGCGCAAGCTCGAGCGCTCCATCCTGAAAATCGTGGTGGACAAATGCGGCATGCCGCGCGCGGATTTCGTTGCCCGTTTCCCGGGCAATGAAACCAACCTTGAGTGGATCGACACGATCATCAAGGACGGCAAGTCGTACAGCACCATCGTCGAGCGCAATGTGCCCGCCGTGCGCGAGCTGCAGCAAAAGCTGATCGACCTGCAGTTGCGTGTGGTGCTGCCGCTGAAGGAGCTCAAGGAAGTCAACCGCAAGATGAGCGAGGGCGAGAAGCGCGCCCGCGAAGCCAAGCGCGAGATGACCGAGGCCAACCTGCGCCTGGTGATCTCGATCGCCAAGAAATACACCAACCGCGGCCTGCAGTTCCTCGACCTGATCCAGGAAGGCAATATCGGCCTGATGAAGGCGGTGGACAAGTTCGAATACCGCCGCGGCTACAAGTTCTCGACCTACGCGACGTGGTGGATCCGCCAGGCCATCACCCGTTCGATCGCCGATCAGGCGCGCACCATCCGTATCCCGGTGCACATGATCGAAACGATCAACAAGATGAACCGCATCTCACGCCAGATCCTGCAGGAAACCGGCAACGAGCCGGATCCGGCAACGCTGGCCGAGAAGATGGAGATGCCGGAAGACAAGATCCGCAAGATCATGAAGATCGCGAAGGAACCGATCTCCATGGAAACGCCGATCGGTGACGACGACGACTCCCATCTGGGCGACTTCATCGAAGACACCAACACGCTGGCCCCGGCCGAAGCGGCGCTGCACGGCTCCATGCGCGACGTCGTCAAGGACGTGCTGGATTCGCTCACGCCGCGTGAAGCCAAGGTGCTGCGCATGCGTTTCGGCATCGAAATGAGCACCGATCACACGCTGGAAGAAGTGGGCAAGCAGTTCGACGTTACCCGCGAGCGGATCCGGCAAATAGAAGCCAAGGCATTGCGCAAGCTGCGTCACCCCAGCCGCTCTGATAAGCTTAAGAGTTTCCTCGAAGGTAGTTGATCGGTATCATGCCGGTCTGACTTTCCTGGGCCTCTAGCTCATGCCTGGTTAGAGCAGCGGACTCATAATCCGTTGGTGCCGTGTTCGACTCACGGGAGGCCCACCATTGTTGAAAAAGCCCCGCAGCTTCCTGCGGGGCTTTTTCTTTGGTGCGGCCATGCCGCGGGCTTGCGCATCGCTGCCTGACTGCCGCCCTATTGCCGCCATATCGCCGCCTCGGATTCATCAGGCCACGCTATTTCTACTTGTCCATGCCGGTCGTGGTTGCCTTTTTATGGCTTGGTGCCTTGCCAGCCGCTTTTTTGGTCGACGTCTTTGTGTCGGTGAGCGCCGAGGCCGTGTTTTGATTCGCACCCTGGGTGTACGGGTCGAACTTGTCGTTGGCCTTCGCGGTGTCCGGCACGTAGCCATCCTTGTTGGTAGTCCGCTGCGGGTCCGGCACGTAGCCGTCCTTGTTGGTACTGCGCATGTTGTAGTCGTAGCGATCTGCCGGATTTGCAGGGCCTGCGGCGTAAAGGGTGCCAGGTACGAGAACTGCAATTGCCAATGCGATAGCGATCTTCATGGGTGACTCCTTCCGATCAAGGTCGATACAACGCCGATGGCCCTCGCGCGCTCACCTGGCGCGACGGCCCGCCTAATAGCGTAGCCGTCAGCCCTGCAAAGTTCCAGTGCTCGTTTTTGCCGTACTCTCGCAGCCGAGCCGGAGGTACTATTCCGAACGGGCCCAGGCAAGGAGGCTGTATGTGGCAAGATTTCCACGGTAGTCGCAAATCGCATCGCTTCGCCCTCGCCGGGGCGTGTTTGCTGGTTTCCTGCGCCATTGCCCAGGAAGCCGCGCCGCCCGAACTCCAGCCCCCCGACGCTAGCCGTTCGATCGCGGTCCTGCACGCATCCGGCGTGCAGATCTATGTGTGCAAGCGCGCTCAGGGCAATGCCTTGTCGTGGGCGTTCAAAGCCCCCGAGGCGGAACTGCGCGACGATTCCGGCAAGCTCGTCGTCCGGCATTACGCCGGGCCGACCTGGGCAGCGCCCGACGGCAGCACGGTGACCGGCAAAGTATTGCGGCAGGCGGCGAATGCGCGGGCGCCGGACAGCATTCCGCTCCTGCTGTTGCAGGCGACGAGTTCCGGGGGGGCGGGCTTGTTTGCCGCGGTGCGTTACGTTCAGCGGTTGAACACGCAAGGCGGCATCGCGCCCGCCCAGGCTTGCACCCAGGAAGGACAGGAAAGCCGCGTGCCGTATCGCGCGGACTACGTATTCCTCGAGTAGCCAAGCCATCCCGAGGCGAGCGCGCGGTCTATCATGGTGTTGCCATGCGCCCCCGGCTTTAGAGCTTTTGCACCGCGGCAAGCTCGAATATCCTGGCCCAGCGGAGCGCCTCCTTGCGACTCGCCATCGGGATATGCCAGCTGCCTCGCGCATTGTGTTCAAGACGTAATTCAAGCCTCCATTCGCCGCCGTTCTGCAACGCGTTGGCACTCGCTATATCCGCAAAAATAAACTTCGCCTGCTGTCCGTCGACATCCAGTGCGCCACGCTTGCGTTCCGGATCCACGCGCATTGCCCCCCACGCGCCTTCCAGCGACAGGATGCGCTCGCCCTTGATCTTGACCCCGTGGATCGCGCGGTAGCGGCGAACCAGGCTTGCGACGAAGGCCGCGAGCAGCGCCGCGCAGAACACGACTGCAGCGGTCCCGGCAATCGCGCCATAGGCCGCGGCCACCGTCGCGTACAAGCGGACCGCGCCATAGATGAGGGCACCGATCAATGCTAGGCCGGCGATGATGAATGGCACGTCTTTTCCTTTAAAGAAATTCCAGTGGGCTAGCGGGTTTGCCGCTAACGCGGCTATGGCCGCTGCGGCGTGACCGATGTGCCGAAGGTATTGCCCATGCGGTGGCTGGTCGCCGAATAGTTGAACAGCCCCAACGCATTGGAGGGCCGCTCCACGATGCTCTCGGATGCCAGCTTGCGCTCGGAGGGGGCCTGTCCGGGGGCAGGCTTGGGGCTCAGTTTCTGCGTCAGGCAGGGAAACGACGGGGCCCGTGCGCCATTGACTTCCACCTCGACACAACTCGCCGCGGCATCCCCCATCGGTGGGGGGGGCTCCGCCGCGTGCAGCGGACCGGCTGTGCCAAGGCTGCCCACGGCAATCGCGACAACTATTAGCCATTTGCGCATTCTGTGCTCCGTCTTCGTTGATCGCCAACAGCGGTATTGGCGGTATTGGCGGCATTGGTGCTATGCCTGAAGTGTAGCGCCGCCTTTCGCATAGCGCGGCACGCAATGCCTTTTGCGATATCGCTTGGGGCGCCGGCGCAAGGGAACGACGGCAATTGTTTCGCAAGGGATTGAGCAAACACATGCATGAAAAGAACAAGAACGATGCGTCCGCGCGCTGGAGGGCGCTGTGTCTGGCGGTACTGGGACTAGGGGCGCAGGGAACCGCAATGGCGCAGGCGCCCGCTGCCACCGAGGCAGCAACGCCTGGTGTGCAGGCCGATGCGGAACGCCGCGTCGACATCAACGAGTACATCGTGCGTGGGAACACGGTGCTGGATGCGCGCGCGATCGAGCGCGCGGTCACGCCTTTCCTTGGGCCGAAGCGCACGATGAAGGATATCGAGGGCGCGCGCGACGCGCTGCTGGCGGCCTACCAGGCCAAGGGCTTTCAATCGGTGTACGTGGACCTGCCCGAGCAGCAGGCTGTTGGCGGCGTGGTCTTCCTGCAGGTGAGCGAGACCAAGGTGGGCCGCGTGCGCGTGGTCGGCGCGCAGTACAACTCGCCCGTGGAGGTGCGCGAGCAGGTGCCCGCGCTGGCGGAAGGCGCGGTGCCGCTTCAGCGCCGGCGTGGACTTCAAGGACAACGAAGAGGTGACGCGCCTGGGCAGCGCCGGCGACACGGTGCCGCTCAAGTACGCGCCGATCACGCTGGGCTATTCGGGCTTCGGGCAGACGGAGCGCGGCACCTATGGCCTGAACCTGTCGCTGGTCGCAGGCACGCGCAGCTTCCTCGGCTACGGTAGCACGGCGCAGCAATTCGACTACAAGCGCTACAAGGCGTCGCCAAGCTTCATGGTGCTCAAGGGCGATACCAACGGCTCCTACACGTTCGCCGGGAACGCGCAGCTGGGCTGGCGCCTGGCTGCCCAGATCACGGATTCGCCGCTGGTGTCGAACGAGCAGATCGCGGCCGGCGGCATGAACTCGGTGCGCGGCTACCTGTCGGCCGAGACCACCGGCGACTACGGCGTGGTCGGGTCCGTCGAACTGCGTACGCCACCGCTCGCCTTCTTTACTTCCGTGGTTGAAAACTGGCGTGCCTACCTGTTTGCCGACGCCGGCCAGGTGCGCCTGCGCGATCCGTTGCCCGAGCAGCAAAGCAATTTCTCGCTTGCCTCGGTGGGCGTGGGCACCACGTTCCGCCTCGGCCAGAAGGTCACCGGGCGCCTGGACCTGGGCTATCCGCTCAAGGCCGGGCCACGCACGGAGCGCGGCGACCCGCGGGTGAACTTCAGCGTCACCGCCAGCTATTGATCGCCGCTTCCAACCCACTACATCGACTCCTTACGAGCTAACCGAGAACCATTGTCATGCGACGCATCCTATTGCTCGTGCTCACGCTGCTGAGCACCCTCTTGCCGGACCTGGCCCATGCCTGGTGGCAGCCCGACTGGGCCTATCGCAAGCCGATCACGATCGACGCCGGCCCCAAGGCCGGCGCAATCGGCGGCGATGCGGGCCGCACCCCGGTGCTGCTGCGCCTGCATACCGGCAACTTCAGCTTTGAAGGCGTGAGCGAGACCGGCGCCGACCTGCGCTTTGTTGCCGCCGACGACAAGACGGTGCTCAACCACCAGATCGAACAGTTCGATCCGCTCCTGGGCATCGCGCTGATCTGGATCGACGTTCCATCGGTCTCGGCGGCGGGCCCGCAGCAACTGTGGATGTACTACGGCAACACCAAGGCGCCCGCATCGGGCAATGGCCAGCGGACCTTCGACCCGGACTACATGCTGGTCTACCACTTTGCCGAAGGCAGCGTGCCGGCACGCGATACCACGGCTTACGGCAACCACAGCCAGACCGCCGTGGTGAGCATCGACGGCACGGTGATCGGCAAGGGCGCGCAGCTCGGCACCGCCCCGCTGGTGCTGCCGTCGTCGCCGTCGCTGGCACAGGCCGCCGGCGCGCCGTTCGGATTCTCCGCCTGGGTACGCCCCGAGAAGCTTGGCCCGCAGCAGGTCGTCTATGCGCGCCGCGATGGCGCGGGCGAGCTCGTCATCGGCATCGACCAGGGTGTGCCGTTCGTGCAGGTCAATGGCCAGCGCAGCAATCCCGGCCAGCCCGTGCAGGCGGGGCAGTGGTCGCACCTGGCCGTCAAGTCCGATGGCAAGAGCGTGGCGCTGTATGTCGGCGGACGTCCCGCCGCCTCGCTCGCAACCGGCTTGCCGGCGATGAACACGCCGGCCACCCTCGGCGCCGATGCCACGGCCTCCGCCAACGCACCGGCCGCAGCTACCGCGCTGAGCCCGCTTTCCGGCGCCATCGATGAAGTGCGCCTGTCCAAGGTTGCGCGCCCCGATGCGCTGATCCTTGCCGACGCCGTATCGCAAGGCGCTGAATCGCGCCTGGCCGTGTTCGGCGCGGACGAGCAGCAGGCCGGCAAGAGCCACTTCGGCTTCATCCTCGCCGCCATGCCGCTGGACGCCTGGATCGTGGTGGGCCTGCTCGGCATCATGATGGCGCTGTCGTGGGCCATCATGATCAGCAAGGGCCGCAGCTACGGTGCCACCTCGCGCGCCAACGCCGCTTTCATGGTGCATTTCCGCGAAGCGGCCGGCGCGCCGCTGGACCAGCTGGCCAAGAGCAACCGCGTACCCGAGGCCGTCAAGGCGGACTCGTCGCTGTGGCGCCTGTATGAAATGGCGGTCGAGGAACTGCACCGCCGCCATCAGAAGGGCTACGACCTCAACGCGGTCTCCGACGCGACCATCAGTGCGATCCGCGCGGCCATGGATGGCGTCATGGTGCGCGAGAGCGAGCGCATGGCCAAGCGCATGAACTGGCTGTCGACCACCATCGAAGGCGCACCGTACGTGGGCCTGTTCGGCACCGTGATCGGGATCATGCTGGTGTTCGTCGTGGCGGCCATGGCCGGCGCGGTGGACATCAACTCGGTAGCACCGGGCATGGCCGCGGCCTTGCTGTGTACCGCTGCCGGCCTGGGTGTCGCGATTCCCGCGCTGTTCGGCTACAACTGGCTTGCCTCGCGCTCGGATTCGATCGGCGCCGACATGGCAGTGTTCGTGGACGAGTTCGCCACGCGCCTGGCCGAAGAGCAGGGCGAGGGACGTCGCGTCCCCGCTGCCCTGCACCGGGCTTAAGGGGAGCGCACGGCCATGGCATACGCAGCCAAGTTCGGCACCAAGAAGCGCACGGGCGGCATCAACATCACGCCCTTCGTCGACGTGCTGCTGGTGGTGCTGGTGATTTTCATCCTGACCAGCAATGCCAGCATCCCGGGCATCAAGGTGGACCTGCCCAAGGCGAGTTCATCGGTCGCGCTGGAGAAGCCCAAGACCAAGGCCATCACGATCGACAACGCGGGCCAGGTGTTCCTCGACGCCTATCCGGTCACGCTGCCGGAGCTGGAGGAGCGCCTGCGCACGGAGAAGGCGCTCACGCCGGATTTCCCCGTGATCGTGCGGGGCGACGCCGCCGTGCAGTACGCAAAGGTGGTGGAGGTGCTGGACCTGCTCAGGCGCATCGACCTGAACCAGATCGGCCTCGTCACCGGCAAGCCGGCGTGAGGAGAGTCGGGTGAAACATCGTGATCCAACTCTTCCTCCCCGGCAGCGCGCCATCGCATTGTGGCGCCGCTGGGGCGGGCTGATCATCGGCGCGCTGGTCATCATCGGGCTGGCCGTGCTGGTCTGGCGCCTGCTGTCCGACACCGCCAGCACCAAGCGCGAGGTGGCGGCCACGCCGATGCTGGTGCTGCCACCGCCGCCGCCGCCACCTCCCGAGCCCGCGAAGCCGCCCGAGCCGGTGCCGGAGAAGGTCAAGCCGGAAGTGGTCGAGCCCGAGCCCAAGCCGGCGGACCCGCAGGAAGCGCCGAAGGACGACGCGCCGCCCAGCCCGTCGAAGGATCTCGGCGACCCGGTCACGATCGACGGCGCGGCGCAAGCCGGCACGGATGCGTTCGGCATCCAGGCCGGGCGCGGCGGCGGCATGACCGGCGGCGGTGGTGGACTGGGCAGCCGGTCCTATTCGAGCTACGTCTCGGGTGCCTTGCAGCAGGCCTTTGCGCGCGACCAGCGCACCCGGCAGCTGGCGTTCGAAGACATTCGCATCGAGCTGTGGCTGGACGCCGACGGCCGTGCGACGCGCGCGCAACTGGTGCGCAGCACCGGCAACGCGCAGACCGATGAAGCCGTGCTGGCCATGGTGCGTGATTTCCGGGCCGACGAACGGCCACCGGCATCCCTGCGCTTTCCGATGCGCATGTCGATCAAGGGGCGCCGGCCATGATGCCGCCGCACGTCTGACCGCATGCCCTACCTATTCCACCTCATTCTCGTGAACGAACCGATGAACCATCCAGCAATCTCCCGGCGCCATGCGGAGCCGGCCCGCAAGACCCACGCGCTGGCAGCCGCCATGGCGATCGCGCTGCTCGGCGCAAGCGGCGCGGGCTACGCGCAAAGCGCGGCGCCCGCCGACGGCACCATGGTCAAGCTGATCCGCGGCCTGATGCAAAGCGGTGCCCTGAAGAAGGATGCGGGCGAAGCCTTGCTTGCCCAGGCCCAGACCGAAGCCATGGCGCAGCAGCAGGCGCAGCGCGTGGCGTCGGCGCCGCCGCCGGCATCGGCCGCCGCAGCTGGCGGCATGCGCGTGGAGCCGGGTGACGTGCGCGTGCCCTATATTTCCGACACCGTGCGCGACCAGATCCGCGACGAGGTCAAGGGCCAGGTCATGGCCCAGGCCCAGGCCGAAGGCTGGGCGGCACCGAACGAAACGCCGGAGTGGACCAAGCGCATCCGCATCGAAGGCGACGTGCGCGTGCGCGACGAATCGCGCTTCTACTCCAGCAACAACAGCGATATCGCTATCGATTGGGCGGCCATCAACCAGGGCAGCGGCTTCGACGTCAACCCGAACACCAACCTCGCGCTGCCGCCGCTGGTCAACACGCGGCAGAACCGCGTGAGCCTGCTGCGCGCCCGTGCCAGGTTCGGCGTGCTGGCCGATATTTCCGACAGCACGCATGCGGGCATCCGCATTGCCACCGGCAACGACGACAGTCCGGTGTCCACCAACCAGACACTGGGCGGCGGCCTGGCCAAGAAGAGCGTGTGGCTCGACCAGGGCTGGCTGTCGTACAAGCCGGCGGAATGGCTCAACCTCACGGCCGGCCGCTTCGGCAACCCGTTCGTGTCGTCGGACCTGCTGTTCTCCAATGACCTGAACTTCGACGGCCTGGCCGCGCAGTTCGACAAGGCGTTGCCCAACCGGGACGTCGCGCTGTTCGGCACGCTTGGCCTGGTGCCGCTCGAGTATTCCTCCGACAGCTTCCCCAGCCGCAGCCAGAACAAGGCAAGCAGCGAGAAGAAATGGCTGCTGGGTGCGCAGATCGGCGCGAGCTGGAAGCTCAACAACGACAACCGCCTGCGCGGCGCGCTGGCGTACTACGATTTCCGCAACGTCAGCGGCCAGGTGTCGCAGCCTTGCGCGTTGTACGCCGGCGCCGACAGCTGCAGCACCGATTGGGCGCGTCCGGCCTTCATGCAGAAGGGCAACACGCTGATGCTGTTGCGTAACATCGCGCTCAATCCGCTGGATCCGGCCGGCACGCCGTTAAGGTGGCGGGCAGCCTCGGCCTGCGCATGGATGCGAACTACGTCCGCAACCTGGCCTACGACGAGGGCGGCATGTTCTCGCGTGCAAACGGCGGCATCGTCAATAACTTTGGCGGCAGCGGCGGCACCGGCCGCGCGGACTTCAAGAGCGGCGGCAACGCCTACCTGTTCCAGGCCACGCTTGGCAAGCCCGTCACGCTTGCCAAGGGCGACTGGAACATGCTGCTTGGCTACAAGCGCATCGAGCCGGACGCCATGCCGGACGGCTACAACGATTCGACCTTCCACCTGGGCGGCACCAACGCACGCGGCTACTACGTAGGCGGCTCGTACGCGCTCGACAAGAACACGTGGGTGACCGGCCGCTGGACGTCGACCAAGGAGGTCTATGGCCCGCCGCTGGCGATCGATATCTTGCAGGTCGAGATCAACACGCGCTTCTAGGAGGGATACCGTGTCATCCACATCATGCCCGCGCGGCGCCTGGCCTCCGCTGGCGCTCGCCGCCGCTCTCCTGATGGCCGGCGCCGCGGCGCACGCCCAGCCGGCCCAGACCATGGAAGAGCGCTTGCGCGCCCAGTTGCGCATCACCACCACGCAGTTGCAACAGGCGCAGAACGAACTGGCGGCGCTCAAGGCCGGCACGCCCCATGCGGGCGCCGCGCCAGCCGGCGCGGACGCCGACGCGAAGAAGGAACTGGAGCGTGCCCGCGCGCAACTCGCGGCCGAGCGCCAGGAGCGAGAAAGGCTGAGCGACAAGAACCAGCAGGCACAGCAGCAAGCGCAGGCTGTCGCCGAGAAGGCTGGCACCCAGATCGCGCAGTACCGCAACGCCTACGACGAACTGCTCAAGCTCGCGCGCACAGCCGAGGCGGAGCGCCAGCGCCTGGCCCTCGAGGCCAAGACGCAGCACGCCACGGTGGCGCAGTGCGAAGCCAAGAACGCGCAGCTCTACGCAGTGGGCCAGGAGATCTTGCGTGCCTATGAGACGGTGGATCTCGGTACGGTGATGATCGCGCGCCAGCCCTTCGCGGCGCAGAGCCGGGTGAAGTTCGAGCAGATCGCGCAGGCGTATGGCGACAAGCTGTACGAAGGGCGTTTCGCCACCGGCGCAGCGGCGCAGGCGGCGGCTGCCGACGTCAACACTGCCACGAGCGCCGCGAGCGCCACGGGCACGGCGGAGGCACCGCGGCCATGACCCGCAAAACCAGCAACGGACCGTGCATGGCGGTGGCGCCGAGCCTGCTGTTGCTGGGGCGTGATTGTTTCGTCATGTTGCTGCGATGTAATGAAGCGCGCAGGCCAGCGCGCGGGCAAGGCGATGCCGCCGGCCCACGCCGGCATTCACCCGCGCTCCCGGAGAACAAAGGTAAGACACAGATGACTCGAATGAAATCGCATATCCAGTCCATGCTACCGCCCGTGCGCACCGCCATTGGCGTCCTGCTGGCCTCGTGGCTGAGCGCTGCGCCGGTGCTGGCAGCGGAGCCCGCCACGGCAAGCGGTCCAGTGGTGGCGCGCGTCGGCTCGGTCACCGTTGGCCAGGAAGACGTGGAGCGGCTGCTGCAGGGCTTGCCGGAAGCGGACCGCGCCGCGGCCAGGAGCAACCGTGCCGGCATCGAGAACTGGTTGCGCCAGCGCCTGGCCAGTGAGGCGCTGCTGCGCGAGGCACAGGGCAAGGGTTGGGCGGAACGGCCCGAGGTGAAGGCGCGCGTCGATGCCGCCGTGCGCGAGATCTCCGCGCGGATCGTCTCCTCCACCTACCTGGAGTCGGTCACGCAAGTGCCGGCCGGCTATCCGTCCGAGCAGGAGGTGACGGTGGCCTATGAAGAAGGCAAGGCGAACTTCCAGGTGCCCGCCACCTACCGTGTCGCGCAGATTTTCCTGGCCGCCCAGGGCGGCGATGCCGCGGCCACGGCCAAGGTACGCGACGAGGCCAGCAAGCTGGCCACGCAGGCACGCCAGGGCGATTTCGCGGCGCTCGCCAAGAGCCGCTCGCAGGATCCCCGCAGCGCCGAGCGCGGCGGGGAGGTCGGCACGCTGCCGCTGGCGCAGATGCTGCCGGAAGTGCGCGAGACCGTTGCCAGGCTCAAGGTTGGCCAGGTGAGCGACGTGGTGCAATCGGCCGCGGGATTTCACGTGATGAAGTTGCTCGACACGCAGGCTGGGCGCACCGCGACGCTCGACGAGATCAAGCCGCAGCTGGTGGCGGCCATGCGCCAGCAACGCCAGCAGCAGCTCGTGCAGGCCCATATGGCGAAGCTGGTTGCGCCAGGTGCGGCCAGCATCGACACCGCCGCGCTGGATGCGGTGTTGCAGAAAGTGAACTGAACTGAAATGAAATGAAATGGATGCGGGCGCGGATCACGGTGCCCGATCACGCAAGCCGCAAGCTCATTTTCAATCCCAACTCCAATCCCAATTTCTCAAATACCAGGATAGCCATGAATACCACAGCAACCCAGATCGACACCTCGGCGGACAGCCAGCCCGCACTGCTGATGGCAGTCACTTCGGAGCAGGTCAGCGATGCCATCAAGGCCGCCGGCTGCGCCGTGACGGCCGTCGAGCAGGACGGCGTGCCGCGCCTGCACAGCGCCAGTCACGGCGTTGGCTTCCAGGTGCTCTGGGGCAACTCGGTGATGCCCGACTCGTACCTGGATTTCACGCTGAGCTGCCCGCTGCGGGTGCAAGGCGGCTCGTTGCCCGAAGGTGTGCTGGGCGACTGGCATCGCGCCAAGCGCTTCGCGCGCGTCGCGCAGCACGGCGAATTCCTGGTGCTTGAGATGGACGTGGTGATCTCCGGCGGTGTGGGCCCCGACTATCTCACCGTGGCGCTGCAACTGTGGACGCAGATGATGGGCCAGTTCTTCCTGCATCTGCGCAACTTCCAGCCGACGCAGCCGGAGGTACTGGATGCGCCGGCACAGGAAGAGGCCGGCGTTGCCGCGTGACTTCGATGCGTTCCCCGAGTGATCCAAGCCAGCAGGTCGGCCCCGCCGGGCGCAAGCGTGCCGCGCCGCGGCAGTTGTGGTGGCGTTTGCTCCGTGCGCTGGGGCTGGCAGGCCTGGGCCTGGGGGCGGCGTCTTCCGCCGCCGCCCCGGCGCAGCCGTTCCCGCAACACTGGATGCGCTACGCGCAACTGGCCAGCACGGAGTTCCAGGCGCGGCTGGGCGATCCGGCCGACGCGGGCGCGCTGCGTTTGCAGGATTGGATGCAGGCCCGCGCGCAGCCGGTCGCGTGGTTGGTGATGCGGGTGTGGCTTGCCCCCAACGGCCGAGTGGAGCGCATGGAGTTCGACTCGCTCGGCAATCCGCAGGCCGACGCGGACTTGCGCGCGGTGCTGATGATGAAGGCCTTGCCCGAGCCGCCGCCACCGGATATGCGCCAGCCCATGGTGCTGGAGCTGGGCCTGGATGGCGCGCCGGCGAGCTGATGTGGCGATGGCTTTCAACCTAGGCCGCTGCAGCGGTCTCGTGCGGCGCTCGCTGGCCTTTGCTGCGACGGCGCTGCTCCTCGCGCTGGCGGCAGGCACGGCCGGATGCGCGCCGCTGCAGCCGGCGCCGTGGCGTGCCGCGCCCGATTTTCCCGGCTGGTCCGCGAGAATGGCCCGGCCGTGGTCAACATCGGGGTGGCCCGCGAGGCATCGCCAGATCCGCTGCGCGGGCGTGTGCCGGGCCAGGACAATGTCGACGAGACCAGCCTGGGCTCGGGCTTCATCCTCAGCGGCGACGGCTACATCCTCACCAATGCGCACGTGGTCGCGCACGGGTCGCAGGTCAGCGTGAAGCTGACCGACCGGCGCGAGTTCAAGGCCCGGCTGATCGGGCTGGACGCCGTTGCCGACGTGGCCCTGCTCAAGATCGACGCCACCGGCTTGCCGACGGTGAGAATCGGTGACGCCGCCAGCGTGGAGGTCGGCAGCTGGGCCCTGGCCATCGGCTCGCCTTATGGCTTTGCCAATTCGGTCTCGGCCGGCATCGTCAGCGCCAAGGGCAGGGTGCTGCCTGGCGCAGAGTACATGCCCTTCCTGCAGACCGACGTGCCGGTCAATCCCGGTAACTCCGGCGGTCCGCTGTTCAACCTGAAGGGCGAGGTGATCGGCATCAATTCCCGCATCTACAGCCGCAGTGGCGGCTATCAGGGCTTGTCGTTCGCCATCCCCATCGATGTGGCCATGCGCATCAAGGACCAGTTGCTGAGCCAGGGCGCGGTCACGCGCGCGCGCATCGGCGTGACGGTGCAGGAAGTCTCGCAGGCCCTGGCCGATTCGTTCCGCCTGCCCTGGCCCGCGGGAGCGCTGGTGAGCTATGTGCAGCCTGGCGGGGCCGCCAGCCGGGCCGGCTTGAAGCCGGGCGACGTGATCCTGCAGGTGGGCGCGCGCGATGTAGTGCAGTCCGCCGATGCGCTGATCTGCATCGCAGACCTGGCGCCCGGCGTCGCCGTCCCGCTGCGCATCTGGCGGGATCGCGCCGCGCTCGAGCTGGAGGTGCGGCCCGAGCGCTTCGACGCGCCTCGGGTGGCGCCGGCGGCTGCGTCCGGGCACGCGCCGCTGGGCATGATGGTCAGGCCGCTGTGGGCGCAGGAGCGGCAGGTGCTGCGTATCGACGGCGGCCTGCTGGTGCAGCGCGTGAACGCCGCCGCGTCGCGTGCCGGCATGCACGCCGGCGACGTGATCCTCGCGCTCAATGGCCAGCCGGTCGACAGCATCGAGGCGTTGGCCGACGAGGTCAGCGCGGCCAACGGCGCGGTGGCGCTGCTGGTCCAGCGCGGCAACGCACGGCTGTTTATCGCGATCGAGACGCGGCAGCCGCCGGGTCCCGGGCAGGAGGAGTGAGCCATGCCACGGCAATCGCCCCCGCGAAGTCATGGCGGCGTCACACTGGATCCCTACGATGTGCACCGGTATGCACTCGGGCCGCGCGCCCGATCCGGCAAGGACTCTTCAACGCACAGGGCATTGGATCGTGATGGCAAGCTTGGTCGCATCCCCCGGGGCACGCGCACTGGTTGCCTATATGGCGGTCCTGGCTCTGTGCCTCGCCTGCCAGCAGATTCGCGCCCAGCAGCCGGCCAGCGGCGCCGCGGTGGAGATGGCGTTCGACCTGCCGGCCCAGCCGCTCAAGCAAGCGCTGGCGCAATACGACGCGCAGACCAGCTTGTCCGTCTTCTTTTCCTCCGAGCTGGCAGCGGGGCGGACCTCGACCGCCGTCCACGGAACCTTCAGCCCGGAGAACGCCCTGCGCAAGATGCTGGAGGGCACGGGGCTGAACGTGCAGGCAGCCGCGGCCGATGCCTTCGTGCTGGTGCCCGCGCCGCGCTACGCGGACACGGCAGTTGCGCAGCCCTCGGCCAGCGCCGCGCGGCAATATGAGGGCGCGGTGCAGTCGCAGGTCTATCAGGCGCTATGCGCACGAACCGCGCTCGCGCTCGGCGAATATCGCCTCGCGCTTTATGTGCAGCTCAACGCGGCCGGCCACGTGCAGCACGTGCGCCTGCTGGACACCACCGGCGACAAGGCACGCGACGCGGCCATCATCGAGACCGTGGAGCGCGTCGATGTGGGCCAGCCGCCCGGGGATCCGGCCAAGGCATTCGTGCTGCTGGTCAAGCCGGTGCGCTGCGACGCCGCCGCGGCCCGCGCCGGCTCGTGCCGTCCCCCCTCGGCAGGCAGGCGAGCCGATAGATGAGCGACTCCAGCCGTGCCGGCCTGCGCGAGCTGCTCGCGCAACGCTACGACGACCTCAAGCGCCGGCTGACATGGCGCCTGGGCTCGGCCGAGCTCGCCAGCGATGCGCTGCACGACACCTGGGTGCACCTGGAGGAGCGCAACGAGCAAGGCGAGCCGGTCAAGAGCCCCGCCGCCTACCTGATGCGCATGGCCACCAACCTGGCGCTGGACCGGCTGCAGCGCGACCGCCGCTACATGAGCGCCGAAGAGATGGAGACGCTCATGGCCGAGATTGTCGACCCGGCGCCCGGCCCCGCGCAAACGGTCGCGGCGCGCGACGAGGTCGAGGCCGTGGCGCGCCTCATCGAAAGCATGCCGCCGCGGCGGCGGGCGATCTTCCTCGCGGTGCGGGTCGATGAACTGTCGAACCAGGAGGCCGCGGTGCGCTTCGGCGTGTCGCCACGCCTGATCGGGCTGGAGCTCAAGCGGGCGCATGAGTATTGCGTGGCCCATAGCCCCAAGCATGGATAAAAAAAGCATGCCGATCTGTTGCTTCCCAACCGTCTTGTCTATGTCCACAGGCAAACCACGGTGGCGGCTCGCTTGATGCCATGATACGAACGATGAATCCTCCGCTACAACGGGAACGCACGCTTGACGCGATCGAGCGGCAGGCGCTTGCCTGGGTGCGCCGCGTGGCGTCGGGCGAGATGACGCCGGCTGACGGCGCGGCGCTCAGGCGCTGGTGCATGGCGGATCCCGCGCACAAGGCTGCGTTCGCCGTGGCACGGCAGCGCTGGCAGCAACTGGGCGAGGCCAGCCAGCTGGCGGTGGCGCGCAACCCGGCCAGCCTGCGCATTGCCGAGACGCGGCGCACACCGAACTGGCAGCGGCGCGCCATTTCTCGGTGGTGCCATGAGCCTGGGCAATGCGCGCGGACTACCGCACTGCCACTGGCGAGCAGCGCCGGCTGGCGCTGGCTGATGATGTGACCGTGGAACTCAATACGCGCACCAGCATTGCCGTGCGCGCCGGCGCCGGCCGCATGCAGGGCATCGACCTGATCGCCGGCGAGGCAGCCGTGGACACCTTGCATGCGCCGCGGCCGTTTGCGGTTGTGGCAGGCCCGGGGCGCGCATTTGCGCAAAGCGCGCGCTTTGAAGTGCGGATGACGCCCGCAGGCGTGTGCGTGACCTGCGTCGAAGGCGCGGTGCAGGTGGCGCACGCCACGGGCACCGCTACGTTGAATGCCAGGCAACAACTCACCTACGATAGCGAGGCACTTGGCCACATCGTGAGCGTCGATCCAACCTGGATGCCAGTCTGGCGCGACGGCTATCTGCGTTTCTCCGAAACGCCCTTGCGTGATGTGGTGGACGAGATCAATCGCTATCGGCCCGGCCGTGTGGTGCTGCTGGACAAACAAGTAGCCGCCAGGCGCGTGACGGGCCGCTTCCAGATCCGCGCGCTCGATAAAGCCATCGCGCAGATGCAGCGCTCGCTAGGCCTGGAAGTGCGCGCGTTGCCGGGCGGCATCGTGCTGCTCAGCTAGGGCGTTGGCCACGCCCGCGCCCTGTCACGAAATCTTCAAATAAAAGCTTGCCGATTCCCCCGCGCCCAACGGTCTAGATGCCAGGAGCATCGACGGCGCTAGCCATCGATGGACATGATCGCAGTGCCGGTTCGCCAAGCCATGCCAAGCGAGCGGGACTCGCCGAATGAGCTAGACGGGAATGGAAGCCAGAATGAACATGCGCGTTCACTACAAGAAGATGCCCTCGCGACAGACAACGCGATTTTGCCGGACGGCCCTCACGATCCGCCCGCTGGCCCACGCCATCGCCTTGCTCATGGCCGCAGGCGGCACCATGCAAAGCGCCCACGCGCAGCAGGCCTTCAGCCGCGCCTGGATGGCGCAAAAGAACATGATGCAGGACACGGCGGCGGCAACGGGCCGCCTGCCCAACGGCCAGCCTGCCGCATCGCTCACCAATCCGCTGGCTCAGCAGCAACGCGCCAGCGAACAACTGCAGCGCTCCATCGATAACCTGAACGTGGCCGCGCGCGGCATCGCCGCCATGCAGGCAGCGCAGGCCGCCGCGCGCCAGGCAGCGATGAACGATGCGTCGGTGCCCGATGGCCTGGCGGAGGGTGGCCTGAAGGTGGACACCAACAGCCTCACTGCCGGCTGGGTCAACGCCAGGCTACTGAACAAGGAAACCGGCCAGAAGGCCGTCGACGGCAGGACGCAAGTCACCATCCAGCAGACCGCGGACAAGGCCATCCTGAACTGGGAGACCTTCAACGTCGGCAGGAACACCACGGTGCAGTTCGACCAGCAGCCAAGCTGGGCGGTGCTCAACCGCGTCAACGATCCGCAAGCGCGGCCCAGCCAGATCCAGGGGCAGATCAAGGCCGATGGCACGGTGATGATCGTCAACCGCAACGGCATCGTGTTTTCGGGCAGCAGCCAGGTCGACACACGCAACCTGGTGGCGGCGGCTGCGGGCATGACGGATTCGCAATTCCGCAAGGGGCTCTACAGCGATGCGCTGGGCGTCGGCTATGTGCCGACCTTTGCCAATGACCTGGTCACCACCCCGAGCACGTCATCGAACGGCATTGCCACGGGCGACGTGATCGTCCAGGCCGGCGCGCGCATCGAAACGCGCAAGCCGCAGTCGGTGACCGAAGGTGGCGGCTATGTATTGCTGGCCGGGCGCGAGGCGCACAACCACGGTTCCATCTCCACACCTGGCGGGCAGGTCACGCTGGCCGCCGGCGACAGCTTCATCATCCGCAAAGGCGTTGGCACCGATGCCAACCAGGATTCCAGCACGCGTGGCAACGAGGTCCTTGTGCAGCGCAGTGCCGGCAGCCTGGCAGGCCGCGTGAGCAACAGTGGCTTGCTCCAGGCAGCGACCGGCGACATCACGCTGGTTGGCCAAAGCGTGGAGCAAGCCGGCGTGGCGCTGTCCAGCACCTCCGTCACCACGCGCGGCACGCTGCACCTGAAAGCCGTGGGCGATGCCGCCAGCCGGGTGATCCTGGCGCCCGGCAGCGTCAGCGCCATCCTGCTCGACGACAGCAACGCTACCGCGCTGGACGCGCAGCGCGACGCACTGGTCAAGGATTCCGCCAGGATCAGCGACGGCAGCGGCTATAGCCGCCGCGACCTGTCGCTGGTGAAGATCGATGCCAGCGGCGACGTGGACTTCCAGTCCGGCTCGACGACGCTCGCCACCGGCGGCCAGGTGATGGTGGATGCCGCGCGCCGTACGCGTGTGGCGGATCGCGCCGTCATCGACGTGGCCGGCGCGGTGGGCGTCAGCGTGGCGATGGAATCCAACAACGTCATGATCAACGTGCAGGGCAACGAGCAGCGCGACGCGCCGCTTAACCGCGACAGCAAGCTGCTCAACAACGCCAATATCTGGATCGACCGCCGCACCCTGGTGCGCGTTGCCGCGGGCACCAACGGCTACGCCACCGAGCGCATGTACACGGGGGGCGGCCTGCTGGAGGTCAGCGGCTATCTCAGCACGGGAGGCCACAGCATCGGCGAGTGGGCCGCGCAGGGCGGCACCGTCGCCTTCAGCGGCGGCGAGCTGGTCACGCAGGCAGGCTCCGGCATCAATCTTTCCGGCGGCTCGCTGAACGTGCAGAGCGGCAGCATCAGGCAGACCTGGCTGAAGGGGGCGGACGGCCGTTTGTACAACCTGGCCACCGCGCCGGCGGACAACCTCTACACCGGGCTGTATCGCGGCTTCGAGGACACCCATGCACGCTGGGGCAAGAACACCACCGAGTACTACTACAGCCCGCTGATCGCGCCCGGCTCGCGGCTCGAGAACGGCTACACGGTGGGGCGCGATGCCGGCCGGCTGGTCGTGGCCACGCAGTCGGCGGTGCTCGAAGGCAATATCGACACCACGGTATTCCAGGGCGATCGCCAGCGCGAGGCACGCGACGCCGGCCTGGACGGCTACAAGCAATCGCAGATCGCCGTGGCGCGCCCCGGCCAGCTGATCGTCGGGCAGCTCACGCCGATCTACGATAGCAAGACCGGCATGCTGCGCGACAGTCCGCAGGCACTGGTGAAGCAGGTGGAGATCGGCACCGTGCAAGGCATCGCCGATGGCCTGGCCCTGACGGACGCGCTGCCCGACGAGCGCAAGGGCAAGTTGCGCCTGGATGCCGGCTGGATCAATGGGCTTGGCCTGGGCGCCTTGAAGCTCTACGCCAGGGACGGCATCGACGTTGGCGCGGCCGTGCAAGTGGCCGCGGGCGGCGACCTCGCACTGCATGCCACGCAGGTGGACGTGCGGGCGGACCTCGCGGCGCGCGGTGGCCGCATCGCACTGGGCAACATGATCAATCAGTACACCAGCAGCGCCGGTGGCAGCTGGCTGGACGTGCCGGTGGCGGCGATACCGGCCAAGGGCTATACGCCCGGCGTTTCGGTGGGGCAGGGGGTCACGCTGGATGGGCGGGGGCAGTGGTCCAACCTCGAGCTGGACGCCACCCGGATCGGCGGGCTGCCCTACCTCAATGGCGGCGTGGTCACCATCAGCAGCACCGGCGATGTCACCCTTGGCACGGGCAGCGTGCTGGACGTGTCGTCGGGCGCGGCGCTGCTTGCCGGTAACAAGATCCAAGGCGGGCGGGGCGGCAATATCACGCTGCTATCCAACCAGAACGACATGGCTGGCAAGGGTTCCGGCGCCTTGCGCATGGACGGCGAACTGCGCGCCTATGGCGTCAAGGGTGGCGGCACGCTCACCATCGACACCGGCGTGGGCATCGCCATCGGTGGCGGCTTGCTGGCCGACAGCGGCTTGTTGCCGGCGGGCCAGTCGGTCTCGGTCAACCTGACGCTGGCGCAGTCGGTCACGCTGCCGGCGGGCACGGTGCTGGCCAGCGATTTCACGTACACGGCGGACACCGTTGCGCCGGGCCAGGCGATGCAAGGCAACCCGGTGTTCAGCACGACGCGCAAGGTCACGTTGCAAGCGCCGTGGCTGGTGCCGCGCGGTACGACCTGGAACTTCGCGGTCATCGACGACAAGGGCCGCTTTTATTCCAACGGCAACATCGCCCCGGCCGGTACGGTGCTGGTAGGCACATCGGGCGACCTGGCACCGGGCTACGTGGTGCCGGCAGATGTCTTTCCCAATGGCATCCCCGTGCCCGAGTTCAATAGCACCTTGCTGGCCGGCACGCCGTTGCCCAAGGAAGTGGTGCTGGCGGAAGGCGCCAGGCTGCTGGCCGGCACGAAGCTGCCGGGCGCGGTGGCGGTCAAGCCGCTGCTGGTGATCGGCAACGCCGTGTTCCAGAGTGGTTTCTCGCGCTACGCCGTGGCTGGCCAGCAGGGCGTGCAGGTGGCGCGCGATGCCAACCTGGCGGTAGCGATGCCTGTGTTGCGCTTCGACGCCGCGGCGGGCCGCGCGGTGCCGAGCGGCGCCGAGTCGGCGCAAATGCTGGAACGCTGGCTGCCGCCGTTGTGGCAGGAAGACCCGCTCAAGGCCACGCTGACCCAGCGCGGCGGCGCCGACCTGGCGTTGTCGGCCGGCTCCGTCTACACCCAGGCGCCGCTGGTCGTCGGGCAGGGCGCCATCGTTACCGTGGATCCGGGCCGAGCGCTGACCCTGCAAGGCAATGGCCAGATCACCGTCGACGGCACGCTGAACGCCTGGGGCGGCAATATCGCATTGCTGCCCGGCAAGCTTGGCACCGGCAACGAGGCGGGCCGGCCCAACGGCATTGCCGACGCCATGTCGATCTGGATCGGCAACGACGCCGTGCTGGACGCTGCCGGCCGTGCAATCACCGCCGTCGACGCGCGCGGGCACGTGTACGGCAACGTGGGCCAGGGCGGCACGATCGAGATCGGCGCGCGCCACAACCTGGACGCCACCGTAGTTGACGCCGCGGACGCCTTCGTCGTGGTGCGGCCGGGCGCGCGCATCGATGCATCCGGCGCTTCCGCCCGGCTGGATCTGCCTGGGCTAGGCGCCACGCAGGTGGCGAGCGACGGCGGTGTCATCGCGCTGAGCTCGTTGCGCGGCCTGTTCCTGGATGGCAGCCTGCGCGCGGCCGCCGGTGGCCCGGGCGCCGCCGGCGGTACGCTGGCGCTGAACCTGGAGACGCCGGCCTACGGCCCGGTGGACAACTATACCCAGAAGAGCCCCAGCGTTGAGGACGCGGTGCGGGCCGCGCGCGAGCTGGTGGTGGCGCAGACGCAGGGCAGCACCGCGCTGGCGGCGGGATTGCGGCCCGGTGACCGCGACGCCGCCCTGTTGTATGGCACCGGGCGCATCGGCGTGGACCGCATCGGGGCCGGCGGGTTCGACAACGTCGCGCTGCTGGCTAACGGCGTGATCAGCTTCGATGGCAACGTCAACCTGGCGGTGGGGCAGAGCTTGCGCCTGACGACCAGTGCGGTCGCGCTAGCGGCGAATGCCGCTGCCGGCACCCAGGTCAACCTGGCGGCGCCCTATGTCCGCCTGGCCGGCACGACCCGCGTTACGCCCGACTTCTACTACATGCCCAACCCGGTTGTGACCCCCGCGGGCGTGGCGCTGGTGTCGCAGGGCGCCCGGCTGCAAGTCGAGGCGGATCTGCTGGACCTTGTGGGTGCCATGCAGATCGGCGTGCGCGGTCTCATCAAGCGCAACGCCGACACATCGCTAGCGGTGGAACGCGCTGCCTTCGACGAAATGACACTGCGCAGCCGCGGCGACTTGCGCATGTACGGCGCCGCCTCGCTGAACGTACCCGGCAACCTCACGCTGGCGGCCGCGCAGATTTATCCAGGCATGGGCGACAGCGGTTCGGTGACGGTCGGACAGCGCAGTTTTCTCGACAAATACGGCATCATCCAGCGCGAATTCGACCCGGCGCGCCACCTCAATATCGAGCGCATGGGCGATGCGCTGCCCGCCATGCCCTATTCCGTTTTTGGCCGCCTGAGTTTCGGTGCCCCGACCATCAACCAGGGTGGCGTGGTGCGGGCCCCGCTGGGCACCCTCGAGCTGGGATCGGCGGGCTATGGCGCCGTGACGGAGCACCTGAACCTGCTGCCGGGCAGCGTGAGCTCGATCAGCGCCAACGGCCTGGTCATGCCCTACGGCGGCTCGCTCGACGGACTCAGCTATCTGCACGACGGCAAGGACGTGGTATTCAACGGCGTGGGCAACGGCCCGGCCAAGTGGACCTGCGCGGTGGCGGCACGCTGACCGGCGCGGCCTTCCTTGCCGGGCGCGGTGGCTCGGTGGACGCGCGCATGAATCCGCTGGTGCAGGTCGGCGCGCGCGGCGGCTTCACTTTGCCGGGGCTGTCGACCAACCCGGTCTATGCGATCGTGCCGGGCGTGCAGCCCGGCTATGCGCCGGTGGTGGCCGAGAAAGGGGCCAGCGATCCGGTCATCGGCCGCCAGATCACCATCGGCGCCGGCGTACCGGGCCTGCCCGCCGGCAACTACACGTTGCTGCCCTCCACCTTCGCCTTGTTGCCCGGCGCGTTCCGTGTCGAGCTCAACGGGCTTGGCAATGGCACGTGGGCGGGCGGCGGTGCCATTGCCATGCGCAACGGCTCATATGCAGCCTCGGCGCAGCTGGGCGTGGCCAACACAGGCATCCGCAACGCCGTGCCTACCCAGGTCTTCCTGACGCCTGCCGACGTATTGCGCAGCTATTCGCAGTACAACGAGATGGGCTACGCGGATTTCGCGCTGGCCCAGGCCGCGCGCGAGGGCGTGCCGCGCGCCCAGCTGGAGCAGGACGCCAAGACGCTGCGCTTCTCCTTCGCGCCGACTGCGCTGCGCGCCCCGGGTGATGAGCCTGCCCTGCGCTTTGCGGGGCGTACCTTGTATGCGCCCGCCGCAGGCGGCTTTGGCGGCAGTGCGTTGATGGTGGGTGAGACCAACTACGAAATCCTGGCCAGCGGCGCGGCGCCCACGCCGGGCTTCAGCGGTATCTCGCTCTACGCGGCGGATATCAATGCCATCGGCGCCTCGCGCATCGGCATCGGCGGGCTGCCGTCAGTCCGCTATGTCGACTACTACGGCAGCAGGCAACGCGCCAACATCGCCACGTTCGATAGCGGGGCGGGGAGCATCTTCCTGCGCGAAGGCGCAGTGCTCAAGGCCGCCGAAGTGTACCTGGTGACCAATAGCAAATCGGGCGGCATCCTCGTGGAGCAGGGCGGCGGCATCAATACGCTGGGGCAGGGCAAGGCCGCCTGGGATTCCACCAACGGCTATGCCTACGAGCCGGGCACCAGCAGCGTGGTGGCGGTCTCCAACGGCTGGCTGGACATGCTGGCGCCGGGCTACAGCGCGGATCCTACCCGGGGCGCTGGCCGCATCGACATCGGCACCTGCAGCGCGGGCGCGGTCTGCCACGGCATCACGCAGCTCTATTCCGAAGGCACCATCGCTGCCTCGACCGACCAGAGCTTCAACCTGCGCGATGCGGCCCGCTACGGCACGCGCAACCTGGTGTTGTCGGTCGGCGGCATCAATGCGGGCAACCAGGCCACGCTGGCGGACCTGGCCGCGCGCAATGCGCTGCCGCCGGGCCTGACGCTGAACCAGGCGGTGCTGGACCGGCTCCTGCAGGGCGACACCAGCGTCGGCGCGCCGGCCCTGGAGAACCTGGCGCTGACCGCGCGCGACGCGCTGCGCTTCTATGATTCGGTGGAGCTGTCCACCATCGACCCGGCCACCGGCAAGTCCTCGCTCGCGCGCCTGGTGCTGGGCACCCCGGCTATCCAGGGCTACGGCAATGCCGATGCGCTGGCCCGCATCCACACCGACATCCTGGTGTGGAACGGCTCGACCAATGCGCCCGGGCTGGTGGCAACCGGCGGCGCCGGCACGGGTAGCGGCCGCCTGCAGGTCGACGCCAAGCAGATCGAGTTCGGCTATGGCCCCAACAGCCGTCCCGACACCATCCACACCATGGACCGGATGGTGCTGGGCTTCGGCCAGGTTGACCTCAACGCCAGCGAGCGCATCACCGCCAACCAGAAGGGGTCGCTCGCGGTCTACCAGTCGCAAGGCGCCTGGGACGATGCCACCAAGGGATCGCGCTCAGCGGCAACAGCGTGGCGCTGGACAGCACGGTGATCCTGCCCAGCGGCAAGCTCACCGTGTCCGCCGAGCGCGACGTGGTGTTGCGCGATGGCGCGCGGCTCGACCTGGCCGGCCGCAAGCTCGATTTCTATGATGTCAGCAAGTACAGCTGGGGCGGCGACGTGGTGCTGGAAAGCCGCGCCGGCGATGTGCGCCAGTCGGCAGGCGCGCTGATCGACGTCTCCGCCAAGGAGAACCGCGCGGGCAAGCTCACCGTGCTCGCGCTGGGCGCGGACGCGGGCACCATCGACCTGCGCGGCAGCGTGCTGGGCAGCAGCAGCGGCCACTACGATGCCGGCGGCACCCTGGTGCCGTACGCGGCCGGCGGCGCGGATATCCGCGCGCAGCACGTCGCCGATTTCACGGGACTGAACCAGCGCCTCAACAACGGCAAGCTCTCCGGCATCCGCAGCTTCCAGCTCAAGCAGGGCGACCTGGCCATCGGCGACGAGCTCAAGGCGCGCGAGGTCAGCGTGTCGGTGGACGGTGGCAAGCTCACCGTGACCGGCACCATCGACGCCAGCGGCGAGCAGGCCGGCAGCATCCGCCTGGCCGCGCGCGACGGGGTCACCATTGGCGGCGGCGCGCTGCTCGACGCGCACGGCACGGTGCTGCGCGTGGACAGCTACGGCCAGCTCATCGAAGCGCCCAACCGCGCCACCATCGAGATCAATGCCGGCACGGGCCGGCTCACGCTGGAGAGCGGCGCGCGCATGGACCTGCGCGCCGGCACCGGCGCTGCCGCGCAGTCGCTCGGCACGGTCGAGCTCAACGCCCCGCGCCTGGGCGGCGCCGCCGGCAACGATATCGATATCGACGCCAGCGGCGCGCTGCGCATCGACGGCGCGCGCTCGATCGCGGTCAACGGCTTCTGGTCTTACAAGGACGCGGCCTGGGGCACCGACCCGATGGCCGACGGCCGTCCCTACCAGGTCATCAACCAGGCCTACCTGGACGCCAAGCACGCAGACAGCCTGGTGTTCATGGGCAATGCGCTGGCCAACGGCGACCTGATGAACCGCAAGCTTGCCGGCCTGCGCGGCTATGCGGACGCTTTCCACCTGCGCCCCGGCGTGGAGATCATCAGCGCCACGCCGGATGGCGACCTGCACATCGATGGCGACATCGACCTGTCGCGCTACCGCTATGCCAGCGTCAACCCGCACACGCAGCAGACCGGCATCTATGGCTCCGGCGAAGCCGGCGCGCTGGTGCTGCGCGCGGGCGGCAACCTGAATGTCTACGGCAGCCTGACCGATGGCTTCGACGCCTCGGCGCTGCCGGTCACCCCGGACGATCAAGGCTGGGTGCTGGTCAAGGGCAGGGTGCCCTGGGGCGGCGATGTCGTCATCCCGCAGGGCCAGTTGGTCACGCTGGCGGAGGACACCTTCTTCCAGTCCGGCCGCACGCTCAACTACGACCTGCCGATCAAGGCGGTGAGCCTGCGGCCCGGCACGGTGCTGCCCGCGCGTGCCACGCTGGCGGCGGACCTGGTGCTGCCAGCCGGTACGGTACTGGGCGGCGCGGTGCGCGATGCGCAGGGCAATGTCGTGCAGGCGGCGGGCACGGTGCTGTCGCAGCCGCTGACGCTGGCCAGCGGCATGCAGCTCGATGCCGGCAACCGGCTTGCCGGCGGGGCCAGCGTGGCGGCCATGACCTGGCCGGCCGGCGTGCCGCTGCCGCAGACCGGCACGAGCGTGGATAACGCGCCAGGCGTCTACCTGGCGAACGCACTCGCCTTGCGCAAGGGCGCGGTGATCCCGAGCGAAACGGTGGTCAAGCTGCCGGACGACGCGGTTATGGTGTCGCTGCGCCCAGGAGACGCCAGCGGCAACCAGGGCCGCAACTGGGCGCTGGCGCCGATGCTGCCCGAGGGCTCGCAATCGTGGTCGGTGCGGCTGGTGAGCGGCGCGGACACGCAGGCCGCGGACACGCGCGCCTTGCAGGCGCGCAGCAAGCAGGGATCCATGCTGCTTGCCGACACCCACTACGGCCTGGTCTCGGTGAACGTCGTGTTGCCGGGCACCGGCCTGCCTGGCGAATACGTGCCTGCCTGGCGAATACGTGTGGGCGGGGATGGTCAAGAACCTCAACGATCTGGGGCTTGGCGTGCTGGTCATCAAGGTCAAGGACGGCACGCCCCCGGTGTACAAGGCGCAGCTGCAGCCGGCCCGGCAGCAGCTCTTCAGCGTGCTGCGCACCGGCACCGGCGACCTGGACCTGATCTCGGGCGGCGACTTCACCATGACCTCGCCGTTCGGCGTGTACACCGCCGGTACGCAGTCCGCTGGCGTGGGCGCGGCGTACAACCTGCCGCGCGCCAACGCCTTCGACGGCACGCTGCTGGGCCCGGATGGCACGACGTTCACGCCGTATATCGATGGCGGCAGCCAGAGCCTGTACCGCGCCTGGTACCCGGAGCACGGCGGCAACGTGCTGGTACGTGCCCAGGGCGACGTGAAGGGTGACCTGATCGGCGTCAGAGGCGGCCAGTACCGGACCGACGCGATCGGCAGCATACGCGCCCACGTCGGCTCCACCGCCGTTGGCAACTGGCTGTGGCGCCAGGGCACCGGCAGCGCCGTGACAGGCAGCGAAGGCGTGCCCACCGCCTGGTGGGTCAACTTCGGCAGCTATGTGGCCGGCCCGACGGATGGCTACGACCTGTTCTCGAACGCGCCGTTCCTGGTCGGGTTCACCGGCATTGGCACGCTCGGTGGCGGCAACCTGGTGCTGGAGGCCGGCGGCGACGCCGGCATGCTGTCGTCGCGCATGACGGCATCCGGCAGCTTTGTGTCCCGCAGCCAGGGCCTGAACCTGGCGGTGGCCAGCACGGGCCGCGTTTCGGCCGATGGCAAGCAGCTCGCCCTGACCGGCGGCGGCGACCTCGACATCCGTATCGGCGGCGGGCTCAATCCGGTGGCGGAAGTGCGCGCCTTCTCCTCGCAGACAGGTGACGTTACGCCGGCGACCCGCTACTCGGGGGTGCATAGCGATCTCAACAGCACCTTCGTCAACCTGCGCGGGGCGTTGCGCATGGAGGCCGGTTCGGTGGGCGGCATCGAGCTGCGTTTTGACCGCGCGGATCCCGCCGAGTCGCGTGCCTACGACGTGTACAAGGCCACGTCTTCCATCGCCGGCGGCGGGCCGGTGCTGGTGCCCGGCGATGCCGGTGTGCGCATCGACACGCGCGGCGACCTGGTGCTCGGCGGCGTGGGTGACGCCGGGCGCGTGGCGCTGGTCAACAACGGCACGCCGTTCCGGGCCAATGGCGCCAGCTACACCGGCGACGGCTGGACTTGGTTCTCGCTGTGGACACCGGGCACCGCCATCGACCTGTTCAGCGCGGGCGGCAACCTGACGCCATCCACGGCGGCGGCAGACGATAGCTTCGCCAGCAACCACTCGGCGACCGACGGGCGTTTCATGATGCCGTCGGTGCTGCGCGCGGTGGCGGCCAGTGGCAGTTTTTACTATGGCAATTCCAGCACCGGCGCCATAGATGGAACGAACCGGCCGGTCCAGTCCAACACCACGCTGATGCTGGCCCCGTCACCGGTGGGGCCGCAATATGCCCGCACGGGGGCGGGCCAGCTGGAGCTGCTGGCCGCCGATTCGATCTACGCCGGCGGCTATGGGATCACGCAGTCGGGCGCCGATCCCACGGCCCTCCCGAATCCGTTCAACGCCGCCTTCAGCGGCAGCACGGTGAAGATCGTCTATGGCACGCTGAAACTGAGCAATATCAGCCCGGACGGGCTGGCTGCCAGCGTGTTCCTGGCGAACAACGGCGGCGCAGGTACGTACCAGGCCTACCCGTTGTTCAGCTTCACGCCGCCCACGGCCTCGGGCTACGCGGTCCCCGGCAGCCAGCCGGCGCGCTTCTATGCGGTCGATGGCGATATCGTCGGCCTGCGCACGGGGTCGATCATTTCCCGTGCCAATGGCGTCGGTTCGGCCCTCACATTCGGTAACTGGTATGAAGGCGGCGGACCGGTGGCGATCCGCGCGGGGCGCGACCTCGTCAACGCGGGCACAGCGCTGGGCGAGGCCGAAGACGTGCCCGTCGATGGCCACGGCTGGTACATTCCTCCGCGCCGCGGCGACGGCACCTTTGCCGAGAAACCCGTCCCGGTGCTGAACGCCAGCGCGCGTGGCAACCTGATCGTGCACAACAACGCGGACGATGTGTCCGTAGTTTCCGCCGGCCGCGACATCCGCTTTGGCAACTTCTACGTGGCCGGTCCGGGCTTGCTGGAAGTCACCGCCGGGCGCGACCTGTACATGGCCGACCGGGCCGAGCTCAAGAGCATCGGGCCGGTGGTCAACGTGACCCCGGGCGACCGCGGCAGCGGTGCCAGTATCGCCGTTGCGGCCGGCGTGGGCCGCAACGGGCTGGACTTCAACGCCTTCGCCCGGCGCTACCTCGATCCCGCCAACCAGGCGGAAGCGGGCCGCGCACTTGCCGACCAGCCGGGCAAGGTGGTGGCCGTCTATGGCGGCGAGCTGAAGCTGTCCGACTGGCTGCGCGCCCAGTTCGGCTACGCGGGCGACGAGGCCGGCGCGCCGGCCTGGCTGCAAGGCAAGCAGGCGGAACTCGACAGCGCGCGCCAGCAAGCCTTGGCCGCGGGCGCGGCCGCCACCAACCGCGACCTGCGGCGCGAGTACGGGCTGGCCGGCCAGCTGCATCTGGTCAACTGGCTGAGCGGGCGCTTTGGCGGGAAAAACGGCCTGGGCCTGCACTTCGACGCGGCCAGCATGGACGCTCGGCAGTTCTTCGCCGCGTTGCCGCCCGAGCAGCAGCGGGCTTACCTGCGCAACGTGTACTACGCCGAGCTCAAGGCCGCGGGGCGTGAGTACAACCAGGCGGGCGGCCCGCGCGAAGGCAGCTACCTGCGCGGCCGCGAGGCCATCGCCACGCTCTTCCCCACGCATGACGCGCAGGGCAACGCGCTTGCCTACCAGGGCGACCTGACCATGTTCAGCAGCGCCAACTACTACGCCCCGGTCTCCGACGCGCGCGCCACCAAGCGCCCGCTCAAGGGCGTCACCTACCTGCGGCGCGACGCGTACAAGGCGGCCGGCAACCCGTACAACATGGGTGTGTACGACCTGCTGGATGCCGGCATTCACACGGACTTCGGCGGCGACATCGACATCATGACGCCGGGTGGCCGCACGCTGGTCGGCGTGGATGGCGGCTTCGTCCCGGGCGAAGGCTCGGGCGTGCTGACGCAGGGGGCGGGTGAGGTCCAGATCTACGCCAGGGACAGCATCCTGCTGGGGCAAAGCCGCATTTTCACCACCTTCGGGGGCAACATCCTGGCCTGGTCGGCGCAAGGCGACATCAACGCGGGCCGCGGTTCCAAGTCCACCGTGGTCTACACGCCGCAGCGGCGCGTGTACGACAACATCGGCCTGGTCACCCTGTCGCCCACCACGCCAAACACCGGCGCGGGCATTGCCACGCTCAACCCGATCCCGGAGGTGCCGCCGGGCGACATCGACCTGATCGCGCCGCTGGGCACCATCGACGCGGGCGAAGCCGGCATCCGCGTGTCCGGCAACGTCAACCTGGCCGCGCTGCGGGTGGTCAACGCCGAGAACATCCAGGTGCAGGGCAAGGCCACCGGCATCCCCGTGCTCGCCGCGGTGAACGTCGGCGCGCTGACCAATGCCAGCGCGGTGGCTTCGCAGGCGGTGAGCGCGGCGCAGGATGCGCTGCAGCGCGAGCGCACGGCGGCGCGCCAGGGCTTGCCGTCGATCTTCACGGTGCGGGTGCTCGGCTTTGGTACCGATGCGGACGAGGCAGCGCCCAAGGCGAAGGAAGGAGCCAAGGCAGCGCCGGCCAGCTACGACCCCAACGGGGTGGTGCAGGTGCTGGGCCAGATGGAATTGAGCGAAGCGCAGCTCAGCCAGCTGAGCGCCACGGAGCGCCGCAATCTCCGGCGCTGAGCACGTGGCGGGGGCGCGCCCGCGCGGGCGCCGGCTGCAATGGCGCAGCCCGTGGTGGGCGTGGCAAGTGTTGTCATGGAGCGTGGCGACACTGGCCGCGCCTACCTTCCTCACCATCGGCGTGCTGCTGATGCAGGACGCGCGCAGCGATCATCCGTTCTTCTGGCCGGCGCTGATGGGGATCGTGGCGGCAGCCAATGCCGTGGCGATCCTGCGCATCAACCACCTGCACCGGCGCGCCGCGTTCACCGGACGCGCGGCGCTGGCGCTGCGGTACTCGTGCGCCGGGATGTCGGCGGGGTGCGCCATGTTCCTGACGCTGGGCTGGTGCACGGGCGTGTTGCCGGACATGGTCATGCCGATGGCGGGGACGGTCGATGCGGCCGCGCCCGTGGTGGAGACGGCGCCGTGGAGTGCGGCGATTGCGGTGGTGTTCGGCGTTGGCTCTTTCGTGCATGCCGGCGTGCTGCATGCGTGGATCGGCTTTTGCCATGCGCAGGAGGGGGCTGGCTAGCCTCGTGCGCAGGCTGGCGGCTAGCCTGACTTGCGTATCACCGGCCGCGTGAAGATCAGCGCGGTCTCCGTGCCGGCGGCGTCGGGATCGTAGAGGTCCCAGTCCATCCCGCACAGCGAGAATCCCAGCGCGCGGTAAAAGCCAATGGCCGGGTAGTTGGTGTTCTGGGTTTCTGCGCGCAGGCAGCGGGCTGGCGTGCCTTGCAGCAGGCGGTTGATTTCCCCCAGCAGCACGCGGCCGATGCCGGTGCCGCGAAACGCGGGCGCGACGAAGATGGCGCTGAGCAGCGCGGACCGGTTCCAGGGTTCCAGCCTGGCGGCGGCAAAGCCGCCGATGTCGCCGCTCGTGCTCTCGAAGACCAGGGCGTGGTCTGCCTTGGCGCAATCGTGCTCGAAGCCGGAGGCGTCGTAGTGGTTGAGCACGGATTGCCCCAGCACCTGTTCCACGAGCCAGATGCCCAGCGGGCCGCTTTTGACCGCATAGATGCGATCGGTCTCGTAGGTAGTGTCGAGCCTGAGGATGCTGGCGCCGTCACGCGCCCAGTCGAGCGGTCTGATAGTCATGCGGTGATGCTTTCCAATGCGGTGCGTGCCGGCCTTGACCCGTTTCCCATTCTAGGCTCCGCGCCCAGGTTGTGCATCGGTTGGACACCGGCGCGATCAACGCCGGCGCAGCAGCGCCTCGATCTCTCCCGCGGCGTGCCTGAGCGCCGGCAGGTAGTGCTGCCCAAGATGCGCCGCATCCCGGCTGCCCAGCACCATGCTGAACCCAAGTCCCGCCACCACCTTGCCGGACTCGGCGCGCACCGGCACCGAGATGCCGGCGAAGCCGTCCACCAGTTCGCTGATCAGCGTGCAGTAGCCGTCGCTGCGCACCTGCCTGAGCGTGCGCGTCAGCGCCGTGCGCGAGCTGACCGTAAACGGGGTGAGCTTGCGCAGCCGCGCGGTGGCAAGGTAAGCCTCGAGCGCGTTGTCGTCCAGCCCGGCCAGCAGCACGCGGCCGAGCGAGTGGGCGTAGGCCGGCATGCGCCGCCCTACGCCCATGTCCACGCGCAGGATCTGCGGCGGCTCCTCGCGCGCCACCAGCGCCACCGATTCGCCGTCGAGCACGCCGAGCGAACAGGTTTCGCCCGCCTGCTCGGAGAGCGCCTTGAGGTACGGCCCGGCCAGTTGCGGCAGGTTCATCGACGCAAAGTAGGCGTAGCCCAGGTCCATCACGCGCGGCGTGATGGAAAAGTCCCGGCCATCCTGGGCGACATAGCCGTTGTGCTGCAGGGTCAGCAGCAGCCGCCGCGCCGCGGCGCGGGTCACGCCGAGCTGCTCCGCCACGTCCTGCATGGTGAGGCTCCCCGCGCCGGAGGCAAACAGGCGCAGCAGCGCCAGGCCATTGGTCAGCGAATCGAGCAGCTCTTCCTTTTTCTGCGGGTTGGCCGGGGGCGTTTCGGGGCGCCGGGGGCGTTTCGGGGCTGTCCATGGCGTGGGTAGACGGAAATAGGGTGATTTTAGTGCGCTGAGCGCACTTGCGCGATGCCGGCATGACTACGTATGATAGGCCTTTTGCGAACAAATGTTCGCAGAACGCGGGCGCGCTCAGGCGCAGCGCCAAGAAGAACACGATGGAGACAGCCATGAAGGTCATCAGCGCGCAGCAGGCTGCTGCGCTCGTGCAATCCCGGTGGACCGTGGCCAGTGCCGGCTTTGTCGGCGCGGGCCATGCCGAGGCGGTGACGGACGCGCTCGAGCGCCGATTCCTGGACACGGGCATGCCGCGCGACCTGACGCTGGTGTATTCGGCGGGGCAGGGCGACCGCGGCGCGCGCGGGGTGAACCACTTCGGCAATGCGGGCATGACCGGGTGCATCGTGGGCGGTCACTGGCGTTCCGCCACGCGCCTGGCCTCGCTCGCCATGGCCGAAGCGTGCGAGGGCTACAACCTGCCGCAGGGCGTGCTGACGCACCTGTACCGCGCCATCGCTGGCGGCAAGCCTGGCGTGCTGACCAAGATCGGCCTGCATACGTTCGTTGATCCGCGCACGGCGCGGGATAGCCGCTACCACGGCGGCGCCATCAATCGCAGCGCGCAAGCGGCGATTGCCGAGGGCCGCGCGAACTGGGTCGAGGCGGTCGATTTTCGCGGCGACGAATACCTGTTCTATCCGAGCTTCCCGATCCACTGCGCGCTGATCCGCTGCACCGCGGCCGATACGCGCGGCAACCTGAGCACGCACCGCGAGGCGTTCCACCACGAACTGCTGGCGATGGCGCAGGCGGCGCACAACTCGGGCGGCATCGTGATCGCGCAGGTGGAGTCCCTGGTGGACCACCACGACAACCTGCAGGCTATCCACGTGCCCGGCATCCTGGTCGACTATGTGGTGGTGAGCGAGAACCCGGCGCATCACCAGATGACGTTCGCGGAGCAGTTCAATCCGGCCTACGTGACGCCTTGGCAAGGGGAAGCTGCCAGCATGGCCAACGCCGCTGTGCCCCCGGTGCCGGCCGTGCCCCCCGTGCTTGATGCGCGCACCATCGTGCAACGGCGCGCGGTGCTGGAGCTGGCGCGCAGGCAGCCGCGCGTGGTGAACCTCGGGGTTGGCATGCCAGCCGCGGTCGGCATGCTGGCGGTGGAGGCCGGCGTCGGCGGCTTCACGCTCACTGTGGAAGCCGGCCCCATCGGCGGCACGCCCGCGGATGGCCTCAGCTTTGGCGCGTCGGCGTATCCGGAAGCGATCATCGACCAGCCGGCGCAATTCGATTTCTACGAGGGCGGCGGCATCGATCTCGCCATCCTCGGGCTGGCCGAACTGGACGGGCACGGCAATGTCAATGTCAGCAAGTTCGGCGAAGGCGCCGAAGCGTCGATCGCCGGCGTCGGCGGCTTTATCAACATCACGCAGAGCGCCAAGGCTGTGGTCTTCGTCGGCACGCTCACCGCCGGCGGCCTAGAGGTGCGCGCCGAGAACGGCACGCTGCGCATCGCGCGCGAAGGCCGCGTGAAGAAGATCGTGCCGCAGGTCTCGCACCTCAGCTTCAACGGCCCCTATGTAGCCTCGCTGGGCATCCCCGTGCTCTACATCACCGAGCGCGCCGTCTTCGAGATGCGGCCCGACGCCATCGGCGCCGAGTGCCTGACCCTGATCGAAATCGCGCCCGGCATCGACCTGCAGCGCGATGTGCTGGACCAGTGCGCCACGCAGATCACCGTGGCGCCCGACCTGCGCACCATGGACGCGCGCCTGTTCCGCGCCGGGCCGCTGGAGCTCTGAAGCTGCGAGGCATCCGGGCTTCGGCCCGCTGCCAGGCAGCCCGATAACAAACGGCCGCCCACGAGCGGTCATGGAGGAGGTCATCGAAGCATTGTCCTGTCTTTCCCGTTAGTTTTGCTGGATCGCCGACGCGCGCGGGCTGTGGGCCGGCACGCGTCATTGCTGGATTACGTTTCAAGTTCATCATGCAGAAGACAAGCCGCCGTATTTTTTCGCGCCGCCTGGGCGCGGCCATCCTGGGCGCAGCCCTGCCGCTGTGCGCGCCGCAGGCATTCGCGCAAGCCTATCCCTCCAAGCCGATCCGTCTCGTGGTGCCGTTCCCGCCGGGCGGGCCGACCGATACCGCCGCGCGCATCATCGGCCAGAAGATGGGCGAATCGCTCAAGCAGACGGTGGTGGTCGACAACCGCCCGGGCGCTTCGGGCACGATCGGCGCGCAAGCCGTCGCCAAGAGCGAGCCGGATGGCTACACGCTGATGGTGCTGGCCACGCCCACGCTGCTGGCGCCGCACCTGATCAGCCGCAAGGGCTACGACATCTTCAAGGATTTCGCGCCGATCGGTTCCGCCTACGACCTGCCTATCGTGATGGTGGTCAATCCGCAGGCCATGGCGGACGTGACCGACCTGCAGCAGTACATTGCCCGCGCCAAGGCCAGGCCCGGCGCGCTCAACTACACCAGCGCGGGCAACGGCAGCTTCGGCCACCTGTCCACCGAACTACTCAAGAGCCTCGGGCACTTCGACGTGCAGCACGTGCCGTACAAGGGCAGCGCGCCGGCAATTTCCGATCTGCTGGCCGGCCAGGTGCCGATGATGTTCTCGGACATGATTGCGGCATTGCCGCATATCAAGGCCGGCAAGCTGCGGCCGATCGCGGTGGGCTCGGCCAAGCGCGTGAGCTTCACGCCGGATGTGAAGACGGTGGCGGAGCAGGGCTTCCCCGGTTTCGAGGCCACCGCCTGGGGCGGCCTGCTGGCACCCGCCGGCACACCCAAGGACGTGATCGCCAAGCTGTCGGCCGAACTGAAGGCGGCGCTGGCGGATCCGGTGGTGCAGGAAAAGATGCTCGGTGCGGGCACCGTCGCTGCGTACCAGCCGCCCGAGCAGCTGGCGTCGCGCATGCGCAACGACTACAAGAAGTGGGGCAAGGTGATCCAGGACAACGGCATCAGGGGCGACTGAGTCCGGTTGGCCCAATCGACGGTTGCTGGCGCGAGGCTGGATCAGGCAGCAACGCAAAACGGGCCGCATGCGGTCAGTGCATGCGGCCCGTTGCCTAGCCTGTCTGCCGTTCAGCCAGCCCGTCAGCCAGCCGTCAGCCAGCCGTCAGTTGCTGGCGTTGCTTCCCGGCTCGATCTTCGGCGCGTTGCCGGCATGGCTGGCGTGCTTCAGCGCCAAGACCTGCGCATCGTCGGTGTGCGACTGCGCCGCCGCGAGGCCGGGTACCAGGCCCTGCAGCGAGCCGCCGGCCAAGCCCACTTCCTTGAGCAATGAATCGATCAGCGGCGCATGCGCGCGGTAGGACAGCGCAGCGGACATCGCCTGCTCGGCGAGATTGCCGTTGCCATTGCCATTGCCGCCACCGTTGCCTGCGTCGCCGGTTGCCGCCGCGCCGCCGCGGTTGAGGCCGTCGACCTGGATGATCTTGATGCCGTCGATTGCCTTCATCGGCTCCACGCTCTGCTGGATCACGCCCGGCAGCGCCTGCAGCAGCGCCAGCTTGAACTTCAGGCTGGTCTGGTCCGATGACAGCGCGTTGATGGCGTCGTTGAGCGCGCGCTGTGCCTCGGCCTCGGCCAGCCCCTTCTTGCGCGCGGCCTCCGCCAGTTCGACGATGGCGGTGGCCTGCATCTGCGCCGCCTCGCGCTCGGCGCGCGCTTGCGTGGTGACGTGCACGGCCTGGGTCTCGGCTTCCTGCGCGGCTTCGATCAGGGCCACTTGCTTGGCCCGGTCGGCTTCGGCGGTGCGCCGCGTGGTCTCCACCATCTGCTCGGCCTTGACGGCTTCAGCCAGCGCCTCGTTGGCGCGGCCCTGCGCCTGCGATTGCGCTTCGGATTTGGCGGCGATCACGATGGCCTTTTCCTGCTCGGCGATTTCCGTCACCTTGGCCTGCTCGATGGCCGCCATCTGGGTGACGCGCTGCTGCTCGATTTCCTTGACCCGCACGTCGCGCTCGGCCTCCACCTTGCGCGTGCGCACGGCCTGCTCGCGCTGGATTTCGGACTCCTGCACCTGGCGCTCGGCGGTGATGCGGCTCTGTTCGGCTTCCTGGCGGCGCTCCGCTTCGTAGGAGGCGATGCGCGCGTTCTGCTCGGCGGTGCGGGTTTTCACCTGCTGTTCCTGTTCGAGCTTCATGAACGATTCCTGCTGCTCGATCTCCAGCTTCTTGGCCAGCGCATCGCGGTTCTTCTCGCGCACCGAGACTTCGGTGTCCTGCTCGACCTCGTTGCGTTCCTTGCGGCGCCGCTCGGTTTCCTGCGTGAGCTTGGTCAGGCCCTCGGCATCGAAGGCGTTGTTGGGGTCGAAGAACTCCTTCGAGGTCTGGTTGAAGTTGGTGAGCGACACGCTCTCCAGTTCCAGCCCGTTCTTGGTCAGGTCCTCGGCGACGGTGTTCTGCACGCCCTGCACGAACTGCTCGCGCGCATCCTGCAGGTCCTGCATGCTCATCTGCGCGGCAGTGGAGCGCAGCGCATCGACGAACTTGTCGTCCACCAGCGCGCGCAGGCTCTCCGGTGCCAGCGTGCGCTGGCCCAGTGTCTGCGCGGCGGTGGAGACGCCTTCCACGGTGGGCTTGACGCGCACGAAGAAGGCCACCACCACATCCACCCGCATGCGGTCTTTGGTGATCAGGCTGTCGCGTGAGGCGCGGCTGACCTCGAGCTTGAGTGTGTTCATGTTGATCGGGATGATTTCATGGAACACCGGCAGCACGATGGCGCCGCCGCTCATGATCACCTTTTGCCCGCCTAGCCCCGTACGCACGAAGGCGCGCTCGGCCGATGCGCGCGTGTACAGGCGCGAGAAGATCAGGCCGATGATGCACAGGCCGATTACGCCGGCCAGGCCGACGACACCCCAGAAAATGATGGAATCCATATTGGTTCTGACACTCCCTTAGAACTTGGAAAAAAAGACCGCGGACGCCTTGCGCCCGCGTGTGGCCTACAGCAGGTCAGGCCGCGGGTTGACGATGGCGCGATACAAGGTGCCGGAGGTACGCGCGACGATCAGTACGGTCTCGCCGCGCGGAAAACGCTGGCCCGGCTCGTCCGGCTCGACACGCAGGTAGTGGGCCTGGCCGTATTCATCCACCAGGCGCGCTTCCGCCGGATTGCCCGCGGAGGCCTCGCCAACCGTGACCTGGGCAACGCGTCCGACGAAGTCGAGCTCGGAGATGGCGGAGGATTCGTCCTGCGGAAAATAGCGTCCCACCAGGCCGCCAGTGGTCCGCACGAAGGGCAGGGCGCCCAGCGTGGCAAGCGCCACCGCGACTGGCACGGGCAGCAGGTGGCCGGCCACGGCAGCCATCACCCACTGCAGGAGCAGGCCGGCAATGGCGAAGCCCGTCAGGAACAGCACCACCAGCATCAGCAGCGGCACGCGCCCCACATGCAGCCAGCCAAGGAACTGGCCGATGGCGCCGGCATCGGCCGCGCTGGCGTCGGTGTGGTCCAGCGCGAAGTGCGTGACCAGGAAGCTGTCGGCCTGCTGTGACAGGCCGAAGCCAAGCAGCAGGGCCAGCGCCTCCAGCACGCCGATGACTACCATCAGGCCAATCGCCACCACGAACGGGGCATTGCCCGGCAATAACAGCTGATTCATTTCGGCTTTCTTATCGTGCTGAATCGGTCGGGGGCGGCGGAGCCGGTGTTTGGCGTGCGGCGCTCAGGAGCGCGCCGCGCCGCGTCCGGCCTTCAGGCGCTCGAGGCGTTCGTTGACGCGCTGTTCCTTGTGCAGTGTCTCCAGCCGCTTGAGCAAGGAGGCATCGGCGCTGGAGTTGCCGGCGCCGAGCCCTGCCACGCCCGTGGCGCTGGTCATGGCGCGGTTGAAGCCTTGCTCGAGTTGTTCGGCACGCACGCCGGCGCTGGCTCCTGGTGCGGCGCCAACGCTGCCACCGCGCTCGGTGGCAGAGCGCGCGGCCACCATGCCGGCCAGCGCCTGCTCCATCTCCGCGCGCTTGGCGCGCAGGCCAAGCAGGTCGGTTTCGGTCGCCTCGGATTTCTCCACGGCTTCCTGCAGGCTGCCGTTGAGCGTGCCGAGCTGGTCCTCGAGGTCGATCTGGCGCTCGGTCCCCGCGCGTGCCGCGGCGTCGTCGCCTTGGTTCAGCGCCACCGTGACCTGCTCGTCGAGCCGCTCGATCTCGTTGTTGAGCCGCGCGATGGCCTTGGCGGCCTGGTGCTTGGCCGCCTCGTGCTGGCCGAGCCCGACCCGCGCCTGCGCGATCACCTCGTCGAACTCGCGCAGGTACTGCTCCAGCACGGCTTGCGGCGTGCGCGCCTCCAGCGAGCTGACCAGCGCGTGCACATTGGCGGTCAGCAGTCGTTTCACACGGTTACCCAGGCCTTCTGTCGTCATGGTGTGTTTCCTCGGTGCATCGATAAGGCGCCGCTTGGGCGGCGATGGCGCAACACAAAAAATCAGGGTTTCAGGTGGCTTGCCGAGCGCTCTGGATCAGTTTTGCCAGTTCTAACACTTCGGGGATGTAGGCGTCCAGTACGGCCGGGTCGTAGGCCGGCGTGCGCTGGGTGACCCCCAGGCGCAACAGGCCCAGCAGCATGCGCATGGCGCGGGCGGTGAGGCGCGCCTCCAGGTCGCGCGCTTGCGCCGGCGCCTGGTCCCCTGACGGCACGCCGGCGATCAGGCTGGCCATCAGCTCGGGCAACTGCATGGCCAGCAGCGGGACGATGGCCGAATGCTGCTGGTGATCGTGCTCCAGAGCCTGCGTGGCATCGAGCAGGGGGCGCACTTGCTCGCGTAGCAGCGAGACGCAGCCGATGTAGTCGGACGAGCCGTTGGCGCGCCGGCGCGCGTCGGCCAGCAGGGCGCGGATCTTGTCACTGGGGCTGCTGGCGCCGGGCAGCTGGATGCTGGCCAGCCAGGCGAGATCTTCTTCGGGGATTCGGACGGAGACGGTTTGCATCGGGATTGGCCTGGAGTGACTCACTGGAATCAAGCATAGGCCGCGCGTCATCGTTTGTATACGTTTGAAAACAAAAAATGACGTGTGCGGTCCGGTGCGCTTGCCGGAGAAGGGCGGCGGCCAGGTGCCGGGACTTAACGACAACACGGCCGGTGACATGAAGTTGAAATCCACGGCGTGGAAACTGGCGTAGCCGCCACACCCGCACTACCCTTAAATGGGCCGCTAATGCTACAATCTAAGTCTTTGATTTACATGAGCTATTGATCTCGCGGCGGAATTGCCCGCAGAGGCACGGACAGACGACGGTTTGCGGTGGCATGCGGCAGCACAGCGCGCCCCAGGCAGCCGGCCCTTAAATCCATGCGCAGATCGCCCCCGCTCGGTTCAAGACGCGTGTCCGTTGGCGCCGGGTTCGCCTCCTGCAAGACACGGAAACCATGACGACTACGACCACTGACCAGACCACCCCCGAGATCACCTTCGATAGCTTCGGGCTAGATGCTCGCATCCAGCGCGCGCTGTCCGAGCAGGGCTACACCAAGCCCACTCCCATCCAGGAGCAGGCGATTCCCGTGGTGCTGCAGGGCAAGGACGTGATGGGCGCGGCCCAGACCGGCACCGGCAAGACCGCCGGCTTTGCGCTGCCGATCATCCAGCGCCTGCTGCCGCTGGCCAGCGCCAGCGCTTCGCCCGCCCGCCATCCGGTGCGCGCCCTGATGCTCACCCCCACCCGCGAACTGGCCGACCAGGTCTACGACAACGTGGCCCGCTACGCGCGCTTCACGGACCTGCGCAGCACGGTGGTGTTCGGCGGTGTCGACATGAACCCGCAGACCGAGGCCCTGCGCCGCGGCGTGGAAATCCTGGTGGCAACCCCGGGCCGGCTGCTCGATCACGTGCAGCAAAAATCGGTGAACCTGTCGCAAGTGCAGATGCTGGTGCTGGACGAGGCCGACCGCATGCTCGACATGGGTTTCCTGCCCGACCTGCAGCGCATCATCAACCTGCTGCCGGCGCAGCGCCAGACGCTGCTGTTCTCGGCCACCTTCTCGAGCGAGATCAAGCGGCTGGCCGCCAGCTACCTGCACCAGCCGGTCACCATCGAAGTGGCGCGCAGCAACTCGGCCAACGAGAACGTGCGCCAGACCGTGTTCCAGGTCGAAGACGGCCACAAGCAGGCCGCCGTGGTGCACCTGCTGAAGAAGCGCGCCGCCGAAGGCCTGTCGCGCCAATGCATCGTCTTCGTCAACAGCAAGATCGGCTGCTCGCGCCTGGCGCGCCACCTGGAGCGCGAGGGCATCAACGCCGCCGCCATCCACGGTGACAAGACCCAGACCGAGCGCATGCAGACCCTGGATGGCTTCAAGCAAGGCAATATCGATGCGCTGGTCGCCACCGACGTGGCGGCGCGCGGCCTCGACATTCCCGACATGCCCTGCGTGATCAACTTCGACCTGCCGTTCAGCGCCGAAGACTACATTCACCGCATCGGCCGTACCGGCCGTGCCGGCGCCAGCGGCGATGCCCTGTCGATCTACGTGCCGGCCGATGAGCGCCTGCTGGTCGATATCGAGAAGCTGCTCAAGCGCAGCCTGCCGCGTACGCCGCTGGACGGCTTCGACCCCACCGGCGCCGGCGCCCGCGCTGAAGAGAGCGACCGCCGCCGTGCCCGCACCGAAGTGCGCCGCCCGCGCGCCAATGGCGACAGCGAGGAGCCGCGTGCGCGCCGAAACGATCCGGCCAGCTCGCGCAATGCGTTCCGGCCGTCCGACGATTCCTTCTTCTCGCGTCCTTACGAGCCGAGCGCAGCGGCGCTTGCCGCGCAGCCCGACGTGATGGACACCAATGCCGCCGCCTTTGGCCGCGGCCGTCCGGCGCCCAAGCGGCAGCTGGCGGCGCTGCTTGGCGGCGTGCCGCGCAAGTCCTGAACGGACTGGCGCGACGCGTAGCGAATGTAGGGAATCGTCCAGCCACAGCAAACACGAAAGGCGTCACTCCGACGCCTTTTTTTGTTGCTGCTGCGCTTGAGCGCATGGACGTATCGCCTTAGCCAGCCGCGCCTAGATCCTGCTGCGCGTCTACAGGCAGGCGTTCCAGCAAGGCCGCCCAGCCGGCCGTGGCGTCGCTCAGCCAGCTCTCCACCGATTGCGCCGCGCTTGCCAGTCCCAGGTGCATGCCGGCCGCGCGCAGCGCCGCCAGCGGGTCAAGATTGTCGATGGCCTGCGCGCCGCTTTGCTTGCTGAGCTTTTCGCCCAGCGCGTTGGTCACCACCGGCACGTGCAGGTACGACGGCGTGGGCAGCCCCAGCAGATGCTGCAGGTGGATCTGCCGTGGCGTGGAATCGAGCAGGTCGGCGCCGCGCACGATATGCGTGATGCCCTGGTGGTCATCGTCGACCACCACCGCCAGTTGATAGGCCCACAAGCCATCGGCGCGGCGCAGCACGAAGTCGCCCAGTTCAGTCGCGAGATCCTGGCATCGGCGTCCTTGCCAGCGGTCGTCAAAGCAGATCAGCGCGGCGTCGCCGTCCGGCACCCGCACCCGCCACGCGCGGGGCAGCTTGCCGTGCAGGCCGTCGCGGCAGGTGCCGGGATAGCCGAGCGTCTGGTGGCGCTCGCGCGCATGCAGCAGCGAGTCGGCAATCTCCTTGCGCGAGCATCCGCAGGGATAAGTCCGGTGGTCGGCCTCGAGCTGGCGTAGCGCCTCGGCGTACAGCGCCTCGCGCCGGCTCTGCCATTGCGGCGGCTCGTCCGGGTGCAGGCCGAGGCGCGCAAGGGCATGCAGGATCTGCAGGTCAGCGCCGCGCACACAGCGCGGATAGTCGATGTCCTCGATGCGCACCAGCCAGCTGCCCAGGTGGGCGCGCGCATCGAGCCAGCTGGCTAGCGCGGTGACCAGCGAGCCCAGATGCAGCGGGCCGGTGGGGGAGGGTGCGAAGCGGCCCCGGTAGCCGGGCGGCAGGCTCGGGCGGATAGGCATGGCTAGAGCAGGACAGGTGTCGGTCGCGAGGTTAGTCAAGCTGGCCCGGTTGCTGCTGGAGCAGGGCTTGCGCCAGGCGCGGGTCTTCCAGCTTGTTGGCCCACCATTGCAGCGCCTTGCCGCGGGTGTTGGTGCGCCAGGCTACCTTGAAGTTGCCCGGTGCGCGCACCTCCAGGGTTTCGCGCGCTTGCAGCACGCCGCTTTCGATAAAAGGCTGTGCCATCGGTGCCGGCAGCCAGCCGCAGCCCAGGCCGCGGATCTGGGCTTCGAGCTTGTCGCGCATGGTGGGCACCACCAGCACGTCCTGCCCGGCAAGCACGCCATGGGTGCGGGCCGGCAGGTTGCGCGAGGTATCGCCCACGGCCACGATGCGGTGCTTGGCGATCTGCAGCGTGGTCAGGGGGCCGGGCTCGGTCGCCAGCGGATGATGCGCGGCCACCGCGAAGACAAAGGGCATGGTGCCCAGCGGGCGCACCTGGAAGCCCTGGGTGCTTGGCGCATCGTAGGCGCCACCGATCACCAGGTCAGCGCGGCTGCTGACCAGCGCATCCCAGGCGCCGCCCAGTACTTCCTTGGCAAAGCGCACGCGGGTGGCATCGTTCTCGGCGTTCCTTGGCAAAGCGCACGCGGGTGGCATCGTTCTCGGCGTAGAAGTCCTGGATGACCGGCAGCAGGGCGCGGAAGTTGATCAGGTCGTCGACCACGATGGTCAGCGTGGCCTCCCAGCCGGTGGCCAGCCGCTTGACGCGCCGGGCCAGGTCGTCGGCGGCGTGCAGCAGGTGGCGGCCCTCGTCCAGCAAGGCCCTTCCCGCGGGTGTGAGCTCGGCGCGGTGGCGGCGGCGGTCGAACAGCAGCACGTCCAGGTCTTCCTCCAGCTTGCGCACCACATAAGTGAGTGCCGAGGGCACTTTGCCCATCTCGTGCGCAGCTGCGGCGAAGCTGCCCTTGCGCTCGATGGCGTCCAGAACTTCCAGGGATTCGAGAGAGAGTGCCATGTTCAGAATTTCTGAATGAATGCTTCTAAGATCGGTCCGCCAAATATACGCCTGCCACCCTAAACTGCCTAGTATCGAAACGTAGCGCGAGGCCAGGACTAGGTTTAAACCGGGTTCTGATGCCGATGTGGCCTGAAGGAGGGCCGTCAAAATGATTGAAATCAGAAAGGCGGGTGAACGTGGTTATGCCGATCATGGCTGGCTCAAGTCGTACCATACGTTTTCCTTCGCGGACTATTACGATCCCAAGCATGTGCAGTTCGGGCCGCTGCGCGTCATCAATGAAGACCGTGTCGCCCCGGGCATGGGGTTTGGCACCCATGGCCACCGCGACATGGAGATCATCAGCTATGTGCTGGAAGGCGAGCTGGCCCACAAGGACAGCATCGGCAACGGCAGCGTGATCCGCCCCGGCGACGTGCAGCGCATGAGCGCGGGCACCGGCGTGCGCCACTCGGAGTACAACCACGCCGCGCATGACACCACGCACTTCCTGCAGATCTGGATCCTGCCGGAGAAGGCCGACCTCGAACCTGGCTACGAGGAAAAGCACTTCCCGGTGGCCGACAAGCGCGGCCGGCTGCGCCTGGTGGGCAGCCGGGACGGCGCCGACGGCTCGGTGGTGATCCATCAGGACATGCGCCTGTTTGCCGGTTTGTTTGACGGCGACGAGTCCGCCACGCTGGCACTGGCGCCCAAGCGCAAGGCCTATGTACACGTGGCGCGTGGCCGTATCACCGTCAATGGCAAGGCGCTGGAAGCGGGCGACGCCGCACAGCTGGAAGGCGCCGAGGCCGTGACCCTGACCAACGGCGATGGTGCCGAAGTGCTGGTGTTTGACCTGCCCTGAGGCGTTGCTCCGGCAGCCCGCAGCCCGCCCGCTTTGCCGGCGGGCTGCGGTGCTTTGTCTGGGCGGGTTTGCCGTATGCTATCGTCTCGCTATAGATAAGCGCTCAGCCCGGCACACGCGCCGCCTGATGCGCCCTGGCCATCGACACCCAGACCAGAGATGACATTTGTATCCGTTCTCCTCGCGCTGATCGCCGAGCAGTTCCGCGCCCTGGGCCGCAACAATCCGATCTACGACATCGTGCGCGTTCTTGCCGAGCGCGCCGAGCATGCCTTTGACACCGGGCGCCCGCGCGACACTGCGCTGGCCTGGTTCACGGTGGTGCTGCCGCTGACGCTGACCGCCATGGTGGTGCACTACCTGCTGGCCTCCATCAGCGTGGCGCTCACGCTGGCGTGGAATGTCCTGCTACTCTACCTGACCCTGGGTTTCCGGCAGTTCAGCCATTTCTTCACCGATATCCACGAAGCGCTCAACCGCGACGACCTGCCGCGCGCCCGCGCGCTGCTGCACGAGTGGACCGGTCTTGAGACCATCGAAATGCCCGTCACCGAGATCGTCCGGCATACGCTGGAAGCCGCCATCGTGGCGGTGCACCGGCATGTGTTTGGCGTGTTCTTCTGGTTCCTGGTACCGATCGGCCCGGGCGGCGTGGTGTTGTACCGCACTGCCGAGTACCTTGCGCGCCATTGGAATATGGCCTCCACGGAGCGCAGCCCGGCGCTGGGCCGCTTTGCCGCGCGGGCCTTCTACCTGCTGGACTGGATCCCCTCGCGGCTGACCGCCGTCGGCTTTGCCATCGTCGGCAATTTCGAGGACGCGGTGTATGCGTGGCGCAACCATGCGCGCAAGTGGAACGATGCCGTCAACGGCATCCTGCTTGCCAGCGGCGGCGGCGCGCTAGGCGTGCGCCTGGGCGTGCCGCTGGCGGAGGAAAGCTCTACCGTGGTGTTGCGCACCAGCCTGGCCGGCCCGGCAGTGGACTATGCGCCGGGCATGGAAGACGATAGCGAGCCCGAGGCGGCCGCGCCGGAATTCGGCATGGAACCAAACGTGCGTACGCTGCAATCGGCCATCGGCCTGGTGTGGCGTGCCGTGGTGTTGTGGATGCTGCTGCTGGCGATGCTGTCGCTGGCGCTCTGGGTGGGCTGAGCCTCCCTCCGCTTGTCCTGCCGACGCCCGCTTTGCGCGGGCGTTTTGCTTCAGGGTTGCCGCGGCGCGCCGCATTGCCAGCACGAGCCGAACTGGGCCTCGTGCCATTCCCCGCAGGACAAGCACACCCAGCGCGGCCCCGGCGCCGGATTGGCGGCGGCGCGCAGTACCTCCCAGGCCTCGGTTTCCCGTTCGTCGTCGATCAGCCAGACCTGGGGCGCGCTCTCGCGAAACGGGATGTCGCCCATCGCCCCAGCCAGCCAGGTATTGCGCAGGTCGGCGCGGATGCCGGCGGCCTCCAGCACGTTCTGGCAATGCGCCGCATGGACGAGAGAAGGGGTCGATAGCAGTAGTTTCATCGGGCTCGGGCACGCCGCATGCCCGCATGCGGCGTGCCCGATTACCTTACCACGGCTTTTGCTGGCGCGATTCGTGCAGCAGTTGCGTGTAGAGCTGGTGGCGCCGTCCCGAGATCTCGCCGGCGTTCATCGAGGCCAGCACGCCGCAGCCCGGCTCGTTGATGTGGTGGCAGTTGTAGAACCGGCACTCGGTCAGGCGCGGGCGGAATTCGGGAAACGCGCGCTCCAGCATGCCTTCGCTCAAGTGGTGCAGGCCGAACTCCTGGAAGCCAGGCGAATCGATCAGGCAGCCGCGCTGGCGTGCTTGCGGATCCACGTTGTCCCCCACGTCAGCCTCGTCGCCATCGACGCTCGCGGGCAGGTGGTAGAGGCGGGTGAAGGTGGTGGTGTGCTTGCCCGAATCCAGCTTGGCGGAGATTTCCCGCGTCTGCGCTTCCACGCCCGGGATCAGCAGGTTCAGCAGCGACGACTTGCCCATGCCCGACTGGCCGATCAGGATACTGGCGCGGTGTGCCAGCTGCGGGCGCAGCTGCGCCAGCGTATCGTCCGGCGATCCGTGCACCGACAGGAACAGCGTTTCGTAGCCTAGCCCGCGATATAGCTCGAGCCGGCCGCGCGCTTCTTCCAGCCGCTCGGTCAGGTCGATCTTGTTGAGGATGATCAGCGGGCGGATTCCCAGTGCCTCGGCGGACACCAGCGCGCGGCCCAGCAGGTCTTCCGAGAAGCCAGGCTCGGTCGCCAGCACGATCACCACCTGATCGATATTGGCGGCCAGCAGCTTGGACTTGAACTGGTCCGAGCGGTGCAGCAGGTTCTTGCGCGGCTTGAAACCGGTGATCACGCACTGGTCGGACGCGGCGCGCTCGATGGTGACGCGGTCGCCCACCGCGCATTCGCTGCGCTTGCCGCGCGGGAAGCCGTGCAGGCGGCTGCCGTCGTCCAGCTCGATCACGTAGTGGCGGCCGTGCGCGGCAACGATCAGCGCTTCTTCGGCGGCGGCGCCATTGGCATTGGCTTTGGCAGGGCTTGCGGCGCGCTGCGGGCCTCCCCGGCTGGCGGCGCGGCTCATGCGTGCGCCAGCAGGCGGTCGATCCGCTGTGCCGCTGGTGGGTGCGAGTAGTAGAAGGCGCTGTAGATCGGGTCGGGGGTCAAAGTAGAGGCATTGTCCTTGTAGAGCTTGACGAGCGCCGAGACCAGATGCCCCGCATCGGTCTGGCCGGCGGCAAAGGCGTCCGCCTCGAACTCATGGCGGCGCGAGGTCTGGCTGGCCAGGGGGCCGAGCAGGAAGGTAAACACAGGCAAGGTCAGGAAGAACAGCACGAGGGCGAGCGCGTGGTTGGTGGTGCCGAGGTTGGGCAGCACGCCCAGGCCGGTGTAGAACCACGTGCGGCTGGCGAGCCAGCCCAGCGCGGCGAGAAACACCAGGCTCAGCGCGAAGCTGACCAGCATGCCCTTCAGGATGTGGCGTCGCTTGAAGTGTCCAAGCTCGTGCGCCAGCACTGCTTCGATCTCGTCGTCGGCAAGGCGCTCCATCAGCGTGTCGAAAAAGACGATGCGCTTGGCCGCGCCGAAACCGGTGAAGTAGGCATTACCGTGCGCGCTGCGCTTGCTGCCGTCCATGACGAACAGGCCGCGGCTGCGGAAGCCGCATTTTTGCAGCAGGCGCGTGATGCGGGCTTCCAGCGAGGCATTGGCCAGCGGCTCGAAGCGGTTGAACAGCGGCATGATCACCGACGGTGCGATCGTCTGCACGAAGATCGTGAAGGCGATCCACGTCAGCCACGCCCAGGCCCACCAGTACTCGCCCATATGGGCCATGAGCCACAGCACAGCCAGCAGCAAGGGCAGCCCAAGCGCGCAGCCGACGGCGGTCATCTTAAGCATATCGGCCAGGTACAGCTTCCAGCTCATGCGGTTGAAGCCGAAGCGCTGCTCGATGCCGAATTGCCCGTAGAGCGAGAAGGGCAGGTCGACCAGGCCACCGATCACGGCCACGCTGGCGATCAGCGCCACGCTGTAGGCGTAGCCCGGACCGAAGGTGTCGATCCAGAACTGGTTGATCCACTGCAGCCCGCCCATCATGGTCAGCACGATCAGCAGCGCGGCGCCGGCCAGCACTTCCAGCATTGACAGCCGGGTGCGGGCGATGGTGTAGTCGGCCGCCTTCTGGTGGGAGGACAGCGTAATGGTGTCGGCGAAGCGGGCCGGGACCGCATGACGGTGTTGCGCCACATGGCGCACCTGGCGGGCAGCCAGCCAGAGCTTGGTCAGCACCATCAGCATCAGGGCGGCTAGGAACAGAAACGTAAACATCGGGCAGAGCCTTGTGGTGTGGAGCCGTCGCGTACACGGGGGCGGCCGGGCCGCCAAAGCGGGTTTCGGGCCGCGTCGGCCCCGGCTGCGGCGGCGGATATGCGAGAATTATAAGTTGTTCGTGCCCGCAGCCCCGTGTTCCTGATCGGGGGCGCGGCTGCGCCTCCTTTTGCTTCTCTTTCGATTGCAGTCCAGATGACCAGCCAAAATACCCACGTCCCCAGCGGCGTCAAATCCGTCAAGAGCGAAAACAACCTGATCTGGCTGGACATGGAGATGACCGGCCTGATGCCCGACACGGACCGGATCATCGAGATCGCCATCGTCGTGACCGACTCCGAGCTCAACATCCTGGCCGAGGGCCCGGTGCTGGTGATCCACCAGGAAGACGCCGTACTCGATGGCATGGACAACTGGAACAAGGGCACCCACGGCCGTTCGGGGCTGATCGACAAGGTCAAGGCCTCGACCCTGACCGAAGCCCAGGCCGAGGTCGAACTGCTGGCCTTCCTCAAGCGCTGGGTGCCGGCCGGCAAGTCGCCCATGTGTGGCAACTCGATCTGCCAGGACCGCCGCTTCATGGCGCGCTACATGCCCAAGCTGGAGGCGTTCTTCCACTATCGCAACCTCGACGTCTCCACGCTCAAGGAGCTGTGCAAGCGCTGGGAGCCGGCCATCCACAAGGGCTTCATCAAGCGCCAGCTGCACACTGCGCTGGCCGATATCCTGGAGTCCGTGGAAGAGCTGCGCTACTACCGCACCCACTTCATCCGCCAGTCGGCACCGGCACCGGCGGCAGCGCCCGCGGCCGAGACGAGCGCAACGCCGGATACCCCGGCCGCCTGATTTTTTCTCCTCCCATGTCACTGCCAAGGCGCCCTGCGGGGCGCCTTGGCTTAACTGCAGCCCACCCATGCTCGCGCGCATCGTCTCGATCATCACGCCGGTCATCCTGATCATCCTGGTCGGCTGGCTCTACGGGCGCCGCGCGCATCCCGACATGTCCGGGATCAACCGCGCCACGCTCGATGTGATCGCGCCGCTGCTGGTGGTGTCGGCCTTCGTCAGCAAGGAATTCGTGCTGGCCGACCAGCTCGTGCTGCTGGGTTGCGCGGTCGCCGTGGTGCTGGGCTCGGGGCTGTTGGCCTGGCTTGGCGCACGGCTGCTGGGGGCGGATCCGCGCACCTTCGTGCCGCCCATGATGTTCAACAACTGCGGCAACATGGGCTTGCCGCTATCGGTGTTCGCATTCGGGCCGGTCGGGCTGGCGCCCGCGGTGGCGCTGTTTGCCGCGTCCAACCTGATGCACTTCACCATCGGCATGAAGATCGTCAACCGGCACGCGTCGATCACGCAGATCGCGCGCAATCCGATGGTGCTGGCCACGGTAGCGGGGGTGGGTTTGTCGCTGGCGCGGCCGTGGTTCTCGCTGCCGGAGCCGGTGTTCCAGTCGATCAAGCTGCTGGGCGACGCCACCGTGCCCCTGATGCTGTTTGCGCTTGGCGTGCGCATGAAGGACGTGAGCTTGCGCAACTGGGGCATGGGCGCGATTGGCGCCGTGGCCTGTCCGCTGACCGGTATCGCCTGCGCCTTGCTGCTGGCGCAACTGGTGCCGCTGACCCAGCTCCAGCGCGGGCTGCTGTTTGTGTTTGCGTCGTTGCCGCCGGCCGTGCTCAACTTCCTGGTGGCCGATCATTTCCGGCAGGAGCCGGACCAGGTGGCGTCAATCGTGCTGCTGGGCAACGTGGCTGCCGTGGTGTTCGTGCCGGTGGGGCTGTATCTGGGGCTGCGATAGCGTTGCTGCCCCCAGAGGCTCACGCGGCGGGCTTGGCGCGGATCGCGTGCTTCGGGCGCCACACCTTGGCTACGGTTTCGTCAGTGTCGATGTAAGGGCCGCCGATCAGGTCGATGCAATAGGGCACCGCGGCAAAGATGCCTTGCACGATGGATTTGCCGTCCTCGCCACGCAGGCCTTCCAAGGTTTCACGGATGGCGCGCGGCTGGCCCGGCAGGTTGATGATGAGGGCGGCGCGGCTGGCGGTCTCGCGGATCACCGCCACCTGCCGCGACAGGATGGCCGTGGGCACGAAGTGCAGGCTGACCTGGCGCATCTGCTCGCCAAAGCCAGGCATTTCCTTGGTGCCCACCGCCAGCGTGGCCTCGGGCGTGACGTCGCGGCGCGCCGGGCCGGTGCCGCCGGTGGTCAGCACCAGGTCGCAGCCGGCCACGTCGACCAGTTCGATCAGCGTGCGCGAGATCAGCGCCTGCTCGTCGGGGACGAGGCGCTCCACGGCCTGCCAGGGCGAGCTCAGGGCGCGCCCGAACCAGTCGCGCAGCGCCGGGATGCCCTCGTCCTGGTAGGTGCCGGCCGAGGCGCGGTCGGAGATCGAGACGAAGCCAACCAGCAGTTCGTCCGGGTGCCTGCGGGCAACGGGATGGACCAGCGCGGGCGTTGTGGTTTGCGTCATCTTGTCCCCAGTTCCTTGGTGGTCGGTATGTTGGCGGCTGGTTATTCGCCGGCTTCCGGCTCGGGTTCCTGCTCGTCGGCGGTTGCGGCCTGCTTGCCTTCCAGCGCGGTCTTGATGGCCTGGAACAGCTCGCGGAAGTAGCGCGGCGGCTTGCTCATCTCGTGCTCTTTGCGCGCGTTGCGGATGATGTTGCGCAGCGCCTGGACGTCGCTGGCCGGGTGCTCGGCCAGGAACTTCGTCAGTGCGGCGTCGTCCGCCAGCAGCAGTTCGCGCCAGCGTTCGACCAGGTGCAGCTTAGCCGTCTCGGCCTTGCTGGTGCCCTTGAAGCCTTCCAACACGCGCTGGATGGCGGCCACTTCGTCATCGTCGAGCCTGCGCATGACCTTGCCCACGTACTGCATCTGGCGGCGCTTGCCTTCGTGGTTGGTGATGCGCCGCGCGTCGCGGATGGCGTCGGCCAGTGCTTCAGGCATGGGCACGCGCGCCAGGCGGTCCTTGGGCAGGGCTTCGAGTTCCACGCCCAGGTCTTGCAGGGCGAGCATATCGCGCTTTTTCTGCGACTTGCTCTTGAGCATGTCGTCGTCGTCGGCCGGTTCAGGGGTGAACGGGTCGGGGAAGCCGGAAGCGTTCCGGGGGGAGGGGCGGGTGTTTCGCGTCATGGTTGGCATTTTATCTTGCTATGATTCTTGTTTGGACTTTTGATGACCGCGCCCACAATGGATCAATCCGCAGACCAGACCGCCCATTTCACTTATACCCAGGCCCAGCTGAGCGAGATGGCCGCCGATGTGCTGCGGGTGGCACGCGAGCTGGGCGCCACCGATGCGGCCACCGAGATCTCCGAGGGCAGCGGCCTGTCGGTGTCGGTGCGCAAGGGCCAGGTGGAAACCATCGAGCAAAACCGCGACAAGGTAGTGGGCGTCACGGTCATGATCGGCCAGCGGCGCGGCAACGCCAGCACCTCGGATTTCTCGCCGGCGGCGCTGCGCGCCACGGCCGAGGCCGCCTACAACATCGCCCGCTTCACCGCGGAAGACGATTGCGCCGGCCTGGCCGAAGAGGCGTTGCTCGAGCGCGACCCGCAAGACCTTCACCTGTTCCACCCCTGGAATATCGATGCCGAGCAGGCCATCGAACTCGCGCGCCGCTCCGAGGCCGCGGCCTTCGCCGTCTCACCGCGCATCCGCAACAGCGACGGCGCCAGCGTCTCGGCCCAGCATTCGCAGTTTGTGCTGGCCACTTCGCGCGGTTTCACCGGCGGCTACCCGTATTCCCGCCACTTTATTTCGTGCGCCCCGATCGCTGGCACCGGCAGCGGCATGCAGCGCGACGACTGGTATTCGTCCAAGCGCGCACCCGGCGCACTGGCCGCGCCCGAGGACATCGGCCGGTACGCCGCCGAGCGCTCGCTGGCCCGCCTGAATGCGCGCCAGTTGTCGACGCGCCGTTGCCCGGTGCTGTTTGAGGCACCTCTGGCCGCCGGCCTGCTTGGCGCCTTCGTGCAGGCCGTGTCCGGCGGCGCGCTGTATCGCAAGTCGACCTTCCTCTACGACACCCTTGGCAAGGCGGTGTTTGCGCCGCACATCCATATCCACGAGCAGCCCCACCTGCCGGGCGCCATGGGCAGCGCGCCCTTCGACGAAGAAGGGGTGAAGACTCACGCGCGCGATGTGGTGCGCGGTGGCGTGGTGGAAGGCTATTTCCTCTCCACGTACTCGGCGCGCAAGCTGGGCATGAAGACCACCGGCAATGCCGGCGGCTCGCACAACCTGACGCTCTCCAGCAAGCTGACCACGCCGGACGACGACTTCGCCGGCATGCTGCGCAAACTGGGCACCGGCCTGCTGGTGACCGAACTGATGGGGCAGGGCGTGAACTACGTGACGGGCGATTACTCGCGCGGCGCGTCGGGCTACTGGGTCGAGAACGGTGTGATCCAGTACCCGGTGGAAGAGATCACCATCGCGGGCAACATGAAGGAAATGTTCCAGCAGATCGTGGCCATTGGTGCCGATTCGCTGGTGCGCGGCACCAAGGAAACCGGCTCGGTCCTGATCGAGCAAATGACCATCGCCGGCGGCAACTAAGACGACAGCGGCGGCCTGAAGACAGGCTGCCGCGCGTAAAGCGCCAGAGTCCAGAGTCGTTTGAAACTCTGCGTTTGAAACGACCGTTATTCCTCGCCCGAGGGCGGGCGCTCGTACGTGACGAACGCATAGTCGAAACCGTTCGCCTCCGAATGATGCCGCTCGCGCTCCGTCGCGATCCACTGCTGCGGATCGATGGCCGGAAACACCGCATCGCCTTGCACATCCGCATCGATTTCCGTCACTACCAGCCGGTCCGCGCTGGGCAGGGCCTCGGCATACAGCTGCGCGCCGCCGATCAGGAAGATCTGCTCGACGCCCACGCATAGGCGCTGCGCGTCTTCGAGCGAGTTCGCCACGTCGCAGCCTTCGATGCGCAGGTCGCGGTTGCGGCTCACCACGATATTGCGCCGGCCCGGCAGCGGCCGGCCGATCGATTCCCACGTCTTGCGGCCCATCACGATGGGCGCGCCCATGGTGATGCGCTTGAAGTGCGCCAGGTCCTCGGGCAGGCGCCAGGGCAGGGCGTTGTCGCGGCCGATCACGCCATTGCGGGCCTTCGCCACGATCAGGGTCAGCAGCGTCATACGGCCACCGGTGCCTTGATGGCCGGATGCGATTCGTAGCCCACCAGTTCGAAGTCCTCGTACTTGTAGTCGAAGATGCTATCCGGCTTGCGCAGGATCTTCAGTTGCGGCAATGCCATCGGCGCGCGCGCGAGCTGGGTTGCCACCTGCTCGGCATGGTTGCTGTAGATGTGGCAGTCGCCGCCGGTCCAGATGAAATCGCCCACGTCCAGCCCGGTCTGCTGCGCAATCATGTGCGTCAGCAGTGCGTAGCTGGCGATATTGAACGGCACGCCCAGGAAGATATCGGCGCTGCGCTGGTACAACTGGCACGACAGGCGGCCGTCGGCTACGTAGAACTGGAAGAAGGCATGGCAAGGCGGCAGCTTCATCTGCGCAATCTCGCCCACGTTCCAGGCCGAGACGATCAGCCGGCGCGAATCCGGATTGGCGCGGATCTGCGCCATCAGCTCGCTGATCTGGTCGATGTGGCGGCCGTCCGGCGTCGGCCACGCGCGCCATTGCGAGCCGTAGACCGGCCCGAGCTCGCCATTTGCGTCGGCCCATTCATCCCAGATGCTGACGCCGTTGTCCTTCAGGTACTGGATGTTGGTCGAGCCCTTCAGGAACCACAGGAGCTCGTGAATGATCGACTTCATGTGCAGCTTCTTGGTGGTCACCACCGGGAAGCCTTCGCGCAGGTCAAAGCGCATCTGGTAGCCGAACACCGAGCGCGTGCCGGTGCCGGTGCGGTCGGCCTTTTCGGTGCCATGCTCTTGCACATGGCGCATGAAGTCGAGGTACTGTTTCATCGGCTCGGGTGTTGGGGAAAAGTGACGCGACAGCGGTGTGCGCGTATGGCGGCAATCTGCCCGGGAATGCGCGGCTTGCCAAAGGGTAAGCATTTTATCGCAAAGCAAAACGGGCCGCCTCTCGGCGACCCGCTTTCAGGTTCCAGCTAGCCCCCGGCGCTGGCGCCGTCGCGCATTACTGCGCGGCCGTAGCCGGAGCCCGGCGCTTCTGCGCCAGGTAGCCACCACCCAGCACCCCGCCGACGACCAGCACGAACAGGCCGTAGTAAGCCAGCGCGTTGGCGTTGAAGAACGCCTTCACCAGCGGCTCGCTGACGATCATCTTGACTGCCGTGAAGGCCAGCACGCCGGCGCCCACGAAGATGATCGAGGGGAAGCGCGACATCAGCTTGAGCACCAGGCTCGAGCCCCACACCACGATGGGGATGCTGATGAGCAGGCCCAGCACCACCAGCAGGAAGCTGCCGTGTGCCGCGCCGGCCACAGCCAGCACGTTGTCCACGCCCATCACCGCGTCGGCAATGATGATGGTCTTCATCGCGCCCACCAGGGTGGTCGCGCCCGCGCCATGTTCGTCGCCATTGCCGTCATCGGACAGCAGCTTGTAGGCGATCCACACCAGGGCCGCGCCGCCGATCAGCAGCAGGCCGGGAATCTTCAGCAGCCACACCACGCCGACCGTCATGGCCGAACGGACCACGACCGCGCCGACGGTCCCCCAGATGATGGCCTTTTTCTGCAGGTGGGGCGGCAGGTTGCGCGCCGCCAGTGCAATCACGATCGCATTGTCGCCGGCCAGTACCAGGTCAATGACGACGATGGATAGCAGTGCCGTCAGGAACTGCATCGTGAACAAATCGGTAAACCATTCCATGAAATCTCCTCGGACAACGAATAGCTAAAAGCCGGGCGTATGCGCCGGTTTGGCCTGGAGACATGATGTGTGGGTGCTTGGGGGCGCCTTTGCAAACCATGAAACCAGGTTGCAAAGGTCTTGCTCGACCGCCGTTGATGCTTGGCGCGGTCAGCACAACCGGAGACGGTCAGTCCCGGAATGACGATTGTGCTAAGGGCATGGCCCCGGAGCTACTCCCCTTTGAGGGGCGATCCAATCCGGGCTAGCCCGGAGCAGATACGCTGTGGCGGATTATAAACGATGCCGCGTATTTTTTGTGGAGACGTTGCGGCGGCAAGCTGTTGTTGAATGCTGTTGAATGTTGTTGAATAAGGCGCACTTTTTACGATCAACCGCGTCGAGGTTTTTGTGCGGTGCGGCAAGCGCACTCCGCGCTAGCCAGCTATCCTGAGAAGACTTGCATCGGCTGATGCGCCCCAGACGTCACCGGAGGCGGATCCCGTGCGAGCCCCGCGCATGCCGTGACGTGCGGGCCCCTGGGGGTTTTATGCAGTGCCCATCGACCATCAAGGAAACGTCATGCCGGCAGTCCCGACCCCGTTGAACCCACTGAACGCACGCCTCAACCACACCCAACTCAATCACAACGGCACCTCCGCCCTGACACCCGGCGCCAGCCCGGCCAGTACGGTCGTTGTTACCAACGGCCATGGACTGCCGCACCCGGTGCCCCGGCTGGATTTCATCCAGCAGTACCACGAGGACAGCGGCGCGCTGCGTGGCGAGATCACCCGCGGCCTGCTGGCCGGCGCCGCCAGCATCAGCCCCAAATTCTTCTACGACGTGCTCGGCTCGCGACTGTTCGAGGCCATCACCGACCTGCCCGAGTACTACCCCACGCGCACCGAGGCTTCGGTCTTCTCCGCATTTGCTCCCGCCATGGCCGCGCGCGCCGGCAGTGGTTGCGTATTGATCGACCTCGGTGCGGGCAATTGCCAGAAAGCCCGCGGCTCTTCGGCAACCTGCAGCCAGCGCAATACGTGGCGCTCGATATTTCGGTGGAGTTCCTGCGCGGCACGCTGTTCTGCCTGCAGCAGCAGCACCCGCAGATTCCCATGCTTGGCCTGGGCGCCGACCTGTGCGTGCCGCTCGAGCTGCCGCCCGAGGTCAGGAGCGGCCGCCGGCTGTTTTTCTATCCGGGCTCGAGCATCGGCAATTTCGCGCCAGTCCAGGCGCAGGCTTTGCTGGAGCGGCTGCGGGCCGCGGCGGGCAGGGGAGATGGCGTGCTGATCGGCGTGGACCTGCTCAAGGACGAGCAGGCGTTGGTGGCAGCGTATGACGACGCGCTGGGCGTGACCGCCGCCTTCAACCGCAATGTGCTGCGCAACCTCAACCGCATCGTGGGCAGTGACTTCCAGCTTGAAGACTGGCGTCATGCGGCCAGCTTCGACCGCGAGGGTTCCCGTATCCAGATGCATCTGCAGGCCGAGCGCGATGTCACCGTGCACTGGGCGCAAGGCAGCCGCGGCTTCCGCGCGGGCGAGCAGATTCACACCGAGGACTCGTACAAGTACCGCCCGGACGATTTCGCAGCCTTGCTCGAGGCTGCAGGCTTCGACGATCCGGTCTGGTGGACGGATCCGCGCGGCTGGTTCGCGGTGTTCCACGCCCGGGCCTGAAGCCTGCGGGCCCGCCGCGCGAGGGGCGGGTGGGGCTGGTGTCATAATGCCTGCATCTCTCCGGCCAAGGGTGTGGCGCATGGCGCACGCGGTTCGCCGGGCCACGCAACCGGGTGCGAATCCCATTCTCCGGCAGGGTTTTCGATGAGCGGCTTCTCCATGCTTCCCGATCTTCATTTCAACGGTGGCAAGGCCGTCTGGGCCGACGCCCGGCGGCTGCCGCGCGAAGGCCTGGCACAGGCGCTGGTGGAAGCGCGCAATCGCACCCTGGCCTGGCTGGCAGCCTTTGGCCAGACCCGGCGCGGCTGGGAGGTGCCCCACCAGGACTTTGCCGATCCGCCGCTCTGGACTCTCGGGCATGTGGCCTGGCACGCCGAATGGTGGTGCCTGCGCGACGTGCGTATGCTGGAACGCGATGGTGCCTGGCTGCAAGTCGCCAGCGAGCCATCGCTGCTGACGGGCGCGGATGCGTGGTTCGATCCCGATCGGATCGATCACGATGCCCGCTGGGAGGTGGCGCTGCCTGACGTGGCAGTGGTCAAGCGCTACGCCGCCGATGTGCTCGATGCCGTCCTGCGCCGGCTGGCGGCGCAGCCCGATGACGGCGACGCCACGCTCTACGCCTGGCGCCGCGCGCTGTTTCACGAGGACCGCCAGGGCGAGGCCGTCGCCGCGCTGCTGCAGGCGCTGGGCGTTGCCCCTGTGGAGCCTGCGGTTGCCCTGCCATCGGTATCCGTGCCGCATGGCGGCACGTTGCAGTTTCCCGGCGGGCGTTTCCTCCAGGGCTGGAGCGAGCCGGATGGCTTCGCGCTGCCCGATGAACGGCCGCCGCAGCCCACCTATGTACCGGCTTTCGAGATGGATGCCACGCCCGTCAGCAATGCGCAGTTCCTCGATTTCGTCGAGGACGGTGGCTATGAGCGTGCATCATGGTGGTCGGCCGCGGGACGTCAGTGGCTGATGATGCAGGATCGTTCGGCGCCGCGTTACTGGGCCCGCCATCCCGAGTCGCGGGCCTGGATGGCCTTGCGTTTCGGCAGCCTGCGCACCTTGAACCCTGACGAGGCCGTGCGTCACGTCAGCCACGACGCCGTACGAACCCTACGCGGGATTCGAGGCGAGCCCCGCCGATATGGAATACGTGTACTGCTTTGCCAGCCACCAGGTGGTGCGGGGCGCCTCCTTCGCCAGCCCGGCGCGCCAGCGCCATGCGCGTGCGCGCATGGCGCTGCTGCCCGAGGACGATTTCGCGTTCGTCGGCTTTCGCAGTTGTTCTATGTAGCGGGGGCGCTGGTTGCCCGTGGCCGACGCGGATGGTTGAGGCAGTCAGGCAAAAGAGAAAGGCACCCGAAGGTGCCTTTCTCTTTTGCTTGCTAGTGCTCACCGCCGAAGCGGTGAACGCATTGCGCCGGGCAGATTAACGCTCGAAACGCGAGCGGCCGCCGGTGTTGCCGTTGCCATTGCGCTGACCGCCGCCGAAGCCGCCGCGGTTGCCATCGCCGAAGCTGCGGGGCGCGCCATCACGGTTGCCATCGCGGTTGCCGAAGCTGCGGGCTTCGCCGCCGCGGTAGCCGCCGTTGCCGCCATTGCCGGCAGCACCGCCGCCGAAGCCGGCGCCACGGTTGCCATCGCCGAAGCTGCGGGGAGCCGCGCCGTCACGATTGCCAAAGCCGCGATTGTCGCCGCCACGGTAACCGCCGCCTTCATTGTTGAAGCTGCGCTGGCCGCCGGCCGCGCCCTGGCCGCCCTGGCCACGATAGCCGGTGCTGTTGCCATTGGGGTTGCCCAGGCTGCTGCGGTCGCCGAAGCCACGGTTGCCGTCACGGTCGCCGAACGGGCGGTCGCCTGCGGGGCGTGCGGCGCCATCACGGCTGCCGAAGCCACGGCTTTCGCCGCCGCCGAACTTGCGGTCGCCAAAGCTGCGGTTTTCACCGCCGCGATAGCCGCCGCCATTGCTGTTGCCACGGTAGCCACCGCGGTCGCCACCCGGCTTGCCGGCGAAGCCCGAACGCGGCTTCGGCGAGCGACGCGGCTCCAGGCCTTCGATCACCGATGCGTCGACACGGTTGTTGGTGAAGCGCTCGATGCGCTTCCACTGGAACATGTCGCCGTGGTTCACCAGGTTGATGGCGACACCCGAGCGGCCAGCACGGCCGGTACGGCCGATACGGTGCACGTAGTCTTCGGCTTGCTTGGGCAGGTCGAAGTTGACCACGTGGGTGATGTCCGGCACGTCGATGCCGCGTGCTGCCACGTCGGTTGCCACCAGGATGCGCAGGTTGCCGCGGCGCAGCGAGGTCAGGGTGCGGTTACGCGCGCCCTGGGTCATGTCGCCGTGCAGCGCGCCGGCTGCGAAGCCGGTGTCCGACAGGCGTTCAGCCAGCGAATCGGCATCGCGCTTGGTCGCGGTGAAGACGATGGCTTGCTTGAGCGTGGCGTCGCGCAGCAGGTGGTCAAGCAGCTTTTCCTTGTGCGACATGTCGTCGGTGAAGTGCAGGCGCTGTTCGATATTGCTTTGGTCGGCGCGGGTCGCGGCGATCTCGATGCGTTGCGGATCGCGCAGCTGACGCGAAGCCAGCTGGGCGATGCGGCCGTCCAGCGTGGCCGAGAACATCAGCGTCTGGCGGCTGGCCGGGGTTGCGGCAACGATGGCGTCGATGTCGTCGGCGAAGCCCATGTCGAGCATACGGTCGGCTTCGTCGAATACCAGCATGTCCAGTTGGGACAGGTCGATACGGCCGGCCTCGACGTGGTCGAGCAGGCGGCCCGGCGTGGCGACCAGGATGTCAGGCATCTTGGACAGCGCTGCCAGCTGCTTCGGGTAAGGCATGCCGCCCAGGATGCTGGCGCAGACAATGCGGCGCAGGTGGCGGCCGTACTTGGCGGTGGCTTCGGTAACTTGCAGGGCCAGTTCGCGGGTCGGGGTCAGCACCAGCAGCGCGGGTTGCGCCGGCGACGGACGGGGGCGCTTGCCCTTCATGCGCTTGACCGGATCGTCCGAACGCGGGCGATTCGGCGAAGCCTTCTCGCTGATGCGCTGGATCGCCGGCAGGATGAAGGCGCCAGTCTTGCCCGAGCCGGTCTGGCTCGAAACCAGCAGGTCGCGGCCAGCCAGGAAGGCGGGGATCGCTTGTGCCTGCACCGGGGTCGGGGTGGTGTAGTTCAGTTCAACCAGGGCGCGAAGAATGGCTTCTTCGAGGCCGAGCTTGGCGAAGCCGTTTTCGGCATCGATGGCAACAGCGGCAGGTGCCACGGCGGCTTCCGGGCTGAGGATGGCGTCGAGCTTGTCGAGCGGGCTCGGTTCCTGGATTGCGGGGGTGGCGATGGCTGCGGCTTCGATCGATGCGTCGGCGGCGGAGGCAAAATCTTGCTCCGCACGAATGTCGTGCTGGGTCATGTCGTAATTTTCTTTAAATGCATGGCACCCCATGCCGAACTAGCGAACAGGGGCGGGCGCAGTGCAAAGTCTTAAAAAGGCTTCGGCGCCAATCGGTGAGGCCGTTACGACAGACACAGCTGGCAGTACGGCGGCAGGCAGGGTGGCACCGGGCACAAGGCCGGGCGACAGTCCCTGGCAGGCAAACAGCTCTATAGAGCTGTTCAACAGGATCGGAGACGAGGCGACGTCGGTGAGAAATGCGTTCTGTCGGGTATCACCACTTGGCCTTGATGCAGCAACAACACAGCAACATGAAGCAGGCCAGTCGGCGGGACCGGGGAGCAGAGCTTGAGAGCGGGGGCGGTATCGTCTGCCGGAAGAACCCGGCTGACGTGTTGCACAACTCACAGTGCGAACTCACGGCGCGAATTATAGCAGAAACAAAAGTAAGTTTGTTGCACTGCGATAGGAATTCCTTTTTGAGGCCGGAATGAGGCCGAAATGCGAGATTTTGCGTGTCATCGCGCACTTTTGTTGGATTTTCCCTTGCCGCATTCAAAGTTGCATCCGTAGGTTGCCTGCCTATACTGAAGCCGTCGGGCACACGGTTGCCCGGCAAGGTAGCGGACCTGGAACACCCGCTGACCTTCCTTGGCGCTTTGCTTTAAGTGCTGCTAGCCGCTGATATCGCGGCAGTCGGCGTCACTGCCAGCTTTCCTTCGGCTCTCCGGGTGGTCCGGAGGGACGTCCGCGTCATGGGCGGAATCATGGGAAATGCTGCTTGCAACGGCTGTTGCCGCGATAGCGCCGGCGTTGACCTGGAAGGTCCGGACCGTCCGCAACCAGCCCGCCAGTTTCCTGGCGGGCTTCTCGTTTGTGGGGGCGCGAGGCTCCGCTCGGTGCGCCTCGCTACACCGCTGCGTTTCCTGTGCGCGGCCTATGCCACCCAGGCATAGGCCATCCATAGATACCTTTACTAACAGTCTGAAAGCCCGGGGCAGGCTATTCTCGCTCCTGAACAACACAGGCAAACGAGATAGCGATATGCGAAAGATTCTGTTGTGCGCAGCGGCAGTAACGGGCTTGGCGGGCGGGTTTGGCGTGGCGCCGGCGGCGCTGGCCCAGGTGTCAATCAATGTGGCGATCGGCGTTCCGCCGCCGGTCCCCGTCTATGAAGCCGTCCCGGTTGCGCGTCCCGGCTACGTTTGGGCCCCCGGATACTGGGATTGGGACGATCGCGGTCACAAGCACAAATGGAAAAAGGCAGATGGGAGCGCGAGCGTGCTGGCTACGCGTACGAGGCGCCGCGCTGGGTGCAGGCCAGCGGCGGATGGGTGCTGGTACCCGAGCGCTGGGATGGACGCGGCGACGGCGGGTATGGCGGGTATGGCAAGAAGGACAAGGGCTATCACTGCCCCCCGGGGCACGCCAAGAAAGGCGAGTGCTGAAGCAGGCGCGGCGCGGTTCTTGGGCGGTGAGGATTTTGATATACTCCGGCCTGCTCTCGGATCCGCGCCGCCAAGGCGCACTTGCCGATCAGGGAGTGTCTACCGTCTCGCCGTAGTTCAATGGATAGAACACGCGCCTCCTAAGCGTGAAATGCAGGTTCGATTCCTGCCGGCGGGACCATAATGAAGTTCGCAGAAGTTCTCTGAAGTCCTCTCCTCCCAAGTAAATCAAGGCTTTCCGGGCTTTTGGTGTCCGCCGAAGTTCGCATTGGGCCGCCTGGCATCGGCCGGGTTGGTGGCGAGCACGGTCAGATCCAGGCCTGCGCCATGCACTTGATAGCTGCGGCCGGGGACGATGGGGCGGGTGTCATGGCCAGGGTTCCTCAGGCAGCCATAAGCTCGGCGGCGAGCTTGGCGGTGGCAATGACGCGGTCGGCTTGGCCCGACGCGTGGGCCTCTGCGGCCGCGCGCAGGCGCTTGCCCTCGGCAACCATCTCGGGGGTCGATCTTGGAAATGCCGTTGTGCGGCACGAAGGCATAGAACTGCTCGCCGCGCACCAGCACATAGGCGTCCGGGGCGAAGTCACCCGGGGTCGGGATCTTGGCGATGACGGTCAGGCCGACCAGGAACCCCACCTTGACCTGTTGACCCACTTCCCACGACTGCTTGGTTTGCTTGCGCATCTCTGTCTCGGGCGAACCGCTGCGGACTTCAGCGGCTCGAACTTGGTTTAGAATATTAATCTGCAAAGTAAATAAAACCAAAGCGATGCGTTTAGTGTTCTACTCCAGAAGGGTGTGAAAGGGCGCCTTCAGGGAAGGGGAGGATGCAGCTGACGGAGGTGGGCGCTACCTTCTATCGGCTGGGCATCGATGCGTGGGTGAGGTCGGCGTTGGGTATGTGATGAGTACGCGTTACGATTTCGTTACCGGCCGGTGAGGGAGCCCGGAATAGACTGAACGGTATAGGCCCTCAATCACGCGGGCTTTTGGAGATCGAGATGCGGAAGATCAAGATGATCGCCGGCATGGCGCTGGCTGCGTGTTCTCTCACTTCGATAGCGGGCCACGCCCAAGACAGGGGGCCCGGCGGTGATGATCGCGGACGGCCATCCATGGGCCATGACCAGGGACAAAACCACGATAACCAGCGCGGCTACAACGACCACCAGCGCGGCTACAACGACCGCGACCGGGAAGGCGACCGCGCCCGCGGCGATGACCGCCGCCAGCAGGGTGACAGAGGTTGGGAGGGTGACAGGGGCAGGGAGCGGATGGACGGATGGTCCAGCCCTGATCGTCGCGCTGATCGCCCGGGGCCTGGCAGCTGGCATAAGGGTGAAAGGGTCCCTCCGGAATATCGTCAGCGTCAGTACGTGATCGATGACTGGCACGCCTATAGACTGTCGCCTCCGCCGCGCGGATACCAGTGGGTGGGCGTCGGCGGAGACTACTTCCTGGTCGCCATCCCGACTGGCTTGGTCTTCCAGGTGGTCATCGGGCGCTAGGTTGCGGACAACAAAAAGCCCGCCGAAGCGGGCTTGGGCGGAGGATGCGCGCGCGGCAGGTGGCCGATGCGCGTCCTTCAAAGTTAGATCTCTGAGATAACCCTAGCTTTGATGGTCTCGTACTCGGAATCGCTGATCAGCCCGCTGTCGAGCATCTCCTTGGCGCGCTTCAGGCGTGCCGTCAGATCTCCCTTGCCTGAGCCTGCTTCGTCGCTACCGAACGACGTATCGCGCGGCGACGATGTCTGGAAGCCGCCCGACTTGGCCCGCAATTCCTCCAGCTCACGAAGCCTTCGTTTTTCACGCCATGCTTGTTCCTGCGCCTGGCAGGCACGATATACCGCCTGCGCGTCGGCCTTCCTGAGTCCGGTAAATTGGAACGTGCGCACGGTCCCGCCGCTCGCTAGGTCAGGCTGCGTGAGGGCAGTGATCGTAATGTCGCTGCCAAAAATTCCCGCTTTGACATTGGCGGTTTTGACGTCTTGCCAGCGGATGTCTACCGGCGTGAATCCCCCGATCAGGCCCCGGCTGATGCCGATCAGTCGCCCAGAGGTCGCCGCCACCAAGGCCCGGCGATGGAGAAGCGCGAAGATCCGGCGCTGCACGGCGTAACACTGCGCCACCTCGTTCGGGACCAGCATGGAGTCGAGGTGGGAAAGGGCCTTCCGGATACTGGGCTCAGACGAAGTTATTTGGCTTTCCATTTTCAGGCTGGTCTGTTGTGTGAACTGTCAGTGGGTGGCGCGGACGCTTCAAATGCGTCATGTTGTAGCGTGATCGCGTGTAGGGGGGATCCGCGCGGGATGATGGCCGCGATCCGATGGATCGTCTGCACCGTTTCCAGGGGCCGTGTCATCGGGGGCACGCTGTCGTTGATGGAGCCCAGGCAAACCTCATCATCCCGGACCCAGAGCAGCTCTTTGGCGACCACGCTGCCATCCCGGAATTTGACGACCACGTCGTCGCCGGGCTGCGCCTCGAAGCTGGGCTCAACCAGGACGAATTCGCCGCTCTTGATCCGGGGGCGCATGCTGTCGCCGCGGACGCGCAGGCCATAGGCCGACGGGTCGCGAGTGGGCATGCTGATCCAGCCGCCACCCTGGTCCGGCGGGTAGTCGTGGATGCCGATGTATCCGTCGGGGCCGCCCTGGGCTTGCCCCACGACCGGAACTTGTCGGCCCTTCGGCATGGGCTGGAAGTCGCTGCCGGCGAATGCCTTCAGTTTCTCGTCCGCCTGTGCGGCGCCGTCATTGGCCGCAGCTGCCGCCGTCTTCTTTTCACCGTTTTCCATGACGATCCACAAGGCGTTGTAGCCGTATGCATCTTGGATGCCGATGGCGTATTCCAGCTTGATGGATTTGATCTGGCCGCTCAGCCACTGGCTCACCGTTCCTTTGGTCACGCCAGCGGCCTTCGCCAGCGCCACAGCTTCGGCGCCGGTCTCGTCCAGGATCACTTGCATTCGTTCGCTTAGGGTCATTTTTAGAAATCTAAACCATAGTGGGTTTAGAGATCTTGATAGTGGCAGTTTAGCATTCTATGCATGAACGGCATGAACGGCATGAACGCACGCGAACGCATCCAGGCCCTTGGTGGCCTCCAGGCTGTCATCAGCGAGACAGGTCCTCAGTAAGGGTAAGGGCCGGATTTCGCAATGGAAGACGAGCAACCACATACCTCGCCGTGGGTAGTGTTTCTGCGTGCGCGATTTCCAGATGCCGTTGACTGGGATCAGGTGGATCTGGCGGACCGAGAGGAACTGAAGCCCTCGAAGAAGAAGGCGTGCTCCAAGTCCGCCACCCACCTCGACCATCCCGCGGCCGCCTGAAAGCGACCCGGCGAGAGCGATCTATGACCCGAAACAGTACCGCCGGAGATAGGCACATGAAACCGCCTTGCGATTCCGGAGGTAGCCGTTTGGTCGCGCGCCGCTTCTCCATCGGAGCAATCAGTTTTTCTGTCCGTGTTGAGCCTGATCCCACGCCAGAAGAGACCGAGCTTGCTCGGCGAGTCGCGCAGCGAGTTGCTGCGCGACTTCGGGCGGTAGCGCGTACCACTGCGAAGTGAGTTTGCCGGCCGCTGCGTCCTCTGGGGAGTTTGCCAAGGAGAGCTCTAGCAAGACCAACCCACTTTCTAAATGCAGGCCGGTCTTCGCGTTGGCAACAAAAGCAGCCGTGATGTCTTGTTCTTTCATGCATCCCCCATTGGTGGGCAGTTGGGAAGGTCAGATGTCTTGATTGTTCCACAGCTGAAGGGGGCGCCAGATAGATGGCGCGCGGGGCGACTCGCGCTTTGTTGAACGGTCCCGATAGGGCCCGACGGGGGAATCACCACGCTTCGACGACGCAGATAGCTGTCGGGTTGACGTCAGTGTCGTCAGTCCCCAACCGCGGCCCGATTGGGCACCGATGCAGGGGGCCGGCGGCGCCTGGGTGTTCACTCCGCCGCAGCCAAAGTGAACTTCTTGGCACTAGGGGCGCGCTTCGTCAAGGCCCGTCCCCAGTCGCGGAAAGGCACCTCCGCGGAAAGGCACCTCGACCAAACGGTAGCTGAGCTCTGCGAGGATCACCATGGCGAGCAGCGACAGCGTCGCATATAGCGTTGGATTGGTGGGTTCATCGCCGGCATTGAGGGCACCAACACGGTGGGCCACTTCCTTCGCCGCCCAGAAGACCGGGTTATGTGCCAAATACAGGGCGAACGATCGGCTGCCTACATAAGCCAGGATCTGCCGCGGGAAACCGGGCGCGAAGCAGTGCCCGTGATTGTAGCTGGCAAGCATGACCAGAACCGCGCAGAGAGCGGTAGTTAATTCGGGCCAAGCGGCCGAAAGCACGGAGCTGGTGCGTGCAATTGTGGCGATGGCGATGCAGGTGAGCAGAACAGCGGCCCAGCGAGAGAGCATGGTGGGCCGCAGAGGCTCAAGCCGACGATACCAGGGGTGATGGATTGCAAGCGCCAGGCAGACGCCTGCAAGAAGACCATCGACGCGTGTGTACCAGACGTAGAGGTTCCGCTCGATCAACAGCAGCGCCAGGACGACCAAGATGGTTCCGATGGCGACCCACCGGCGACGGACTAGCACGAGCAGTGGGAACAGCAGGTAGAACTGCTCTTCCAGCGAGATGCTCCAGTAGATACCGTTGTTTCCGCACCATGGCGATGCGTTGCCAGACAAGATGCAGTTTACAAAGTGGATGTTCGAGACGTTGAGCAATATGCTTACTGCGTCGCCTAGGTTTCCAGTCAGCGTGCCAAGCGCGCCGGTTTCGTTGAACCAGACTGAGCCCACGGCTACGGCGCCAACCCACGTCAATGCCGCCGGCATGATGCGGAACATGCGACGGATCATGAAATCCCGGCTCTCCCGCAGGAACGCCTTGCGGCCAGTTGCAGCGGCGGCCTTCAGCTTTGCGTAGAAGGCTGTCGTGATGACATAGCCCGAGATACAGAAAAATAGATCGACACCCGCCGCGAGGTTCAGCGAGTGCATCACTTCGCCGAATGCGCGGTTCCAGTAAAGCAGGTTACCCATGTGCGAAACCACGACGGCCACAATGGCGAGTCCGCGAAGGGCCTCGATTTCCTCATTCTTTTTCTGCATCACCTTTTTTCATATTCACCTGCGCGGCGCAGATTATCCACTATTTGGACTCCGCGCCCCGCCACTGCGGCAGCCGCCTCCGGGCGGCCTTCTCACGGCCCGTTTCTACCTGCGCAACTGCCCTGGCGTGAAGATTGACGGCGACCACGATGGCATCCCTTGCGAAGTGCCACCACGGCAGTGTTCGTAGAGGGCGCTGGCCCAGTGTGCGACGTATGACGCCCGGCTGAAGGCGGCGGTGATCGCGTGCCAGTAGGTAAGGCCGTGGGCGTTGCTAGGCACCATAAGTCGAGCGGTACCATTTGGCCGTCTGCGCCAGGCCATCGGTGAGCGATAGCGGAGGACGCCATCCCAGGAGAGTCCGGATTTTGGCGATGTCCACGCGCAACGGTTCCACCAGACGCTGAATCGCTTCGCTGCGGCCGGTCAGCGCGCCGGCGGCACGCAGCAGCGCAATCGGCACTGGCAGCAAGCGCGCATGGCGACCAAGCGCTTTCCCCATCATGCGGGTCAATTGAGCCACCGACACATCCTCGCCATCCGCGACATGGAAAACTTCCTGCGCCGCATTGGGGTGGTGGATGCACTCAATGATCGCGGAAGTCAAGTTATCCACGGCCACCAGGCTGCGGGGACCGTTGGCGAAGCCAAGCGGCAGCGGCACACCTTTCGCTACCGCGCTGAACAGGCTCAAGAAGTTTGCGCGAACGCCCGGCCCGTATACCAGCGGCGGCCGAATCACCACCACTTCCAGGCCGTTCTGCTTGCCGAACTCGAACAGAGCACGTTCGGCCTCGTACTTAGATATTCCGTATGGGTCGACTGGTTTTGGCGCATCGTCTTCGCGCAATGGTCGGCCGCGATTCCCCTCGCCCTCGCCCAGTGCCTTGATGCTGCTGACAAAGATGAAGCGCTTTGCCCCGGCTCGCACGGCGGCCTCGGCTAGGCGCATCGTCCCCGTGACGTTGGTAGCGCGATGGGCGTCCAGTGCATCCGCTGCGGTGTCGCGCATGATATGGACCCGCGCAGCCAGGTGGATCACGCAGTGTGGCCTTAGCGCAGACGGCCAGACCTGCTCGAGGTTGGCGAAATCGTCGGCCACCAGAAGGTCGCGGCTCGTTGTCGTTCGCGCGCCGCCGCTTGGGGCTGCCCGCGAGAGGCAGGTGATCTCTGCGCCGCCAGCTTCAAGAGTTTTCAGCACCACGCTACCAACGAATCCGCTAGCCCCCGATAGTGCGACACCCCCCTCGCATTTGTCGGCGAGGACAAAATGATCTTCGGCCATGGGCTCGGTCTCCTGCTTGCTATGCCCTTACGTTGTAGGCTAGCTAACTGGTGGCGGCAATCAGATGCTGTCCGTCACCCGGCGCTCTGCTCAGCAGCCTTCGCGCGCCGGCGGGACCACCCTAAGGTTCCCAGCGATTCGTCAAACCGTCCTCCAATTGAAATGCAGTGGCTTGCCGCCGCACGGCGCATGCCTCAATGCGTACCCATCTTCGAGAACAGCTGAATCACTGCCACCCCCGCAATAATCAGCCCGATCCCTGCCCAGGCTGCCAGATCCGGCATCTGTTGATACAGCACGCTGGCGATCAGTGTGACGAGCACGATCCCCGCACCACACCAGATCGCGTAGGCGATGCCCACGGGCACGGTCTTCATGACCTGCATCAGCAGGATGAAGGCGCCGACGTAGCCGGCCACGACCAGCACGCTTGGCCACAGGCGCGTGAAACTCTCGGAGGCCTTGAGGCTGCTGGTGGCAATGACTTCGGCCGCGATGGCGAGGGCCAGCAGTATGTAGGCGTTCATCGATAGGTCCTTCCGGTTGGCTGTCGCTGGAGCCACATTTTCCCATAGCTGCCAGGCTCGCCCCGCGAGGTGTACAGTGCAAGGCATGATTGAAGCTGCCATGCAGTCTGACGATCCCTCCTTTCAGGTGGTTGTCCCGCACCGGGATGCCATCTTCAATCGGAGTAGAGCGCGTTGTTCGAGCGCCGGGAGACCTAAGTCTCAAAGAGTGGGTTGGTCGCGGTAGCCCCGACCAGCTGGCGGACGTGATAAAGCCAGCGGCGGGTGAGTCAGGTTCTAGGGGGGGCGCCATGAAAGGCGAGGAAGAGGTTCAGATCGTGTGGCCGCAGGTGGATGGCCAGACGATGGGTCAGGGGGTCTGGCAGAACACGATTGCCGCGGCGGATGTTGCGCTGGAAGAGGCGTCGCGCATCCAGCGCGGCGTGCAGCACAACATGAGGCTCCAGCAGGAGGTGCGGGCGTTGCGCGAGGAATTGCGCAAGGCGCACGGCGAGCTGGATCGCTACCGCGGCATGCATGCGCGCGTGGTGGTTGGCATCTGCTCTCCGAGCATTACGCGCTCACCGCGCTGCGCTTCGATCCAGCCACGTTTGCCGAGCACCGCGACCGGGTGCTGCAGCACATCCTGTTCCAGCGGCGCAAGGGCACCTCCATTTCCGGGATCGGCGCGGCGGATATCGCTTTCCTGCTGCTGTAGGCGCTCGGGCTTTCCAGCCTCAGGGCTTAGGGGCGGCGCGCGGGCGCAGGACCAGCAACGCCAGCATGCCGCCCACCACACCCCAGAAAGCCGACCCCACGCCCGCCAGCGTCATGCCGGAGGCGGTGATCATGAACGTCAGCAGGGCGGACTCGCGCTCGGCCGGCGTCTGCATGGCCGTGGTCAGGCCGCTGGCGATCGAGCCGAGCAAGGCAAACGCGGCCACCGCCACGACCAACGCTTTGGGGAACGCCGCGAACAGCGCGGCAATGCTGGCTGCCAACGCCCCCGCGATCAGATAGCCGATGCCGCAAACCACCGCCGCCGTATAGCGCCGGTTGCGGTCGGGATCGGCTTGCGCGCCGGTGCAGATGGCCGCGGTGATGGCCGCCAGGTTGATGCCGTGCGAGCCGAACGGGGCGAGCAGGGCGGAGGCGATGCCGGTGACGGTGATCAACGGGGAGGCCGGTATGTGATAGCCGTCGGCGCGCAGGACCGCCAGGCCGGGAATATTCTGCGACGCCAGCGCCACGATGAACAGCGGTACCGCGATGCTGACGAAGGCTTGCAGCGAGAACGCCGGCGTGGTCCACACCGGCTTGGCCAACGCGAAATGGAACGATTCGAAATGCAGCTGGCCAAGCGCGCCGGCCAGCGCCACGCCCGCCAGCAGCACGCCCGGCACCGCGTAGCGCGGCCAGAAGCGCCTGCCCAACAGGTACAGCGCGAACATCACCAGCAGCAGCAGGGTTTGATGCTGGGCTTGCACGAACACGTCGACGCTGATGCGGAACAGGATGCCGGCCAGGAGCGCTGAGGCAATGCTGGCCGGCAGCGCGCGCATCAGTTTGTCGAACCAGCCGGTCATGCCGGCGGCGGTCATCAGCACCGCCGCCATGATGAAGGCGCCGACGGCCTGCGCGTAGGGCACGCCCGGCAGGCTGGCGATCAGCAGGGCGGCGCCAGGGGTGGACCAGGCCACAACAATGGGCGAGCGTGTCAGCAGGGACAGCCCGATGGTGGTTACTCCCATGCCGATGGACAACGCCCAGATCCACGAGGCGACTTGCGCGTCCGACAAATGGGCGGCCTGGCCGGCCTGGATCATCAGTACCAGCGAACTGGTGTAGCCGGTCAGCATGGCGATCAGCCCGGCGACCAGGGCGGAGACGGAGAGATCGGTCAGCTTCAGGGGCGTGGCGGACATGGGGCGGGACATCGGGCGGCACTCGGCGCAACGCATGCGCAAAAAAGCGGCTGGGCCGCCATCTTCGCACGAGTTGTGCCGTTCGGGATGCGCTCTTAGTCGGCGACCTTGTCGCTCGGGAACTTGAAGGAATCGCGCAGCAGGTAGCTCATGGGGATGTCGAGGTTGACCCCATGCGGCGGGATCGGCGACTGGAACCATTTCTTGTAGAGCCGCTGCGTATCGAGCGAATAGATGGCGGCAACCAGGGTCTTGTCCACCAGCCGCTTGAACTCGGCGTCCTGCTTCGACAGCATGATGGCGTAGGGCTCGATTGTCAGCAGCTCGCTGGTGACGGTGTAGAGGGCCGGGTCGCGCGCATTGGCGCGCAGGCCGTAGAGCAGCACGTCGTCCATCACGAAGGCGTCAGCCTTGCCTTGCTCGACCATGGCGAAGGCCTCGGCGTGGTCCTTGGCTTCCACCACGTGGATCTGCATCGCGCCGGAGCCGTTGATCTGGCGTATCACCGCGAGGGATGTGGTGCCCACCGTGGAGACGACCGTCTTGCCGCGCAGGTCGCCCAGTTTGCGGATGCCGGAATCGGTCCTGACCAGCATGCGGCTGCCGGCGATGTAGTGCGGGATGGTAAAGGCAACCTGCTCGCGCCGCTCGCGATTGTTGGTGGTGGACCCGCACTCGAGATCGGCCTTGCCGTCGACGATGGCGGCGATGCGGTTGGCCGGCGTGACCGCAACGAATTCCACCTTGAGGCCCGGCATCCGGAGCGCGCCGCGCAGGGCGTCGGCCACCCGCAGGCAGAGGTCGATGGCATAGCCATAGGGCTTGCCGTCGGCCACGAAGGAAAACGGCACCGAGCTTTCGCGGTGGGCGATGCGCAGCACGCCGGTCTGCTCGATGCGTTGCAGCACGGGCGAGCCGCCGGACTGCGCGGCTGCCGGTCCGAAGCCGATGCCGAGCGAAAGTGCAAGCAGGGTCGATAGCACTGGCAGCAGCGGCAAGCGCTGCACACGCGGATGGATCATGGCATTCCCCGTACGAAGAAAAAGGCGTCAAGCGGAATTGGCGTTGGGTCGCCTCTCACCGGTTTGGACCGGTTCTTGTATTGCTGCCGTTGTGCTGTGGCCTGCGGGCCGTCGGCCATTGTTCCACGGGTGCCAGCGGCTCGACAATCTTTACGGCAAGGGGTGTTGCGCAGCGCGCAACAGCGCGGCCCGCAGGCGGCGTTGACGGGGCTTTCCCTTACGGATTTGTACGACTAGAGCCGGCCGGAGGGGCTTGCTATGCTCCGTTCCGTGCCTTGCGAGCAGGGCACCGAGGAGAGACTCTTGGGCCCGCGCGAGCGCGGGCCCTTCTTTTTTTGTGGCGACGGCGGGCGCGGGGTTTGCGCCGGCTCCGGGCGAGGGCGGGCGGAGGTGGTCTACAATGCCGGCTACCTGGCACCCCGCCACCCGGTTGCTGTCCGACGCCGGCGCGCGGCCGCGGGTTCAAGCCGCTTGAATTGCCTCCCTTTCGCTGTCTCCTTTCGTATTGCTCCCATGGCCCTGTTTTCGATTTCCGACGCCCAGCTTGCCTTTGGGCACGTGGCCTTGCTCGACCATGCCGACTTTTCCCTGGAAGCCGGCGAGCGCGTCGGCCTGATTGGCCGCAACGGCTCCGGCAAGTCGTCGCTGCTCAAGATCGTGGCTGGCCTGTCCGCGCCGGACGATGGCCTGATCGCGCGCCAGAGCGGCGTGACCTCGGCTTATGTGCCGCAAGAGCCGCAGTTCGAGCCCGGCGTGAACGTGTTCGACGCCGTGTCCCAGGGCCTGGGCAAGGTCCACGACCTGCTGGTGGCCTATGAAGCGGCGCTGGCGGGGCTGGACGACAACCATGACGAGGACTCGCTGGCCGAGCTGCACCGCCTGCAGTCGGAAGTCGACGCCGCCGGCGCCTGGGGTTTGCGCACGCGGGTCGAAACCACGCTGGCGCAACTCAGCCTAAGCGCCGATGTGCGCGTGGATGCGCTATCTGGCGGCATGCAAAAGCGCGTGGCGCTGGCGCAGGCTCTCGTGGCCGAACCCGACATCCTGCTGCTCGACGAACCGACCAACCACCTGGACGTGGAAGCGATCCGCTGGCTGGAAGACCTGCTGCTGGCCTTCCGTGGCAGCGTGCTGCTGATCACCCACGATCGCGCCTTCCTCGACCGCGTGGCAACCCGCATCGTCGAACTGGACCGTGGCCGGCTGATTTCCTTCCCTGGCAACTTCGCCGCCTACCAGACGCGCAAGGCTGACCTGCTGGCCGCCGAGCAGGTCGAGCAGGCCAAGTTCGACAAGCTGCTGGCGCAGGAAGAAGTCTGGATCCGCAAGGGCGTGGAAGCGCGCCGCACGCGCAGCGTGGCGCGTATCCAGCGCCTGCAGACGATGCGCACCGACCGCGCGGCCCGCCGCGACGTGCAGGGCAACGTCCGGCTGGAAGTATCGCAAGGCGAGCGCTCCGGCAAGATCGTTTCCAACGGCAGCAACATGCAGGTGGCGTATTTCGACCAGATGCGCACGCAGCTGGACCTGGAGCGCTCGCTGGCCGATACCATCAGCCCGGGCAGCGACTGGGTCGAGATCAACGGCCAGCGCAAGCACGTCATGAGCTACCTGAGCGACTTCCTGTTCGCGCCGGAGCGCGCGCGCTCGCCAGTCAAGTCGCTGTCCGGCGGCGAGCGCAACCGCCTTCTGCTGGCGCGCCTGTTTGCGCGCCCGGCCAATGTGCTGGTGCTGGATGAGCCGACCAACGACCTGGACATCGACACGCTGGAACTGCTCGAAGAACTGCTGCAGGACTATAGCGGCACGGTGTTCCTGGTCTCCCACGACCGGGCCTTCCTGGACAATGTGGTGACCTCCACCATCGCCGCCGAAGGCGACGGGCGCTGGCGCGAGTACGTGGGCGGCTACTCCGACTGGCAGGTCCAGTCGGCGCGCAGCGCGGCCATGCAGGACGTGCGCGGCGGCGAGGCCAAGGCCGCCGCCGACAGCACGAAGCCGCGCGAAGCCCGCGCCGCCAACCGCCTGGTCAAGCTGTCGTACAAGGAGCAGCGCGAGCTGGATACGCTGCCGGAGCGCATCGCTTCGCTGGAAAACGAGCAGAAGACCGTGAGCGCGCAATTGGCGGATGGCTCGCTCTATGTCAGCGACGCGGGCAAGGCCGCGCAGCTTGCGGCCCGCCACGACGAGATCGACCTGGAGCTGCTGGAGGCGCTGGAACGCTGGGAAGTGCTGGAAGCCAAGACCAAGGCCGAGGCGCAGTAAGGCCAACACCAGCTGCCATGACGACGGCGCCCTCTCCCTCCCCCCCGCACGCGGGCGAGGGGAGGGACAACGGGCGACTGTCGGTCTTCTCCGCGCTTTACCCGCACCAGGCGAGCGCCATGTTCGTCAGATCCACCATGAACGCTGGCCGCAGGTAGGCCATGAAGGCCAGCGCCAGCACCCCGGCCAGCGCCGCGAAGCCGGCGGCCCGAAGCGCCAGGCCGGCGGGGCGCGCCGTGCTCATGCCGTCGCCGCCTGAGGCCGCGCGATCGCATGCTCGCGGATCGGCAGGTTCACCAGCGCTGCCACGACGCCCAACCCGATCGCAATCATCCACACCGTGTTGTAGGTGCCCGTACGGTCATACAGGAAGCCGCCCAGCCAGGCCCCCAGGAAGCTGCCGATCTGGTGCGAGAAAAACACCACGCCCGACAGCATCGACAGGTACTGCACGCCAAACACCTGCGCGATGATGCCGTTGGTCAGCGGCACCGTGGACAGCCACAGGAATCCCATCATCGCGGCGAACACCCAGGTGCTGGTGGCCGTGAGCGGCAGCAGCAGGTAGCCGGCAATCACCACGGACCGGGTGATGTAGATCAGCGACAGCAGGAAGCGCTTGGGCACGCGCTGGCCGAGCGCGCCAGCACTATACGTGCCGAACACATTGAACAGCCCGATCAGCGCCAGCGCCACCGTGGCGATCTTGGGATCGCTCAGGCCCCGGTCTTGAGGTACGGCGCCAGGTGCACGCCGATGAACACCACCTGGAAGCCGCAGACGAAGTAGCCAAGCGTGAGCAACTGGAAGTTGCGGTTGCCGAACGCTTCGCGCACGGCCTGGCCGATGGTCTGCTGGAAGCCGGGTGCGTGGGTCGCGCCTTGCGGCTCGCGCAGGCTGAAGGCCAGCGGCAGCATCAGGCAGGCCAGTACCGCCAGGATGAACAACGCGTTCTGCCAGCCCGCAGTCGAGATCAGCGTCTGCTCGACCGGGATCATCAGGAACTGCCCGAACGAGCCCGCGGCCGCCGCGATGCCCATGGCCCACACGCGCTTCTCGGGGCTGGCCACGCGGCCAATCACGCCGTACACCACGCTGTAGGTGGTGCCGGACTGCGCAATGCCGATCAGGATGCCGGCGCCTGACGCGAAGGCGGTGCCCGAGGTGGCCATGGCCATCACGACCAGGCCCACCACGTACAGTGCGATGCCGGCGAGCATGATGCGGAACCCGCCGAACTTGTCGGCCAGCGCGCCCGTGAACGGCTGGGTCACGCCCCACATCAGGTTTTGCAGCGCCAGCGCGAAGGCGAAGGTCTCGCGGCTCCAGCCGTGCGTTTGCGTGATCGGGAGGTTGAACAGGCCGAAGCCGTGCCGGATCCCCATCGATAAGGTGACGAGTAGTCCACCGCAAATCAATACTGTTGTGAGGGAGAGTGGTTTTCTTTGTGTGTGTCGAATCGTGTTCTGCATGGCGTCCTGCATCCTGGCTCGGTGTGCGTAGTGCTGTTCTAGTTTTGTCGGCGCGGTCCGGAACCGCCTTGGCCGCGCCTGTGCGAGCGAGTGTACCGCGCATCCCGGCAGGGCGTCGGGCGCGGCCCCGGCGTCGCTCGCAACATCAAATATGTCGAATCGTGCACAGCCATTGTTGGTGACGATTGGCATCAAGACGGCTACCCGCTTCCATTACAATGCAGGCTGCCCGGCCCCCCTGGCTGGCGTGCGGCAACCGCGCCCCGCCAAGGCTGGCCGAGAATCCCACTAAGCAAGCGACTCCATGGCGAGCAAAATCAGTCAGTACAGCGAATCTTCCATCCGGGTCCTGAAGGGCCTGGAGCCGGTCAAGCAACGACCCGGCATGTACACCCGTACCGACAATCCCCTGCACATCGTGCAGGAGGTGATCGACAATGCCTCCGACGAGGCCCTGGGCGGCCACGGTTCCGAGATCATGGTCACCCTGCACCGCGACGGCAGCATCAGCGTCGAGGACGATGGCCGCGGCATTCCGGTTGGCATCCATCCCGAAGAGCAGGTCCCGGTGGTGGAAATCGTGTTCACGCGCCTGCACGCGGGCGGCAAGTTCGACAAGGGCAAGGGCGGCGCCTATGCCTTCTCGGGTGGCCTGCACGGTGTTGGCGTCTCCGTCACCAACGCGCTGTCGACCCGGCTCGACGTGACCGTATGGCGCGATGGCAACTGCTCCACGCTGACCTTCTCCGGCGGTGACGTTACCGTGCCGCTGGCCACGCGCAAGCTGGAACGCGGCGAGAAAAAGAGCGGCACGCGGGTGCAGGTGTGGCCCGACGCGAAGTACTTCGATTCGGCCGCGATCCCCATGGCCGAGCTGCAGCGCTTGCTGCGCAGCAAGGCTGTGCTGCTGCCAGGCGTCAAGGTCACGCTGCTGCAGGAGAAGAATGGCGAGCGCCTGACCTGGCAGTATGAGCAGGGCCTCAAGGGCTACCTGGTCGAAGCGCTGGCGCAGGGCAGCGGCGCCGAGCTGGTGGTGCCGATGTTCGAAGGCGAGCATTTCGCCGACCCGGACGCCAACCCGGCTGAAGACGGCTTCGCCGAGGGCGAGGGCGCTTCGTGGGTGGTGGCGTGGACCGAGGACGGCGCGCCGGTGCGCGAGTCCTATGTCAACCTGATTCCCACCCCGGCCGGCGGCACGCATGAGTCCGGCCTGCGCGAAGGCCTGTTCCAGGCGGTCAAGAGCTTTATCGAGATGCACGCGCTGCAGCCCAAGGGCGTCAAGCTGATGAGCGAGGATGTGTTCGCCCGTGCCTCGTTCGTGCTGTCCGCCAAGGTGCTGGACCCGCAGTTCCAGGGCCAGATCAAGGAGCGCCTGAACAGCCGCGATGCGGTGAAGCTGGTGTCCGCATTCAGCCGTCCCGCGCTTGAGTTGTGGCTCAATCATCATGTCGAGTACGGCAAGAAGCTGGCCGAGCTGGTGATCCGCCAGGCGCAGGCGCGCACGCGCGCGGCGCAAAAGGTGGAGAAGAAGAAGGGTTCTGGCGTCGCCGTGCTGCCGGGCAAGCTGACCGACTGCGAATCCACCGACGTCACCCGCAACGAACTGTTCCTGGTCGAGGGCGACTCCGCCGGCGGCTCGGCCAAGATGGGGCGCGACAAGGAGTTCCAGGCCATCCTGCCGCTGCGCGGCAAGGTGCTCAACACCTGGGAGACCGAGCGCGACCGCCTGTTCGCCAATAACGAAGTGCACGATATCGCGGTGGCGATCGGCGTGGACCCGCACGGCCCCAACGATGAGCCCGACCTGTCCAACCTGCGCTACGGGAAGATCTGTATCTTGTCCGACGCTGACGTGGACGGTGCGCACATCCAGGTGCTATTGCTGACCCTGTTCTTCAAGCATTTCCCCAGGCTGATCGATAACGGCAACGTGTGCGTGGCCCGCCCGCCGCTGTACCGGGTGGATGCGCCAGCACGTGGCAAGAAGCCGGCCCAGAAGCTGTATGCGCTGGATGACGGTGAGCTGGTGGCCATCCAGGACAAGCTGATGAAGGATGGCATCAAGGAAGGCGGCTGGCAGATCTCGCGCTTCAAGGGCCTGGGCGAGATGAATGCCGAGCAGTTGTGGGAAACCACCATGAATCCCGATACGCGCCGCCTGTTGCCGGTGGCGCTGGGACATTTCGACCTGCCCCAGACCGTGGGCGTGATGAATATGCTGATGGGCAAGGGCGAAGCCGCGCAGCGGCGCACCTGGCTCGAGGAGCGGGGCAACGAGGTGGTCGCCGATATTTGACAGGCGGCACGATTCGAACCGTTCGATACCTGCATGACGCAAGGAGTCCCGATGGCTAAGACCAGACCTGGCAGCACCCGTCCCCGGCAATGGATTGCCGCCGGCATGCTGCTGGCCGGCCTCAGCCTGGGCTACATGCCGCTGGCCCACGCGGCGCTGTATGGCTACATCGACGACGACGGCGTGGCGCATTTCTCGGACCAGAAGCTGGACGAGCGCTACACGCTGTTCATGAAGAACGGTGGCGAGCTCAAGAGCCCGCTGCCATACCGCGCGGGTGCGGGTGCAGGCGCGGGCAAGCAGATCGACCTGGAAACGCACAAGCTCTACCGCTACGTCGTCAATCATCCCAATATCGCCACGGTCGAACCCATGATCCGCCAGATCGCGGCGGCGCAGAATGTGGACCCGGAGCTGGTCAAGGCCGTGATGGCGGTCGAGTCCGGCTTCAATGCGGGTGCGGTCTCGCCCAAGGGCGCGATCGGGCTGATGCAGGTGATTCCCGACACCGGCGCGCGCTTTGGCGTCAGCGCCGATGCGCGGCGTACGGTCGAGCAGAAGCTGGCTGATCCGCGTACCAATATCTCGGCCGGCGTGCGCTACCTGCGCTGGCTGATGGAGCTGTTCCCCAACGACCTCGAACTGGTGCTGGCCGCGTACAACGCGGGCGAGGGCGCGGTGCAGCGCTACAACAACAAGATTCCGCCTTTCCCCGAGACCCAGCAATATGTCAGCACGGTGCTGCAGTTCTATCGCTTCTACCGTCCGGGCGGCGCGCCCGCGGGGGTGGGCGGGGCAGGAATCAATCGCGTCAAGATGGTGATCGGCGGCCGCCGCAACATGCCTTGATCCCATCCCGGACACCATAACGAACAACATGCAACCGGCGCCCCGGCCAACGATGCGGTGCGCCGTCTTCTTGCCAATCCATGGAACAACAAGACATTCCGTTTGACCCAGGTTCGCCCGACAACGGAGCGGACTCGCTGACCCTGGCGCACTATGCCGAACGCGCCTATCTCGACTACGCCATCAGCGTGGTCAAGGGCCGCGCGCTGCCGGAAGTGGCCGACGGCCAGAAGCCGGTGCAGCGCCGCATCCTGTACGCCATGCACGAGATGGGCCTGCGCTCCGATGCCAAGCCGGTCAAGTCGGCGCGCGTGGTGGGCGACGTGCTGGGTAAATTCCACCCGCACGGTGACCAGTCCGCCTACGACGCGCTGGTGCGCCTGGCCCAGGACTTCTCGCTGCGCTACCCGCTGATCGACGGCCAGGGCAACTTCGGCTCGCGCGACGGCGACGGCGCGGCGGCCATGCGCTACACCGAGGCCCGGCTCACGCCGATCGCGCGCCTGCTGCTCGATGAGATCGACCAGGGCACGGTGGACTTCATCCCCAACTACGACGGCTCGATGGAAGAGCCCAAGCTGATGCCGGCGCGCCTGCCCTTTGTGCTGCTCAACGGCGCATCGGGCATTGCCGTGGGCATGGCTACCGAAGTGCCGCCGCACAACCTGCGCGAAGTGGCGGCAGCCACCGTGGCGATGATCCGCAATCCCAACATCACGCTGGCCGAGTTGCTGGCGCTGATGCCCGGGCCGGACTATCCAGGCGGCGGCCAGATCATTTCGCCGGCAGCCGATATCGCGCAGATCTACGAGAACGGCCGCGGCAGCCTGAAGGTGCGCGCGCGCTGGATCATCGAGGAAATGGCGCGCGGCCAGTGGCAACTGGTGGTGACCGAACTGCCGCCGAGCACGTCGTCGCAGAAGGTGCTCGAAGAGATCGAGGAAATCACCAACCCGAAGGTGCGCACCGGCAAGAAGTCGCTCACGCCCGAGCAGCTGCAGCTCAAGCAAGGCATGCTGGCCGTGCTTGACGCGGTGCGCGACGAGTCTGGCAAGAACGCGCCGGTGCGGCTGGTGTTCGAGCCCAAGAGCAAGAACATCGAGCAGCAGGAATTCATCCAGACGCTGCTGGCGCACACCAGCCTGGAATCCGGCGCGTCGATCAACCTGGTGATGATCGGCACCGATGGCCGCCCGCGCCAGAAGGGCCTGGCCGACATCCTGCGCGAGTGGATCGCCTTCCGCTTCGCCACGGTGACGCGCCGTACCCGCCATCGCCTGGGCAAGGTCGAGGACCGCATCCACATCCTCGAAGGCCGGATGCTGGTACTGCTCAATATCGACGAGGTGATCCGCATCATCCGCGAGAGCGACGAGCCCAAGCCGGCGCTGATGCAGGCCTTCGGCCTGTCGGACCGCCAGGCCGAGGACATCCTCGAAATCCGCCTGCGCCAGCTGGCCAGGCTGGAGGCGCTGCGCATCGAGCAGGAGCTCAAGAGCCTGCGCGACGAGCAGGCCGAACTGGATGTGTTGCTCAAGTCCGAGACCATGATGCGCCGTCGCATCATCAAGGAGATCGAGACCGACGCCAAGCAATACAGCCCGGAAGACAAGGATCCGCGCCGCACGCTGATCCAGGAAGAGCGCCGCGCCGCCGCCGAAGTGCGCGTGGTCGACGAGCCCGTCACCGTGGTGGTGTCGCAAAAGGGCTGGGTGCGCACGCGCCAGGGCCACAGCCATGACGCGCAGCAGTTCACCTTCAAGGCGGGCGATGCGCTCTATGGCACCTTCGAGTGCCGCAGCGTGGACGTGATGCTGGTGTTCGGCACCAACGGCCGTGCCTACACAGTGCCGGTGGCAGGCCTGCCCGGCGGGCGTGGCGACGGCGTGCCCGTGACCACGCTCATCGAGCTGCAGCCCGGCAGCCAGATCGCCCATACCTTCGCCGGCAGCGTCGACCAGCGCTTGCTGATCGCCACGCGCGGCGGCAACGGCTTCCAGACCAAGGTAGGCGACATGGTCAGCCGGCAGAAGGGCGGCCGCGCCTACCTGACGCTGGACGAAGGCGATGCGCCGCTGGTGCCCGCGCCGATTGGCGAGGAAGCCACGCACGTGGCCTGCCTGTCGGCCAACGGCCGCATGCTGCTGGTGTCGCTCGACGAGATCAAGTCGCTCTCGGCCGGTGGCCGTGGCGTGATCCTGATGGAGCTGGAGCCCAAGGAGACGCTGTTGCAGGCGATCGCCGTGGGCGCGCCGGGCCTGTTGGTGTCCGGCGCCGGGCGCGGCGGCAAGCCGAGCTCGCAGAAGCTCTACGGCCAGTTGCTGCTGCCTTATGTGGGCAAGCGCGCTCGCAAGGGCCGCGCGCTGGACCTCAGGCTCAAGGAGCCGAGCATCGAGCCGGTGCGGATCGTCCCCCCGGCAAACGGCAACTAAGCCGCGTCAACCCAAACTGGCCCTGCGCGACAATGCGCGGGGCTTTTTTCTTTACCGCGCATGGCGCAACGCTCGGGTGCCGTCCCGAGCGGCCATGTCTCTCCCGTTACAAGCGATGCCAGTTACTCCTTCCCCCGCCGGCGACGATCCGATGGTAGCGCTAGCACCCCCGCCCACACCGCGGCGCCTGTTCATCGAATTTGCCCGCATGGGGCTCTCAGGCTTCGGCGGTGTGCTGCCGTTCGTGCGGCGCGCCGTGGTGGACCGCAACCGCTGGCTTGGCGACCGCGATTTCGTCGAGCTGCTCAGCCTCGGGCAGGTGCTGCCCGGCCCCAACGTGATCAACCTCGCGCTGATGCTGGGCCTGCGCTTTGCCGGACTGCGCGGCGCGCTGGCGGCCTTCGCGGGGCTGGTGATGGTGCCGATGGTGGGCGTGCTGGCGCTGATGCTGCTGTATGAGCACTACCGCGACGTGGCGGCGGTGCAGCGCATGCTGACGGGCATGACGGCAGTGTCGGCGGGCCTGGTGTTGTCGACCGGCTTCAAGCTGGCGCAAAGCCAGCCGCGCACCGTGCGCGGGTTGATGATCGGCGGCGCGGCGTTTGCCGGCATCGGGCTGCTGCGCTGGCCGCTGGTGCCGGTGATGGCGGTGCTGGTGCCGATGGGCCTGGTGCTGGAGTGGCGCAGCGAGCAACTGGCGCGGCGCGCGCATGCGCCACTGGCGCCGGCTGCGATCGATGCGCCCGCCATGCCGTCCAGCGATGATGGCATCGATGCCGTGCCCCCCGAGGCCAAGGAGCCGCGCCAATGAGCTCGCCCAACGTGCTTTCCAGCCTGCTCACGCATTTCCTGCTGCTCTCGTTCCTTGCCATCGGCGGGGCCAGCACCACCATCCCCGACATGCATCGCTTCCTGGTGGAGTCGAACGCCTGGATGAGCGACGCGCAGTTCTCTGCCATGTACGCCATCTCGCAGGCCGCGCCTGGGCCAAACATCTTGTTCGTTGCCCTGTTCGGCTGGCAGGTGGCGGGTCTGGCCGGCGCCATCGTCGGCATGATTGGCATTTGCGGGCCCTCCAGCGTGATTGCGCTTGGTTTCGAGTATTTCGCCGGCCGCTCGCCGCAGGCGCGCTGGCCCGGCCTGATCCGGCGCGGCCTTGCCACGCTGACCATCGGCCTGCTGTTTTCCACCGGCTGGATCCTTGCCGCGAGCGTGGATCACCGCTGGACCGCGGTGGCGGTGACCGTGGTTACTATCGGGTTGATGTTGAAGACGAAGGTGCATCCGCTGGTGCTGGTGGCGTTGGGGGCTGGGGCGGGGGTGATGGGGTTGGTTTGAGCCTGATAGTGGATGGATGATGCGGTGTTGGCTGTTGGGGCCAAGAGCCTCCATGCTGGGGTCTTTCGCTGTTTTTTTGAGCGGCGATGGTTTTTGCACCCAAGAGCCGTACGACATCCCCCTGCGGGGGCTGCCGGTCACTTTTCTTTGGGGATGTCGTATGGCTCTTGGGTTCAACAGCCATCGCCGCTCAAAAAAACAGCGAAAGACCCGAGCATGGAGGCACTTGGGCCCAAAAACCACAACCGCCAGCATCAATCCCGAGCCCCCAACCAACCCGCTCTATTCCACCCCCACAAACCCCCCAGTCTGATGCGCCCACAGCCGTGCATAAAGCCCCCCATGCGCCAGCAACTCCGCATGCGTCCCGCTCTCGGCAATCCGTCCATCCTGCAGCACCACCAGCCGGTCCATGCGCGCGATGGTCGAGAGCCTATGCGCGATGGCGATCACGGTCTTGCCCTGCATCAGTGTCTCCAGGTTCTCCTGGATGGCGGCTTCCACCTCGGAGTCCAGTGCCGAGGTGGCTTCGTCCAGGATCAGGATTGGCGCGTTCTTCAGCAGCACGCGCGCCACCGCGATACGCTGGCGCTGCCCGCCCGATAGCTTCACGCCGCGCTCGCCCACCTGGGCATCCAGGCCCGTCGCGCCATGCGCGTCGCGCAAACGCGGAATGAACTCGCCGGCATGCGCGTCGTCCGCTGCCGCAAGCAGCTCGGCCTCGCTGGCGCCGGGCCGGCCGTAGCGCAGGTTGTCGCGGATCGATCGGTGCAGCAGCGAGGTATCCTGGGTCACCATGCCGATCTGTGCGCGCAGGCTTTCCTGCGTCACGCCGGCGATGTCCTGGCCGTCGATCAGGATGCGTCCTTGCTCCACGTCGTACAGCCGCAGCAGCAGGTTGACCAGCGTCGACTTGCCGGCGCCGGACGGGCCGACCAGGCCGATCTTCTCGCCGGGGCGCACCACCAGATCGATGTTCTCGATCACGCCCGAGCCCTTGCCGTAGTGAAAGCCCACGCCTTCGAAGCGCACCTCTGCGCGCGTGACGCGCAGCGCCTGCGCGTTGCCGCGATCGCCGACCGTGCGTGGCACGGCGATGGTCTGCAGGCCATCCTGCACCTGGCCGATATTCTCGAAGATGCCGCTGATCACCCACATGATCCAGCCCGACATGCTGACGATGCGGATCACTAGTCCGGTCGACAGCGCAATCGCGCCGACGCTGACATGGCCCTGGCTCCATAGCCACAGCGCCAGCCCGGTGGTGCCGGCGATCAGCAGGCCATTGAGCGAGGTCACGGTGAAATCCATGGCGCTGACCATGCGCCCGGACAGGCGCGCCTTGTCGGTCAGGTCGGCCATGGCTTCGCGCGCGTAGTCTTCTTCATGGCGCGTGTGGGCGAACAGCTTGAGCGTGGTGATATTGGTATAGCCGTCGACGATGCGCCCCATCAGCCGCGAGCGCGCGCCGGTGGCGGCTACCGAGCGCGCTTTCACGCGTGGCGTGAAGTACAGCATGGCGCTCACGTAGCAGGCGATCCACGCCACGAGCGGAATCATCAGGCGCCAGTCGGCTTGCGCGAACAGGTAGAGGGAGCTGGCCGCGTAGATCAACACATGCCAGATTGCATCCACGGCCTGCACCGCTGAATCGCGCAGCGAGAAGCCGGTCTGCATGATGCGCTGCGCGATGCGCCCGGCAAAGTCGTTCTGGAAAAACGACAGGCTCTGCTTGAGCACGTAGCGGTGATTCTGCCAGCGCACCAGGTTGCCCAGGCTCGGGTTGATGACCTGGTGCACGAGGATGTCGTGCAGGCCGTTGAAGAACGGACGCAGCAGCAGCGCCACCACCGCCATCCACGCCAGCTCGACGCGGTGGCGCGCGAAGAAATCGGCGGGCGGCGTTGCTTGCGCCAGGTCGACCAGGCGGCCGAGAAAGCCGAACAGCGAGACTTCGATCAGCGCGCCAGCCAGCCCCACGCACAGGAGCAGCGCAAAGACCGGCCATACCTCCCGCAGGTAATAGGCGTAGAAGCGCCAGATCTGGCCGGGCGGCTGGGTGTCGGGGAGGGCGCGGAACGGGTCGATCAGCCGTTCCAGGAAACGCATCAGCATGGGAGTCCAGGGGTTCTGCGGCGACCGCCTCGTCCGGGACGCCGGCGTGCTCGCAAGGGCCGTATCGATGCCAAGGGCATGCGGCGGGTCAGGAGCATGATACCGCGCTTGCGTATCGCGGATTTCCGTGCCCGTGGCAGGGGGGGGGGGCGTCCATGTCGCGGTACTTGGCGGCGTGCTCGAAGCGACAAGCACTTTCCGTCACCTTCGTCATTCAAGTAATGACGGCGGCACTTTTTCGTCCATGTCTGAGGCTTGTCTCCGGGAATACCCCAATTTATCTATGCTTGTATATACAACACTATACATACCTAGCATGGCTGAACAGACCGGTTCGAGCCGGCCTACTGACCCAAGGAATTCCCGTGAGCAACACCGACCGCTTTCGCGATGTAGAGATCCGCGCCCCGCGCGGTAGCCAACTGAATGCCAAGAGCTGGCAGACCGAAGCGCCGCTGCGCATGTTGATGAACAACCTCGACCCGGAAGTGGCGGAGAACCCCAAGGAACTGGTGGTGTACGGCGGCATCGGCCGCGCCGCGCGCAACTGGGCGTGCTACGACAAGATCGTCGAGACGCTCAAGACGCTGAACGACGACGAGACCCTGCTGGTGCAGTCCGGCAAACCGGTTGGCGTGTTCAAGACCCACAGCAACGCCCCGCGCGTGCTGATCGCCAACTCCAACCTGGTGCCGCACTGGGCCACCTGGGAACACTTCAACGAGCTCGATGCCAAGGGCCTGGCCATGTACGGCCAGATGACCGCCGGCAGCTGGATCTATATCGGCAGCCAGGGCATCGTGCAGGGCACCTACGAGACCTTCGTCGAAGCCGGGCGCCAGCACTACGACGGCAACCTCAAGGGCCGCTGGGTGCTGACCGCCGGCCTGGGCGGCATGGGCGGCGCGCAGCCGCTGGCCGCCACGCTGGCCGGCGCCTGCTCGCTGAACATCGAATGCCAGCAGGTCAGCATCGATTTCCGCCTGCGCACGCGCTATGTCGACGAGCAGGCCACCGACCTCGATGACGCGCTGGCCCGCATTGCCAAGTACACCGCCGAGGGACGCGCCGTATCCATCGCGCTGTGCGCCAACGCCGCCGAAGTGCTGCCCGAACTGGTGCGCCGCGGCGTGCGCCCGGACATGGTCACCGACCAGACCAGCGCGCACGATCCGCTCAACGGCTACCTGCCGGTGGGCTGGACCTGGGGCCAGTACCGCGACCGCGCGCAGACCGAGCCGGCCCGCGTGGTCAAGGCCGCCAAGCAGTCGATGGCGCAGCATGTGCAAGCCATGCTGGATTTCCAGAAGATGGGCGTGCCCACCTTCGACTATGGCAACAACATCCGCCAGATGGCCAAGGAAGAGGGCGTGGCGAACGCCTTCGATTTCCCCGGCTTCGTGCCGGCCTACATCCGCCCGCTGTTTTGCCGCGGCATCGGCCCGTTCCGCTGGGCCGCGCTGTCGGGCGACGCGCAGGATATCTACAAGACCGACGCCAAGGTCAAGGAGCTGATCCCCGACGACGCGCACCTGCACCGCTGGCTGGACATGGCGCGTGAGCGCATCAGCTTCCAGGGCCTGCCGGCGCGTATCTGCTGGGTTGGCCTGGGCCTGCGCGCCAAGCTCGGCCTGGCCTTCAACGAGATGGTCCGCAGTGGCGAATTGTCGGCGCCGGTGGTGATCGGCCGCGACCACCTCGACTCCGGCTCGGTCGCCAGCCCCAACCGCGAAACGGAGAGCATGCAGGACGGCTCCGATGCGGTCTCCGACTGGCCGCTGCTCAACGCGCTGCTCAACACCGCGAGCGGCGCGACCTGGGTTTCGCTGCACCATGGCGGCGGCGTCGGCATGGGCTTTTCGCAGCATTCCGGCGTGGTGATCGTGTGCGACGGCACCGACGAGGCCGCCGCGCGCATTGCCCGCGTGCTGCACAACGATCCCGCCACCGGCGTGATGCGCCATGCGGATGCCGGCTACGACATCGCCATCGACTGTGCACGAGAGCAGGGCCTGAACCTGCCGATGATCAACTCCAAGAAGGGCTCCTGAACGTGAACATGCTTAACCTGAAACCCGGTCAACTGACCCTGGCGCAACTGCGCCAGGCCTATCTGCAGCCGCTGCGCGTGAGCCTGGATGCGGGGGCCGCCGAGGCCATCGCCGCCAGCGTGGCCTGCGTCGAGAGCATCGTCGCCGAAGGCCGCAGCGCCTACGGCATCAATACCGGCTTCGGCCTGCTGGCGCAGACCCGCATCGCCCGCGAGGACCTGGAGAACCTGCAGCGTTCGCTGGTGCTGTCGCACGCCGCCGGCGTGGGCGAGCCGCTCGACGACGCCATGGTGCGGCTGATCATGCTGCTCAAGATCAACAGCCTGGCGCGCGGCTTCTCCGGCATCCGCCGCAAGGTGATCGACGCGCTGATTGCCCTGGTCAATGCCGAGGTCTATCCGCATATCCCGCTCAAGGGTTCGGTGGGCGCCTCCGGCGACCTGGCGCCGCTGGCGCATATGTCGCTGGTGCTGCTGGGCGAAAGCCGTGCCCGCTACCAGGGCGAATGGCTGCCGGCGCGCCAGGCGCTGGCCCGCGCCGGCCTGGAGCCGCTGACCCTGGCGGCCAAGGAGGGCCTGGCCCTGCTCAACGGCACCCAGGTGTCCACCGCCTACGCGCTGCGCGGCCTGTTCGAGGCCGAGGACTTGTTTGCCGCCGCCACCGTCTGCGGCAGCCTCAGCGTGGAAGCCATGCTTGGCTCGCGCGCGCCGTTCGACGCGCGCATCCATGCGGTGCGTGGCCAGCGCGGCCAGATCGACGCGGCCGCGGCCTACCGCGATCTGCTGACCGATACCAGCGAACTGGCGCGCTCGCACGAGCAGTGCGACAAGGTGCAGGATCCCTACTCGCTGCGCTGCCAGCCGCAGGTGATGGGTGCCTGCCTGACCCAGCTGCGGCAAGCCGCCGAGGTCCTTGGCGTGGAGGCCAACGCGGTCTCGGACAACCCGCTGGTGTTCGCCGCCGAGGGCGACGTGATTTCGGGCGGTAATTTCCACGCCGAGCCGGTGGCGATGGCGGCCGACAACCTGGCGCTGGCGATCGCCGAGATCGGCTCGCTGTCCGAGCGCCGCATCTCGCTGATGATGGATCGCCACATGTCGCAGCTGCCGCCCTTCCTGGTGGCCAACGGCGGCGTCAACTCGGGCTTCATGATTGCCCAGGTCACGGCGGCGGCGCTGGCCAGCGACAACAAGGCGCTGGCTCATCCGCACAGCGTCGACAGCCTGCCGACCTCGGCCAACCAGGAGGACCACGTGTCGATGGCGCCGAATGCCGGCAAGCGCCTGTGGCCGATGGCCGAGAACGTGCGCGGCATCCTGGCCGTGGAGTGGCTGGGCGCCTGCCAAGGCCTGGACTTCCGCGAAGGGCTGAAGAGCTCGCCCAAGCTGGAGCAGGCACGCAGCCTGCTGCGCGCGGAGGTGGCCTACTACGAGAAGGACCGCTTCTTCGCGCCGGATATCGAGACGGCAAGCCGCCTGCTGGCGGGCGGCACGCTGAATGCGCTGTTGCCGGCGCGACTGCTGCCCAGCCACTGAGGCAGTGGCCACGACGCCCGGGGCCGGCCGCCGCCAGCGCCCGGGCGCGACAGAATAATGATTCGGAGACAAAGAAATGCAAGAGCAGTCGCAAGGCCTGCAGCGTAGCCTCGGCGCGCGCCATATCCGCTTTATGGCGCTGGGGTCCGCCATCGGCACAGGACTTTTCTACGGCTCGGCCTCGGCCATCCAGGCCGCAGGCCCGGCGGTGCTGCTGGCCTACCTGATCGGCGGCGCCGCGGTCTACATGGTGATGCGCGCGCTGGGGGAGATGGCCGTGCGCAACCCCGTGGCTGGCTCCTTCGGCCAGTACGCCAGCACCGGCCTGGGGCCGCTGGCGGGCTTCCTGCTTGGCTGGACCTACGCCTTCGAGATGATCATCGTCTGCCTGGCGGATGTGACCGCCTTCGGCATCTACATGGGCTTCTGGTTTCCGGACGTGCCGCGCTGGATCTGGGTGCTCGGCATCGTGTTCGTGATCGGCGGCCTCAACCTGCTCAGCGTCAAGGTCTTCGGCGAACTGGAGTTCTGGCTGTCGCTGATGAAGGTCGGGGCCATCGTCGCGATGATCGGCGGCGGCGTTGCCATCATGCTGTTCGGTTTCGGCATGGCTGACGGTGGCGTCGCTACCGGCATCCACAACCTGTGGGCGCACGGCGGTTTCATGCCCAATGGCATTGCCGGCGTGATCGCCTCGTTCGCCGTGGTGATGTTCGCCTTTGGCGGCATCGAGATCATCGGCATCACGGCGGGCGAAGCGCGCGACCCGGAGCGTGTGATTCCGCGCGCGATCAACGCGGTGCCGCTGCGCATCCTGCTGTTCTACGTACTGACGCTGGCGGTGCTGATGTCGCTCTATCCCTGGCATCGCATCGGCAGCGAGGGCAGCCCCTTCGTGCAGATCTTCAGCCGGCTGGGCATCGGCTCGGCCGCCGCCGTGCTTAACATCGTGGTGATCTCCGCCGCCGTGTCCGCCATCAACAGCGACATCTTCGGCGCCGGGCGCATGTTGTACGGCATGGCGGTGCAACGGCAGGCGCCGCGCGTGTTCGCGCGCGTGTCGCGCAACGGCGTGCCCTGGATGACGGTGGTGGTGATGGCGTTCGCCTTGCTGGCCGGCGTGGTGTTGAACTACCTGATGCCCGAGGACGTGTTTCTGCTGATTGCCTCTATCGCCACCTTCGCAACGGTCTGGGTGTGGCTGATGATCCTGCTGTCGCAGGTCGCCTTGCGCCGACGCATGAGCCGCGCCGAGGTGGCTGCGCTGAAGTTCCCCGTACCGTTCTGGCCGGTGGCGCCGCTCGCCGCGATCGCCTTCATGCTCTTCATCTTTGGCGTGCTCGGCTGGTTCCCGCAGACCCGCGCGGCGCTGCTGGTGGGGGCGGTGTGGCTGTTGTTGCTGGTGGTGGCGTGGTGGTGCTGGGTGCGGCCGCGCGGTGACGTGCCGGGCATGGCGGCACCGGCTCAGGCCGCTGACTGAGGCACGCGCTGGCCTGCTGGCGTCGCCAGGCCGCTCTCCAACTTGATGCGATGGCGACCGCCGCTGCGGCGCCAGACGCGCCACGCCATGCCGTGCTGCGGCCCACCGTCCGCCCGCGGACGGCCAGGATATCCTTGCTTCGGAGTTACATCATGTCCATTGAAAACACAGTCTCCGGCGTTGCCGCGGTGCAAGACGCCACGCACCAGCCGCTGTCCAGGTTCAAGTCCATCGCCGCCATCACCATCGGCAACGGCCTGGAGTTCTACGACTTCGTGGTCTACAGCTTCTTTGCCACGCTGATCGGCCGCCTGTACTTCCCGGTGTCCGATCCCACGGGGCAGTTGCTGCTGTCCTTTGCGACCTTTGGCGTCGGTTTCCTGATGCGTCCGCTGGGCGGCCTGCTGATTGGCATGTACGCCGACCGCGCCGGGCGCAAGCCGGCGGTGGCGCTCACGCTTTGGCTGATGGGCCTGAGCTCGATCATCTTCGTGGTGACGCCAACTTATGCCCAGGTCGGCATGCTCGCGCCGATCATGATCCTGCTTGCGCGGCTGGTGCAAGGCTTCGCCATCGGCGGCGAGATGGGTGCTTCCACGGCGCTGCTGCTGGAATATGCCGATGGCCGCTCCCGCGGCTTCTACACCAGCTGGCAGCCGTTCAGCCAGGGGCTCGCGGCGCTGTTCGGCGCGCTTGTCGGCCTGTTCCTGAGTAATGTGCTGGAGCCGGCCGCGCTGGAAGCCTGGGGCTGGCGCGCGGCGTTCGTGATCGGCATCCTGGTGATTCCGGTGGGCCTGGTGATTCGCCGCCGCCTGGAAGAAACCGCGCCGGCCGCCACGGCATCGGAGAGCGGGTCCACCATGCAACTGCTGCGCGAGCACCGCCGCGCGCTGGTGGCCAGCATCCTGCTGATGATCGGGGTCGCCTCGTCGACTTACATCGTGGTGTACTACCTCAGCAACTATGCGGTCAGCCAGCTGCATATGCCGCTGTCGCTGGGTATCTGGGCCGCTTGCGTGGCCGCTGCCGTGCAGGTCGTGCTGTCGCCGTTCGCCGGCTGGCTGAGCGACCGCCTGGGCCGCCGCCCGGTGGTGCTGTGGTCCCGCGTCGCGTTGCTGCTGATGATCTATCCCGCCTTCGTGCTGATCAATGCCGAGCCCAGCCTGACACGCTTGCTGGTGGTGGTGGGCTGCCTTTCGGTGCCGATGTCGATGACCTCGCCCGCGTCGATGGTGCTGGTGAGCGAGGTGCTGCCCCAGCGCATGCGCGCCACCGGCCTGTCGATTGCCTACTGCGTGGCGATTGCGATCTTCGGCGGCTTCGCGCAGTTCTTCTCGACCGAGCTGATCCATCTCACCGCGAACCCCAACGCGCCCGCGTTCTACGTGATCGGCTGCGGCCTGGTCTCGCTGATCGGCCTGGCGATGGTGCCGGAAACCCTCGGCCGCCGCCTGTCATGAGCGCGAGGGACCCGGTAGTGCAGGACGGCGCGCCGAGCAGCGTCTGGCGCGGCCGCAGCGATGCGGGCGAGCTGGGTGACACGCGCCGGCTGTTCGATGTCGTGCGCACGCAAGGCGCCGAACGCGTGCCAGGCGCACCCGTGCTGTTGGGCTTTTGCTGCGACGCCGGCGTGCTGCGCAACCAGGGCCGTCCCGGCGCCGCCGGCGGCCCGCGCGAAATCCGCCGCGCGCTGGCCGGCATCCCGGCCCACGGCCTGGACCTTTTTCAGGATGCGGGCGACGTAGTCTGCGACGATGGCGATCTCGAGGCCGCGCAGCAAGCGTTGGCGCAAGCGGTCGCGGCCGAACTGGCGCGGGGCGCTTTCCCGCTGGTGCTCGGCGGCGGCCACGAGATCGCCTGGGGCACCTGGCAAGGGCTGCGCGCGCATCTCGATGCGCGTGGCGACCACGGCCGCGTGCTGGTGGTCAACCTCGATGCGCACTTTGACCTGCGCACCGGCCGTCCCGGCAGCTCGGGCACGCCGTTCGACCAGATCGCGCAAGCCTGCCACGAGCGCGGACAGCGCTTCGAGTACGCCTGCCTGGGCTCTATGACCGCGACGCCTGCGGCGCTCGGGCCGCGGCGCGGCTGGCTTACCGGTTGATGGCCTGAGTGCCGTAGTCATTGTCATCGTCATCGTCATTGCCGCAAAGGAGCGCCCCGCGCTTGAAGGGTGGGGTTTTTTCTTGGCAGTGCGGCATGGCCGCCTAGTGAATCACCATCTGCGTGAACGGATGCACATAGGCTTGCAGCGTAATGAACAGCCCCACCAGAATCGCCAGCGCGATCGAGTGGAAAAACACATAGCGCAGGATATCGCCCTCGTGCCCGTACCACTTGGTGGCGGTGGATGCCACCACGATGGACTGCGCATCGATCATCTTGCCCATCACGCCGCCTGAACTGTTGGCCGACGCCATCAGGATCGGCGATAGGCCCAGTTGCTCGGCCGTGGTTTTCTGCAGGCCGCCAAAGAGCACGTTGGAGGCGGTGTCGGAGCCGGTCAGCGCCACGCCCAGCCAGCCCAGCATGGTGCCGAATAGCGGGTAGAGCACGCCGGTGTGGGCAAACGCCAGCCCCATCGTGGCATCCAGGCCAGAGTAGCGGGTCAGGTAGCCGATGCCGAACATCGCGCAGATGGTCAGCAGCGAGTACTTCACCAGCTTGATGGTTTCCCAGTATTCCTTGATCAGGCGCGGTACCGAATAGCCCATCAGCAAGCCGCCCAGCACGGCCGACGCCAGGATGCCGGTGCCCGCCATCGACAGCACGTTGAAGTTGAACACGGCGGCTTCGGCGATTTCCTTGGGCACCACCGGCGGTACCTTGAGCACCGCCTTGTCGAGTCCGGGAATCGGGTACTTGAATTGCCACAAGCCGTCCATCAGCTTCTTGAATTCCGGGACGCCCCAGACGAAGACAAAGACTGTCAGGATCACCCACGGCATCCAGGCCTTGACCACCGAGATGCCGACGGAAGCCGCATTGGCGCGCGCTTCGGCAGCCACGGCTGCGGGGTCGTCGACCTTGGAGTCGTCATGGCGGCCCAGGATCCTGGTGGAGGTCCAGATTTCCTTGGGCTTCCAGACCTTCAGGAACAGCGTGAGGCAGCCCATCGAGACCAGCGCGGCAATCACGTCCACCAGCCAGGGACCGTGATAGTTCGACACCAGGAACTGCGGCACGGCAAAGGTGACGCCGGCCACCAGGATCGCCGGCCAGATCGCCAGCATGCCGCGGAAACCGGCGAACGCCCAGATCAGCCAGAACGGCACCAGCACCGAGAAGAATGGCAGCTGGCGGCCGACCATCGCCGAGAGGTGCAGCAGGTCCAAGCCAGTGACCGAGGCCAGCCCGATCAGCGGTGCGCCCAGTGCGCCGTAGGCCACCGGCGCGGTATTGGCGATCAGCGCCAGGCCGGAGGCGGCCAGCGGCGAGAAGCCCAAGCCGATCAGGATGGCGCCGGTGACTGCCACCGGCGTGCCGAAGCCGGCCGCACCCTCAAAGAAGGCGCCGAAGCTGAAGGCGACAAGCAGCAGTTGCAGGCGGCGGTCTTCGGTGATGCCGGAGATGGAGTTCTGCAGCACCTTGAAGGAGCCGTTGATCGTGGTCAGCCGGTGCAGGAAGATGATGTTCAGCACGATCCAGCCGATCGGGAACAGGCCCGACACGATGCCTAGGCCGGCGGCCTTGCCCGCCATCTCGGCCGGCATGCCGAACACGGCGGCAGCGATGATCACGCCGACCACCAGCGCCAGCCCGGCGGCCAGGTGAGCCTGCAAATGAAAGAATGCCAGCGAAGCCAGCAGTACGGCGACAGGGATGCCGGCAGCTAGCGTTGACAACGCCATGCTGCCTAGCGGGTCATAGACTTGACTCCACACGATGAATCCTCCTCGGGTTGGGGCGACAGGTTTATTTTCTATTAGGCCCGGCCTGCCGTTTTGTCTTATGTCCGGGCGCGCCTCGGCAACGATACGACCGGCAAATTCCGGATTCTAAGGACGGGTTCCCGCCGCACTACCCTAAATCCAGTCACCATCATCGTGAGCCGGATTCATGGATCAGGGTTTGCCTGGGGGCAGGTTGCCGCACTCGCCGCTTCGTAGGCAGAGTACTCCAATCCACTCGATACGCAAATGCGTGCCGGCCTGGCCTGTGGTGGCAGAATGTGCCGGTCGTCCATGCGTGCCCCGGCGCTCCCGGGAAAACCGGCCAGCCTGGCATGACGGATGGCGTTTTCGCTTCCAAAGGAGTATTGCCATGCATCACATCCTGCCCGGCGGTCCCGTGCTTGCCGCTTTCCTGCTGTCCAGCCTGTTGCTCGCGGTGACGCCGGGGCCGGCTGTGATCTATATCGTCGCGCGCACGCTGGCGCAAGGCAGGCTTGCTGGCCTGGCTTCGGTAGCGGCGGTGGTACTGGGCAACCTGGTCAATGTGCTGGCGGCCGCGCTGGGGCTGGCGGCGCTGTTCGCGGTGTCGTCGCTGGCCTTTGCCGTGATGAAATACGCCGGCGCGGCCTACCTGGTCTATCTCGGGCTGCGTGCGCTGCGCACGCGGCCGGCGGCTGCCGCGCAGGCAGCCCCCGCTGCTGGCGGCGCCGGGCTGCGGCGGGTGTTTCGCGATGGCTTTGTGGTGGCCTTGTTCAACCCCAAGACCACCTTGTTCTTCGCCGCCTTCCTGCCGCAGTTCATGGATCCCGCCATCGCGGCGCTGCCGCAGAGCGTGGCCCTGGGCGGCACCTTCGTCCTGATCGCGGCCACCACCGATTGCTGCTATGTGCTGGCCGCGGCGGCGTTGTTGCCGCTGCTCTCGCGCGCCAGGGGGGCGCAGGCCGTGGGCCGCTACCTGACGGGCGGCGCGCTGATCGGGCTGGGGGTGCTGGCCGCGGTGTCGGGCGGGCACAACAGCAAGTAAATCAGCAAGCCAATAAATAGCAAGGGCGTAAGGGGGCGGCTCAGACCAGCGGCAGCGTCAGGATGGTGCGGGCCGCAGGCCGTGCCCGCATGGCCGCTGCCCAGCGTTCGAGGTGCGGCCGGGGCTGGTGCGTCACCGGCAGGCCCAGCCAGCGGTGGGCGGCGCAGGCAACCGGGATGTCGGCCATGGTGAAGCGGTCGCCGCAGATGAATTCGCGCTGTGCCAGGGCTTCGTCGAGCCGGGCCGCGAGCGGTTCGGTGCGTTCCAGGGAGCGGGCGATCAGGTCGGGGTCGCGCTGCGCGGCGGGCAGCCGCACCAGGTGACGGAACGCGTCGACCATGGCCGGGCTGAAGGCATTGGTCTGCCAGTCCATCCAGCGGTCGGCCTGCGCGCGGGCCTTGACGTTGCCAGGCCACAGGCTGTCTTCCCCGTCGTGCGCACAAAGGTAGCGCACGATGGCGTTGGACTCCCACAGCACAAAGGGCTCGCCGCCCACGTCGGTGCCGCGGAAATCCTCGATCACTGGAATGCTGCGGTCGGGATTGAGCCGGACATAGGCCTCGGTGTCGAGGTCGCCCTCGCTGATGCCAATGTCGATGCGTTCGTGATCCAGGTGCAGCTCGCGCGCGCACCAGACCACTTTCTGCACGTTGATCGATGAGAGCCGACCCCAGATACGCAGCACGAAAACCTTCTCCTTGAGGCGAAGGGCCGCGCATGCTGGCGTTCGCCAGTGTTCACGGCCCGGACTGACAGGTGATGGCCGTTATCTTGCCATGAAGCCCGCCAGCCCGGTATCAGCTGGGAGACGTATACGCCGTATACGCGTCACGCGTGTCGCTCAAGCGGCCTTGGCTTGCGGCGCGCACTTGGCGATGGCTTCGCGGAACAGCGTGCCGAGGATGGCGACGCCTTGTTCGATGCGCTCCGGCGCCACCGTGACAAAGGCCAGGCGCAGCGCATTGCGGCGCGGGTTGCTGGCGTAGAACGGTGCGCCCGGCACATAGGCCACATTGCGCCTGACAGCTTCGGGCAGGATTTCCATGCTGTCCAGGCCTTCGGGCAGCTCCATCCAGATGAACATGCCGCCTTCCGGTGCATTCCAGGTCACGCCTTGCGGCATGTGGCGCTTGAGCGAGTCCAGCATGGCCTGGCATTGCGCCGCGTAGAGCGTGCGGATGGTGGGGATATGCGAGTCCAGCAGGCCATCGCGCACCACCTCATAGGCAAGGCGCTGGGTGAAGCTGGGCGTATGCAGGTCCGACGCCTGCTTGGCCTGGCACAGCTTGAAGTGCAACTCGGGCGGGGCGATCACAAAGCCCAGGCGCAGGCCGGGGGCCAGGATCTTGGAGAACGAGCCCATGTAGATCACGCCGTCGGGGTTCATCGACAGCAGGCTTGGCAACTGGTCGCCGCTATAGCTCAGTTCGCCGTAGGGATCGTCCTCGACCAGCAGCACGCCGAGCTCGCGGGCGCGGGCCACCAGGGCCTGGCGGCGCGCCAGCGGCATGCGCCGTCCGGTGGGGTTCTGGAAGTTGGGCAGGGCGTAGAGGAAGCGCGCGCCGGCGGTCAGCTCGGGCGTGAGAGACTCCGGCAGCAGGCTCTTGTCGTCGCCCGGCACCGAGACGAACTCCGGTTCGAACAGCGAGAAGGCTTGCAGCGCGCCGAGGTAGCTCGGGGTTTCCACCAGCACCGGGCTGCCCGGGTCGATCAGGACCTTGGCGATCAGGTCCAGCGCCTGCTGCGAGCCGGTGGTGATCAGCACGCGTTCCACGTCCACATGGTGGCGCTTGGCGATGAATTCGCGCAGCGGCATGTAGCCCTCGGTGGCGGCGTACTGCAGGGCGGCTTGCGGGTTGTCGGCGAAGATCCGGGCCACCGCCTGTTCCATGGCCGCTACCGGGAATGTGGCCGGCGACGGCAGGCCACCGGCGAAGGAAATAACTTCCGGACGCTCGGTCACTTTCAGGATTTCGCGGATAGCCGAGCTGGTCAGCTGTTGCGCCCGGCGGGAGATGGCCCAGTTCATGATGTTCTCTTGGTGTATGGGGAGTCGAGTGCGCTCGACTTGGTCAACGATAAAAAGCGGCGCCCCGGTCGGCGTGGACGAACGCTGCGGCTCGCCTTCCAGTACAGCGGGGTGTGCCCTTTAGTGCACTAGCAATCGGTAAGACACGCGGCAAGATACATGCCTTCAGCTTGTCAGGGCAGGGAGCGCACGCGGGGATCGCGGGCTCCCTTGCCTTGCTTCAATTCAAGTCACTTCACCTCGACGATCATCTCGATCTCGACGCAGGCGCCCAACGGGATCTGCGCTACGCCAAAGGCGCTGCGCGCATGCTTGCCGGCGTCGCCGAAGATCTCCGCCAGCAGCTCCGAGGCGCCGTTGGTCACCAGGTGCTGCTCGGTGAAGTCCTCGGTGGAGTTGACCAGGCTCATCACCTTGACGATGCGGGTGACGCGGTTCAGGTCGCCGCCAAGGTGGGTATTGAGCGTGGCCAGCAGGTCCACGGCGATGGCGCGCGCGGCGACCTTGCCGTCTTCGGTGCCCAGGTCCTTGCCCAGCTTGCCTACCCACGGCTTGCCGTCCTTGCGGGCGATGTGGCCCGAAAGGAACACGGTGTTGCCGGTTTGCGCGGCCATGACGTAGGCGGCGGCCGGTGCGCCAGCGGTTGGCAGTTCGATGCCGAGGCGGGCAAGGGTGTCATAGACGGACATAGGGTCTCCAGTCAGTGGGATCGGCCCATAGGGGCAGGGTGGGGTTCTTCGGTGGCGGGCGCGGGCACGGGGCTCGCGGGGGCGCTGCGCACGGCGGTGCGGCGGCCCAGGGCTACCACGCCGATCACCGCCACCGCAAAAGCGAGCGTGACGGCATCGAGCGGCTCGGCCAGCAGCAGGGCGCCGCCCGCCAGTGTGAGGAACGGTTGCAGCAATTGTATCTGCCCGACGCGCGCCACGCCGCCTTTTGCGAGCCCGGCGTACCAGAACAGGAAGCCGATGAACATCGAGAATACGGAAACATAGCCCATGCCGAGCCAGGCGCGTGGCGAGGCGGCGGCGATCTGGCCGGCGTGCGCAAGCCCAAGCCAGGCCACCACCGGCACCAGCAGCGGCAGCGCCACCGCCAGCGCCCAGCTGATGGTTTCCAGCCCGCCAAGCTCGCGCGACAGCTTGCCGCCCTCGGCATAGCCCAGCGCGCCCAGCACCATCGCCGCGAACAGCAGCCAGTCGGCATGTTGCAGCCCGCCCGCGCCCTGCCACAGGGCAAAGGCGATCACCAGGGCGCTGCCGACGGCGGCCGACAGCCAGAACGCCGGCGACGGCCGCTCGCGGCCGAACCAGGCGGCGAAGACCGCCGTGGCAAGGGGCAGCAGGCCGGTGATGATGGCGCCATGGCCGGCCGGCACTTCACGCATGGCCAGCGAGGAAAACAGCGGAAAACCTACCACCACGCCCAGCGAGGTCACCCCCAGGCGCCACCACTGCCCGCCCCGGGGAGCGCGCGCGGGCGAACGCGCCGCGCTGCCACAGCAGTACCAGCGCCAGCAGCGCCGCGGCCACTGCGCGGCCGAGCGCGACGAAGGTGGCGTCCAGCTCCGCCACCGCCATGCGCGTGAAGGGCAAGGTCTGGCTGAACACGGCCACGCCGATAAAGCCGAGCAGCATGCCGCCGCTGTGGCCGGCGTGGATGGCATGGACATGCGGGAGCGGGGCGGGTTTGGCAGCCATGTCGTTTGCGTTTGATTTAGTGCAGGGAGGGGCGGCCGGCCAGCGCGATCCACAGCGCGGTGAGCGCCAGCGCCAGGCCCATTGCGCGGTTGAACCAACGGATGCGGTGGCCCGCCTGCAGCCATTGCCGCAGCGTGGCGCCGATCACGCCGTACACGCCATTGCTGACAAAGCCAAACGCGCCGAACACCACGCACACCAGCAGGGCCCGATGCACCGGCGACTGGGCGCCGGCCATATATGAGGCGGCCGTCGCCAGCGCCAGCATCCATGCCTTGATATTGGCGTACTGCAGCACGGCCGATTGCCACACCGACAGCGGGCGCGGCACCTGCTTGTCCGACAGCACGGTGCTGCGCGCCAGCTTGAGCGCCAGCCACAGCAGGTAGAGCACGCCGGCGGCATGCACCAGCAGCGCTAGCGCCGGGCTGGCCAGGATCAGGGCGCCAACGCCCGCCGCGCACAGCGCCAGGATGCTGGCAAAGCCGAACGCCACGCCCACGCAGTGCGGCAGCGTGGCGCGCAGGCCAAAGTTGGCGCCCGTGACCGCGGCAATCGTCGTGTTGGGGCCGGGCGTGAAGGCGCCGACTGCCATCAGCGACAGCAGCGCGGCGAACTGGGCGGCCGACAGCCCGGTGAGCAGAGCGGGATCCATGTATCGTCCTGCCCCTCTCACGCAGCGAACTGCACGACCACGCGCCGGTTGGTGCGGCTCTTCTTCTCGATCTTGGTCACCAGCACGGCGCCGATCTCGCTGGTGGCCGCCACATGGGTGCCGCCGCAAGGCTGGCGGTCCACGCCGGGGATGTCGATGATGCGGATGACGCCGCTGCCCGCGGGCGGCGCGGCGCCCACCGTGCGCACCAGCTCGGGCTGCGCGGCGAGTTGCTCGGACGTGATGCGCTCCACCTGCACGCGGCTGTCGGCGCCGATCAGCGCATTGAGCTGCTCGGTGAGCACGGCCTTGTGGGGGTAATTCCGGCAGGTCGAAGTCGATGCGCGCCGAGTCGGGCGAGATGCCGCAGCCGGTCACCGGCACCGGGATCAGCGAGCCCAGCAGGTGCAGGCAGGTATGCAGCCGCATCAGCCGGTGGCGGCGCTCCCAGTCGATCGTCACGGCAACGATGTCGCCCGCCTCCGGCAGCGCCGCACCCGGCGCCGGCACGTGCAGGATATGGCTGCGGTCCGGGGCATACACGGTTTCCAGCAGTCCGATGGTGGCGCCGTTGGCCAGCTTGAGCGTGCCGGTATCTCCCGCCTGGCCGCCGCTGCGCGCGTAGCACACGGTCTGGTCGAGCTCAATGCCGTCAGCGTGCACGGCTACCACGGTGGCGGTGCAGCTGCCGAGATAGGCGTCGTCGTCGAAGCGTTTGCGGGTGGCGGACATCAAAGGGTCTCCTTGGCGGTTGTTCTTGTGGTTGCAGCGTTCTTTGTGCCTTGCGGCGTGCGGCGCCCGGTTCAGCGCAGCGTGCGCACGCCGTCGGGTGTTTCTATCTCGGCGCTCAGTTCCGCGAGGGTGGATGCCTCCAGGGTGAGCGGACAACCGCCCAGCCATTGCGTGGCCTCGGCCAGCCTGGCCGCGTGCGGATGGCGTGCGCGCAGGGCGCGTAGCGCCAGCCCCTGGTTGGGCAGCCGCGATGATGGATGGGTCGATACATCCCATTGAATCAGCGTGGGGAGGACGCCGTCACCCGGAGTCGCGGCGCCATGCGCATCGTCGGCCGGCCAGGAGGGCAGGCTGCCGTTCTCCGGCACGGTGATGCGCCAGCGCAGGTCGCCACGGCTCATCGGGATGACCGGCGCGATGCGCGTGGGGTACTGCGCCTGCCACAGGGACAGGTCGGTAGGCCGCTCCACCCGGGCAACCCAATGCATCAGGAAGGGCCCATGCCGCAACCGGGCCTGTACCGCCTCGGTGTCCAGGCCAAACCAGCGCGGCCGCGCAGGGGCGGGTGCTTCGGGGTCGATGGCGATCACCTCCAGGTAGATGCCGCCGAACAGGCCGAGCAGGCGATTGTGCGTGCCCATGCCGGGGTGGGCGCCGCCCGGCTGGGGCATGACGCCCAACGCGTCGGCGACATGCTGCGCCCCCGCGTCAAGCGTGGGGGCGGCGATCACGAGATGGTCGAGGGCTATCGTCATTGTGTGTTGATGGTAGACAAGGTTGTCGGTACAGTACCGATACAGTTATGCAGAACATTCTCAGTACAGTCGCGGGAGCAAGGCATGAACAGCAGGGAACCGGTTGCGCCAGGGCTCAAGGATAAAGGAGCCGGGGCAGGCAAGCAGGAGGGCGCGGCTATCCAGGCTGGCGAGGGAGTGCGTTCGCTGCGTCTGGTCATGCCGCCCCCCACCGAGCGCATGCCCGACCCGGTGCCCTCGGCGCAGATGACGCTGGTGGAGCAGCTGACCGAATGGGCGCGGCTGCGCATCGACGAGCGGGTTTTCCGCGCTGGCATGCGCATGCCCTCGATCCGCCAGCTCGCGCAGGAAAAGGGCATCTCGCGCTTCACCGTGGTCGAGGCCTATGAGCGGCTGGTGGCGCTGGGCTACCTCGAGTCCCGCCGTGGCTCGGGATTCTATGTGCGCGAGCGCACGCCGCAGGTGGCGGCGGTAGCCCCGGTGTCGACCGGCGCGCGCAACATCGACGTGACCTGGCTGCTGCGCAGCATGTTCCACTCGACCGAGCCGCATAAATCGCCCGGGATGGGCTTCCTGCCCAACGACTGGCTCGACGGCGACCTGATCGCTAGCGCGTTGCGCGGGCTGGGCCGCCAGCCGGGCGGCCACTTTCTCGCCAGTGGCACGCCGCAGGGCTTCTTGCCGCTGCGCCAGCAACTGCGCAATCGCCTGGCCGAACTGGAGATCGGCGCTACCCCCGAGCAGATCGTGCTCACCTCCGGCATTACCCAGGCGCTCGACCTGATTGCCCGGCTCTACCTGCGCGCGGGCGACGCCGTGCTGGTGGGCGACCCGGCGTGGTTCGTCATGTTTGGCCGCTTCGCGGCCCAGGGCGCGCAGTTGATCGGCATGCCCTACACCGCCGAGGGCCCGGACCTGGAGGCGCTGGAGCGCATCCTGCAGGCGCGCCGCCCACGCCTGATGGTGATCAACTCGGTGCTGCACAACCCCACCGGCACCTCGCTCTCGGCCGCCAAGGCCTTCCAGCTGCTGCGCCTCGCCGAGCAGTACGACCTGCTGATTTTATCGCCGCCCATCCGGAGCTGGTGGCCAGCCTGACCGACAGCAAGCTGCTGGCGGGCCTGGCCTCGCCGGAGATCAACGAGCGCGTGCTGTACAAGGTGCTGACCGAAGGCCATTACCGCAAGCACGTGGAGCGCGTGCGCAACCGGCTCGACCGTGCCCGCGACGAGACGCGGCGCACCATCGAGCGGATGGGCCTGTCGCTCTTTCCGGGCCAGCACGCGGGCATGTACCTGTGGGCGGACACCGGGCGCGACACCAACGCCATCGCCGTCGCCGGGCACGAGGAGGGCTACCTGTTTGCCCCCGGCAGCCTGTTTTCGCCGTCGCAGATGCCGTCCGGCTGGATGCGCTTCAATGTGGCCAGCAGCCAGGACCCCGCCATGCTGGCCTTCCTGGCGCGCCAGCTGGAGCGGCGCTAGCCGGGGCATGCCTTGAAAACCGGCCGGATGCCCCTATGTTTCGGGTCACCGGCCTGGCGCCGGCCTGCAGCCCCCCGGGCGCCGGCCCGCCACATTGCCTAGATTCCCGAATCAGCCAAGTTAGCCAAGATTGTTAAGAGGAGAACCATGACCGCACCGCACGAGACGATGAGCTTCCAGGCGGAAGTGAAGCAACTGCTGCATTTGATGATCCATTCGCTGTACAGCAACAAGGAAATTTTCCTGCGCGAGCTGGTTTCGAATGCTTCCGACGCCACTGACAAGCTGCGCTTCGAGGCGATTGCCAACCCGGCCCTGCTCGAGAACGACGCCGACCTGGCGATCCGCATCGAGGCCGACGCCAAGGCCCGCACGCTGAAGATCACCGACAACGGCATCGGCATGAGCCGCGACGAGGCGATCCGCAACCTTGGCACCATCGCCCGCTCGGGCACCAAGGAATTCTTCCAGCAGCTCTCCGGCGACCAGCAGAAGGACGCTGCCCTGATCGGCCAGTTCGGCGTGGGCTTCTACTCGGCGTTCATCGTGGCCGACAAGGTCACCGTGGAAACGCGCCGCGCCGGCCTGCCCGCCAGCGAAGCCGTGCGCTGGGAAAGCGCCGGCGACGGCGAGTTCACCGTCGATGCCATCGATCGCGCCGAGCGCGGTTCCACCATCACGCTGCACCTGCGCGAAGGCGAGGACGATTTCCTCTCCGCCTGGAAGATCAAGGGCATCATCCAGAAGTATTCCGACCACATCTCGCTCATCTCGCTGCCGATCCGCATGCCCAAGGAAGTCTGGGATGCCGAGACCAGTGCCTACAAGGACACCGGCGAGTGGGAGAGCGTCAACCAGGCCAGCGCCCTGTGGACCCGCTCCAAGTCGGATATCACCGAAGAGCAGTACACCGCGTTCTACCAGCACATCGCGCACGACAACGAAGCGCCGCTGGCCTACACCCATAACCGGGTCGAAGGCCGCAGCGAATACACCCAGCTGCTGTACGTGCCGGCGCGCGCGCCATTCGACATGTGGGACCGCAACCACAAGGCCGGCCTCAAGCTCTACGTGAAGCGCGTCTTCATCATGGACGATGCCGAGCAACTGCTGCCGGCTTACCTGCGTTTCGTCAAGGGTGTGGTGGATTCCGCCGACCTGCCGCTCAACGTCTCGCGCGAACTGCTGCAGGAAAGCCGCGACGTGAAGGCCATCCGCGAAGGCTGCACCAAGCGCGTGCTGTCGATGCTGGAAACGCTGGCCGACAGCGAGGATGAAGCCGAACGCGCCAAGTACACCACCTTCTGGCAACAGTTCGGCCAGGCGCTCAAGGAAGGCCTGGGCGAAGACGCCGGCAACCTGGAGCGCATCGCCAAGCTGGTGCGCTTTGCTTCCACCCATCAGGACAGTGCCGAGCAGAGCGTCGCGCTGGCCGCCTACGTGGGCCGCATGAAGGAAGGCCAGGACAAGATCTACTACGTCACGGCCGATAGCTGGGCCGCGGCCAAGTCGAGCCCGCACCTGGAAGTGTTCCGCAAGAAGGGCATCGAAGTCCTGCTGCTGACGGACCGCGTGGACGAATGGATGCTGTCCTTCCTGCGCGAGTTCGATGGCAAGGAACTGGTCTCGGTGGCGCGCGGCGACCTGGAGCTTGGCGCGCTGGCCGACGCCGACGAGAAGGCCGAGCAGGAAAAGGCCGAAGGCGACTGGAAGGCAGTGCTGGAACAAGCCAAGGCCGTGCTCGACGGCAAGGCCAAGGACGTGCGCGTCACGCTGCGCCTGACCGAGTCGGCCTCCTGCCTGGTCTCGGACGAAGGCGATATGAGCGGCTACCTGCAACGCCTGCTGAAGCAGGCCGGCCAGAAGGCGCCCGACGCCCAGCCCATCCTGGAGCTGAACCCCGACCACGCGCTGGTGAAAAAGCTGCGCGCGCTGGTGGAGGCCGGTCCCACGGACGACGCCTTCGGCGACCGCGTGCATGTGCTGTTCGACCAGGCCCTGCTGGCCGAAGGCGGCACGCTCGAGGATCCGTCGATCTACGTGCAGCGCGTCAACAAGCTGCTGGCGTAAGCGTAGCCGGTTGGCTCCCTCTTCCACCTGTGGGAGAGGGAGCGGGGGAGGGCGGGCGCCGGCAGCAAGCTGACGCCTATAAGCCGCGCAGGCCGCTGTCCTCCCCCGGTCAAGTACACTCAACCCATGCCAGTTCCATCTCCCGCATCCCCTCCGGTTTTTCCCCCCTCCGATCTGCGGCAAGGCCGTGCATGCTCAGAAGGCGCTGCGTCCGCGATACGGAATGTAGTGGAGGGTGAGGGATGACGCTGAAGCGGTGTTTCCCGCCGGTTGTCGACGCCGGCACACGCGTATTGATCCTCGGCAGCTTGCCCGGCGAGGCGTCGTTGGCCCAGGGCCAATACTATGCGAATCGGCAAAATCGGTTCTGGCGGTTGCTGGGGGACATACTCGGCGAAGACCTGGTAGGCATGGACTATCCTGCGCGCCTGCGAACGCTTCTAGCTCACCACGTCGGCCTATGGGATGTGGTGGCGCAAGCGCGGCGTGAAGGCAGCCTGGATAGCAACATACGCGGTCACGCTGGAAACGATCTGCTTGGCTTGGTCGAGTCGCTGCCCAATCTAGTGGCCATCGCGTTCAATGGTGGGACAGCCGCACGAATCGGATTGAAACTGATCGAGGCGCATGGTGACCGTCATCAGAATGGTGACCGTCATCAGATCCTCAAGCTGCCTTCCAGCAGTCCGGCGCACACGCTGCCGTATTCGGAAAAGCTCAGTGCCTGGCAAGCGTTGCGCGCATGGTTGCCCGAGCCGCAGCGTTCGGCTCGACATTCGAAAAACTAGCAAACATCGCAATGGCGCGACCGTCCAGGGTGTCGGAGGCAGACCCCAGCATGTGACCGCAAGCTGCTACGGCGTTGCCAGGCGGTCCTGGAAAAAGGCCCGCGTCCGCGCGATGGCCTCCCTGGCCGCAGCGGAATCCTGGCCGACCATGTGCCCGGCATAGGCATGTGGTGGACGCTCCGAGTCAAAGCCGTGCATGGCGCCGTGGTACACGATCAGATCGACCGTATGGTCATGCCTCGTCACGGTATCGCGCCAGCGCTCGCATCGCGCCACGGGCGTCCAATCATCGGCATCGCCGATCAGGATCAGTGTGTCGGTCAGCAAGCTGGACCGAGGCGTCTCGCAGCCGGGATAGAAGGCCACGGCGGCAGTGAAGGGGTGGGCGACCTCGACCCCGGCATCGCTGCTGAGCACGCTCTTGAGCACAGTCCATCCGCCGTGCGAGAAACCGATAACGCCGATGCGGCTCGCCCGCACTTCCGGCAGCGCGCGCAGATAGTCGGCTGCGGCCAACGCATCTTGCGCCCGCAGCTCGGGCGGCACGTCCCGGCCACGGTTGCATACCATCTTGATATTGCGCGGACCAAAGCTGTCCACCAGCATTACCACGTAACCCCAGGTGGTCAGCCGGCGTGCCCAGGTCCGGTAGTGCGGGCCGACGCCGTCGCAGCCGTGCAGCAGGACGATGGCCGGAAACGGGCCGGCTCCCTCTGGCCGGTACAGCTCTGCGGGAGCATGGCTTCCGGGGGCTCCCACCGTCGCCGGGTCAAACGCGAGCCGGCTGGAGGGCACTGGCCTTGTTTGCGCGCAAGCGGCACACAAGGCAACCAACAGGGCAACCAGCAGGCACGATAGCATTGGCTTGAAGTCACGCATGGAGAGGCATGAGGAGCGATGGTGCGCACGATGCTAACGCAATCAAACTGTTCAGGATATTTCCGGGCGCAAGCAATATACTGATGCGGCGCGCAAAGCGCTCCAGGTTACCGGGACTTCTGCGTGTTTCGCCCCGCGGTTTGCGACGGCAAGCTGTGAGGCGGAGGTGCTTTCATCGCCTATGATCGAAATCTCGCAACGCCAATTGACGCGCCGCGGCGCCGTCATTCCTGTGAGGGTTCCCATGCCACGCTCTGCCTGGACCCGTGAAGCGATTCGCAAGATCGAAGCCGACTTCAACCGTTCCGCCGATACGCACCTGATTCCGCTGGACCTGCCGGGCTATCCGCGCATCCAGTTCTATTTCAAGGATGAATCCAGTCATCCGACCGGCAGCCTGAAACACCGCCTGGCGAGATCGCTGTTTCTCTACGCGCTTTGCAATGGCTGGCTAAATGAGAAAAGCACGGTAGTGGAGGCGTCCAGCGGATCAACGGCCATCTCCGAAGCCTACTTTGCCAGGCTGCTCGGCTTGCCCTTTGTGGCGGTGATTCCAGCAGGCACCTCACGGGCAAAAATCGAGGCCATCGAGTTCTATGGCGGGCGTTGCCACCTGGTCGGTAATCCGTCGGCCATCTATACGGAATCGCACCGTATCGCGGCGGAGGCCGGGGGCCATTTCATGGACCAGTTTACGTATGCGGAGCGTGCTACCGACTGGCGCGCCAACAACAATATCGCCGAGTCGATCTTCAAGCAGATGGCTGACGAGGAACATCCGGTTCCGACATGGCTCGTCGCCAGTGGAGGTACCGGCGGGACCGTCGCCACATTGGGACGCTATGTAGCCTACAGCCGGCATAGCACCCGTATTCTGTGCGCCGACCCGGAGAACTCCGTATTTTTCGACTATTTCAAAAGTACGCTGGCGGGCCATCCGGACCGCAGCCTGAGCCTGGACGTCGGATCGAGGATCGAGGGCATCGGCCGCCCGCGCGTCGAATGCTCCTTTATTCCGACGTGTATCGACGCGATGCTCAAGGTGCCCGATGCCTTGTCCTTTGGCGCGATGCGCTATCTGGCCGCGCGCTTCGGACGCCGCGTGGGCGGCTCGACCGGCACCAATTTCGTCGGCGTGCTGTACCTGGCCGAGCGGATGACGGCTGCGGGTGAGGAGGGGGCCATCGTTAGCCTGCTGTGCGATAGCGGCGATCGTTACAGCCACACCTACTACGATGACGCCTGGTACCAGGCGCAGGGAATCCCGGTCGCGCAGCCCGATGCCCTGATCGCCCGCGCGGTGAACGGCGAGCCGATGCTGACGCAGCAGGCGCTCGCGGGGATCGAGGCTGCCGGGGTGGGGATTCAGGGCGCATCCTAGCCAGGCCCGGTACGATTCCACTCACAACGCCAGCGTAGCCATCTCGCCATAGGCCCGGTTCAGCCAGACCTTGACGCGCTGGCGCTCCAGCATGCCAAGCCCCGTGGCGGCGCGGTCCGGATGATTGACCGCGGCCCAGAAGCTGGTGCTTTGCTGGTCGATTTTCTGCATCGTCGTATCGGGCAGGTGGCGCAGCGTCATCACGCTGGCACCCAGGGCTTGGGCGCGGGCGCGTTCGCCCGAGGCTTCCAGGATCTCGAAGCGATCGCCGCGGACTTCATTGAGGACCAGCACCAGCTTGATGCGGCCGCCGAACTGGTCGAGCCACTGGCGCAGCAGGTCGACTGAATCGCGGCCCGCGTCCATGACGTGCCACCAGGTGAGCGTCAGGCCATGCGCCTCGGCCAGTGCGAGCACATCGGCATCTTCTAGCCACTGCGCGAGAGAATGCTGCGTCTGGGCTGCGAGGTCGACCAGGATGCGCCGCTGCGGGTCTTCCACGGCGTGCTCGATAATGGGGTCCAGGCTGTCGTGCTTGTCCAGCACGGCGGGCGCGGCAAAGTCAGCATAGAAGCGCAGCAAGGCGCCGTGCGACTTGTCGGTGTCGAAGCCCAGGAACGGCATGCTCCGGTCGATAAAATGCTGGGCTAGCAGGCGGGCGACGAGCGATTTGCCGACGCCGCCTTTTCACCACCGATGAAGTGGATGTAGCTCATATCTGCAGATCCTTTGTCGTGGGGGCCAGGTTGGATAGGGGGCTCGGGTTTGGGGCAGGCAGGTGCAAGACAAGCTAACCGTATGTGGCGTTCATGACAGTAGATAGTTAGACAATGCCGTATTTAGGAATTGGTTTTGTCGCCGTGCATGCGGTGCGCACCCAGCAGAACATGTACTGGCTGCTGATCCTGTTCGCCTTCCCGGGCCTGGGCAGCGTGGTGTATTTCTTCGCCATCTACCTGCCCGGCCTGCGCCAGACGCGGGGCGCGCGGGCCGCCAAGCGCGCCATTGGCCAGCTGGTCGACCCCAACCGCGCGGTGCGCGAGGCGCGCGACGCGTTCGACCGCGCGCCCACCGTCGATCACCGCATGCGCCTGGGCGCCGCCTTGCTGGATGCCGGCGAGCCCAAGGCCGCGCTCGAGCACTACGAGGCTGCCGCCAGCGGCCCATTCGCCTCCGATCCGGCCTTGCTGCTTGGGCTGGCGCGCGCGCAGTTCGCCACCGGCGGCCACGCCGCCGCCGTGGCTGCGCTGGAGCGCTTGTTCGCCGCCCAGCCACAGGCTCGCCAGCAAGCCGACCCTGCGTTGCTGTACGCCCGCGCGCTGGCCGCGTCGGACGCGCCGGGCACGCGCGCCGCATTCGAGCAGGCGCTGACCTGCGCCAGCGACGCCGCCGCGCGTTGCCTGTTTGCCGACTGGCTGGCGGCGCGCGGGGAGCCGGCCGACCGCGAGCGCGCCCAGGCGCTGTACGCGGAGATCGTGCACGACGGCAAGCACTGGCCGCGCCATGCCCGCGAGCACAACCGGGAGTGGCTGCAGCGCGCCCAGGGCGCGCTCGGCAAGGCCTGATTCCGGATCGATCCGAACCGACTTACGTGCCGTCCGGGTGGGCGGCACGCTGACACGTATTTTTCCTGACAATCATGACACTTCTCAAACGCAAATCGATTGAAGCCGTGGCCTCGCGCCGTCCCGCGCGCGGCACGCGCAGCCTTGACGACGCACGAGGCGCACGCGGCGCGCAAGCCGCCCAGCGCGAGGAAAAGCGCATGACGCCGCGCTTCGCGCCGGTGACCTTTTCTGAAATGGAAGGCGTGCGCTACCTGCATTTCGGCACCGAATGGGTGCAGGGCGCCATGCGCCTGCGCAAGCCCGATGCCATCGAGCTGGAGTACGCGCAGCAGATGATGGCGTGGCTGCTGTTCCTGTCGCCGTCGGCGCCGGATTTCCACGTGACGCAGCTGGGCCTGGGTGCGGCCGCGCTGACCAAGTTCTGTCATCGCCAGTTCAGCCGCGCGCGCGTGACGGCGGTGGAGCTGAATCCTTCGGTGATCGTGGCCGGGCGCAGCATGTTCGGCCTGCGCGAGGACGACGAGCGCCTTACCGTGCGTGAGCAGGATGCCTGGGACTATGTGATGGACGGCGCCCACACCGGCGAGCTCGATGTCCTGCAGGTCGATCTCTATGACGCCACCGCGCGCGGCCCGGTGCTGGACACCACTGCCTTCTACAAGGCCTGCCGCCGCGTGCTGAAGGCGCCGGGCGTGATGACCATCAACCTGTTCGGCGACCACGACAGCTTTCCCAAGAACATCGTGCGTATCTGCGAGGCATTCGATAACCGCGTGCTGGTGTTTCCCGAGGTGCATGACGGCAATGTCATTGCCCTGGCTTTCAACGGGCCGGCGATCGATGTGTCGTGGGACGTACTGGAGGCGCGCGCCAAGGTGGTGGAGGACACCACCGGCTTGCCGGCGCGCGACTGGGTGAAGAAGTTGCAAGCGGCGAACGCGCGGCAGGAGGATGGGCTGCGCATTTGACGAGGCTGGCTTGCACCGTGCACCTTGCGGCGCAGGCCTTGAACGCCAGCGCCGCAAGGGCGTAACGGGCTGCTAGCTTTCCTTATTGCTTGTGGAAGAACTGCGCCAGCGACCATTCGTCGGTGCGCGCTTCGTACTTCAGGTCCTTGCGCATCGCCCACATCGCCAGCTGGCTGTGCGAGGGGATGATGGCGTGATCGGCCAGCGCGAACCTGGCGGCGGCCCGTGCGTTTTCCTCGCGCGCCTTGTCGCTGCTCACCGTGGTCAGCGACTTCTCGATCAGCTGGTCGAGTTGCGTGTTGCTGTACTTGCCCCAGTTCCAGGTGCCGTATCCTGTCTTGGGATTCGGCGTGCCAGTGATAGACCGCAGTGCCACGTCGGCCGCCGCCGAGCCCCAGCCCAGCATCTCGAACGCGAATTCACCCTGGCGCGCACGGGTGAAGTACGCGGCTACGGGCAGTGTCTCCACCTTGGTCTGGATGCCGATGCGCGTGAGCATGCTGGCGGTGGCCTGGGCTACGGCGGCATCGTTCAGGTAGCGGTTGTTGGTGGCGTGCAGCGTCAGGCCGAAGCCGTCCGGATAGCCGGCCGCGGCCAGCAGTTTCTTGGCGCCTTCGGGATCGTAGGCTTCGGGCTTGGTGCCAGGATGGCCGAAGATCTGCGGCGATACGATCGACGAGGCCGGCACGGCCAGGCCTTCCATGATGCGGCTGACGATGGCGTCGCGGTTCAGCGCGCGGCTGATGGCGGTGCGCACGCGTACGTCCTTGAACGGGTTCTTGCCCAGCGGCTTGCCGGCCTTGTCGGTGACGAAGGGCGGGTTGTCGCGCTGCTGGTCCATCTGCCAGAAGATGGTGCGCCACGAGACCTGCTGCTCGATGCGGAACTTGGGGTTCTGCTTGAGCTTGGCCACGTCGGCGGACGGCACGCTTTCGATCACGTCCACGTCACCTGACAGCAGCGCCGCGCTGCGCGCGCCGTTGTCCGTGATGATGCGGAAGATCGCGCGATCCCATTCCGGCTTTGGGCCCCAGTAGTCGGGGTTCTTGGCCATCACGATTTCCTGCCCGCGCGCGAAGCGCACGAACTTGAACGGGCCGGTACCGATCATCGCCTTGCCCGAGTCGAAGTCGGCCTGGCTCAGCGTGGCCGCGACCTTCTTCGGCATGATCGGCACGCTGTTCAGGTCGTTGGCCAGGTTGGCGTAGTTCGGCACGCTCATGGTCAGGCGCACGGTCAGCGGGTCAGGCGTGTCGATGCGCGCGATGGGCTTGGTGTAGCTGGTGAAGGAGCCCGGGCTGTTGGTGAGCTTGTCGGGCCGCTCGAGCGAGGCCTTGACGTCTTCGCTGGTGAACGGCGTGCCGTCATGCCATTTCACGTTGGGACGCAGCTTGACTTCCCAGGTGATGGCGTTGACCGGCTTCCACGACAGCGCCAGGCCGGGGATGTAGCGGGCGTTCTTGTCCATGAACACCAGCGACTCGAAGATATGCAGCGCGATGGCGTTGTTGGGGCCGGCGTTGTTCCACTGCGGATCCATCGAGGTCACATCGGCCGACAGGCCGATACGCAGGTCTTCGGCCTGCGCCGCACTGGCGGGCAACAGCATCAGCGCGGCACTGCCGAGCGCGAGCGCGGCGCCGGCCTGTAGCAGCGTGCGGCGCGGCATCATGGCGGTGGGGCTGGATGGGTGGCGTGTGCGGCGTGTGGCGGTCATCGGGATGCGCTCCTCGTACGGGCCGTCGCCAGGATGGGGATGGGCGGCGGCGGGTTCTCAGATGGGGGTGGCGGGACGGGCTAGGGCAGCCCGCTTGTCCACCCCGGTTGCACGCATTGTGCCGTCAAAACGACATCTGCGTGCGACATCGACGTCATATCCTTATGCTCGCCGCAGCGGATGGCATTTGTCCACGGCCATCGCCAGGACCGCAAGCCCGGGCGATCCCGCATCGATCGGCAGCCGGGTAGAATCCCGCCCATGTTTGCCAACTCCCGCACCATCACCTCGGCCCAGGCCGATGTCCACGACCATCTCGCGGCGCGCCTTGCCCGCCACCTGGCCGAGCCTTTTCGCAAGCCCATCGGCGAGCCGAGCCGGCGCGCGCTTGATCTTGCATTGCAGCAATGGCAGCAGGCCGGGGCGGCCCCGTTGATCCTGGACGCCGGCTGTGGCGTAGGGGAGAGCACCTTGCGCCTGGCCACGGCATACCCCGGGCATTTCGTCATCGGCGTGGATCAGTCTGAGAAGCGGCTGGCCGGGGGCAAGGACTGGTGGGACGGCCCGATGCCGGACAATTTCGCCTGGGCGCGCGCGGACCTGGTCGACGTCTGGCGGATGCTGCAGGCGGATCGCATCGCCGTGGATCGCCATTACGTGCTGTATCCCAACCCCTGGCCCAAGATCGGCCACCTGGGGCGGCGCTGGCAAGGCCATGCGGTGTTCCCGGCGCTGGCTGCGTGTGGCACATACCTTGAATGCCGCAGCAACTGGCAGGTCTATATCGACGAGTTCGCGCAGGCCCTGGCGCTGGTTGGGCGGCCGGCCCAGGTCGAGTTGTGGCAGCCAGCCGAGGCCATCACGCCGTTCGAGCGCAAGTACGCGGCTTCCGGCCACGCGCTGTGGCGCTGCGTGAGCGAGGCCGCGCCGGCCTGAAAGAAAAACGGCCCGCGCGAGGCGGGCCGTCAATCTGGTGTGGCGCAAAGGCGCTAAGCGCAGCGCTAACCGCTCAGTGGAACAGCGGCTGCTGCGTGGGCGCGTCTTCGGGCAACTCGGCGTGGACGATCTCGCCGGAGCGGTCGGCGTAGAGCGGCGTGCCGCAGTCTTCGCAATACTCGGGGTCGAACAGCGCGGCGTGGCGGAAGATGTCTTCCACCCCGGCGTTGCGCAGTTCCTCGCAGATCTGTTCCAGCGGGTTGTCTTTCTCGCTGGCGTCGATCTCGCCGGACTCGCGGCCGTACACTGGCCAGACGATGCCGTAGATCACATCCTTCTCGCCGCGCATGGTGAAGCCCACGCGGTATTCCTCGACTTCTTCCTCGCCGAATGCCGCCACCACGGCCGCCATCTGGCCGGCGGGCACGTCCAGCGTGCCGCACAGGTAGTTGACGGCGGCGCGCACGGTCAGCGGGCGGATGCTCTTGTCGGATTCGCGGCAGGACAGGAAGAAGGCGTCGGGCAGCAGCAGCTCGAACTCGCAGCCGGGCATCAGCAGCGCGATCGAGGGCTGCACCTGGGTGCGCCATTGCTCCAGGCACACGCTGCGCTCGGCATGGTGTTCCTTGGCGTCTTCCTGCCAGCGGAACAGGGCCTGCTCGTGCGGCGCCACCACCACCGCCAGCAGGTAGCGCGGATCGGCCAGGATGGGCGCGGTTTCCGGCAGGTCGCGCAGGTCTACCTTGGGCGTGGTCCCGGCCATGGCGGCCGATACCAGCTTGTAGGTCAGGGCAAAGGTGTCGCTGTGCGTGCGCGGCAGCTGGTCGATGCTGTACAGGTAGGGCGACAGCGCCATCTTGGTGTTGGCCGCCAGCACATGCGCCTGCATGTGCACCGCCAGCGTCTGCGACAGCTCGGGCTTGAGCGCGCCGGACGGGATGGCGTAGCGGGTGTGGGCCAGGATGGGCGCGGCGATCAGCAGGGCGTCGTAGCTGACGCCGTCGATTTCGACGGTAGCCGATTCGGCCAGGGTCTCGGCTTGCTCGGCGAGCACGTCGGAGGCGTCGGCGTTGTGCTTGAACAGGTGTTCGAGCGCCGCGTCGAGCGCGGACTGGCTGCCGTTCTTCAGGAGCCGGCCCAGGCGCTGCGAAAGACGCCGCTCCCAGTAGCCATCCTCCATGCGGCTGCCCGAGGCATCGAGCGCAAGCGCATCGGCCACCAGACGCTCGGCGTCAGGCGAAAGACGTTGGGAAGCCTTGGGGCGAAAACCTGCCATAAGTCGAAATCATCCGTTTTTCCGTAAAACGGTATTCTACTCGCTGCGTTGACAAAAAAAGCCGCCAGGCGCCGGGCGGCTGTATTGCATTGCGTCAGGTGCACTTCGCGCGGCGGCGGTACCGCCGGGCTTTTACTTCTGCGCTGGCGCTTGCGCGGGCTCCGGCGCGTGGGTTTCCACGCCGTGCTGCTCGCCGCCCATCGAGACATCGCCGCCCTTGGACAGCAGATAGAGTGCCGCGCCCGCAATAACGACGAATGCGATGAAAATCTTTGCCATGGTGTCTCCTGTGCGTTTCAGGCGGGGCTGGCCGGCATGGCTGTCCCGCGCAAGGCGTTTTCTTTGTGGATAGCGGGCAGTTTGGCAGGGCAGGCTTGCGTGGAACTTACACCGGCCAACACTTGGGGTGAGCCCGGCACAAGCGGCGGCTGGTGCGCTTTAGGGCCAGCGCGGATGGCGCCCCAAAGAAAAACGCCGCTGGCCATGGCCTCCGGAAGAGGCGCAGGGCCAGCGGCGTCACCCCTTGGCCCCGAAGGGCCCAGGGCTTGCCGGTCAGGCCGCCAGCAACTGGCGCAGCACGAACGGCAGGATGCCGCCGTGGTTGTAGTCGACCTCGATCGGGGTGTCGATGCGCAGCAGCACCTGCACGCGCTGCACGTCGCCGTTGGCGCGCTTGATCACCAGCGTCACATCCTGCTGCGGCTTCAGCTCGCCCTCGATGCCTTCGATGTCGAAGGTCTCGTCGCCGATGATGCCGAGCGTCTGCACGCTGTCGCTGCCCTTGAACTGCAGGGGCAGCACGCCCATGCCGACCAGGTTGGAGCGGTGGATGCGCTCGAAGCTGCGCGTGATCACGGCCTTCACGCCGAGCAGCTGGGTGCCCTTGGCCGCCCAGTCGCGCGACGAGCCGGTGCCGTACTCCTCGCCGCCGAACACCACGGTGGGCGTGCCCTCGGCGATGTACTTCATGGCCGCGTCGTAGATCGACAGTTCTTCGCCGGAAGGCTGGTGCAGGGTCACGCCGCCTTCCACGCGGGAGCCGTCGGGCTTGACCGGCAGCATCAGGTTCTTGATGCGCACGTTGGCAAAGGTGCCGCGCATCATGACCTCATGGTTGCCGCGGCGCGAGCCGTAGCTGTTGAAGTCCGCCTTGAGCACGCCGTTGGCCAGCAGGTACTTGCCCGCGGGCGAGGATTCCTTGATCGAGCCGGCCGGCGAGATGTGGTCGGTGGTCACGGAGTCGCCGAAGACGCCCAGCGCGCGCGCATTGCGCACGCTCGACTGGGTGGCGGCCGGTTCCATGCCGAAGCCGTCGAAGAAGGGCGGCTCGGCGATATAGGTGGACTTCGGCCAGTCGTAGACCTGGCCCTTGGTGCCCTTGACCTTGGCCCACAGCTTGCTCGGTTTCTTGACCTGCTCGTAGTTGGTCTTGAACACCTTCGAGTCCATCGCATACTTCATCAGCGCATGGATTTCTTCCGAGGTCGGCCAGATGTCGCCGAGGAAGATCTCGCGCCCGCCCTTGCCCGTGCCCACCGGCTCGGTCATCAGGTCACGCGTGATGTTGCCGGCGATGGCATAGGCCACCACCAGCGGCGGCGAGGCCAGGAAGTTGGCGCGGATGTTCGGGTGGATGCGCGCTTCGAAGTTGCGGTTGCCCGACAGCACGGCGGCGGCCACCAGGTCGTTCTTGGTGATGACCTCGTTCAGTTCCGGCGTCAGGTCACCGGCATTGCCGATGCAGGTGGTGCAGCCATAGGCGGTCACGCCGAAGCCAAGCTTTTCCAGGTACGGCAGCAGGCCGGCGGCTTGCAGGTATTCCGTCACCACGCGGCTGCCCGGGGCGAGCGACGTCTTGATGTGCGGCGCCACCTTGAGGCCGGCTTCCACGGCCTTCTTGGCCAGCAGGCCAGCGGCCAGCAGCACGCTCGGGTTGGAGGTGTTGGTGCAGGACGTGATGGCGGCGATCAGCACATCGCCGCTCTTCACATCGAGGCCGTCGGTCGTGGTGTAGGTCCGGTCCAGGTCGGCGATGTCCTTGTTGAAGCCGTTCTCGGCCGTCGGCTTGGCGAACAACGAGGCAAAGGTGGACTTGACGTTGCCGATCTCGATGCGGTCCTGGGGGCGCTTGGGGCCGGCCAGCGACGGGGCCACGGAGCCGAGGTCGAGGGTGACCACATTGGTGTAGTCGATCTCGCCGGCCTTGGGCACGCCGAACATCTTCTGGGCGCGGAAGTAACCCTCGAAGGCGGCGATTTCCTCTTCGGTGCGGCCGGTGCCCTTGAAGTAGTCGATGGTTTTTTCGTCGACCGGGAAGAAGCCCATGGTGGCGCCGTATTCCGGCGCCATGTTGCCGATGGTGGCGCGGTCGGGCAGTGCCAGGCTGGCCGTGCCTTCGCCGAAGAACTCGACGAACTTGCCGACGACCTTCTCGCGGCGCAGCATTTCGGTGATGGTGAGCACCAGGTCGGTCGCCGTCACGCCTTCGCGCAGGCGGCCCTTGAGTTCCACGCCGACCACGTCTGGCGTCAGGAAGTAGACCGGCTGGCCCAGCATGCCGGCTTCCGCCTCGATGCCGCCCACGCCCCAGCCCACCACGCCGATGCCGTTGATCATGGTGGTGTGGCTGTCGGTGCCGACCAGGGTGTCGGGGTAGTACACGCCTTCCTTCTTGTGCACGCCGCGGGCCAGGTACTCCAGGTTGACCTGGTGCACGATGCCAAAGCCCGGCTGCACCACGCCGAAGGTGTCAAAGGCCTGCATGCCCCACTTCATGAACTGGTAGCGCTCGTTGTTGCGCTGGAATTCCAGTTGCATGTTCAGGTCCAGCGCCTTCTTCTCGCGGAAGTGGTCGATCTGCACCGAGTGGTCGACGACCAGGTCCACGGGGACCAGCGGCTCGATCTTCTTCGGGTTCTGGCCCATTTTCTCAGCCACGTTGCGCATGGCCGCCAGGTCGGCCAGCAAGGGCACGCCGGTGAAATCCTGCAGCACCACGCGCGCGACCACGAACGGGATCTCGTCGACACGCTCGGCGACGGGCTTCCAGTGGGCGAGCTGCCTGACGTGCTCCTCGGTGAGCCTGACGTGCTCCTCGGTGACCTTCTTGCCGTCGCAGTTGCGCAGCACGGATTCCAGCACGACGCGAATCGATACCGGCAGGCGCTCGACGGCCACGCCTAGTGCCTTGCCCAGTTGCGGCAGGGAGTAGAACTGGCCCTTGCTCGACGGGCCGATCTTGAATTCTTTCAGAGTCTTATTGAGATTGTGGGGCATTGCCTTACTCCAATCGAAGGATGGTGCGGACTTGCTTGGGCTCGTAAATCGTCTATCGCCGCCGGCTGCCGGTGAAGCAGGACTGCCGCGCGGCGCGCGGCGCAGGTGGCGCGCCGTGTTCATGCGTACTGCTTTTCTTGTTTGTTGATCTCGCAGGGCTGCCTGGTTGCTGAATCGCTAAACCTGGGTACGTGCCGCGTGGATTTTAGGCCAAGCTGGCAGACCCCGTCAGCCCCCGTTGGTGTTACCGCACGCGAATTGCCCCAGTTTTTGCTCAGATCACGTAGAGGTCGACATACTCATTGACCGGCATGGCCTCCAGGCGGGCCTGATCCAGCGACACCGCCAGGATTGCTTGCTGCTGCCTGGCCGGGAAGCGGCGGGCCAGGTTGGTCTTGAATTTTTCCACCAGCAGCGGGATGCCGTCTTCGCGCCGGCGCTTGTGGCCGAGCGGGTATTCCACCACGACTTCGGGCAGCACCGTGCCGTCGTTCAGCGCAACGGTCAGCGCATTGGCGATCGAACGCTTGTCGGGGTCGTGGTAGTCGGCGGTGAACTGCGGATCCTCCACACACACGATCTTGTCGCGCAGGGCGTCGATGCGCGGGTCCGCTGCGACTTTGTCTTCATAGTCCTCGGCGGTCAGCCGGCCGAACAGCAACGGCACTGCTGCCATGTACTGGATGCAGTGGTCGCGGTCGGCCGGGTTGGCCAGCGGGCCCTTCTTGTCGATGATGCGGATGCAGGCCTCGTGGGTACGGATGGTGACCTGCCTGATATCCGCCGCCGTCTTGCCCGCGGCGGACAACTGGCCGTGCAGGGTCATGGCGGCCTCCACCGCGGTCTGCGAGTGGAACTCGGCCGGGAAGGCGATCTTGAACAGCACGTTCTCCATCACGTAGGTGCCATACGGGCGCTGGAACCTGAAGGGCTGGCCCTTGAACAGCACGTCGTAGAAGCCCCAGCCCTTGGCGCTCAGCACCGACGGATAGCCCATCTCGCCGGTCCGGGCGATCAGCGCCAGGCGTACCGCGCGGCTGGTGGCGTCGCCGGCGGCCCAGCTCTTGCGGCTGCCGGTGTTGGGGGCGTGGCGGTAGGTGCGCAGCGATTGCCCGTCGACCCAGGCAAGGGACACCGCGTTGAGGATTTCATCACGGGCCAGGCCGAGCATCTGCGCAACCACGGCGGCGGAGGCCACCTTGACCAGCACCACGTGGTCCAGGCCGACCTTGTTGAAGGCGTTCTCCAGCGCGATGCAGCCCTGGATCTCATGGGCCTTGATCATGCCGGTAAGCACGTCCTTCATGGTCAGCGGCTTGCGCCCGATGGCCACGTTGTTGCGCGAGAGCCAGTCGGCGGTGGCGAGGATGCCGCCGAGGTTATCCGAGGGATGGCCCCATTCGGCGGCCAGCCAGGTGTCGTTGAAATCGAGCCAGCGGATCATGGCGCCGATATTGAAGGCGGCCTGGACCGGGTCGAGCTGGAATTGGGTGCCAGGCACCTTGGCGCCGTTGGGGACCACCGTGCCGGGCACGATCGGGCCCAGCAGCTTGGTGCAGGCCGGATACGACAGGGCTTCCAGGCCGCAGCCGAGCGTGTCGATCAGGCAGTTGCGGGCCGTGTCGTAGGCAAGCGCGCTCTTGACCTGATACCGGGTGACGTAGTCGACAATGTCGACCATGACCGGGTCCGGTTCGGGGCGGACGTTCGAAATATGCGCGGACATGGGATTTCCTCGGATATTTGTGCTTCCTGATGCCCATGGGGCCATGACCGGACAATGCCAGGCCATGGCCCCTTGCTACTGCTTACCGCCTGCTACCTACTGCTTATGCCTTACTGCTTACTGCTTCGGGGCGGCAGGTGCCTGGGGGGCATCGGCTGCCGGGGCCGACGGGGCGACCAGCAACGGGGTGGCTACAGGAGCGCGCAGCGCGCCAGCCTGGGTCGGGGCCGAACCGCCAGCCTGCATGTCCGCGGTCTGGCACTCGTCGGCCAGGCGCTGGCCGGCGTTCTTGTTGAACAGCATGGCCTTGCTCGGGATCACGACCAGGTCCAGGCCGGAGCGGGCGTCGAAATAGCGGTCGGCGCCGGTCACGGTGGACAGGCGCGGCAGGCGGTATTCCTTGCCCTCCCAGTTCACGGTGATGACTTCATCGCGCCGCATGTTGCCGCCGATGTACATGACGTGGCCCAGTTCACATTGCCATTTTTCGCCGTTGGGGATGGCCGCGGGTGCTGCCGCCGCAGCGCCCTTCTTGGTGCTTTTCACATGAGCCTTCTTGGCGGGAGCGGCCTTTTTGGCCGGTTCCTGGGCCATCGCAACACCGGCGGTGGTCAGCGTAAAGGCGCCGATGCAGGCGGCGAGGACGAGATGCTTCATTCTGTGGGTTCCTTCTGGAGTTGGGTCAAAGGCGGTGGACTGCCGGGAACGCTGGCAGTCACAGGTCCGCCGCTATTCTCTACGATTTGAAAGTCGGGGCGTAGTGCACCTACCATCGGTTACATAATTCGGTGCGGCCAGGGGCGGCTTCGCAACATGGCAGGGCGGTTTCCGGTCTGTTCAGACTATTTTCGTTTTCCGATTGGCACGAACTTCAGGTTCTCCGGCCCCGTGTAGTTGGCGCTGGGGCGGATGATCTTGTTGTCGATGCGCTGCTCGATGATGTGGGCAGCCCAGCCGGAGGTCCGCGCGATCACGAACAGCGGCGTGAACATGGCGGTCGGCACACCCATCACGTGGTAGCTCACCGCGCTGAACCAGTCCAGGTTGGGGAACATCTTCTTGATGTCCCACATGGTCGTTTCCAGCCGTTCGGCGATGTCGAACATCTTGGTCGAGCCGGCGTCTTT
>NZ_AHJE01000043.1 GCF_000243095.1 Cupriavidus basilensis OR16 | reverse complement strand
AGCCAGCGCTACAGCATGACTGGCCGGTCATCGAGTTCGTTCGGATTGGGCCGGTCGCCCGAGGGGAAATGCTGCGCCAGTTGATGGTGGATCTTCTCCACCGCCGCCAGCACGGGCTTGACCGACAGCTCCTGGGCCAGCCCGCTAGCGAGTTCGTTGCAGATGGCGCGCCAGGTTTCCTGGGCGACGCGGGCGTCGATGCCGCGGTCTGCCAGCAGCTCCACCGCGTGATCCGCCAGGTTGATATATAGCAGCACCCCGGTGTGGCCTTCGGTATTCCATACCTCCAGCGCGCCGAACAAGGCACGGGCACGGGCGCGCGGGCTGGTGCCGGAGAAGGCGAGCGCCACGGGCAGGCTGGATTCGATCACCACCCGGACTTCGCCGCGATGCCGCTGCTCGCCAGCGCGCACCGCCTGCTGCAGTTGCTGCTGGGCGTCGGCGGGGAACAGTTTGCTGGCAGCGCCGGGGCGCGTGCTGAGATGGCGCAGGGCGCGTTTGAAGTGTGGCATGTGTCGTTACCAGTTGCCGGAGGCGCCGCCTCCGTCGAAGCCGCCGCCACCACCGCCACCGAAGCCGCCACCACCACCGCCGCCTCCAAATCCGCCACCGCCACCGCGACCCCAGCCGCCACCCCCGAGACCGCCAAGGGTGCCGCCGAGTCCGCCGGCAGCCGCATCCCAGCCGCGCCCGCGGGTCACGATCCGCGAGCCGCCGGAGCGGCGAGCCGCGGAGATAAAGAAGAACAGGATGATCGCGAGCGGGAACAGCACCGGCAGCCAGTCGGTCCACGAACCGCTCTGGGCGGCCTTGGCGCCAGCCTGCGGGCCGGGCAGGGCTTCCTTGTCAATGGTGGCCTGGATCGCCGAGACGCCGGCCGCGATGCCACCGTAGAAGTCGTTCTGGCGGAAGTGCGGCGCCATCACGTCTTGCAGGATGCGCTTGGACATGGCATCGGTGAGCGAGCCTTGCACGCCGCGTCCCACTTCCAGGCGCATCTTGCGCAGGCCGGGCGGGTTGTCCTTGGCGATCAGCAGGATCACGCCGTCGTCGATGCCCTTGCGCCCGGCGCGCCAGGCGTCGGCCACGCGGATACTGTAGGCGTCGATGGGCTCGGGATCGGTGGTGGGCACCATCAGCACGAAGATCTGGCTGCCGCGCTGCTGCTCGTACTCGGCCAGCACGTTTTCCAGCGCGCTGCGCTGGCTGGCGCTGAGCGTACCGGTGAGGTCGGTTACCCGCTGCGTGAGCGGCGGCACCGCGACAAAGCCGTCGCCGGCGGCCATGGCCGGGGACGCCAGCAGCGTACCCAGCCACAGCAGCAGCGCCAGCATGGCAGCGGACCAGCCAGGTTGCCTAGAGAGATTCCGCATCGGCGTGGTCCGGGGTCAGAACTTCACCGTGGGCGGCGCGGAGATAGCCTTTTCGTTCTCCACCGTGAACGACGGCTTGACCGGGTACTTGAAGATCATGGCGGTCAGGTTGGTGGGGAAGCTGCGCGCCAGGACGTTGTAGTCGCGCACCGCGGTGATATAGCGCTGGCGTGCCACGGTGATGCGGTTTTCGGTGCCTTCGAGCTGCGATTGCAGGTCGCGGAACGACGCATCGGCCTTGAGCTGCGGATAGTTCTCCGACACCGCCAGCAGGCGCGACAGCGCGCCGCTCAGCTCGCCCTGGGCTTGCTGGAAGCGCTTGAAGGCTTCGGGGTCGTTGAGGGTCTCGGGCGAGACCTGGATGCTGGTGGCCGCGGCGCGGGCCTTGGTCACGGCCTCCAGCGTCTCGCGCTCATGCGTGGCATAGCCCTTGACCGTGTTGACCAGGTTGGGGATCAGGTCGGCGCGGCGCTGGTACTGGTTGATCACCTCGCCCCAGGCCGCCTTGACGGTCTCGTCCTTGGCCTGGAAGTCGTTGTACCCGCAAGCGGACAGCAGGCTGGCGCATAGGGCCAGCATGAGCCAGCGCAAGACAGAGCGCCCGGAGGACAGGGACAGGGAAGGGAATGCGCGCATCGAGGACTCCGGAATTCGTGGAGTCCCCAGTGTAGCGCAGGGGCAAGCCGGCGCAAGCGAATCGGCCGGGGTGCAGTTGACGGCAGGCCGGCTGCCCCGGTAGATTGTCGTTTCTGCCATGCGCCGCGATACGGCGCCGCAACCAGCCTCAACCAGCTCCAACCTGCAATGCGCGCTTTTTCGTTGATCTCCGCACCTGTTTGCCCTGCCTCGCAGCGGCAGGTGCCGGCGCGCGCCAAAGCCAAAAAACAGCCGCTCATCTGACCGGGGCGCTGCTGCCGTCAGATGAGCGACGGAGGTGATTCGATGCAAGCAGTAGATCAGGACCAACAACCCCAACAACCCCAACAAGCCCAGCACGATCCGCAAGCACAACAGGTTTTTTCCGGAATTCTGGCTGCCATTGGTCACGCCCTTTGCCGACGGCGCGGTCGATTTTTCCGCGCTGGCCCGACTGGTGGCGCGCTATGCCGGCAGCGGCATCGCCGGCATCGTGGTGTGCGGCAGCACCGGCGAGGCGGCTGCGCTCGACGAGGCCGAGCAACTGGCCGTGCTGGATACCGTGCTGGCCAGCGCTGGCAACTTGCCGGTCATGATGGGCGTGGCGGGGAGCCAGCTGAGGCAGGTGCAAGCGCGTGTGCGCCGGCTGGCTGAGCGGCCGCTGGCCGGCTTGCTGGCGCCCGCGCCTTACTACGTCCGTCCGTCGCAGGCCGGCCTGCTGGACTACTTCCGCTCCCTGGCCGACAGCGCCGCCGCGCCACTGGTGCTGTACGACATTCCCTACCGGACCGGCGTGAAGCTGGAGACGGCAACCATCCTGGCGCTGGCGGCCCATCCAAACATCCGCGCCATCAAGGATTGCGGCGGCGATTACCACGGCACGCAAGCCGTCATTGCCGACGCTCGCTTGAGCGTGCTGGCTGGCGAGGATCACCAGGTGCTGGGCACGTTGTGCCTGGGCGGCACGGGCGCGATCACCGCGTCAGCCCATCTCTATCCGGAATTGTTCGCCGCGCTGGCGCAGGCGGTGGCCGGGCAGCGGCTTGACCAGGCGCGCCGGCTTTTCCATGCCTTGATGCCGATGATCAAGCTGCTGTTTGCCGAGCCCAATCCGGGCCCGCTCAAGGCCATGCTGGCGCGCGAGGGCTGGCTGCGCAACGAGTTGCGCGCGCCGATGACGCCCGCCAGCGCCGCCCTGGAGGCGGCGCTGGCAAGTGCCTGCGAGCGACTCGGCGCGGCCGCTCCCGAACTGCTCGGCTAAGCCGGCGGGCTTGACGGGTCCGGTGGATCCTTAGGCCGCGAAGGCCTTGCGGGCAGCCTCGATGGTGGTGGCGAGGATCGCGTCGTCATGCTGCGCCGAGACGAAGCCTGCCTCATAGGCGGACGGCGCCAGGTAGACGCCGGCATCCAGCATGGCGTGGAAGAAGCGGTTGAAGCGCGCGGTATCGCACTGCGTGACTTCAGCGAAGCTGCCCGGCACGCCCTCGCGGAAGTACAGGCCGAACATGCCGCCGATGGCATCCGCCGCAAACGGTACGCCGGCATCAACCGCCGCCGCGGCAAGGCCGTCGGCCAGCTTGCGGGTTTGCGCGGCCAGGCGGTCGTAGAAGCCCGGCGCCTGGATCAGCTTGAGCGTGGTCAGCCCGGCCGCCACCGCCAGCGGGTTGCCCGACAGCGTGCCGGCCTGGTACACGGCGCCCAGCGGCGCCAGGCAGGCCATGATGTCGCGCCGGCCGCCAAAGGCCGCCGCCGGCATGCCGCCGCCGATGACCTTGCCCAGGCAGGTCATGTCCGGCGTGATGCCGTAGTGCGCCTGCGCGCCGCCCAGCGCCACGCGGAAGCCGGTCATCACCTCGTCGAAGATCAGCACGGCGCCGTGCTTGGTGCACAGCGAGCGCATGGCTTGCAGGAAGGCGTCGTTCGCGCGCACCAGGTTCATGTTGCCGGCCACCGGCTCCACGATCACCGCGGCGATCTCATCGGCGTGCTTGATGAAGGCTTGCTCGAGCTGCTCGACGTTGTTGTACTCCAGCACCATGGTGTGCTTGGTCACGTCGGCGGGCACCCCGGCCGAGGAGGGCGCGTTCTTGGTGGTGTCGGCGAAGGTCAGCAGGCCGGAGCCCGCCTTGACCAGCAGGCTGTCGGCGTGGCCGTGGTAGCAGCCCTCGAACTTCACGATCAGGTCGCGCCTGGTGAAGCCGCGCGCCAGGCGCAGCGCGCTCATGGTGGCTTCGGTGCCGGAGGAGACCAGCCGTACCTGTTCGATCGAGGGCACCGGATGGGCATGGCCGACGATCATCGGGCCCCAGGAGCCGATATAGTCGATGTAGCGCTGGCCGTCGGCGTCCCACATGTAAGCGCCCTCGGCGCGCGTGATGAAGCGGGGCGTGCCGCCCACCGAGCGGAAGGCGCGCACGGGCGAATTGACGCCGCCCGGGATGGTTTGCTGTGCGCGGTCGAAGAGCTGCTGGTTACGAGACATGGCTTTGCGTGAAATCAAAAGCGGGAGAAACGCGTTCTAACAGGCAGCAAGTTACATTGAAGATGCCGGCAAAAAGACTCAAATGCGAGGCATTTACGCGGTAACGTGCGCGAACACGGCGTATTTGGCCCGAATCCTGCTTGCCCGGCTGGCGCCGGCGGCGCCGATTCGGTACCATCTGGCCCTGAATTTTAATGGAGAGTGACTGGACCGTTATGGAATACAAGACCTGGATGTGCCTGATCTGCGGCTGGATTTACGATGAAGCTACCGGCGCGCCCGAAGACGGCATTGCCCCCGGCACCAAATGGGAAGACGTGCCCATCAACTGGACCTGCCCGGAATGCGGTGCGCGCAAGGAAGATTTCGAGATGGTGGCGCTCTGACATTGTCCAGGGTTGCGGGAGTTGCTGGAAAGCAACGCTAGATGCGCGGTGTCGCCAGCCGGCACAGGCGGGACACAGGCGGGATGGCGCGATCCGGCCACGCGCCACCATGACGCGACCGTGACGACTCCGTTTGGGGCCTCGGCCCGCCGTGGCGCGTCGCGTCGATGCGACAGATCGCCGGGGGCTGCCCGAGATTCCGGATTGACGGCCCCACGGCGACTTGTCACACTCTGTTTCAAATTTGAAAATCCACCCTTTGGGGGGTGGACTGCGGCAGGCGCGGGTACCACGCGCCGCCGTTTGCCGGGCACCGGGACTTTCCGGCCGGCGTGTTTTCGGGAATAGATCGTTTTGTTTCGGGGGTCCGTCGGGGCGGCCAGGCTGCCTTGCGCGGAAGTTCTCAAGTGAATGCCGGCGTTTCCGTCAGGGAAGCACGCTGGTCGCGGGAACGAGATGCGGGTCGCTCAACTACAAGAAGGTATTAGGGTCAACGCCGAGGTCAGCGGCGCGGTCGAAGCTGGCGCCGGTGCCAGCGGCGCTGCTGCGCCTGCGCGCCGCAAGGTGCTCGTCATCGACGATTCCAGCACCATCCGCCGCACCGCCGAGATATTCCTGTCCCAGGCCGGCTGCCAGGTGCTGCTGGCCGAAGACGGCTTCGAGGCACTCGCCAAGGTCGGCGACATGCATCCGGACCTGATTTTCTGCGACATCCTGATGCCGCGCCTGGACGGTTACCAGACCTGCGCCCTCATCAAGAAGAGCCCCCGATTCCATGCCATCCCGGTGATCATGCTGTCCTCCCGCGACGGCGTGTTCGACCGTTCGCGCGGCCGCCTGGTCGGCGCGCAAGACCATCTCGCCAAGCCATTTACCCGTGAGTCGCTGCTGCAGGCGGTAGACGCCTGCGTGCCACGTGCCGCTGCCGTGGCCAGCCCCTTGCCGGCTTGAGCGCAATTCAAGGAATACTCATCATGACTATCAGCAAAATCCTTATCGTCGACGACTCCCCCACCGAAGCGCTGTTCATGTCCGACCTGCTCGGCAAGAGGGGCTTCAAGGTCTCGGTGGCCGGCAATAGCGAACAGGCCTTCGCCCGGCTCGAGAAAGAAGCCTTCGACCTGATCCTGATGGACGTGGTGATGCCCGGCCAGAACGGCTACCAGGCGACCCGTGCGATCAAGCGCGACGACCGCTTCAAGGATATCCCCGTGATCATGTGCACCAGCAAGGGCCTGGACACCGACCGCATCTGGGGCATGCGCCAGGGCGCGGCCGACTACGTGGTCAAGCCGGTCAACGGCGAAGAGCTGCTGACCAAGATCGCCGCGCTGGCGCACTGAGCCGCGCGCCGGTTTCCCGCCCGCTTGCACCCGAGCCCATCCTTGCCTTCTCACCGGAACCCGACCATGACCGCGCCGCGCCAGGATCTTCGTGCCCGCCAGACCCGGCTGCAGGATTACCAGGCCATGCTGGCCCGCCGGCTGCGCGAGGCGCGCAACCTGCCGGCGGTGGACAGTTTCCTTGGCCTGCAGGTGGGACAGCGGCACTGGCTGCTGCCGTTGCCGGAGACGGGAGAGGTGCTGGAGATGCGCCAGCCCAGCCGCGTGCCGCTCACGCAGTCCTGGTACACGGGGCTGGTGAACGCGCGCGGCAGCCTGCTGGGCGTGATCGATTTCGGCCTGTTCTGCGGCGAGGGAGCCACCGCGCTGCAGCCAGGCAGCAAGATCGTGGTGCTGTCGCGCCAGGTGGAGCGTGCCTGCGGCATCCTTGCCACGCGCGTGATCGGGCTGCGCCATGCGGGCGACCTGTCGTTGCCGGTGGAAGCGGCTAACGCGCTGCCGGCGGGGCCAGAGGCGGCTGCGGACTGGGAGGGCGCGCGTTTTGCCGATCGCGACGGGCGCGACTGGCAGGTGCTCGACGTGCGCAGGCTGCTGGCGTCGCCGGCCTTCCTGCAGGTGGGCCGGCAGGCTGCCTGAGCGCGGCGCGCGGCGCGGGCAGGCTAGCGATGGCGCGGCGACAAATCAAATTCAAAAAATAACGGACAGAGGGTGCTATGGGTTTCAAGATGTTCAGCCTGGGTCGCCAGGCGCCGGCGGCCGGTGCCGCCGAAATGGCGGCAGGCGCCGCAACCGCGCCCAGCACGCGCAGCACCCCGGCCGAGACCCTCTCTGGCCGGCTGTCCCGTATCCCGTTTGCCAGCCAGCAGCGCGCGCTGACCGCCGGCGTGGTGCTGTCGCTGGCCGCGCTGCTGGCGTCGGTGTATTTCGATAACCGCGAAGCCAACAACGGCGCGGCGCAGATCGAGATCGCCGGCGACATGCTGATGCACTCGCAGCGCCTGGCCAAGGCGGTGCCGGTGGCGCTGCTGGGCAATGCGCAGGCGTTCACGCAGCTGCGCCAGTCCAAGAGCGAGCTCGCGGGCGACTTGCAGGCGCTGAAGGACGGCAGCGAGGCGAAGCACGTGCGCGCGACCGGCGCGGCCGCCGCGCCGCTGCTTGAAAAAGCCATGGAATCCTGGCTGCGCACCGAGAAAAGCGCGGGCGACGTGCTGGCCCAGCAGCCCACCCTGACCACCATCGGCCAGACGCTGCAGATCTTCAACGCCTCCAACCCCGAACTGCTGGAGAGCGCGGAACAGGTGGCGGCAATCAAGCTGCAAAGCGGCGCCAACTCGCGCGAGGTGGCCGCCTCCGCGCAGCTGGTGATGCTGACGCAGCGCCTGGGCAAGAACCTCAACGAGTTCCTGGCGGGCGAAGGCGTCAACCCGGAAACCGCGTTCCTGCTTGGCAAGGACACCAATACCTTCCGCGAAACCCTGGATGGCCTGATGAACGGCAGCGAAGCGCTGCGGCTGTCGGCGGCGGGAGATGCCGAAACCCGCGGCTACCTGCAGCAGCTCTCGCAACGTTTCGACGCGGTGCAGAAGACCACCCAGACCATCCTGCAGAACCTGCCCGGCCTGATCGCCGCCAAGCGCGCGCAGCAGCAGATCTTCAACGACAACGAGGCACTGCGCGGTGAGCTCTCCGCGCTGCAGGCCGCCTATGCCGAAGGCGCGCGCATGCGTCCGCTGACGCTGGGCGCCACCATTGTCTCGGCCTTGCTCACCTTGCTGTTCCTGGCCGGCCTGGCCGCGCTGTACCTGCGCGACTCGCGCGCCCGTACGCTCGAAGCCGAGGCCCGCGAGCGCGAGGCGGAAGCCCGCCGCCTGGACGAAAAGCGCAATAACGACGCGACCCAGAAGGCCATTTTGCAGTTGATGAACGAACTGCAGGACATCGCCGACGGCGACCTGACCAAGCAGGCCACCGTGACCGAGGACATCACCGGCGCCATCGCCGACTCGGTGAACTACACCGTGGAAGAACTGCGCGAACTGGTCGGCCGGGTGCAGCAGACCGCCGGCGAGGTGACGCAGGCATCGGGCCAGGTGCAGGACACCTCCACCGAGCTGGTCGCGGCCTCGGAAGAGCAATCGCGCCAGATCCGCCAGACCGGCGAATCGGTGGTGGAGATGGCCGACCGCATCACGCAGGTTTCGCGCGGCGCGGCGGAATCCGCCAACGTAGCGCGCGCCTCGCTGGCTGCGGCCGAGCAGGGGCAGCACGCGGTGCAGAACGCCATCGTCGGCATGAACGACATCCGCGAGCAGATCCAGGACACCTCCAAGCGCATCAAGCGCCTGGGCGAATCCTCGCAGGAGATCGGTGAAATCGTCGAGCTGATTTCCGACATTACCGAGCAGACCAACGTGCTGGCGCTGAACGCGGCCATCCAGGCCGCGTCGGCCGGCGAAGCCGGGCGCGGCTTCTCGGTGGTGGCCGAGGAAGTGCAGCGGCTGGCAGAGCGCTCCGGCGAGGCGACCAAGCAGATCGGGGCGCTGATCCGCACCATCCAGACCGACACGCAGGACGCGGTGCACGCCATGGAGCGCAGCACGCAGGGTGTGGTGGAAGGGGCCAAGCTGTCGGACAACGCCGGCGCCGCGCTGGTGGAGATCGGCCGCGTGTCGCGCCAGCTCGCCGAGCTGATCGAGCAGATCTCGCAGACCACCTCGCACGAGGCGGGCCTGGCGACCGCGGTGGCGCGCAATATCGAAGGGATCCTGCTGGTGACCGAGCAGACCTCGTCCGGCACGCGCCAGACAGCACTCTCGGTGCGCCAGTTGACCTTGCTGACCGAAGAGCTGCGCAACTCGGTGCTGCGATTCAAGATCGCCTGACCAGTCAGCATTGGTGTTCAACGCGAGCCCGCGCGGATGCGGGCCACGGACCGGCGCCACCGCATTGGACGCATTGGACGCATTGGAAGCAGCCATGTCATTGAATTTCCCTGTCTCGCGCGAGGCCGCCGGCACCGATCCGGCCGTGCCGGATCCGCTGGCGCCGATCCCTTCGCCGGACCTGTCCGCCGAGCTGGCCGTCCCGGCCAGGAACCCTGCCGCCCCGGTGGCGCGCGATCTTTCCGTGCTGGCCTGGCTGGCGCCGAGCCTGCGCGCCGCGCTGGACGATGCCGCGGCCGAGCTGGGCCACTATGTCGATGAAGTGCAGCAGGCGCCCGAGGCGCTCGGCGCACGCGACACCACCTCGCTGCGCCTGGCCGGCCAGCATCTGCACCAGGCCGCCGGCGCGGTGCATATCGTCGGCCTGCGCGGAGTCGATCCGTTTTGCCAGGCGCTGCGCCGCTTGCTGGAAGCCATCGATGGCGGCGCCGTGCCCGCCGACGCGCGCACGCTGGCCACATTCCGCCTGGGCGTGCAGGCGCTGGCCGAGTACGTCGACGACCTGATGGTCGGCGACGAGGAAGACCCGGTACGGTTGTTCTGTTCCTACGCCGATGTGCTGGGCCGCCTGGGCGAAGACCGCGTGCATCCCGCCGACCTGTGGGTGGACGAACTGCAGATGCTGCCCGGCATCCTGCTGCCGATGCGCATGGCGTCCACGGTCACGCGCGCACGCCAGCGCTTCGAGGCCGCGTTGCTCAAGGCGCTGCGCCTGCCGGTGCCGTGCACTGAGCCGAGCCTGCTGCACGAGGCCTATCTGCCGCTGGAGTCCGCGCTGGAGGATGTCCGCGCGAGCGAGCAGGAACTGCGCCGCGCCACCGACCATCCGGACCGCGGCGTGTGGCATGTGCTGGCGCTGGTGTTCGGCGCGCTGGCGCACGGCCTGCTGCCCTCGGACCTGCTGGCCAAGCGGCTGGCGGGCCGAGCCACCTGCTGCTGCGCCAGTACCTGCAAGGGCAGGTGCTGCGGGTGCCGCAGGCCTTGCTCAACGATGCCGTATACCTGCTGGTCACCACCAGCGGCACGCCGCCCGCGCACGAACCGCAGAGCGCGCCTGTGCTGGTGCTGCGTTCCGCCATTCGCGAATGCCTGCAAGCATTCCGCATCGACGCGGCGCATGCCGCGGTGCATGCCGATTTTCGCGTGCGCTATTACGGCTGGCTCGATCCGATCGATACCCGCAACCTGCAGCAGGCGGCCACCGCGCTCGAGCGGGCCGCCGCCACCGGCCCGGATCATGGCGAATGGCACAACGCGCTGGCCGTGCTGGCCGAAGCCGCGCAGCCGTTGGCGCAGCCGGCCCTGCTGCGCTGCCTGGATGCCGCGGCGCCTGCCGCGCTACAGCTCAGCCCCGGTGCCGGCGATCCTTTCGGCGCCGGCGCCATCGCCTTGTTCCTGGGGCGGGCACTGGCATTGCCATGGCGCGTGCATGGCAGCACCGGACACGCAGCGGCGGCTGAGTTCGCGCGGCGTTGTGAGGAACTGACCGTGTACCTTGGCGCGCGCAGCCGCGGCGAGGCAACTGCGCAAGTACCGCGCTGGCTGGCGCAGATGGTGGACCAGGCCCGCGCGCAACGCCTGCGCGAAGCCGCGGTGACGCAACTGCGCGGCCACCTCGACAGCGGCGAATCCTGGCTCGATGCCTATGACCGCGATGCCGCCCGTGCCGAAGCCGGTGCGCATCTGCGCGACGCCGAACGCGCGTTCGCGGCACTCGCCGCCACGCTCGATGGATTGCGCGAGGCCGGCGCGCTGCCGGAAGCACTGCAGGCCGATGCGCTTGCGGTGGCGGCGGCACTGGAGCGCGTCATGCCTGCGCTGGATTGGCTCGCTGGCGCCCGCGCCTCGCAGATTGCAGGCGACGCCGCCAGCGCTGCCGATGCGGTGAGCGGGCGCGCTGCCCGCCTGGCCGCGATTGCCGGCGAACTGGGTGTCGTGCATGCCTTTATCGATGCGCTGGCATTTGGCCGCGCCGCGGCGGCGGACGCGCACGGCGAAACCGCCGACGTTGCCGCACAAGAAGAGACGGGCGGCGCAGTTTCCCATGCGACGCTGCTAGCCAAGGCGCGCGCGGCGGCCAACGATGCGGTCCGCCATCCGGCCGCCGCGGATGCGCCCGAGGTGAAGGCGCTGCGCGCCGCGCTGCAGGCCATGAACGAGCAGGCTGCCATCGACGACGCCGCCGGCTTGCGCCGCCAGGCCGGCGAAGCCACCACGCAGCTCAATGCCTGGCTCGCCGGATCCCACGGCGCGGCCGAACGCCTGGTGGTGGCGCTGGCCGATGCGCTGCCGTCCGGCGCGCCCGGCACGCCAGCGCCCGCCCCTGCGGCGGCGATGCCGGCTGCGGCCGACACCGCCGCCATCGATGCGGAGCTGCTGGATATTTTCCTGACGGAGGCGGTCGAGGTGCTGGGCGAGGTCGCCAACGATCTCGGCGGCGGCCTCCCCGCGCTGGACGATGCCGATACCATCAGCCGCCTGCGCCGCGCCTTCCATACGCTGAAGGGATCCAGCCGGATGGTGGGCCTGCATCGCTATGGCGAGGCGGCCTGGGCGATCGAGCAGGTGATGAACCTGTGGATTGCCGAGGCGCGCGCCCCGGCCCGGTCCTGCTGGACTTGCTATCAGTATCAGTATCAGTATCAGGGCTCCAGCCAACGGCGCAGGATGCGGAGCACGCGGCCGAGGCCGAGGAAGACAACACCGTGGCCGGGGAGGCCAAGGTCATTCCGTTCCGCTTTGCCAGCACGCCAGCCGAGGAAAACGACCACTTCAAGGTGATCGGCCCGGTGCGCATCAGCCTGCCGCTTTACAACGTCTACCTGCAGGAAGCCGACGACCTCATCCGCCAGTTCGCCACCGATCTCTCGGAGTGGCGCCATGAGGGCCGTCCCTGCCCGAGCGAGCTGGCGTTGCGCGTCGCGCATACCTTGCAAGGCAGCGCTTCCACGGTCGGCCTGGAGCCGGTACGCGCCATTGCCGAGGCGCTTGAGCGCCTGATGCTGCAGCTTGGCGCACAACCGGTGGCGATGCATCCCGGCGACTTCCGCTTGCTGGAGCAGGCGGTGGAGCGCGTGCGCGGCATGCTGCACCAGTTTGCCGCGAGCATCTGGCCAGCCGCCGATGATGCGCTTTGCCGCAGCCTGCTGGAGCTTGGCGAGCGCGCCATGGTGCGCCCGCGCTTGGCGCTGCCGGCAGTGGAGTTGCTGGCCGAGGCGGAGGACGCGCCGGTTGCGCAGTTGTTCGGCAAGCTGCCGGGCGCGGCCAACAGCGGCATGCTGCACGATGCCAATGTCACGCCGCTGCATGCGGCGGACGTGCAAGCGGCTCCCGCTATGACGCAAAGCGCGGAAGAGGAAGCGGCCGAGGCCGCGCAAGAAGCCCTCGATCCGGCGCTGGTCGAGATTTTCCTCGAAGAGGCGCACGGCAGCCTGCCGGAACTGGGCAAGCTGCTGCGCGGCTGGGAAACGGCCTGCGGCGACGGCGAGCATGCCAGCCACGCCGGCCTGATCCTGCGCGCGCTGCACACGCTCAAGGGCAGCGCCCGGATGGCCGGCGCCATGGCGCTGGGACAAGCCGCTCACGAGATGGAGACCCTGCTCGATGCCGGCGTGCGTGCCGATCGCGTCGGGCCGGTCCTGTTCGTGCGCCTGTACGCCTGGTACGACCGCATCCTCGCGCATAGCGAGGCGCTGCAGGCCGGCCGCTTGCTGCCGGTGGACGATCCCGAGTTGATCAACGCCAAGACCGGGCAGAACAGCGTGCCGGACGAGGGGACGATGGCGGCCGAACCCGTGCCTGCGTCCGCGCAAGACGCGCCGCACGCGGGTGACGCCGGCCACGCCTTGCCGGCGAGCGCCACCGTGCAGCCGTGGCTGCGCGCCGCGCCCATGCCGGTGGCCGGGGCATCGCTATCGCTGCCCGTGCCCGCCGTTGCTGCCGGGCTGGCGCCTGCCACCGATGCCGCCGAACGCCAGCGCGCGCTGGTGCGGGTGCAGGCCCGTACGCTCGATACGCTGATCACCGACGCTGGCGAAGTCGGCGCGACGCGCGCGCGGCTGGAGAGCGAGCTGGACGCGATGCGCAGCTACCTGGGCGAGCTCAACGACAACGTGGCGCGCTTGCGCGGCCAGTTGCGCGAGATCGAGATCCAGGCTGAGTCGCAGATGGCCTCGCGTACCGCCGATGCCCAGCACGCGGTCGAGTTCGATCCGCTCGAGTTCGATCGCTTCACGCGTTTCCAGGAACTGACGCGGATGATGGCCGAGTCGGTCAACGACGTGGCCACCGTCGAACAAAACCTGCAGCGCGGCTTCGACCGCGCCGCTGGCGACCTCGACGCGCAGGCCCGCCTCACGCGCGGCCTGCAGCGCAGCCTGATGCAGGCGCGCATGGTGCAGTTCGATGCGCTGGCCGAGCGCCTGTATCGCGTGGCGCGCCAGGCCGCCAGCGAGACCGGCAAGGAAGTGCGCCTACTGATCAAGGGTGGCACCGTGGAGGTCGACCGCTCCGTGCTGGACCGCATGGCCGGCCCGATCGAGCACCTGATCCGCAATGCCGTGGTGCACGGCATCGAGTTAGCCGACATGCGCCGCGCCGCCGGCAAGCCCGCCACCGGCGCGCTCACGCTGGAGGTACAGCAGGAAGGCAATGAGGTGGTGCTGCACTTCGTGGACGATGGCGGCGGCCTGGACCTTGCGCGCATCCGCGCGCGCGCCATCGAGCGCGAGCTGCTGGCGCCGGACGACGACGCGGGCGATGCCCGCCTTACCGAGATGATCTTCGCCCCGGGCTTCAGCACCGCTGATACGGTGTCGGAGCTGGCAGGGCGCGGCGTCGGCATGGACGTGGTGCGCGCCGAGACCGTGGCGCTGGGCGGGCGCATCGCGCTGGCCACGCAACCCGGGCAAGGCACCCGCTTCACCGTGCACCTGCCGCTGACGACTGCCATCACGCAAGTGCTGCTGGTCACGCTGGGCGGCAGGCCGTTCGCCATCCCCAGCGGCATGATCGACCAGGTTCAGCAACTGCGCTCGCAAGGCCTGCTCGAAGCCTACAACCAAGGCAGCCTCGACGTGCCCGGCGGCGCGGTGCCGTTCCACTACCTCGGCGCGCTGCTGGAAGAAATGCCTGCGGTGGCCGCGGGCAAGAAGTATTCGCCCGTGGTCGTGGTGCGCAGCGGCGCCGAGCGTATCGCCGTGCACGTGGACGAAGTGATCGGCAACCGCGAAGTGGTGGTCAAGCACATCGGCCCGCACCTGGCACGCCTGGAGGGCATTGCCGGCGCGACCACGCTGGGTGATGGCGAGATCGTGCTGATCTATAACCCGGTGGTGCTGGCGCAGCGCTTCGTGCGCGAACGCGGCGAGCTGGCCCGCCCGCAGCTTGCCGATCTGCCATATCTGCCGAATTCGGCGCAGCAGCCGGCGTTGGGTGCGGTGGCCGAATTCTCGCAGGGCGGTGCGGCACCGGTGCAAGGGCTGGGCACGCAGCCCACCATCATGGTGGTCGACGACTCACTGACCGTGCGCAAGGTCACGCATCGCTTGCTGACCCGGGCTGGCTACCAGGTGGTGCTGGCGCGCGATGGCGTGGATGCGTTGCGGCAGTTGCAGGAGGTGATGCCGGACGCGATGCTGGTCGACATCGAGATGCCGCACATGGATGGGTTTGACCTGACGCGCAACGTGCGGGCGGATAGCCGGACCGCGCATATGCCGTTGGTGATGATTACTTCGCGCACGGCGGAGAAGCATCGGCGTTATGCGGCCGAGATTGGGGTCAATGTTTATCTGGGCAAGCCGTATAACGAGGATGAGCTGCTTACTACGTTGCAGCATTTGCTGGGTGAGCGGGCGGTT